>CAWKAM010000026.1:0-13577 GCA_963847605.1 uncultured delta proteobacterium | reverse complement strand
AGTGTTGGTAAACATGACGCCGTGATTTGAATCTTCTCCGTATTGTGGGCTTAGAGTCATTCCTGTATATAGCGGAGATTCTTCAGCCGATTAACAAGGGCCTGGGTGCTAACGCCATACTTACGAGCCATATTACGGAGAAAGCTATCGTCAAAAAGATCGACGTACTCTACGTGTTCAAGATCCTTCTCAATAAAATGCTTCGGCATGAGCAAAGAAGCCGCAAAGAAATTCGCCTCTCGTTCTGCCTCATCGGTTCCTTGACTCGACACATCATTTCTAAGACGAACACGGAATTCATGATCAACGTGGAGACTTTCTTGGTCATGAAGAAGGTAATGGCCAAGCTCGTGGGCAATTGTAAAGTTCTGGCGACTAGAGGAATGCCGGGTGTTAACACCAATGATCGCGCGATCTTTTTTTTGATAGAGGAAGCCGGACAAGTCTCCCTCTAAAGAATCAACAACGACTTGCAACCCACAAGATTTAGCGATCTGTGGTAACGGCACCGGCGCACGTTTAACGCCATTTTCAGCCAGAAGATTTTCCACCAGCGCCTGAATTTTGCTTCTTCGTATCATCATGTGATGTTCCTCCTTTGATAACTTTTTCGATGAACATCAATTCATCCTCTGCCCGCACTTTTGGGCGAACCAATTCTGTGATGTCTCCGGGTTCTTCCGTTGGGGCAGGACTCGGAAGCGGAAGCAGTTCCGAGATATTAACTTTCAATTGCTCAACAAGCTCGCAGACTGTGTGCACCGGGGGGTGTTGCCTCCCTTTCTCGATGTTGGTCAGTGAGGTACGAGTCAGGCTAACCAGTTTAGCCAGATCGTTTTGTGAGAGCTTGCGCTGTTCCCGGTATTTTCGGATGTTCGCGCCAAGCTGCTCATAGAATTTGGAATGCTGTGCTGCTCCCCTTTTCATTTGATGTATATAATAACATCCGGAGGTGGAATGTCAATAACAATGACATGTTTGTAATACAAACCTCAAAAATAATGTTTGCATTCCAGACATAATTGATCTATAAGATAGATAAAGTACGGGCCGATTGATTTATTGGCCTGAAAATAATCCCAAAGGAGCACGAACAATGAAAGTTACAAACATTAACGGCACGAGTCCAAACGTATGTGAGTGCGGAAGCTGGATTCAGCACTGGAAAAATTTCAGCGGGCAGTCCGTTCCGCTGTTCTGCCCTGAAAAGGACTGCAGACAAAAGCCGGAAGTGGGTGCCCATGTGCAGAAAGATGGATCTAACGACCGAGGCTGGTACATTGTTCCGCTCTGCACGAAATGCAATGGAAAGAAGGGCCAATCCATAACCATAAGTGACAACGTGAATTTCGTGTCGGCTAACGTCAGCGAAACATGTGGTCAATAAAGAGGTGGCAGAATGGCAAAACGCGATACTTACAAATACGACTTCAAGGTAGGCAACAAAATCATTCATAGTGGTATTACAAATGACCTAGATAGGCGCGGGCAAGAACATCAGCAGCGCTGGCCGAAAGGGCATATTGTTCAGGTCGGAAGAGCAACGACCGAAGAGGCCACGCGTGCGTGGGAGGAAACTAAGCAGAAAACAATTACTCCTCAGCGCAAGAAATAAGGGTTCCCTGGGGTATTCGCTACAATATTCGGCGAGACTTCCAGCCCTTTATATCGGGCACAACTTAATACGGGAGCAGCTCAAAGAAAATATGTAGGGTGCCGTTAGCCTTGTGTCACCTGTAGAGCTCCCACCTGATTAAATCTTCCTTGTTAATTGGATGGGTTTTGTTTTTTTGTTGAAGTTAAATTGGTCGTTGTGAAAAACCATAAATAACGTGATAATCATCTAAAAGGCACCTCCGCTACAATCGCACGGATATAATAGAGGCAATAACTCAGGAGGAGGTGTGTCATGAGAGAGCTGTATGGCGGGTTGGATCTCCATTCAGGGAACACGTGCATAGGGCTGATCGAGCAGGGGACAATGAAGCGAGTTTTCGAGAAGCGGGTAAGGAATAACCTGGAAGAGGTTGTATGGACCCTGGCCCCGTATCGTGAGGAGATCAGGGGGATAGCTGTCGAGAGCACTTTTAATTGGTATTGGTTGGTGGATGGGTTGAATGAGGCTGGATATGATTGCGTGCATCTGGCCAATCCTGCAGCGATCCAGCAGTACAAAGGACTTAAGTATGCAGATGATCGTCATGATGCATTCTGGCTTGCACAGATGTTGTCTCTTGGCATCCTCCCCGAAGGATATATCTATCCCACGGAAGAGCGACCGGTTCGGGATCTCTTGAGGAAGAGATCCTTTCTGGTGAAGCAAAGGACAGCCCATATTATCTCGCTGCAGTCAATGATTGAACGAAACACCGGTGTACACATGAGTGCGAATGCATTGAGGAAGGTTAAATCGGAAGACATCAAGCGGATATTGAAGGAGGAACACTTAGTGCTCCTTGGGACAACGAGTCTTGAGGCCATAGATTTCTTAGGGAAGAGCATAAAGGAGATCGAGAAGACGGTGAAGAAAACAGTGAAGACGAGAGAAGCTTTTGAGAAGCTGCACTTGGTTCCTGGAATTGGTGATATCCTTGCCATGACGATCATGCTGGAAGTGGGGGATATTTCCCGATTTGCCAGAGTAGGAGATTTCTCCTCCTACTGCCGGTGTGTTCCTACCGGCAGGTTATCCAATGGGAAGAACAAGGGCAAAGGCAATGTCAAGAATGGGAACCGGTATCTGGCCTGGGCATTCACCGAGGCGGCGTATCTTTCAATGAGGCAGTCCCCCAAGATTGCCGGATACTACAAGAGGAAGGCATCGAAAACGCACAAGATGGTAGCGGTCAAGACCATAGCGAGCAAGCTGGCCAGGGCCTGCTACTACATCCTCAGGGATGGGGTTGAATTCAAGGAAGAGATGCTCTTTTGCTGAGCAGGGGAAAACGGCGAGACAGGGCTTATGGTGGCTAAGAACCATTTTCGTGGTTGCTCCGCCGTTTGCCCCTCTCATATAAACTAAACAAGGATCCAGCGAGGAAGTTATTTATGGTTCAGATCTGCCTTTGCCATGAGTCTTTAAGGTGTGGCCGGAAGAGCCTATCGTCGTGTCACTTACAATTGAACATGGCAAGGAACCGATATTTTTCTGGGACAGCAGATGCTGTCAGGGACGTACAGGTTGTGAGGGCTACTCATCCCGCTCCCCCCTCTCATTGTACAGTCTAAAACCCGATGGGTGCCTGGTGCGGATCGTAATCCGTCACCTGAGTATAGTGAAAAATAGGGCGCAGAAAAGGAATCATTGGAATGGTCCAAGCTGGCTATACGTTACACCTGCAAAAAAAGTGCGGTGGTGAACTATGTTTTTATTGACAGGGGCCTTTTAATGGGTGCCAAAATCAAAGCTTTGTCTATATTGAATATTTCTTCGATTTCATCACGGTTTCAAGATGACTTAAAAGCGCTGATCTCTGAACATTATCTATAAAAAAATCAGTGCCTATAATATCTCAAATTATTCTGACATTATAACTCAAATTGACATCGCTGGAATCTTGCCGTATATACTATGTATAGACGTTCAAGGAGTATTTTATGCGTTCGAGCATTCAGAAATGGGGAAACAGTCAAGGAATAAGAATTAATAAAGAAATTCTGGAACAATCACGCCTTGCCGTGGGAGACAAAGTCGAGATCTTCGCGAAGAACGGGAAGGTTATCGTGCAGCCTTTACAAGAAGTCAGAAAAAGGTACAAATTGGAAGATCTCGTGGCACGTATTCCCAAGGGGCACAAGATATCCGAAGAAGATTTCGGAAAACCGTTTGGCAAGGAGAAGTGGTGAGCATCTATATCCCGATTAAAGGGGATTTTGTCTGGCTCAACTTTGATCCTCAATCCGGTCATGAACAGAAAGGCAGAAGGACAGCTATCATTATAAGCAACACCCTCTTCAACGAGAAAACCGGTCTAGCTTTTGCCTGCCCAACCACTACGAAAGACAGGGGTTATCCGTTTCATCTCCGCATCCCTGAAGGCTTACCTGTACATGGTGTTGTGATGGTCGATCAGGTCAAATCCATCGATTATTCATCCCGGAAAACCACTTTTATTGCCCATGCGCCTAAAGACCTCGTGGTCGAGATCCTGGCAATTTTGGATGCAATCCTCTTTTGACTAACTCATGAAACATATATGAGAGAGTTTCTTGCTAATGTTTCTTTTCCAGCAGCATCTCCATGAAGGCGTCGGCCCTGGTCTGGAACTGGGCAAAGGAGAAATTGCGGCTGTCCATATGGTCGGCGTCGATGGTGATGGACGGGATGCCGAGCTCATGGGCCAGGGCCTTCCTGATGTCTGCCTGGCCGAGGGTTATGGGCACGCACGACTTGTTCTGGTGGAATACGGCCCCGTCGATGGCGAAGTCCCGGCAGGCCTTCAGGACCATCTCCTTGCGGCGTTCGATGGACAGGCAGGATACGAGCGAATATGACATGAGGCCCTTCCTGGCCAGTGCCTCGATGGGGTTATTGGGATCGAGCCTCAGCGACCAGGCTGCGGAATAGGTCTCGGCCACCATCACCCCGCCCATCTTCTCGAAGTAGTTGAACAGGCCCATGTTGTACCACAAAGGGATGTTGTCCCAGAAGAGCCGGACCTTCTCGTCCTCGATGACGCCGATGCCTGCCTCGGCCCTCTCCCTCACCTCGTCGCGCACCCGGGTGAGGAAGTCCACTGCTATTTGCGTCCCCTGCCTGGTGACCATGACGAACATGATGCCGATCTCTGCTGCGGATATGGGTGTGGGCTTAAACCGGCGATAGGACATGATCTCATCCCAGAGCCGGCAGGCCTGGTCCGAGAGCTCTACCACCTCTTTGAGCCTCTCGTAATCGAGTTTCCTGCCTGTTGTCTTTTCCAGAAAATCGATAAGCCTGTGCATCTCGCTGACGGCATAGGCAACATGGTGGTCGCGGATATCCTCGACAGCCACCTGCGGCGCATCCGCCCTGAATACCTTTGCCTTGGGAAAGCGTGTTTCCATAACCTGGAATATCTTCATGGCCGGGATGCACCCGCCGCCGAAAGACATGACCATATCGGGCTCGGGCAGGCCGCCCAGCGGTACAGAAGGCCCGTTCATGTCGCCGTGCACATAGCCCACGATATTGCGCAGGTACCCGCACAGGTCTGACGAATAGCCCATGCGCTCGGATACCTCAAAGTTGGCGGGCGTCAGCCCGAAGGCTGCGCACACGGGTGACCAATTCTCGGGAAAGACCGGCTGCAATCCAAACGCATAAAAGATCTCGATGCCGCCGTTCATGGGCGGCATCCAGCCTACGGGCTTGCCCGAGGCCTTGGCCTGGTGGCACTCGATGTAGTACTCGGCCACAACCTTGGCGAGGTCCTTGGCCGTGCTCAACCGTTTCGTGGACTTACGGTTGGTATCCATCTTATTACTCCAGCATGCCGGAAAACGTTTCCAGCCTTGTTGCCATCTGTGCCTCCATGAGGCCGACCTCATCCATCTCTATGAGGATGCTCGGGATGCCTGCGTCCTTTAATGCCTGTGAAACTTTTGGGTGGTCCGCCAGGTGGGGTGTACAGAACTTCTGGAACAGGAAGATGACCCCTTTTGCCCTGGATGCCCTGATGAGATTGAGGAGCCGCGGCACCCGCTCGTCCGGGTGCGATCGTGAGGGACAGGGAAACCGTTTCATGATCCTGTCCATGAGGCGCTCCATGGGACCTTCTCCCTGCCCGGCAATCGGAGTAAAGCCGCGTTGACCGGTGCAGAGATCATCGGCAACAACCTTGAACCCGAGTTGTTCGATGAGGGTTAAGACATGTGCATCTTCTATGATGCTGCCGGATATGAGAACCGGTATGCCATCATCCGAAGGTACGGGTGCATGTGCAAGGCCGTCCTTCAGTCCTTTGAGCATGTCCAGGTAATCTTCCGGGGGTGTCACAAAGTATGCCTGCACAACATTCAGCACTTCCACAGAAGTCAGGGCTAGGCCCCTACCGGCCCGCCTGTCAAAAATCCATGCGAGAATCGATCTGATCTCTTCATAGAGGGCGAGCGATTTTTCAAGGGACTCATCCGTAAATCTCCCGCCTATTTGTATAAGCTTCCCTATGAGCTCATCAAGACCGGCCCGAAGGAATATGCGGGCGTCCTGGTTGTCGTTATAGGGCAACGGAAGGCTGTGGCAGAGATCCATCTTGAAGTTATCCTTCCATATATTCACGAGACCGCAGGCCACATCGCAGGTGTACCCCTGCACGATACCGGAGAGAAACGAGAACTCTCCATTCAAGGCCCCTTCCAGGGAAAGCCTCATGTACGGGCAGATGAAGCTCGGCACCAGCGAATAGGCCTTCTCCGCCCGGCCGACCCCGCCCCAGATGCGTATTGGCAGGAATCCGGCTGCATGGACGATCTCCACAGGGGTGTAGGTACAGAAGTAGCCGATGATCTTCCTGCCCTGTGAAGCGGCACCCTCAAGCCGGCGTCTTTTTCGTCGCACCGCTTCCTCGAATCGCGCTGCAGCAGGATGGGGATCCATGGGCCTCCTTTCTCGCCTTATTGTCATACAATCTCATGGCTCATGGAGTCAACAAGGTGGATTTCATCCATGAATGGTCACATGAATCGGGATTGTTGCCCGTAGGGCTGAGGACTGAGTATCTTAAGAAATAGGAAAAGACAGTTGCTGCGCACCCACCTGCTGAATCGTGCCCGGCCCCTGCCCGAGGTGTTTTCTCGACAATACTTACTTGACCAAACGCTGCTTGAGCGCGTCGAGCTGCTGTTTCATGCGCACCGGCAGCCTTTCCTTAAACTGGGCGAAGTGCTCTTCAAGGCTGTGGATCTCGGCCTTCCATGCATCCACATCAACCCTCAGGAGCTCCTTCATATTCTCCGAAGCAATCTTTAGTCCCTTCATGTCGAGATCGGCTTCATTCGGAAGCAGGCCGATTGCTGTCTCGCGGGCACCCGCCTTGCCGTCGATGCGCTCGCACATCCATTTGAGCACCCTGCTGTTCTCTCTGAACCCCGGCCAGAGGAACTTGCCTTGCGAGCTCTTGCGGAACCAGTTCACATAGAAGATGCGGGGTGCATTCTTTCCGAGCCTGTCACCCATGTTCAGCCAGTGCTGGAAGTAGTCACCCATGTTGTAGCCGCAGAAGGGCTTCATGGCGAATGGGTCACGCCTTAAAGCGCCGATGTCGCCGATGTTGGCCGCCGTTGTCTCGGAAGAAGCTGTCGCACCGAGGAACACCCCGTGGTCCCAGCCATAGGCCTCGTTCACGAGCGGCACCACCCCTGCCCTCCTGCCGCCGAAAACGAAGATGTCGATGGCAACGCCCTGGGGCTTCTCCCAGTCGGCACAGATACACGGGCATTGTTTTGCAGGTGCGGTGAACCGGGCATTGGCATGGGCGGCAACTTCCTTGTTCCCGGGCGTCCAGTCGCGGCCCTTCCAGTCGATGGCGTGGGCAGGCGGCTCGCCATCCATGCCCTCCCACCAGATATCTCCATCATCCGTAAGCGCGCAGTTGGTGAAGATGCAGTTTTCGTACAGGGTATCCATGGCCATGGGGTTCGAATCATAGGAAGTACCGGGGGCTACCCCGAAGAAGCCTGCTTCGGGATTGATGGCATAGAGCCTCCCGTCAGGCCCGATCTTCATCCAGGAGATGTCGTCGCCTATGGTCTCGCACTTCCAGCCCGGGATCGTGGGCTGGAGCATGGCCAGGTTCGTCTTGCCGCAGGCTGACGGGAAGGCCGCTGCGATATGGTATTGTCTGCCTTCGGGGTTCGTGAGCCTTAAGATCAGCATGTGCTCGGCCATCCACCCCTCCCTCCTAGCCATGGCGGATGCTATGCGCAGGGCCAGGCACTTCTTGCCCAGCAGGGCGTTGCCGCCATAGCCTGATCCGTACGACCAGATGAGGTTCTCATCCGGAAAATGGCTGATGTATTTCTTCTCGATCGGGGCACAGGGCCAGAGGTCGTTCTTCTGACCCGGTTCCAGCGGCGCACCGACCGAATGAACACAGGGGATGAATTCGCCTTTTGTACCCAGGGCCTCCATGACCTTTGTGCCCACCCGTGTCATGATGTGCATGTTGCACACAACGTACGGGCTGTCGGTAATCTCGATGCCGATCTTGCTGATGGGCGAACCGATGGGACCCATGGAAAACGGGATCACATACATGGTCCTGCCTCGCATACTTCCCTTGTACAGTGCCTTCATGGTTGACTTGAGCTCGGCCGGGTCGATCCAGTTGTTGGTGGGACCGGCTTCATTTTTATCCGGCGTGCTGATATATGTTCGATCCTCAACCCGGGCGACGTCGCTCGGGTGGGATCTGAAGAGGTAGCTGTCGGGACGCTTCATGAGCGGTGTCGCCATGCCGCTTGCCACCATGCCTGCCATGAGACGGTCGTATTCCCCCTTGCTGCCGTCACACCAGTAGACCGAATCGGGCCTGCACATGTCTGTCACCTCTGCAACCCACTCTTTAAGCCTATCGTGTTTGATGTCTGAACTCATGAAGTCTCTCCCCCTATCAATCAGAGTAACCGCATAATATACAGAAGGAGGGTCTGATTATCAAGACTCGCTTTCACAGTGCATGATAATATACTGATCTCGGATTGATAATTTCATACCTGAGGTATCGCGGCTAAAGCCGCTCCTACTCACTATTCACTTGCTATTCACTCACTTCACCCTGCGTATTATACCCTCCAGAACGCCTCTGCGCTGGCGGCAGGTCTGAGCCCTTGCAGAGTTGCAAAGGGGCCAGATGAATAGCATACCCGCAATAAATCCCCCCACATGGGCCCAGAAGGCTACACCGCCTGAAGCTACGCCCAGAGAGAAGACCCCGCCTAAAAACTGGAGAAGGAACCAATATCCGAGCATGAAAAAGGCCGGGACTACGATACGGGTGAAAAAGAATCCGAAGAACACAAGCATGTGTACCGGCGCCCTGGGGAATAGTACAATATATGCCCCCATGACCCCGCTGATGGCACCCGATGCACCAACCATGGGCACGGCACTTGACGGGTTCATGATCATCTGGACCAGCACTGCTGCGAGCCCGCATATAAGGTAGAAGAGAACAAACCTGACAGACCCCATGGAGTCCTCAATATTGTCCCCGAAGATATAGAGGAACCACATGTTGCCGATGATGTGAAGCCAGCCGCCGTGCATGAACATGTGGGTGATGACGGTATACCAGTTGCGTGCACCCTCAACGATGCAGGACATCCCATAACCAAGGGGAACAGCGGTTCCCGGCACTACATTACCCAGGAGCTCTCCGGGTATGACCCCGAATTTGCATAACGACATGGGAAGCTGCGGGTACATGCCGAAACCCTGGAGCCATATCCACGATGCGATATTCAGGCCGATGATGAGGAATGTCGCCCACGCGGTACCCAATGTCGGGCTGTCATCACGGATCGGGATCATGGATTCTCACATTCGTATTGAAATTATTTTTTGCTCTTCACCGGAGTAGTTCTACCCGTCAATATCACAGGATACCGATCTGATGAAAGACATTCTCTACAAGGCCTTAAAACCATCATTAAAGCGTTCATTACCACGGTGTTGATGCATAGAAATCTCTGGCCATCTCGATATAGCCCTTTGGAGTAGGGGGCTTCCCACCCTCAAGGAAAATCCCGAAATGCTTCAGGTGCTCGATGGGCGCCATATAGGTTTCGTCCTTGCAGCCGCGCTGACGGTGAAGATACACGGCCTTGAGCACCACCGTGTCGGTGACGACCCGCCTTATTTCATCATCCGACTTCAGATTATCGATCTCCGCATCGATGATATCCTGATACACGGAATTAAATTGCAGGGCTGCCTGGTCTTCAGGCTCGATATGGAAAAGGGCCCATGTCACGGCACGGGCCAGTGAAGATACGGCCTCTTGAGGGAACCGCCGCCTGTATCGATTGTGGAGCCTGCCGTAGACCCCCGCCATCACCTGTTTTTCGGCCTGTAAGAGATCCGATTGAGTAGTCGTCGCCTTCATGGAGCATATCCCCTCACATTAAAAGAAATCAAACGAGCCCCACCATACATCATGATAAGCCTCTTGTGAAGCCGGGGCAGTCTTCTTTTGTACACAAAGGGTAAACATTTTTTATCATTCCATAAAAAGCCCGCCTCCCCTGGACTTTCAGCAAGTCTGACCATACTAAAAAAAGCAATCTTAAAACAGGAGGTGATAAACGGTGAATACTGCACTTGCAGCATACAATCAGTTTGTACAGTATGGTATGGGCTTGTTTGGACAGTGCCCGGGATATGGGTACTACGGCGGAGGCGGACCAATGGGTTACTACTGGTACGGAGGTCACTTTATGATGATGCTCCTCTTCATCCTCCTCGTCGTGGCGGTATATCTCATTGCGAGAAATGCACATACCAGGAAATCAGGTGGTGAGCCAACAGAGACCCCGCTCGATATTATCAGGAAACGCTACGCCAAGGGAGAGATCACCAAAGAGCAGTTTGAGAACCTCAAGAATGATCTGAAGGTCTGAAATACTTTCAATCCTCACGCTTGACTTGAAGGCGCCCGACGGGTAAGTCGCACCACGATGATGCAGGCACCGAATCAAGCCTGATCAATGCTTCTCCACTGTTTTTTTACCCGGTGGAAGACCAGGATAAAGAGATCATTCATGTCATGGACTGATAAACGCAGCCAGACGCTGAAGTCGGACGGTCTTCTCCTTATAACTGCGTTCATCTGGGGTTTTGCCTTTGTGGCCCAACGCCTCGGCATGCAGTATGTTGGGCCATTCGGATTCAACGGTGTGCGGTTTGCCCTGGGTTGCCTGGTACTCCTGCCGTTTCTTTTCAGGAACGGCCTGCGTAACAATAATACCCCATCAAGCGAACCAAGGCTCTTCGCGCCCCCAAGCCTCGGCGGCGGTTTGATCGCCGGGCTCGTACTCTTTTCAGGGGCATCCTTCCAGCAGGTTGCCATGATATATACTACCGCAGGCAATGCAGGCTTCATTACCGGGCTCTATGTAGTGCTGGTACCCATCATCGGGATTGCACTCGGACATCGCACCCATGCAGGCACCTGGACAGGGGCCGTTCTTGCTGTGGCCGGTCTGTACTTCCTGAGCGTCACCAAACAATTCACCATATCGGAAGGCGACCTGCTGGTGCTCATCGGCGCCCTCTTCTGGGCCTGCCATGTGCACATCATCGGGTGGCTGTCGCCCAGGCAGGACCCGCTGAAGATAGCATTCCTGCAGTACGCAGCCTGCTCGGTCCTCAGTCTGATCGTGTCCATCCTCTTCGAAAAAAATACTTTTGACGGTTATATCTCCGCAACGATCCCCATCCTCTACGGCGGGATCATGTCCGTGGGTGTGGCATATACACTCCAGGTGGTTGCTCAAAAGAAGGCCCGTCCTACACATGCCGCCATAATCCTGAGCCTGGAAGCGGTCTTTGCAGCCATGGGCGGGTGGATTATCCTGGACGAGGTCCTCACCCTCAGGGCGATCACAGGCTGCGGTCTCATGTTCTGCGGCATGCTCATCTCGCAGCTCTGGAAGATGCCGTGGAGAGACACTACCGAGAAAAGTGCCTGTTAGTACTTATTTATGGACCTGACCTCGCCCTCTTCCATGAAGTTTTCGAGAAAGTCCTTCTCAACCTCAAGGGTGCTGCCCTCCCATAAGAGGACGCCCAGACCCTTCAATCTATTGATGAGGCGAGAGAGCGTCTCGGGGATGGTGCCTATGGCCGAGGCAATGTCCTTCTTTGCCATATCCACCCGGTAAACCCCGCTTGTACCGTAGTGTTCAATGAGGAACCTGAAGAAACGCTCTTCCACATCATAGGATGTAAGGTAAAGGATGCGCTCGGTGAGGTATCGCTGCTTCTTCATGAGTAGCGTAATGAATTCGTTGCGGAACACCTTGTCTTCCAGCAGGTCGGCAAAGGAGGCCCGGTCGAGGGCAAAGACGCTGCCTGCTGACAATGCGGCAGCGCTTGCCGGATAGGTAGTGTCCTCAAAGAGGACCACCTCGGCAAAGATCTCTCCCGGCCTGATGATGCGCAGCGCAATCTCCTGCCCGTCCGGTGAGGTCTTGTAGAGGCGCACATCCCCCTGTGTGAGCAGGAAGAACTCATGGCCTTTTGTCCCCTCGACGAACAGGGTGTCTCCCTGGGCGAATCGGCGTTGTTTTCCCTTGGCAGCAAGCCAGGATAGAGCATCCTCGCTCATGCCCTTAAAGAGGTCGGTCTGTTTGAAGAGTGTACGGAGTTCCATATCAATAGTTTACTTATTCTTGGCCGTAAGGGCAAGTACATAGGCTTGACCCAGGTCAAGGCAATCCTCAGGGTAAAGAACCTATATGAAGTTCATCATGAACATAAAAGGAGTGCGGCATGAAGCGGATGAGAAAGGTCATTGAGATCGATGAGAATAAGTGCAATGGGTGCTCTCAGTGCATACTCGCCTGCGCCGAGGGGGCATTGAAGCTTGTAGACGGCAAGGCCAGGCTCGTCGGCGATATCCTGTGTGACGGGCTCGGTGCATGCATCGGCGATTGCCCGACAGGGGCATTAAGGATCGTTGAGCGCGAGGCCGAGGATTTCAGTGAAGAGGCCCTTGAGAAACAAATTGGGAAGAAAAGTCACAGCCCTTCAGTACATGAAGGCCCGGCAACACTGCCCTGCGGTTGTCCATCATCCTCGGTCATGACCTTTGCCCTGAAGGATGAACCCAAAGGCATTGAAGGCAGGCACTGTGCAGAGATGACCTCGCAGCTCGGCCATTGGCCGGTGAAGCTCCAGCTCCTCTCTCCCCAGGCCCCGTTTCTGAAGGGCTCGGACATGCTGCTCATGGCGGACTGCTGCGGTGTCGCCGGTCCCAACCTCCATGAGAAACTCTTCAAGGGCAGGACTGTTGCCATCGCCTGCCCCAAGCTCGACGATATCGAAAAACACATACAGTGCCTTGCCGAGATCCTCGTTCATGCAACTCCTAAGACATTGACGGTCGTGCATATGGAAGTGCCTTGCTGCATAGGGCTTGTTCATGCAGCCTTGGAGGCCTTAAGGCGTGCCGGTGTGGATATCCCTTTGAAACACATCGTGATGAGCCGAAGGGGCGAAATCACTGCTGAGGAAGAAATAGGTGTTTCGAAACATGCCCGGGAGCACGAGTAAGCTAAAGACATCTTGTGTCTTCAACGGTTGCGGCTTATTATATAAGGTGACGTCAGAGAACTCAAAAAGCAGCATGAGAAGCTTCAATATAGGCGAAGATACTCCCTTTAGCGGGGGCGTAGTTAAGCTGGTTATAACGCCGGCCTGTCACGCCGGAGGTCGCGGGTTCGAGTCCCGTCGCTCCCGCCAATAATACTTGTTGGGTAATATCTAATGAAAAGTCTCTTTTTGTTTTATATTAATTTTAATGGTTCATTTTAGTTTTTTTTATATTTATCGATTCATTTTTGTATTTTTAATGGCATTTTGTATACACATTAAT
>CAWKAM010000025.1:0-21119 GCA_963847605.1 uncultured delta proteobacterium | reverse complement strand
CTTCCATCCGCCTGAACTCTTTGATGTTCAAGCCGTTCCATTTCTTAAAGGCGCGCCGCAGCGTAGTGGCTTCGGAAAACCCGATACGGCTGGCGATCTGGTCAACGCTGAGACTGGTGGTCACAATATATTCTTTTGCCAATTCCGAACGAATTTCATCGAGGATATGCTGGTAGGTGGTATTTCTTTCCAGAAGGCGCCTGCGCAGGGTGCGCGGGCTCATGGCCAGGTGTGCGGCGATCTCCGGCAGGCGCGGGAACTGGCCCAGGGAAGCGATGATTGCATCCCGGATGGCGCCGATCAATTCATCAGACCCCTTGAGCTTTGCCATGAGCTCCCGGCACTGCTGCTTGCATATGGCAGCCAGCTGGGGGTTTCCCATGGATGTGGGGACATCCTCGAAGGGAAAGCAGATGCGGAAGAGGTCCACGTCCTTGTTGAAATGTATGGGGCACTTGAACATCTCCCGGTAAAGGTCGCCATGGCCGGGGTCTGGGTAAGACAGGCAGATCTCGGTGATCGGAAATTCCTGATCCGATATGAAATCGGAGCCGGAAAAAAAGGTTGAGAGAAGCTCTTCCACGGCAAAAATCCATGTGCGGGGGCTATCCATGGGAAAGGCCGGGCGGATCTCCCACGTGGAGCAATCGTTTTCCTTCCTGTAGGAAAGCGTAACCAGGGAACCGTTCAGCTCCCAGAACTGCAGGGTTACCTCATTGGCCTCCCCCAGGGTCGGGCTGCTGATGATGGCGTATCCCCATATGCCGAGCTCTCCCAGGTTCGGCTTTTGGCCCAGATGAAGTGCCAGGGCAGGATCTTTGGTTTCATCAAAGGCGTTGCCCACGATGGTCAGATAGTCTGCCTGGGCGATGAGCGCATTCTCATCTTTCATCCAGGCCTCGGACAGGTCGGTGCCTCTCAGGATCCGGCTTAAGGGAACACCCTTTAAGACAAGCTGATGAACCAGCCATTTCGCACTGTAGGAAGGTATCCTATCCATGGCCGAATCGTCCCCCGATGTGAAGTCATTTACCCGGTATGGTATTCCATCTCACAAGACCAATTGTATCCCCTATATCATAACACTATTCTTTTGGCCACATTTATCACTTTTTTGACCTGACCGGCACTATTCTTTGTTTGACAGTCATGGCAAGGATATTCATTACAATGGGCAAAGACAAATACATACTGGCCATCGACCTGGGCACATCCGGTCCCAAGACCGCCCTGATCTCGGTATATGGTGAGGTGGTGGACAGTGAGTTCCAGGATACCAAGGTCATCCTGCTTCCCGGCGGGGGTGCGGAGCAAGACCCGGAAGGCTGGTGGAACGCCATTCTGTCCACCTCGAAAAAAGTGCTCTCAAAGGGTCTGGTGCCGGCTGAAGACATTGCCGCAGTAAGCGTCACCACCCAGTGGTCGGGCACCGTTCCGGTGGACCAAGACGGCAGGAACCTGATGAATGCCATCATCTGGATGGACTGCAGGGGCTCTGATGCATTGAAGGAAATCCTCAAAGGCCCCATCAAGTTCGAGGGCTATCCCTTGCTGAAGCTCATGCACTGGCTCCGGCTGACAGGGGGTGCACCTGCCGCGTCAGGCAAGGACCCTCTTGCACACATACTCTGGCTGAAGAGGGACTACCCTGATGTCTATGCCAGGACATATAAATTTCTTGAACCCAAGGATTACATCAATCTGCGTCTGACAGGCAAGTTTGCAGCCACCTACGATTCGATCCTGCTCCACTGGGTAACGGACAACCGCGACCCCTCCCACGTGGTTTACCATGACAGGCTTTTGAAGATGGCCGGGATCGATCGGGCAAAGCTTCCTGACCTGATACGGGCCGTGGACATACTCGGGCCGGTAAAGAAAGAAGTGGCTTCAGAGCTGGGCTTGAAGCCCGATACACCCGTTATCGGCGGCACGCCTGACGTGCCGTCGGCGTGCGTAGGCTCGGGCGCGGTGCGGGATTTTGAGGGCCATATCTACATCGGCACCTCTTCCTGGATCTCGGCCCATGTGCCTTTTAAAAAGACCGATCTGTTCCACTCCTTCGGCTCATTCCCAAGCCCCATCCCCGGGCGATACCTCATTCTCACCGAGCAGGAATGTGCAGGCAAGTGTCTTACCTGGCTGAGAGACAATATCCTGTATCACAAAGACGAGCTCATGGTTGAGGAAAACACCCCTGACATCTTCAAGTTTCTTGACAAGATCGTTTCGCGGGTCCCGCCGGGTGCCAACAATGTCATCTTCACCCCCTGGCTGTACGGAGAGCGCACGCCCGTGGAAGACTGCCACATCAGGTCTTCCTTCTTCAACCTGTCTCTGGAAAACACCAGGGAAGACATTGCCCGGGCCGTATTCGAAGGTGTGGCATTCAACCAGAGGTGGCTGCTTGACCCGGTGGAGAAGTTTATGGGAAGGCCTTTTACGCACCTCAATTTCATCGGCGGCGGCGCAAATTCGGATGTCTGGTCGCAGATTATGGCCGATGTCCTTAATAGGCCCATTAGGCAGGTCAAGGGCCCCATCTATGCAAACGCACGCGGCGCGGCCTTTCTTGCCGCCATTGCATTGAAGTACATCACGGTGGAAGAAATCCCCGATCGCATCGGGATCAAGGCCGAATACAAACCCAATCCGGATAACACGAAAATCTACAGCGAGATATTCGACGAGTTCCTGAACCTGTACAAGCTCCACAAAAAGATCTGTTCACGAATGAATAAAAATGTACCCAGTGTATGTTCCCTGCCGCCGCAGGGACAATGAAAACAGGAGGACCGTGTTCCCATGGAATATCAGGAGATCATATCGCGGAGAAACGAGATCTTATCAAAACCGGCGCGCCCGATCCCGGACGACAAACTGGCCGCGGAACGCAAGCTCTACACCGAGCGGAACAAGAAGTCGCTGAAGATCTTTGAAAAGGCCCAAGGGATCATCCCCGGCGGGGTCGAGCATAACCTGAGCCAGAACAAACCCTTTCCTTTGGCCATGGACAGGGCCAAGGGCTACTATGTGTGGGATGTGGACGGCAACGCCTACATAGACTATCTCATGTCCGGCGCGCCCATTATCCTGGGACACAGTTTCGACCCGCTGGATGAAAAGATCATTCAGATCATCCGGGAGAAGGGGCCGTCTACGGGACTGACCTCGGAATATGAGCTCCTGGCCGCCGAGGAGATCATCAAACACATGCCCGCTGTTGAGATGGTCCGTTTTCTCCAGTCAGGCACAGAGGCGGACATGGCTGCCATCCGCATAGCCCGGGCCTTCACCGGGAAACTCAAGATCATCAAGATCTCAGGGAGCTACCATGGCTGGTCCGATCAGATGGTGTACTCTCTTCACATCCCCGGAACAGGGTCTCTCAACTCCCGTGGCATCACGAATGAAAGCTATGCCCACCTTGTCGATGTAGCACCCAATAACTTTGAGGCATTGGAGAAGGCCTTTGAAGACAATAAGGACAAGGGCGGGGTTGCCGGAATCATGGTGGAACCCATCGGCGGAGAATCCGGCGCGCACCCGGTCCATCCGGACTGGAACCGCCGCATCCGCGAGCTGTGCGACCAGTATGGGTCGCTTCTTATTTATGACGAAGTGGTGACCGGGTTCAGGGTGGATATGGGAGGCGCCCAGAAGTTATTCGGCATCATGCCGGACCTGACTGTCCTGGGTAAGATCATTGCCCACGGCTACCCTTCGGCAGGTGCAGTGGCCGGCCGCAAGGACGTTATGGGCGTGTGTCACGGCGGTTTGGGCGAAAAGATCTACATCGGCGGCACATTGGCAGCCAACCCCATCTCCACGGCCGCATGCTACTATGCCCTGAAGCTCATGGTCGAATACGATGCCGTGAAAAAGGCAAGAGACTATGCGAACAGGCTCACCAAGGCATTGAATGATCTGTTTGCCACACGGGCCGACCTGGGGTTCTTCGTCTACAATTTCGGCCCGATCATGCATTATGTAACCACCGCGTTTTTCTCCATGGACCTCTCCGCACCGGATGCGTTCATGCAGATCCTTACACGCAAGCAGGTCGCGGATGACTACCAGGTCGTCACCATGGCACATGGGTTGTGCACCCTTGCCGGAACACGCATGTACACATGCATGCAGCACGACGATGAATCGTTGAACAAGACCCTGGAAATCTGGGATTATGTGCTCTCCCTGATTCCCAAGGGCTAATAAGATAAATACATCCTTAAGGAGGATAAGGCCATGATAGATGCCTTTGCAGACAAGCCCATAGCACTGCCTGAGGGCATTGATATGGAAAATCACGTGGTCGCCACGTATTGGATTCGGGCCGATAAGAACATGGACATGGCGGTCATGGGCCAGATTCTTGCCATCGAGCAGACCACGGGTACCTGGGTGCCGGTTCCCGGCGAAACGCCGGAAGTCCGCGCCAAACATGTGGCCAAGGTCATCGGTGTTTATGAATCGCCTTCCTATGAATACGGCCTGCCGGATGATATCAAATACCGGGAGTATATTCTCCAGATCGCTTTCCCTTCGGCCAATGTGGAAGATCAGCTGCCCATGCTCCTGACCGCCACCATCGGCAACATTTCCCTGGTACCCAATTTCAAGCTCCTGGACCTTAGAATGCCCAGAACAACGTTGGATCAGTACCAGGGGCCGGCCTTCGGCATCGACGGATGGTACAAGGCTCTGGGTATTAAAAAGGAACGGCCGCTCTTGAATAATATGATCAAGCCATGCAGCGGCTACCCCCTGGAGGTCGGTGTAAGGCTGTTTAAGGACGTTGCCATGGGTGGATGCGACGTGATCAAGGACGATGAGCTGATCGCCAATATGCGCTATAACGATGCGGTCGAACGGGTGAAGCACTACATGGCGGTTGAGAAGCAGGTGTATGAAGCCACAGGCGAGCATACCCTCTATACGGTAAACGTCACGGACCGCCTGCCGCGTATGTTCGACCTGGCAAAACGCTGCATCGATGCAGGGGCGAACGCCATGATGGTGAACTATCTTGCCGTGGGGCCCGAAGCCATGCGCGGCCTGGCCGAGGACCCAGCCATCAACGTTCCCATACTGGCCCACATGGACCTGGCAGGTGCGTACTTCATGTCGCCGTACCAGGGCATCTCTTCGCCCATCATCTTCGGCAAAATCCCGCGGCTGTGCGGTGCGGACGCGATCGTGCTGCCCTTCTCCCAAGGCGGCAAGGGCATCTACATGCACGATCGGTTTATGGCCACCTGCCGCAATTTGACTTATCCGTTCGGCAAATTAAAGCAGACCCTGCCCATGCCGTCCGGCGGAATAACACCTGCAAACGTGCCTGATATCATTAATGCGCTGGGCCGGGATATCATGATCGGCTCAGGCGGCGGCATCCATGCCCATCCTCAGGGGCCGACCGCCGGCACGAAAGCCTTCCGCCAGGCCATCGATGCCGTGCTCAAGGGCATTCCGCTGGATCAATATTCCCAGGAGCACGAGGAGCTGGGGGTTGCACTCGGTACCTGGAAGAAGAAGACCGAGTTCAAGATCTAAGACAAGAAAATCGGTATCAAGAATTCAGGAGTCAGGATTCAGGATGAATGAATCCTGACTCCGCTTTAATTCCCTTCCGCCTCCTGATCAGGGGAGAGGGGTAGGGCAAGGGGGCACTGAGCCGGGTGGTTTTAGCAGAATCTCTGAAGTACTACTTACATGACGACCCGCGACTGCCTTCTGCCTGGGCGCCATGGTTCTCCCATGAATACATCACGTATTTCACCGTACATGCTCTTGATAGGCTCATGGAGCTGCCGCCCGTTCCTGTAAGACCGAACCCCGGTCTTCATGAGGGGCTCTGGCCCGTGGGCCCGAGGCACATCGATCTCTATAAAGAACTTTTCAGGGATGTCCGGAAATTAGACCCGTTCACGACTTTTGATTATGACCAGCGAAATGGTGAATACAGCACTGAACCTCCGACTCACATAAGCATCGAGCCTTGGAAGATACTGGTCATCTACAGCACCGAACCCGACCTGCACCCGGACTGCGATCTTAATCTCCATAAACACCAGAAACTCACCGGCGGCTCACATGGCTGGAGACACATGCAGTTTCAACTGCTGGGTAAGAGATTCGGCATGGCGCCCGAGTCATTCCTGTTTCATATGAATCTTGCCAAGAGTGCATTCGAGGACGGCAATGACTATTGGGGCTGGAGGTATCTGTCGCGCTGCACGCACTATCTGGCCGACCTGGGTAACCCCTTCCATGTCAAGGCAGCGCCTGCATGGTTGCTGATAAAGAACCTGTTCTCATTTCAAAATCTGCTTCACGTTGTCTCTTCTGCACATCAGGGTTATGAGGTTTATGCCGAACAACGGTTTCGCGAGGGTTTTCCAACCTTCAAGGAGGCACTATTACACGGTGCCCGTGATGGGCTTGTGTCTGGTCGTGATGTAACCTCTGAGCTGAATGACTATATTCGCGGCGCACAAGACCGCCTGAACTTGATATTCAATTTTTTTCTCAACCAATTCGGCCAGGAGCTTGTTGATGTCTTCAGGCACATGGATAAGAACAGCCATCTGGATGCGGCTGCCCAGACCAAGATGTGTTCGGCAGATGCAGGCCGGGTAATCTTCAATGAGTCTCACCTTCCTGCTCTGGCCTTCCTGGACAAGATTACCGCCCGGATTCTTTATGATGTGGGAAGGATGCTTGCGATGCTGTTTTCGGAATTTTCCTTAGGTGAAAAACAATAGAAATTTTTTTAATCCTCAAGAGCGTCTCTTGACATTCCTTTCTACGATTTTAATTTTTCATCATGTATGTGGGGAGATTGTTGGGAAACAGGTGTGACCATTTTGGCCTGATTTCTCATATATTTTGGCCTGAATGGCTCTATTCATTCTTAACCGATCGTGTATCATTTAATAGGAGGGGCTTATATTTCATGATGTTATGGGGTTTAAACTGTAATGCACATCCCTGTAAAGAAATACTGCGGTCATACTATTAAGAACAAGAAAAGCACTGATCTTAGTATGAAGGGGGGAAATTTCATGGATAGGCAAGAACGGAGAGAGAAAAAGGGTACATCGGATCATGCTCAAGTAATGAATCACAATCAAAAGGCAAGATTCATTTTGTTTGCATGCACGGGTCTCCTCATCACGTTCATGCTTTTCATACCGCTGAATAAACCCGCATATGCCAGCGAAGGCGGCACAAGCAGTTATACCCCCGGAGCCCAGGGGGACTTTGCGATGAATTATTATCCTCCGGGATTGTATTTCAGGGAAAACATCGTCTACACGGATGGAACACTTAAGAATTATCCTGCAGCTGTCCAATCTACCGAAAATGGTCCTGTGGCTTTATATGCTAAACTGGACGCGAAGGTATGGTTCGATCTTCTCCAAATATTATATTCCTCAAATCTCAATATCCTCGGCGGACGCTACTTCTCGAATGTCAACATTCCTATAGGTATCGATGCAAAACTAACTACAAAGGCCTACATTCCAGCTGCTCCGGATCTTGGCATTGTTGGAAAGGATAACGTCACTACCACAGGCCTTGGGGATGTCCAGTTCGTGCCGGTAGGGATTGTATGGGATGTCAAAGACTTACATTTTCTTGCAGCCCAGAACCTCGTCCTCACTACGGGCCGATATGATGTCAACAAGTCGAACAATATGGGCAGAAACTACTTTTCCTATGATGAGGTTGTCGGGTTTACCTGGCTCGATCAGAAACAGGGACATGAAATATCGTTTATGGCAGGGTACATGATCAACACCAAGAATCAGGCTTCAGACTACACGACAGGCAATGAGTTTCATGTCGATTACACCCTTGCGCAGTATCTTTCCGAGCATTTCGGACTCGGAATTGTGGGCTATTACTATAAGCAAATGACCGATGATAAAAGCCCGACCCTTGATGAGATCAATACAATCAATAAAGCAATGGGACTTTCAACACCCGGTGGATACAGGAGCCAAGGCGCGGCAGTGGGCCCCGCCATCATGTGGACTCCGAACATCGGTGGCAAGGACGTGAACCTCATTGCCAAATGGTTACACGAATATTCTATGAAGGACCGCATCGAGGGTGAGTGGGTCTGGCTCTCGGCCGTTGTGAAATTTTAACGGAGATAGGCATTGAAGGGTAGGGGTGTACAGTGCCCTTATAAAGATCCATGCATGGGGAGATCCTCCTTGACTACATATCGAGTTTCTTGATTGGCTGGATGAGTGGGTTTAATAGCAGGTGTATTGAATAATTCCGGAGGGTTACCATGGAACAAAACACAGCTGCACCGATATCTTCCTACCGCTGGGTAGTGCTGGTGGTTTTCATGTTCAATGTGGCGATAACACAGATCCTGTGGCTGACCTTCGCCCCGATATCAAGGGATGTGGCTGCAGTGTATACGCGGGGAAATGTAGACTATATAGATTTTTTATCCGTACTGTTCATGGTGGTGATGATTCCCCTGACTATTCCGTCCGCCTGGTGCATCGATAAGTACGGACTGAAATGGGGCACGGGTATTGGTGTCATTTTTCTTGATCTGTGCGGGTTCTTAAGAATATTCTCACCCAATTATACCTGGCTCTTGGTTTTCACTGTGGGATGTTCCATCGGCCAGCCCTTCGTACTGAATTCATTCACCAAGGTGGCGTCGAATTGGTTTCCGGAAAAGGAAGAGGTGCTGGCATCGGGATTGTTGACAATGGCCTTATTCGTCGGACTGGTCATAGCCATGTTCGCCCCCGATATAATCCTCTCGCATTTCCGGCAGGTCGGCACCATAAAACAGGGGATAGATGTCATCCTCAATACTTACGGATTGATCGCCCTTGCGGGGATGATCCTATTTCTCATCTTTATCAGGGACAAGCCGAAGCTGCCTCCTAATCCCATAGCTGCCGAGAAAAAGGTATCCATGACCGTCGGGCTCAAATCGCTCTTCACGAACAGGGATTTCCTCCTACTCCTGGGGAGTTTTTTCATAGGGCTGGGTGCATTTAATGCTATTATGACCAAGATTGATTTTTTATTCAAAGACCGGGCACTGGGCATCGATTCAACTATTGTCCCGGGCATAATGGGAGGTCTCTTGGTGGTCGGAGGCATATTCGGCGCGGTAATCCTCTCGGCCCTTTCGGATAAATACCATAGAAGGAAGCTATTCCTGGTACTGGCTATTGGTTTGTCCATTCCCCTTACTCTGCTGCTGCAGTATTCAACCAGCCTCTGGTTGCTCGGTATGAGCAGTTTTATCCTTGGCTTCTTCCTCGTTTCAGCACTTCCGATCGGGCTGACCTATGCAGTTGAAAAGACCCATCCAGTACCGGAAGCCACTTCCAACGGCATTTTAATGTTGAGTGGCCAAATCACCGGAATAATCTTTGTAATATTCTTCAACATGACAATACTTTCTTCTCTCTTCGGTGTTGCACTGGTTCTCGCTCTCCTGTTGACTGAGATTGACCGGAAGGAAGTTATCAATAGAGTCTGATTACATATAAAGGAGTTCATCAAATACCCATGGCTAAATATGACACCAATAAAAAAAATGTGCTCGAGGCAAGCATCTGGCTTTTAGAACACGGCTATTTCGGGTCTCAAAGGGGCACCGGAGGCAATGTCTCAGTGCGAAACGATGATGAAAACTCCATGGTCATCACCCCGTCATCAGCGAAGTACCAGGATCTTTCATCTGATGATATGTGTGTGGTGGGCTTTGACCTTTCAATAATCGAGGGGAAGGTAAATCTGGCACCGTCCATGGAATCGGGAATGCACAGCATCATCTATCAGAGACGCCCGGACGTTAACGCTATTGTTCACACGCACCAGATCTTCGGAAGCGTTTTTGCCGTTATTAATGAGCCTATTCCTGCCCTTTTCGATGAGGTCTCTTTTTCTTTAGGCAACATGGTAGAAGTCGTCCCCTATGCACTTTCTGGTAGTGCGGATCTTGTTAAAAATGTCGAAGGTAAGCTATCCAACAATGCCAATGCATACATCATCCAGAACCATGGTATTCTAGCCCTTGGTAAGAGTCTCGATAAGGCGCTCCTCAATGCAGAGCTTTTGGAAAAGGTTGCACAGACATACTGCCTGGCTTTATCTACCGGCAAGGCAGTTCACAGCCTTCCCGGCTTAGTAATTGATATGGTTATGGTTTTAAGAAACCATGAGGTAAGCGAGGCACAGGGGAAAAAAGAGAAAAAAGGATAAAGTTCCATGGTGTGGACAACGGCTTATTAAAACATGTATCAGTGATCATTACATTCAATCTGGGACGGCTTTAATACCCGATTTATCTTTTAGTCTGAAGCCGCATTCTCTATTTTCTTTTTTAAGTGTTTTGCATATCCGATTCCTGTTCTTATACATACTGTTATCATGAAATGGGGGTGATATATTATGGTTGAGGTGAAAAGGGTTGATAATAAGAGGATGATGAGAGATTTTATCATGCTCCCATGGACAGCCAAGATATATGAAAATGACCCTGCATGGATTCCACCTATCATTAGTGACCAGAAAAAACTGCTTAACAGGCATAAGAGTTACTTTTTTGATATCGGGGAGGCTGAATACTTCCTGGCATATATAGACGGCAGGCCCGTGGGGCGCATCACAGCCCAGGTAAACCACCTATATGAAAAAAAATATGATACAGAGACCGGCTTCTTCGGTTTCTTTGAGTCAATTAATGAACCTGATGTCGCACGATCTCTCTTTGATGCAGCTTCCGGTTGGCTCAAGCAAAAGGGGAAAAAAATCATGAACGGACCCCAGAGCTTTTCCATCTACGATTCTGTTGGCTTTGAGGTGGCAGGAACTGAAAATCCGCCCTCAGTAGGCCTCTTCCATTTTGCCCCGTACTACAAAGACCTGGCAGATGCATGCGGCTTTACCAAATGTATCGACTGGTTCTGCTTCCTTGTGAAGAGGGTTAATTTTTCAGAACATGAACCGTACCTTGAAGAGATCAAGAGAAGCCTTCTCAAGAACACGGATATCGTATTCAAAAATCTCGATAAAAGAGAACTGCCAAGGAGGGTTAAGGAGGTTCAGCAGATCTTCAATGTTGCATGGGAAGGGAACTGGGGCCATCTGCCGCTGACGGACAAGCAGATTGATATGATCTTCCATGAACTGAAGATGTTCATCATTCCGGAATTCGCAATCTTTGCCGAGAAGGATGGGAGGACTGTCGGTTTCATCATCTCCATCCCTGATATCAACCCCTCACTGAGGATTCTGAATGGAAGGCTCTATCCCTGGCGACTGTTCAGGTTTATGATAGAAGCAAAAAAGACCAAGAGGGTCCGCACGGTCATCATGGGTGTTCTCCCGGAATATCGCGGGCATCATATTGATGATATTTTTTATCTGAAGACAATCGAACAGGGGATACTCTCGGATTTCTGGGAATCGGATTGCTCTCTGATCGCCGAGACCAATAAAAAGATGATCCATGCCCTCCAGCCGTTAACTCCTGAACTTTACAAGACCTACAGGATTTACAAGAGACCTATCGATTAGTCGGAATGATGTTTCACTTTCCCATAGGCCATAATACCTGCCGTATTTTGGACACCCATGTCTTTCAAGATAATTGCCTTAACGATTTTCAAGCCCTGCCAATACACGACAATCCCCAGGGCTATGCCCACAATGAGGTCTGTCACATAGTGGTAGCGTAAATACACTGTGGAAAATATGATAAGGAATGACCAGATTACGGCAATTGGGAAAAAGTTTCTTGTATAACGCCAGGCAAGCAGCACGGTGAGCAAAGATATCATGGCATGTCCGCTCGGGCAGCAGTCCCTCATTATGCCCTCAGCCTGGGCGATCATGTTCCGTATGAAATCGAAGAAGAGAACACCTGTCAGCGGAAAACTCTGCAGATGGTTAAGGGTAAACCGGGGTCCGATAACCGGAGTGATGTAATATCCGATGTAGGAAAGATAAAAGCCCATGAGTATCATGGATGCATTTACATGGAATTCGAAGCGTGTTTTTTTAAGATAGAGGATAAGACATAAGGTGAGGGGGAGAAAGTAGAAACTTGCATAGGCTATTTGGAGAATTTCAGTCAAGAGAGGATGGGTAAACTTCTCAAGAAATATCGTCGGATCATTACCGAGAAAGATGAACCTGTCTATCGCGATAAGGATACTATCGAGGTCATGGGGGTTGATGAGAGGGATGAGCCTGCGGTTTTCCAGATAGATGATGATGAGTAAGGCCGGCACATACCAGTCCCTCAAGAACTGGAACCTTTCATTTGGAAAGCGATTATACACTCGGCTGATTATCAGGATGGATGTGATGATTATAATGTTCAGAATAAATATGTCCCCTGCCTTTCCAAGCCTCATGAATACCAGGATAAGGATATTAAACAGCATGACCATGCCTATTGTGAACTTTTCCTCCAGGCTCAAACGGAAGCTCAAAGCATTGCAGAGATTCATAATCTTTACCCCACATTCATTCCTTACATCTTTTTCATTCAATATCCGCTGGAACAGTTCATGGTCAATGTTTGTTTTGATGATGGAGGATCATATATCTGGATAAATGACCATAGATGTGTGATGATTTCTCATGTGTACTGTTTCACGTTGAGGGGGAGATGCCTGATGGAAAAGACTCGTGAGAAAGAAGCTCATAGTACCTGCAACAATCAGTTCTCAAAGGTAAATCTTCCAAGAGACTTCCTCTTTGGTGTTGCCAATTCGGGCTATCAAACAGAGGGTGGATATAACAGTTCCGACTGCCCGCATAATAATTTTGCTCAATGGGAAATCACAGGTAAGGTTGAGCCAACCGGTGATGCATGCCGTTTCTGGGATAGGCATGATGAACACATCGCTCTCGCAAAGTCACTCGGCCTTAATGCATTCCGCATGAGCATCGAATGGGCACGGGTTCAACCATCTCTCCACCAGCAGGTGAGCGCACTACCAACTATCAATGAAACTGACATTGAAAACTATGCATCCATTGTTTCTAAAATCATGGATGCCGGTATGACACCTATTGTAACGCTCCATCACTTCACGCATCCAGCCTGGTGCGGAACAGACCTGTGGCTCCAGGAAGGCATGGCCTTAGTGTTTGTGGAATATGCAATCAGCCTTGTTCGCAGGATCAATGAACATCTCTTAAAAGCAGGCAAGAAGCCGCTTTCGCATCTGATCACCCTGAACGAGCCCAATATTCTGCCCCTTCTCACCTACATGGTAGGGGAGCACCCCCATGAAACCAGGGGATTCGGTGCTGCGAGAAAAGCCATGGACACAATGCTCATGGCCCATGTACTGCTCTACGACAAGATCCACAATCTCTATGAAGAACAAGGTTGGCAAAGACCGACCGTTACCTTCAACACCTTCTGTACAGCTATCTATGAATTTGACCGGGCCTTCTTCGATCTTGTCAGGGCCACATCAAATCTGGTTGAAAAAAGGGGGTTGAAGGACTATCTGGCAATGCGCCGGGACACATGGAATCGAAGATTCGATGAACTGTCCTGCTTTCGTTGGGGTAGGTATTCTTGGCAGAGATTGTATTTCATGAACTATCGCTTTTTCTGTTCATTGCTCTTCGATCCTCTCTCCATGAAAAGGACAATCGAGGCACTTTATGCATCCACCAGAAAAGAGAAAATCGATGCCATTGGCTTAGACATCTACGACCCCTTTGTGATCGGCTCTCCCTATATACGAATCCCCAGACCAGGCACGAACGAGCCCATGTTCCGCCCTCAATGGTGGGCATGGCGGCACGATCCTGAACACTTTCGAACAATCCTCAGGGCACACCATGACGGTAACTTCGACCTGCCCATCCATATACTGGAGACTACTATTGCTCATCGCCAGGGAAAAGGGGGGAAAGCTATTCCACGAATTGACGGACAGGGCAGGGGGCCGTACCTGCAATGGAGCATCCGGGAGGTTATGCAGGCCATATGTGAGGGAATTCCGGTGAAGGCGTACTGCTACTGGTCTTTGACCGACAACTACGAGTGGGGCTCATATGAGCCGCGTCTGGGGCTTTATGAGTATGACTACAAGAATGGGAAGATCCTTGATAAGAGCGGTCTGGGGGAGGAGGCAGGAAAGCTCTATGGAGAGATTGTCAGGGCACTAAGGGAAGATGACCATGAAAAGGCTGCACACCTTTTAGCTCTTTAAAGGCAGGAGAAAATCATAAATGACAATCACCATCTTTATGACTGCAGTAAGTCTCGGACTGATCTTGTTGTCTTGCTACATATTCGTCAATGCCGTGGAACAGGCAGGGGAGAAGCTCAACCTCCACCAGGGCATTGTCGGGAGCATCCTGGCAGCCGTGGGCACAGCCTTACCCGAGACCATCATCCCCATCATGGCCATCATCGTTACCAACACACCGGACTCACATCAGATCGGAATCGGCGCAATAGCAGGCGCGCCATTTATGCTCGGTACGCTGGCCTTCTTTGTCACGGGGTCTGCCGTACTTGTTTATTCAGCCCTTGGAAAGCGGTCCATTACCATGAACGCCGACCCCTCTCTGATCCGCAAGGATCTGATCTTTTTCGTTATCATCTACGGCATGGCAGTACTCACTACCTTTATACACCACCAAATCATACGTATTGTCATAGCAGTTGTGCTGATGCTTTCATATCTATTCTATCTCAAGGTTACCATCTATTCGGACTCGGGACTCAATGAGACGGTAGAGGAGCTTTACCTCAGGCGATTTCTCAGACTCCCGGAAAACCTTGTCTGGATCTCAATGCAGCTCCTGCTGGGTCTGGCACTTATCATCTGGGGCTCCCATTTGTTTATTAAATATGTGGAGGAACTTTCACTTGCCCTCGGTGTAGCCCCACTCATCCTTTCCATCATCATCACGCCCATTGCTACAGAACTGCCCGAGAAGATGAACTCCGTCATCTGGATCGGTAAACAGAAGGATACACTCGCCTTCGGGAATATCACCGGCGCCATGGTCTTCCAGAGTTGCTTCCCAGTGGTCTTCGGCATTATTTTCACCCCGTGGAACCTCACCGGTAAAACAATGCTCTCGGCTGAGCTTGCCTTTGCCTCATCACTGTTTATCCTTATGTGGGTTACGATCTTTAATAAACTCAATCCCTTTGTGCTGCTCGTGGGGGGGCTGCTCTACGGGGTATTCATGGTGAATGTGTTTTCATAGAGATAAGAAGAGACATTATATCTTTGATAAATAAAGGCTTAACCTCGAAGGTACGGACCTTCCTTCATAAGGATACAACAGGCTCAATCTGGATTTGGCCGACCTTAAGGGCGTCGCTCATCACCACAAGGATCTCAGAAGTGAATTCCTGCTCGATGCGTATGAGATGCTTTTTCTGCTGATTGAGTAAGTACAGGCCGACTTCCTTTGGCATCATCACCATGACCTTTGCCACCTTGTTCCTGGAGAGATACAACTGGATCTCCCTAAGGGCCTTGAAGGTTGAAGATTCCACCGATCTTACAAGCCCGACCCCCTCACAGCCAGGGCATTTCACATGACTCTTTTCCAGCAGGGGCGGTGATAGTCTCTCTCGTGAAAGCTCCAGGATACCGAACTTGGAGATCTTGCCGATGACCAGATGGGCCCGATCGTTCTTCAGCGTATCACGCAAGGCCTTCTCCACCCCGCGGTTGTTTTCTTTGGAGCGCATGTCGATAAAGTCAATGACAACAAGCCCCCCCAAGTCTCTCAGGATAAGCTGGCGGGCGATCTCTGAAGCAGCTTCTCTGTTTGTCTCAAAGGCGGTCTCTTCAATGGATTTGCTGTTCGTGGACTGGCCCGAGTTCACGTCGATGACCACCATTGCCTCGGTAGGTTCGATGATAATGGAACCGCCGGACTTCAACTTGACCTTTTTGTCGAATATGTTCTCGATCTGCTGTTCGAGCTCAAATTTGGTAAAGAGCGGCTTGTTCTGTTTATAGGGCTTGATTATCCCCTTCTGCCTAGGCATGACGGTCTTCATGAAGAGCGTTGAGCGCTTAAGGGTTTCATCATCGTCAATAAGGATCTCGGTAGTGTCCGTCGTGAGGTAGTCCCGTATGGTACGGATAATGATATCGCCTTCCTTGTAGATAGTACTCGGGCAGGATGACTTGCCGAATTGCTCCTCAATGCTCTTCCATAGCCGCTGAAGGTAAGTCATGTCACGGGAGAGCTCTGCCTTGGTCTTGTCCATACCGGCTGTCCTTACAATGATGCCCATGTTCTCAGGCGGCTTGAGCTGCTCTATGATCTCACGGAGGCGCTTGCGCTGTTTCTCGTCTTCTATCTTTCTGGAGATCCCTGCCAGGTCCTGGTGGGGCAGGAGCACGAGGAAGCGTCCGGGCAAGGATATATTCATGGTGAGAAGAGCGCCCTTGGCACCCTTTTCCTCGCGGATCACCTGGACAAGGATCTCCATGCCCTTATGCAGCGATGACATGATATTTCTTTCGATCTTCAGATCAGGGATCAGGGAAGGGTTGATGTCCCCGACTGAAAGCAGGCCGTGCCTCTCGCGCCCGTAATCCACAAATACCGCGTTAAGGCTGTGCTCGATCTTGGAGATCCGGCCCTTGTAGATGTTTCCCCTGAGTTGCTCCTTCAGGGCGCTCTCCATGTAGAACTCCTTGAGCAAGCCCTCATCTACAACAGCCACCCTGATCTCTTCCGGGTGTATGGCATTGATCAGCATCTTCTTCACGATTAGCTACCTCTACTGGGGTTCGAACATATCAGTGGTGCCGAGTCCGCGCCTGACGATCTCCAGGGTGTCGGTTTCCAGTGAGAGTATCGTGGAGGGTATGTCGGGCAGGATCCCGCTGTCCACAATTATGTCGACCATATGACCAAATTGCGACTCGATCTCCAATGGGTCGACATGAATCTGCTCGTCAGAAAGCGGGATACTCGTGGTTATAATGGGCTCACCAACCGTCTCGACAATGGCCTTGCAGAACCAGTGGTCAGGTATCCTGACACCGACAGCCTTTCTGCCCCTTTGTAAGAGCCTCGGCACAAGCCGTGTGGCAGGCAGGATAAATGTGTATGGGCCGGGCAGCAGCAACCGCATGAGCCGGAAGGCCTCGTTGCTCACTTTGGCATAAAGGCTGATCTCCTTGATATCCGAGAGCATGATGCTCTTGGGCTTCTTGGAGGTCTTGATCACATTGATCTTTTCTATACCCTGTTTATTGGTTATCATGCAGCCTAGGCCATAGACCGTATCTGTGGGGTACACAATGATACCGCCATTCTTCAGGATATCCGCCACCTGGGACACAGCCCTTGGTCTTGGTCTGAACGGATCAATCTCGATCCGCATGAGTATTATCCTTCTCACACAAACTCTTCATGTCGATGTTCCCCAATGATGCAAATACTGAATATTTAACGTATGGTATATCATTTTCAATCCTTTTTATATAGTCCCGGATAAGGCCACGCTTACTGTCGGACCTGATTGGGCATTCAACAGTCACAGGCGCGATATCCAGGTGCAGGAAATAGGACTTGATGAGCTCTGTGGGGCAGTATGCGAGCGGCCTGATTATACGGTTCTTTCCGTCGTCCGAATACCGTGTAGGTGCCATTGCCCCGATCTGACCCGTATAAAAACAGCGCAGAAAAAATGTTTCGATAATGTCATCCATGTGATGTCCTAGGGCTATGGAAGCGGCTCCCATCTCTTCCGCCAGGCCGTAGAGTATGCCGCGTCTGAGTCTTGAGCATAAGGCACAGGCGCTCTTTTCAGGATCCGCCGCAATGTCCATGATCTGGGAGATTTTACTGTCATGAATCAGGACTTTATAACCCAGGTTGTCTTGGATCCAGTACGCTACACGTTCGAAATCCTTTTCAAAGCCTGTCCTCACGTGGACCGGGATGAGCTCACATTCCACTGGTGCAGCCTCCTTAAGGGCTGCAAGGATCTTCATCATCACAATGGAATCTATGCCGCCGGAGATGGCAACAAGCACCCTGTTGCCGTGCTCGATCATATGGTAGTCGTATATGGCTTGGCCTACTTTCTTCCTCAGCCGCCTTTCTAAAAATCTTTTAGATGTATGTGACACACGGCTTGTTTAGCATAAGCTTATTCAAATAGGCTACAAGCTTTCAGCTTTGGCTTCCTTGTGGAAGATGTCCTCTTCCGTGGAGGTATCTGATGTGTTGATACAAAAGAAACCTATACCTAGAACACCATCATGCCCTATCCTGTTCATCCAGCCATAAAGATGCCACTTCATATGCTTTATCCAAAGAATCGAGAAAGATATGATCAGGCCTGGCCTTCATCCACGTTATCTGGCGTTTGGCATATCGCCTTGTGTCACGCTGTATGAAACACAGGGTCTCATCAAGAGCTATCTCCCCATTCAAGTACCGAATAGCATGCTTGTATGCTAATGTCTGCATGGAGTGAAGCTCTGTGCTGTAACCCATATCGAGAAGCCTTCTGGTCTCATCAAGCAGGCCTTCATCAATCATCTTAACAGTCCTTTGGTCGATGTTTCTAAAGAGCTGGTCACGCTCGGGCATGATGCAGGCAATCCTTGCATCGAACAGTGGTTTTAAAAAGCCATGTTTTGCATATATGTTGCTCGCTTTATGCCCGGTCAGGAAGATGATCTCCAGAGTTCGTATGACCCGTATCGCATCGTTTTTCTTGATTACAGAAGCCGCAAAAGGATCCAGCCTTTCCAGCATGGATACAAGGTATGCAATACCTCTTTTTTCGATGATGGATCTTAAGACCTTCCTGATCCGCTCTTCTCGGGCAGGAGCAGGCGCGAGGCCATAAATAAGGGCCTTGATGTAGAGACCGGTACCCCCAACGATAACCGGAATCTTCCCCCTGGTCATCACCTCGGTAATCTTGTCCTTTGCCATCTTGACAAACATCGCTGCCTGGAACTCCTGGTCGGGGCGGACAATGTCAATGAGATGGTGGGGGAGGGTGGAGAGCTGTTCCGGGCTGGGCTTGGCTGTTGCGATGTCCATGTAACGATAGACCTGCATGGAATCGGCAGAGATCACCTCGATGGGGTGATGCCGGGAAAGTTCAAACACAAGACCTGTCTTGCCCGAGCCTGTGGGGCCGGTGATGACGATCAAGCCCTCCTGCCGAGGCACCGCTCAATCTCCTCCAGGGTGATCTTTCTGAACAAGGGTCTGCCGTGCGGGCATGTAATGGGTGATCCTACCTCGTCGAGTTCCTTTAGAAGGTTCACAGCTTCCGGAGGGGTAAGGGTTTTACCCGCACGGATACTCGCATGACAGGCAACAGTGGCGATCATTGAACTGAAGTGGTCGCTGTATGCCTTGTTGGTGTGGAGTTCTCCTTCCATGAGCGCATGGATCAGTCCAAATACCGCGCCTTTGATGTCAGCCTCACTGAGCGGTTGAGGTACTGCCCTGATGGCTATCGTTGTGCCGCCGAATGGCTCGCAGTCGATGCCGATGGCCATGATCTGCTCAAAGGCCTCCTCAAAGGCATTGAATTCAGCCGAACTCAGTTCCAGGATGAGAGGGGTTAGAAGAAGCTGGTTGTTTAAAGGGCCTGCAGTGTGCAGTGCCATGAGCCGCTCAAAAGTAATCCTTTCATGGGCAGCGTGCTGGTCCAAGATGTAAAGCGCTGAGTCATCCTGCAGAAGGACATAGGTGGCATGGAGCATGCCGATGATGGCCTTATCTGAATAGGAGAATCCGGCCTGATCGGGTTGATGTGTTTCGTCAAAGAGCCTGCCGGCCTGCATCAGGGCCATAGCCTTGGGGCCGTACACTACCGACATACCTTCATGGACCTCAAGAGGTGTGTACCCTGATCCGTCATCGCGGGGGGCCGAGGACGACATGGCGATTCCGGGATAATCCGTCCCGAGCTTCCTCCCCGGCACCAGCATCCCTTTGATGGTTTTCGCCACTATGCCGAACGTAGCAGAAGCATGCCTGAACCTCACCTCGGCCTTTGCCGGGTGCACGTTTACATCCACTTCAGAAGGGTCCACATCCACAAAGAGTACTGCCACCGGGTATCTTCCCTTCATGAGCAGACCGCTGTATCCTTCCACCACTGCAGAACCCAGCAGCACATCTTTGACGGACCGATTGTTCACATACGCATAAATACCCGACCTGTTCTGTCTCGTCTCGCTTGGTGAGGATATGAGCCCGTGAACCGTTATACCCGGCAACTCTCTTCTGAACGGGATGAGATTGCCGGTCTGCTTAGTGCCGAGCACAGTTGATACCCGGTCAATCAGGTTTGAACGGGCCGGAAAGTTCAGCATAGACCTGCCATTGACCTCAAGTGCGAAGCGTATGTGCGGGTAGGCTAGGGCATAGCGGGAGACCACGTCGATGACATTCCTCTGCTCAGTGGCAGCTGTCTTAAGGAACTTTCTGCGCGCAGGAGTGTTGAAGAACAGGTCGGCCACCTCAACGATGGTCCCGGGAGGTATACCCTTCTTGGTGCGCCTTGAAATCGAACCTGCTTCCAGATCTACGGAATATCCATAGGGTGATGCCGCCTGCCTGGTGGATATCACAGCCCTGCTCACGGATAGAATGCTGGGCAAGGCCTCTCCACGAAAACCAAGTGTGTGAATGGCAAACAGGTCATCCACGGTGCTGATCTTGCTCGTGGCGTGGCGCTGGATGGCAAGTTCCAGCTCCTTCTCGCCCATCCCGGCCCCATCATCGGATACCCGGATAAGCCCCAGGCCGTTGCCATCCATTTCCACGGAAATGCTTTCTGCCCCGGCATCTATGGCATTCTCGATGAGTTCCTTTACCACCGATGCCGGCCGCTCGATGACCTCCCCGGCAGCGATCTGGTTGATGAGATCCTGGGATAAGATTTTGATATGGCACATGTTAGTTTGGATATTTACATGAATGATCAGACAAGGACAAGTTAATAGAAATCAAATGCCACACTCCTTCAGGTGAAACGATTTCATATATATTCTTCAGAAAACCATGTTAGATTTTATTTAATTAATTTGGAGATGATTCTTTTCTTGTGATATCCAAAT
>CAWKAM010000024.1:0-18143 GCA_963847605.1 uncultured delta proteobacterium | reverse complement strand
TTATCCGAAGCACAATTGCAGTATATCCGGATATTGAGTGCGCGGCAATATGCTGTTAAATTACTTAAACTACATCATCCTCAGATAATCATGAGAATCAGGAAACTTACAGCCCGGCGCCAGCCCTCCATCCTCATCTTTTCCTCTGCATGGCCGTCTCAAGCCTCCTGACTGCCAGGGAGCAGGTAAAGGTAAGGATGAAGTACATGGCCGTGATGGTGATCCAGATCTCGAATGTGCGGTAGGTAGACGACATGATCTCCATGCCCTGGAAGGTCAGATCCTGGATGGATATCACAGAGACGATGGCAGAGTCCTTAATGGTAGAGATCAACTGGCCGGCCAGCGGCGGCAGGATTCTTATAGTTGCCTGCGGGAAGATGATATGCCGCATCTGCTGCCACTTGGTAAATCCCAGTGCGCTTGATGCCTCCCACTGACCCCGCTCGATTGAAGCTATGCCCGCACGTACGATCTCGGTGATGTATGCACCTTCATAAAGCGCCAGCATGGCAACGGCAGAGACAAACACGGGCAGTTGCGAAACCGGGGCACAGCAGCCGGCCAGGAATTCCTGCGCCCCCGGCCTGAGGGATTGAAGCAGTGTGTTGACCCCAAATGCGTTCAAGATCTGGTCGCTGACAAAATAATACACGATGAACACAAGGACCAGAGGCGGCATGTTCCGGATGAGCTCCACATATGTCCTGCCGACCATACGGCGGAAGAGCCTCTTACTGACCCTGAACAAGGCCATGATAACCCCGATGATCGTAGCAAGCAGGGTGGACCATATGCTGAGCTTGATGGTTGTCAGGAAACCCTGCATCAGGAGGTTGGGAACCCACCTGCCCTTGCCCGTATCGAAGCGGAAGAGATACTGGGGTATGATTTCCCAGTGCCAGTTATATCGCAGGTCCACCCTGATCTTGTGGACGACCCAGAAGGAGACGGCCGCAAGCACACTGAGAACTATTGCATCCACAATAGTGAGTCTGAGCCTCTTCTCCACGATCGCCTCATCCACAGCAGTGCCGGTGCCGACATTTTCTTAAGCAGGACAAATATTGTGCCGGCACCGGAAAAGAGTTTAACTTCTTCTATTCAATGGAATTCTTCCATTCCTTGGTCTCAAACCAGTAATGCTTACGCTCCTTGAGCCATCCTTCGGCCTCCACCACGGTGATCCAGTTATTCAGGAAGTTCAGTGTATCCACATCACCCTTGACAATGGCAAACCCGATGGGCTCACGTGTGAAATTTTCCTTCAGCGGCAGGAAGAGCTTGTCCGGGTATTCAAGGGCTTGGAAGGCAGGCAGGGGGGCCGATGCAATCAGGGCATGGACGCGTCCGTTCAGCAGCTCCTGTACGGCCTGGGATTCGTCATCGAAGAGCCTGAGATTGGCATTCGGTGTAAACTTCTTGGCCGCTGCTGCCGCCGTAGTCCCGATCCTGGCAGCGATTGTCACGGAGGGCTTGTTGAAGTCCGATAACGTCTTAAACCCCTTGGCGAGTTTCTTGCTGGCTACAATGGACATGCCTGTATAATCATATGGCTGGGAGAAATTCACCTTGAGGTTCCGTTCGGGTGTTATACCCATGCCGCCGACAATGATGTCGAACTTGCCTGTGAGCAGCGCCGGAAGGATTCCCGACCATTTGGTAGGCACAAACTCCACCTTGACGCCCATATCCTGTGCAAGCCTTTTGGCCACATCGATTTCGAAGCCGACAAGGTTGCCTTGTTTATCCTTCATGGCCCAAGGCACAAAGGTAGACATTCCAACCCTGAGCACGCCCCTTTGGAGCACCTGCTCGATGGTACTCTGGCTCGAAAGATCATCCCTGACGCTCTTGGCTGCAATCAACAGCCCTGCACACAAAATGATGACAAGCACGAGAGCTGCCGTGATTAAAACTCTCTTCTTTTTCATACGAATAATCCCTCCTTTTTTAATTACCTGCCGCTTCATTATGTTGGAAATTCTTTTGATGTAATGCGCCTCTTTTTCTTTCGAAGAATGAATATCCTCTCTTTCCCAACCAATCCTTTTTCAATCCAACTGTCTTTAGGAGCGCTCAATATCTCCTTCTTCATGATCACACCGCTGTCATTCTCTTTTCCATCTCATGTGCAACTGTCGAGAGGCTCATGGTGATGACCAGATAAATTGCCGCCACGGTGAACCAGATTTCAAAGACCAGAAATGTCTCCGCCACTATGGCCTGACCCTGCATGGTCAAGTCATAGATGGCGATTGTGCTCACAAGGGCCGAGTCCTTGATAAGTGACACGGCTTGGCTTGTCAGTGGTGGAAGGATCCGGCGGACCGCCTGCGGCAGGATAACGAAGCGGTATGCTTCAAAAGTGGACAGCCCCGAGCTTAAGCCGGCTTCCCACTGTCCCTTGGGTATGGATTCGATCCCTGACCGGAAGATCTCGGAGATATATGCCCCCTCAAAAAGACTCAAGGCGAGCACTGCCGACGAAAAGGCCCCGATACCCACAATGGGTGAGATGACAAAGTAGAGCAAGAAGAGCTGGATGAGCAGCGGGGTATTTCTGATCAGCTCCAGATATGCCCTTGCAAGTGCCCTGGCGGAGAACGAGCTGGATAGCCTCATCAAAACCGTTACAAGTCCGATGGCAAATGCCATCACCAGGCTCACTCCTGTTATGCGAAACGTTACCATGAGCCCTTTCAGAAGAGGCCCCGCAATTAGACCGGCATCTGTTTTTGTGAAGAGATACCTGGGGACCCGGTACCATTGCCAGTTATATCCGAGCGTGGTGGTCCCTTTGACTATGAGGAGAACGACCAGGGTGACCAGGATGAGGTATTTCCCAAGGTCCATGAACATTCTGCTTATGGCGATATGTCCCGGCGAAATCTGATTGTGGTTAAGTTGTCTCGCCATCCGTTTTTTATCCTTCATACCCTACGGATTAGATTGACGAAGCTATACGTCCCTGTGAATGAGCATACTGAAACCTCAGATCCCTGCATGGGTAAAAACCTGGGAGATGAGGTTGCGTGCGCCTTCCTGAAGCTGCTTTAGATGCCCCTGCCCCTTGAAGCTCTCCGCGTAGATCTTATATATATCCTCGGTGCCCGATGGGCGTGCTGCAAACCACCCACCTCTGGTGGCCACCTTGATCCCACCGATGGGAGAACGGTTGGCAGGGGCTTCGTTCAGGATCTCGACAATCGGGTCGCCGGCAAGATCCTTCTGGGTGATGATGCCGGGAGAAAGCTTTCCGAGCACACTCTTCTGAGCCTGGGTCGCCTGGACATCGATACGCTCATAAACAAAAACGCCGAACCTGGTCTCAAGATCCTTATAGAGCTCTTGGGGGTCCTTCCCCCGTATTGCCATCATCTCGGCGGCAAGAAGGTCCATGATGATACCGTCCTTGTCCGTTGTCCATACCGTGCCGTCCATGCGCAGAAACGATGCACCGGCACTCTCCTCCCCGCCAAAGCCTAAAGATCCGTCTATAAGACCCTTGACGAACCATTTGAACCCCACAGGCACCTCAACGAGCGATCTGCCCAATTGATGAGCAACGCGGTCTATCATGGAGCTGCTTACCAGGGTCTTGCCGACAGAGGCATCCTTCCTCCATTTCTCCCTGGTTGTAAAAAGGTATTCAACGGCAACCGAAAGGTAGTGGTTCGGATTCATGAGCCCGCCGGTCTTTGTAACAATGCCGTGCCGGTCAAAGTCGGGATCGTTCCCGAAGGCGAGGTCGAAGCTTTCTCTCAGACCAATGAGACCTGCCATGGCATAGGGCGAAGAGCAGTCCATCCTGATCTTGCCGTCGTGGTCCACGGTCATGAAGCTGAAAGTCGGGTCGGCCATGCCATGCATAAGTTCAATATCAAGCCCGTAACGCCGGGCTATGTGAGGCCAGAAGGCGAAGCCCGAGCCGCCCAGCGCGTCTGCGCCAAGCCTAAGTCCGGCCGAAGATACGGCATCCATGTTGATGATGCTGGAGAGCCCTTCCACATACGGGCCGATGTAATCATACGGAGTCGTGGTGGGCGCCTTGATGGCCCGCTCAAAGGGTATGCGCCTCACTTGGGCATTATGGCCTTCGAGGAGCTCATTGGCCCTTCGGGCAATCCATGCGGTGATATTCGTGTCCGCAGGTCCTCCCTCGGGCGGATTGTACTTAAAACCCCCGTCTTCGGGTGGGTTGTGGGACGGCGTAACCACGATGCCGTCTGCAAAAGAACTTTTCCTGCCTCTATTATAATCAAGAATGGCATGTGATATCACAGGCGTAGGTGTGAACCCCCCGCCCTCGGCGATCATGACTGTTGCGGCATTGGCTGCAAGAACCTCCAGTGCCGTCCGGAAGGCCGGCTCGGAGAGTGCGTGGGTATCCTTTCCCAGAAAAAGCGGCCCGTCGATTGACAGCCCGTTCTTATAGTCGCAGATGGCCTGGGTAATGGCAAGGATATGGTCCTCGTTAAAACTGCAAGAAAGGGAAGAGCCCCGGTGGCCCGAAGTGCCGAATGACACCCGGTGGCTGGAAACAGTCGAGTCAGGATGAAACGAATAGTAGGCATCATTGAGTGCTTGTACATTCACAAGCATCTCAGATGGTGCCGGCTTGCCTGCAAGATGATGCACTCCCATATGAGGATTTACCCCCCTCGGTGATTTTTTCATGACATGTGTGGGCCGTTCAACCAACAATAAGTAGGGACCGGTCGCGACCGTTTCTTTTTATATTAACTTTCTTATATTAACTGATAATAGAGGCCGGGGGAAGTCTTAGATTGCACAAATAGGGAACGATCGCGATTGTTCCCTACACATCGCATTCATACTTGACAACTACTAGACGACCGGTCTATTAAGTGAATCATCTCAAGAGGTTCCATCATGGCAAAGGATACCACCAAGCTTTCCATTATCAAACATGGTGCCCGCCTGGTGCATGCAAAGGGATACAACAATACCGGCCTGTCCGACATCCTTCGCTCAGCCGGGGTACCCAAGGGATCGTTCTACTTCTACTTCAAGAACAAGGATGACTTTGGTCTCGCCATCATTGACCACTACTGGGAATTTATTGCCGGCATGGGTGAAACATATCTTGGTGACACAAGCAAATCTCCCTTAGAAAGGCTTTCCAACTTTATGGATGCCTACCAGGATCTCTTTGAGAAGATGAGGCTGCGCTGCGGATGCCCCATCGGAAACCTTATGCAGGAGATGAGCGACTTGAGCGATGCCTTCAGGGAGAAGATCAATACTATCTACTCAAACATGAAAGCCCTTTTGCAGCAATGCCTTGCTGAGGCGAAAGAGAGAGGGGATATCTCCGCCGACATCGATCCGTCACGGATGGCCCAGTTCATCCTCAACAGCTGGGAAGGCGCCATCATGCATATGAAGCTTGTGAAAGACAGCGAGCCTTTGAAGGTTTTCAAGCAAATGATCTTTGAGCGCATTTTAAAAAAGGGAATTTAGGGAGGTAATGAAATGGGCGAATGGAAAAAGACGGGCTGTGTGCTCTGTGCACAGAACTGCGGGCTTGAGGTGCTGGTTGAGGAAAACCGGATCACCAAGGTAAAGGGCGACAAGGATAACCCCCGCTCCAAAGGCTATGTCTGCCGCAAGGGGGCCAACATCGCCTTTTACCAGCACCACAAGGACAGGCTGACCCATCCGCTCAAGAAGGTGGGCGACACGTTCGAGCGCATCCCATGGGACCAGGCCATCAGCGAGATAGCCGGCAGGCTTAAGGAAATCGTCGGGACATACGGACCGAAGGCATATGCCTACATGGGCGGAGGCGGCCAGGGCTGCCATTTCGATGCAGCCTTCGGGGTAAGGCTTATGCGGGCGCTGGGTTCACGCTATCACTACAGCCCGCTTGCCCAGGAACTCACCGGCATATTCTGGGCCAGCGGTCGATTCACAGGCAGGCAGTACCTCTTCGGTATACCTGACGAGCACAGATCCGACATGCTGCTCGCCATCGGGTGGAACGGCATGCAGAGCCACCAGATGCCCAGGGCACCGCTCGTTCTGAAAGAATTTTCCAAAGACCCGGACAAGCTGCTCGTTGTCATTGACCCGAGGCGCTCCGAGACGGCGGAGATCGCCGACATCCACCTGGCTATCCGGCCCGGCACGGACGCCCTGCTCGCCCGTGCAATGATATCTATTATCATCCAAGAAGGCTGGTACAATAAAGAATACATTGATCAGCATGTGAGCGGTTTTGCAGAGATCGAGCCGTGGTTCAGGGGTTTCGATGCAAAGAAGGCCATTGAGATCTGCGAACTCGACTACGACCGGATTCGCGAGGTCTGCAGACTGCTGGCCACCAGGAAATGGTGCATGCATCCCGACCTCGGGGTTTACATGAACCGCCACAGCACTGCCGCCACCTATCTCTACCTCATCTTGAACACCATCTGCGGCAGGTTTTGTGTGCCCGGTGGCAACGTGATCCCGGGCCACCTCATGCCTCTGGGTGCGCATACGGACGAGCGCAACCCAAAGACCTGGCGCACCGTAACGACCGGTTTCCCGGCACTCATGGGGGTGTTCCCGCCGAATGTGCTTCCCGAAGAGATCATGGGCGACCATCCGGAGAGGACCAGGGCCGTGCTCTGCTGCCAGTCGAATCCGCTGCGCTCCTATGCGGACACCACAGCCTATGAGGAGGCCTTCAGGAAGCTCGATCTACTGGTTACCTGCGAGCTGGCCATGACCGAGACAGCTGCGCTCTCACACTATGTGCTGCCCGCGCTGTCGGGCTATGAATCCTGGGACGGCACCTTCTTCACCTGGACCTTCCCCGAGATCTACTTCCAGATGAGACGGCCTGTTGTGGAGCCTGTGGGAGAACCACTCCACCTGAGCGAGATCCTGGTCCGGCTCGCAGATGCCCTCGGCATTATCCCTGCTATCCCGCAATCTCTGGCTGATGCAGCGTTAAAAGACCGCCTTACCTTCGGCATGGAGCTCATGAAGTTCGTCCAGGAAAACCCGGCCGCCCTTGGGGATATGCCCTACATCCTTGCCGAGACCCTGGGCAAGACTATTGGCTCGCCGAATCTTGCAGCGCTCTGGGGCCTGCTCCAGGCTGCGCCGAAGAGCTTCCGCAAGGCGGCGGCCCGCGCAGGGTTCACCCCGGGCATCACCCTGGGAGAGGAGGTCTTCCAGTCCATACTCGACCACCCGGAAGGGGTCATCATCGGGAAGGCCGATCCGGACGATAATTTCGCCATGCTTGCCACCGATGACGGCCGCATCCACATCCACATCCCAGAGATGGCCGAATGGGTTAACAGCATCGAGCCGGAATCTGAAGAGAATGCTCTCAGGCCCGACGCTGCCTACCCTCTCGTCCTTCAAGCAGGCCGGCATATGAGTATGAACGCCAATACCCTCATGCGCGACCCTGCATGGAACCAGGGCAAGCGGGCTTGCACGCTCACTATGCATCCGGATGATGCAGCAGCGCTAAACATCGCTGACGGCCAGATAGTCCGAGTCATCACGAAAGCAGGCAAGGCAGAGATCGAGGTGGAGGTGACAAATGCCACCCGCAAAGGCCAGGTAATCATTCCCCACGGCTTCGGTATGGTTCACCAAGGCAAGGTCTATGGGGCAAACGTGAACCGGCTGACCAAGAACACCTACCGGGACAAGTTCGCAGGCACTCCTCTGCACCGGTATGTGAAGTGCAGGGTTGAGGCGGTATGAATTTTTATCCCCCCTCACCCCACCCACAATTCGGCAGGATAGCCGAATTGGACGCACTTTACGTGCGCCCGAAGGGCGAAGGCCATGGATGGCCTGAGTCACTCCCCCTAATGGGGGCGAGGGAAATCAATTGAGATACATTCCCCTCTCCCCATCCCATGGGGAGAGGGCCAGGGTGAGGGGTCCATTATCAAGGAGAAGATATATGAAAATCGGACCATACAGCTTTGATGAATTCATAGAAAAGGTGAAGGCCTTCCACGGCAGCATTGCTCCTGGGATCGTGGCAGGAGGAATCATGGTGGATATTGCTAAGGCCAACCTACCCGAAGGCGAGTTCTTCGACGTTATCTGTGAGAGCCAGCACTGTCTGCCTGATGCCGTGCAGCTCCTTACCCAGTGCACCATCGGGAACAGGTGGCTCAAGATCGTTGATACCAGCCGCTACGCACTTACCTTCTTCAACAAATACACCGGCGAAGGCATCCGGGTATACCTCGATGCAAAGAAGCTTCAAGACTGGAGCGCGATCAGGGCATGGTTCCTAAAAGAGAAACCGAAGAAAGACCAGGACCAGCAGCAGATCCTCGATGAGTTCCGCACGGCGGGCGTAGATGTTTACAGTATGGAAAAGGTCACCGTAAAGCCCTCATACATAACCTCTCCTGGTAAAAAACGTTCCGGGATCGCACTATGCCCTTCCTGCGGCGAGGCGTATCGGACGGATCTTGGAGAGACTTGCCCGGCATGCCAGGGCAAGGGGCCGTTTGTGTAAAAGTATTATTGACATAGAGCACTCGTGGCGGTGCTCAGTTTATAGGGCGACCCTCCGGGTCGCCCTTTGTTTTCAATACATGATTAATCTCGGCTGGCGCCGTAATACTGCGGCGTGATTGGCTTAGTACTGCATTACCAATCCTTTAGAAGAGTTAGAAGCGACGTCTGCCGCCGCCTCCACCACCGCCACCGCCAGGCCTTCTGCCTCTGTCACCACCGCCGCTACCGCGATTGTCGGCACGCGGACGGGCTTCATTGACATTGATTGCCCGTCCTTTCAATTCTTTTCCGTTCAATCCGGCGATGGCAGCCTGGGCAGCGGCCTTGGCAGGCATTTCCACAAAACCGAAGCCTCGTGAATCACCGCTGAATTTATCGCGAATCACATTGGCGGATGTTACCTCACCGAACGCCTGAAACGCCTGTTGCAGATCCTCATTGGTAACATCGCGTGACAGATTTCCTACAAAGATATTCATGTGACCTCCAATTTTTTTGTGTTGACCTCTTGATCTTCACCGGGAGTCTACTGAGGGTTCCTAAGATGTGCCGCCTTTAGGCCTCCGAAGAAGTCATATATTATTATACTCTCAGCTTCCTGGTGATTCAATATAAACTCATCATCTTTTTTAAATCTTTATTTTATGGCATCACCTCCAGTTTCTGTTACTATACATATATAGATTTGTAACCCCATAAAACAATAACGCGAAGGCATTAAGATGGGCTGTTACAAGCAACCGATAGTGAACGGTCATGGAGAGGCGGACTTGGACCTCATCATGGATGAAAATCATTTAAACACTCTGTCCATCATCTTACAGCAGGGTTTTCTCCTGAAGGCCCAGGTGGGATGCTCCATGAAGAGGTTTCTCATCGAGGGTATCGGATTAAGTCCTGAATATATCGCTGGAAGGATACAGACGATCTTTCTTGATGGAAGTCCTGTTGATGATCTCGATTCGGCAATCATCAAGGATGGGTCTCATCTGGCACTTTCAGCGGCCATGCCGGGGCTGGTAGGGGCCGCCATGAGGCGTGGCGGGGTCTACTCTTCTCTGAGGAATACCATTACTTATCAGGAAACAGGAGAGCAGGGTATTCTTAAGGAAGGATCTGTCTCTATAAAACTCTTCAATCTCCTCATGAAAGACCTGGGGCCGTACTTTCTTAAAAAAGGAATCTTTATACCATCTCCGGATCTTGCAGATTTCTTCTCCAAACAGACGGAAAGTTTCTGGAAAGGATGCAAGGGGATTTTTTTCAATGGGAAGCCACTTGTCAAAGACGTGTTGCTCAAAGGAAAGATCTTATTACCGTATGCATTGATACATATATCCGTCAGGACCGAGTCCTAAGAAACAGCGATATCCTGTAAACTTAAACCGTGAATAGATTTTTTATTTGATATGTCGGACTCCCTATAATTTAAGCGTTTCCATATCCATATCCAGTATATTGAAAAAGAGCATCCGCCGGGTAAGACATTTCCCCATGCCGAGCAGGACCTTGCAGACTTCAGCTGCCTGAAGGCTCGCTATGAGTGCTGGTGAAAAAGCAGGATTTCCCAGGTCCTTCTCTATGCCTTCCTCGCCTGAATAATCCTGATATATCTCCCGGATAGTATGCTCACCAGGCATCTGGGTTGTTACCTGCCCATACCAGCCGCCTATGGAACCGTGGATAATCGGGATGCCCGTATTACTGCAGACCTCCCCTAACTGGATTCTCACGGGTATGCTGTCCAGACCATCCACCACGACCTGTACACCCTTGAGCATCTCCGGCCCCTTTTCCTTCGAGAATGCATCTCTCACTGGAACGACCTCAACCGCAGGATTTATCTCCCGGATTCTGGTCAGGGCGACATCGACCTTTGCCATGCCAAAGACATTGATCGTGCATAATATCTGACGGTTAAGATTATGTTCTTCAAAGCTGTCAGGGTCGATGACAGTCATCTTCCCGATACCAATCCTGGCCAACCCCTCAATGGCGTATCCCCCCAATCCCCCACATCCGATAACAGCCACATGACTCTTCAGTAATGTCGCCTGATCGGCAAGGGAGAGGGTGTTTCGATTTCTCTGGTAACGCCCCGGCATTATTCCTGCCGCCAGCGCTGTAAGCTCAACCTCCTGATAGGTGAGGGAGAACTCCTGTGCGGCCTGCTCTTCCACAACCCAGGTGAGTATACCGTCCTGGGTATGGGTTATGAGAAAATCATGGATCTTGTCCACATCACCCTCCCCCGATGGGTGGGAATAGGGCCAGGGTGTCACCATCTGCAAGCAGATCTTCCAAGGAGGCATGCCGGCCGTTCACAAAGACCAGCCTTATCTCCTTTTCCGGTATGCCGATGTCCTGAACGATACGCCTGCCGGTAATTCCGGAGGCATATACCCGGGTATCTTCGTCAAACCGGCCTTTACGCAGACTGGCAAAGAGTTTTACCGTGATGGGCATTGAATACTTGTATACACCTGCACGGAAGAGTCTTCAATGGCTCTTCCGTGCAGTTTAGCAAGGCTTTTACCAGTTATAGACCTTGTCGAGATCCTCGTCCTTTACCTTGAAGGTCACGTTGTGGGGCGGGATGGGCTGGGTCTTGAAATAACCGGGCAGGCGGTCCTGCTGGCTTGTAAAACCAGCCCTCTTGTTGAAATCCCTTTCCATGCTCAGAACCTTCTTCCCATACTCCGCCACGTTATCAGCGGTAAAGTTGAGCCCTAAGCAGGAATTCAGGAGATCGAGGTAGGCCTGGAAGGTTTCGGGCTGGTCCAGGATCGCAAAGGCGATAAACAGGCACATGCCTGTCGAGTCGATAAATGCAGTTGCTATCTGGAGGTTACGGGAGAGCTCAACCTGGCCCTCGGGTTTCAAAGGATCGACAAACCCGCCCACCTTGAGGATGTTGGTGGCCACCGCATACCCTGCCGTGTGATCAGCCCCCATGGTGGTTGTGGCATAGGTAACCCCCATTCCTTCGACCGCTCGCGGGTCATATGCAGGCATGGCCTGGCCCTTTACAACCGGGACCCGCTCAACACCGAAGATCTTGCCTGTCACCGCCGCACCGCTCCCGATGATCCTCCCCAACGGCGTCCCTTGACCGATTTCCTTAACCAGTTTGATGGCTGCGTCTGCATCACCGAATTTCAACAGGCCGGCCTCCATTGCGACACCGATGGTGACACCGGTCTCAATGGTATCCAGGCCGATGTTGTCTTCGAGAAAATCCATCATGGCGATCTTGTCCATATCATCGATGCCGCAATGACCGCCGTGCGCCCATACCGTTTCATACTCGGGCTGCTTGGTAAGATAATGGCCGTCTTTATCGTGATAGGTACCGGAGCAGCGGATAACGCACCCCCGATGGCAGCCGTGGGTCGCAAGACCTCCCCGTTCGGTTTCCAAGGCTGCTTCCGTTTCACCGCTTATCTTTGAAGCACCCGCAAACCTGCCTTCCTTGAAATTATACGTGGGGTAACCCCCTGCCTCGTTCAGGATGTTGGTGAGGACATTGGTCCCATAGGCAGGAAGACCCTGGCCGGTAACGCTATGTTTTTTGAGACCATCCGCGAATTCCTTGTTGGCCTTTTTGAATTTGTCAGGGTCCTTTGGCTGGCGCATGGGCATTCCCGTATCATCGAGCACGATCACCTTGACGCCTTTGGAGCCCATGACCGCACCTACCCCGCCTCGTCCTGCATGGCGGGTCGGCCGCAGTTCCATGTCCGTACAGGCGACAGATGACGCAGCAAGCTTCATCTCACCTGCAGGGCCGATGGATATACAGGCGATCTTGTCGCCGTATTCGGCCTTCATCTTTTCCACCAGGTCATAGTTGAGCATCATCTTCAGGCTGTTGTCCGGGGTTATCGTGACCCCGTCCTTGTTGATGAATATCCTGTACAAGTCATTGGCTTTGGATGAGCCTTCCAGGATGATTGCTGCAAACCCGAGACGAGCGAGAACCTGGGCAGGTTGACCTCCGGAATTCGCCTCCTTGATCCCGCCCGTAAGAGGGCTCTTGCAGCCAACCGATAACCTGCCCGACATGGCTGCCGCCGTCCCGCTCAGGAGTCCCGGCGCTATGACGAGCTTGTTGTCTGCGCTCAAGGGGTGGCATTCCGGCGGAACCTCTTTCGCTATGACCGCCGATGTCAGAGCCCTTCCCCCTAATCCGGCATATTCCCCGATGGGAACCGCCTTCGCCTTTGGACCGCCCGATGCACCCATATCTATCCTTAAGATCTTGTCCATACCTGAACCTCGCCTTTAGGAATTTGATAAGTTCTATATTAATTGCAAAATATCCATATGCAACGGTAAAATCGGCAAAAACCATGATTTTTGGATTGTATTATGCTTTATAAAGCAGATTATAATCCTTTTTTGTTATTTCCTGTTATTTTTTTCTTGCTACTGAATCCTTAATCGACATTTCCTGGCTGGTATCAATTCATTAACCATCCGAGATCGTCTATCCGAACGACAAAGGATTTTTCATGCAGGATTTCAGTACGTGGCCCCACCCTCGTCGTAGATCCTTCTCAAGAGCTCCCGGTCCACAGTGGAACCGTCAACAAAATGGTTGGGCTCAGCACCGCAATAGGGACAGTTGGAATCAGGATCTGTAATTATCTCCCCGCAAATACCGCACACGATTTCTTTCATGACAGCATCCTCTCCTTTCATGACCTGTTTCCCTCCCTAAGAAAGCGGTTCCGGCATCAATGTCAATGCCCATAAAAACCCATCCTCCCGTAGAGCTGGGTTTAAGTTGACATTATATTGGCTTGATATCATATTCAACGGGTGATACAAAAGCAACAAGGATGCAATGATCACCCTTGGGATCCATAACTCGTGAGAGAAGGAATCCGACAGCCCTCATGATGCACCCCGGTGGATTATAAGAATGCAGGTGGTAACCACGGGCAGTAAACAGCCGAGTGGAAGAAGTAGCTTAAGAAGGAGGTTTCAAATGAATATAAATCAAGAGATTGAAAAAGTCGCTTATGAACTTTATGAGAAGGATGGCTGCATACCAGGCCGGGATCGGGAACACTGGCTTGAGGCCGAGAAGATAGTGCATGCCAGATATTCAGTTTCCTTTGACGAGAAAACGGCTAAGACCAAAAAATCTTCCACCTCTAAGCCATCAACAAAAAAAGTCACAGCAAAAGAAAGTAAGACGACCACCCGAAGCTAGACTGCAAAAAATGATGTATTAAGCATTCCACCATTTGCCCCTCTGGAGAAGCGCTCAAGCCTGAGATTCTCCAAGGGCTTTCGGCCGTCCTTGCCTTTTTAAAAGCAGCGCAATGTGTTAACGAACCGTAAATACTTATGAAAAGTCGTCCGTTGTTTATTGCACCCCCATTGCATCTGATGCGGGTTTGTGCATAATATCCTCGTAAGAGGGTAGCCGTGCCTGCCGAGATCGAGACAAAGCTTGTCATCCTGGGGGATGAATCAGAGGCTATCTTGAAAGAGATTGCATCCTATGATGTTATCGGCATGTATAAACTCCTGCACGGGAAAACAAGAATGCTTCAGGATACTTATTTTGATACACCTGCCAAGACCCTCTTCGGACAAGGTATCGCCCTGAGGACTCGAGAGCAGGAAGGCTCTGTCGTTATCTGCATCAAAAAGGATGAACATACTGATGAGCGTGGGACAACACATAGAGATGAGACAGAACTTCCCTGGTCATCGGAGTCCTTGGCTTATATCTTGAAAACCCTGCCGGATATCCCCGTACCGGCCGGAGCAAGCGATATTAAAGCGAGTACACCCAGGAAGTACCTGGAAGAGCTCGGGCTTATATCGATCCATGAGAGGCAGACACGAAGATATACAATGGATGTGGTGGCCCTTATTGAGCCTGGAAAGGGCATCATTGCTGAGATAGCCCTCGATAAGGTCAACTACCTCATCGGTGGCTCACGAATACTTCACTACGAGATCGAGGTAGAGGCAAAGGCTCCCAGTGCCGTGGAACACATTGTTCACCTAACCGACTTTTTTAGAAAGACCTATGGGGATAAACTCATGCCTTGGGATAACAACAAGCTGCTCACCGGATTCGCCATGGAGCAACTCTATTTGCTTGGGAAGCTCTCCTTCCCTGCCGGAGGAACCGTGCACATGAGCCGAGATTCATACAATGCCGTCAATGTGTTTTTAAAACATGCTTTTTAATGTTAGGCATGAACCGTCAGGCAGATTTGAATCTCCAAGTTTGTAAAGTAATGATGAAGAATGTATGAATAATGTATGAATTCATACATGTTCTCTTGCAACTGATCGGTACACGGGATATATGACCCCATATAACTCTTAAAAGATACATTCCATGCCGATGTTACGGTATTGCTTAAAGGATGGAATTGATGGGTAGCCGTATAGCTGTGGTCGATGACGAACCTGATATCATCCACCTGGTAAGTATACACCTCAAGAAGGCCGGGTTCTCTGTGGACAGCTTTCTCAATGGAAGCTCATTGCTTAATTTTCTCTCTGCAAACATCCCTGACCTCGTCATCCTTGACCTCATGCTGCCCGATCTTGATGGGCTCACCGTGTGCAGGATGATGAAAAATGATTCAAGATACTCATCCATCCCCATAATCATGCTTACGGCAAAGGGACAAGAGATCGACAAGGTGTCCGGACTCGAGCTCGGGGCGGATGACTACGTGACCAAGCCTTTTTCACCCAAAGAGCTTATCGCACGCGTCAAGGCGGTACTGAGGAGGACCGCGCATGTGCAGGCAGAACCCATCTCCGTCGGGAACAAACTCTTCATCGACCCGGAAAGATTTGAGGCTAAGGTTGATGATGAACCCGTGATGCTGACGGCTGTCGAATTCAAAATCCTCCTTCTGCTTGCTACAAACCCAGGCAAAGTCTTCAGTAGAGAGCGCATCCTCGACCATCTCTGGGGAAATGAGAAGGCAGTGTTAGACCGGACTGTAGACGTTCACATCAAGAACTTACGCGATAAACTCGGTCCTGCAGGTGACTTCATCAGGAACGTACGCGGCGTTGGCTATAAACTACAGGCATGAGAAGACCCATTTTTTTTAAGATATTCGCAGGGTTTCTGGTAGTGACGGTTACCCTTGCGATTCTCATCCTTATCCTATCGTATGAGATTATCCGGTCGCATTATATAAGGACCACTGCACAAAATCTTCAAAATATCGGCCTGCCCCTGAGGCAGGATATTATCCCTCTCCTTGAAAAAGGCGATACTGAAGCCCTGAATACAACGGCCAGGCTCTACGGGCATGAGCTTGAGATCAGGGTGACCATTATCGATGCATCGGGCAAGGTGCTTGCAGACTCGGAAAAGGACCCGGCAGCCATGGAGAACCACCGGGACAGGCCCGAGGTAAAACAGGCCCTCGTTGGGGCTTTAGGCCAGAGCATAAGATACAGCACGACCCTCGAACAGGATCTCCTCTACATTGCACTGCCGATAAAGGTGCATGACAAAATCGATGGCGTGCTCCGGCTGAGCATGACACTCAAGCACATCAGTGACCTCCTGAGTACATTGCTCACCAGGCTTATATGGCTCACAGCGATCATCATCGTGCTGTCCCTCATATTCTCAGCCATCTTCTCCCACCTGCTCTCAACACCCATTAGGGCATTGAGCAAGGCGGCAGGCAATGTCGCGAAAGGCGACTTCTCCGTGCGAGTAGCTCCGAGCGGCAATGATGAAATCAGGGACCTCAACGAGAGCTTCAACGAGATGGCGCAAAGGCTGGAGTCATCATTTCATGAACTGAACACCCGCAAGGAGGAGCTTGAAAGTATTGTAACATCCATCACGGAGGTGCTTCTCGTGCTTGATGCCGACGGCAGGGTATCCCTTTACAACACGGCTGCAAAGAAGATCATCTTTGCGGACTCTATCCTTGGCAGATATTACTGGGAGCTCCTCAGGTCGTCCCGGCTTAATACCCTCGTTGAAGGGGCTGCTCAGGACCCGGTAAACGGCGAGGTGGAGCTTGGAGGGAAAACCTATCTCTGCAGTATCACACCCCTTGCATCGAAACAGGCTAAGGTACTGCTCCTCCACGACATCACCGAGATGAAACAGATCGAGCAGATCAAAAAGGATCTGGCAGTGAACGTCTCTCACGAACTGAGGACCCCGCTGACCGCCATCAAGGGGTTCACCGAGACCCTGTTGGATGAAGCAGGGCAAGGGTCCCAGGAATATCTCAAGATCATCCACCGGCATACGGAGCGGCTCATCGCCATGGTGAACGACCTACTTACACTATCTGAGATGGAAGAGAAACCCAGGCTTTCTTTAGAGGAGGTGAATCTGCAAGATCTCATCACTGGAGTGCTGGCAATCTATGAACCTCGTATCAAAGCAAAAGGTCTTGATTTGAATCTTAAGTGCCAGGCAGTCACCGTCAAGGCAGACCCCTTCCGTTTCGAGCAATTGATCACGAACCTTATCGACAACGCCCTGAAATATACGGAAAAAGGTGAGATCTCGATATCCGTGGAAATCAGGGACAATCTTGCAGTCATCTCGGTAAAAGATTCAGGTGTCGGAATTCCCCATGAACACCTCTCGCGGATCTTTGAACGCTTCTACGTGGTCGACAAGTCCAGATCCCGGAATATGGGCGGTACGGGGCTGGGCTTGGCAATTGCAAAACATATCGCTGTTCTCCATGGGGGAACTATCGAGGCAACAAGCACACCTTATATGGGCAGCACATTTACGGTAACGATCCCTGTAACGCACTGATGTAAAGGCCCAGGAACATGTCCCGGCCGTCCCTTTAAAATCCTTCTTGTATCAACGTCATCGGCACTTGACTGAACAGGGTAATACTTATAAGACATTCCTGTCACCATCGACACAACATCCTAAGAGGGATTGAGGAGGAGGATATGGGGTTCAGCTTTCTCCCTAAGGATCAGAATTTCTTCGTCCTGTTCAACAAGCAGGTTCAGTATGCGGTAAATGCAGCGGTCCTGTTCGCAGAGATGACTGCAAAAGGGAACTTTGACAGCGAGATGGTACAGAAGATGCGCGATATCGAGCACAATGCCGATGAGGTCGCCCACGAGATCATGAGCCGCCTCAACAAGACCTTCATCACCCCCTTTGACCGTGAGGACATACACGCACTGGCATGTGAGCTCGACGACGTAATCGATATGATCTACACCATCGCCAACCGCATGAAGGTCTATAAAATCGTAAAGATAGATGCAGATCTCATCGAATTCTCCACTGTCATGGAAAAATCGGTACATGCCCTTGCCAAGGCCATCGAGGGATTAAGCAACCCCAAGCGGCCCCAGACAACGCTTGATGCCTGCATCGAGGTAAACCGGCTCGAGAATATCGGGGACACCATGAGGGACGCCATCCTGGCCAAACTATTCGAAACAGTGCAGGACCCAATCTTCCTGATCAAATGGAAGGAGATTTACCAGTTCGCCGAAACCGTGCTGGATATCTGTGAGGACGTTGCCCACATCGTGGAATCCATCATCGTTAAGCAAGCATAGACAATGACCCTTTACGTCATCTTCCTGATCCTCCTTGCGCTCACATTCGACTTTTTAAA
>CAWKAM010000023.1:0-65714 GCA_963847605.1 uncultured delta proteobacterium | reverse complement strand
CAATCCTTGAGCTTCTCTTTTGTATACCGGTACCCGATCTCTATGAGATCATCGATGGCATTGAATTCAAGAAGCTTGTACTTGTGAACAGGGAGCCTGAGATAGAGATCCGCATCCATTACGACCTGGTTCCTTCGGTGGACACTGCTCAGAACTGCTGTCCTCATCAGCACATCAAAGATGTTCGGGATATTCATTTTTGGGATGAAGGGCAGCAGGCGGCTCATGAAGATTCTCCACGGAGAGGGGATCTCTTTGTGGGTAACTATCAGGTCCTCGTCCTCTGAGACATCGGCTGCGATCAGCTTTCCTTTACAGAGGCCCCGCATGATGTCGATGGGCATGTTGTTCAGCACGCCGCCATCCACAAGCAGATGATTGCCCTCGATCACCGGCACAGCTATGCCAGGAAATGAAACGCTTGCCCGGATGGCTTTCCACAACGGGTTTTTCCTGTGTATCACAAGTTCCGCTGTGCTGAGATTGCTGGACACGCAAAAATAGTTGATCCAGAGGTCTTCGATATGAATATCCCCATAACCGTCATGTATAATGGAATCGAGTTCCCTGCATCTCACCAGCGATATGAACGGCAGCGTGTAATCCTTGAAGGGCTTCCGGTGAACAAAGGAATCCAGGGCCTTGTGGTATAGTGCCTCGTCATCGAGGTCCATAGCATATACAGCCCCGAATACCGCTCCCATGCTGGTTCCCCCGACCATGTCGATCTCGATCCCGGCTTCCCTGAGGGCTTTGATGACCCCGATATGGGCCAAGCCCCCGTGCACCGCCCCCACTCAAGACCAGGCTGGTAGTACAGCCTGCTATGAATCCGGGCCACACGCATGAAGTCTTTATCCCTGTCCCAGCGAATGTGGTGATGATCCTCCACCTTCCATTGATCGAGCCATTTCCTGGTTCCCGTGGGAAGGGAGTTTCCATCCTGATGGATGAGGATGAGGGACCTGCGGGCATGATGAGATCCTTTCTGAGAATGGAGCAGTGCCGGGTCAACCCTTGCAGAATCCCTGCCGTCAGATGCATTGGCGACCAGGAGGACATGGTCTGCCTGTCTCAGGCAACGTCTGGTCCATGGAGTATCTTCACGATCAGCTTCAAAGAGAATGAACGGATACTTCGTCTCCTGCTCGTTCAGCCAGGCGAGCAATCTGATAGTGCCGGGGCCATCTTCAGGTGATGATGCGATGCCGGGGGTGTGCAGAAGATCATCGATACGTTTTCTGCTCAAGTGCAGGGTTGGACCAAGAGATGTGAGACAAGACACGAAGCGGCGGGTAAAGTCTTCAAGGGGTACATTCGGGCTTATGGGGATGAGTACGATGTTTGTCCCGGTATTCATGGGGCATGACCGGTTGATGTTCTTCCGGAGACGGCCTATGAGGATCTTTGTTATGGAGATAGTCAGCTGGGGATAGCTCCTGGATATCTGTTCAAAGACCGGCTGGGATATCTTCACGAGCTCACTGTCCCTGATAGCATAGACGGTTGCGGAACGGGGTTCATCGGTAAACAGGGCCATTTCTCCCACGCTTTCACCCATGCCCACTTCACCCAGCACCTTCTCTAATGTACCATCACCCTTAGCAACAACCCTCAGGCGACCGCATAGAACGATATAGAGGGCATCACCGGGCTCACCTTCCCGGAAGAGGATCTCCCCGCTGCTTACATGCAGCCATTCTACCTGATCTTCGATATCCTGGAGCATGATATCATTGAGCGGACCGAACAAGGTCGGCAGGATATGAGCAAGCTGGTTGTGCAGGAGCCGCCTCCTGGATATGTCGGCAAGGACGGATACTAGATCAGGCGACTTGTGCAGAAGGTTCTCCAGTGCTGATTTCGACAACCTGATTAACTCGGCATCAGACAATGCCTTTACACTTGCTGTGTGCTTTCCACCTGCCAGGATCTGAATCTCACCAATGGGCTCTCCAGGGCCGATTTTCCCCAGAGGGATCTCGGTATCATCATGCAGAACGCTGATGGCCTGGAGTTCTCCTTTCACGACAACATACATGGCTTCACTGGCATCGCCCTGCCTGATCAGCATTTCTCCCTGTTGGAGCAGAACATACTCCATGCTTGGCAGCAGTTCCTGTACTATGGAATCATCGACCGCTCCCCAGAAAGGATTCGACCTGATCAGTTCCAGCAAGGCTTCCTTGGATAGACCGTCTTTCTGAGACTTCATGGAGTTCATCCCCATCAAGAAGAAGCAAAACATTGACTGTGATTCTTAGTAATTTTAGTTATTGAAGATCAAATAGATATAATCCTAAACTAACACGGACAGAATGGAAGTCAAGCTGCTCATCATATGGCCTTAAAAAATCTCCACTCCAGAAAGGCTCAAGATCTGCCGATATATATCTATAACCCATCATGGATGATGAGAAGGAGATCAGGGATGACAAAGAGAGAGATCATAAAAAGCCTCATCTTGAGCCCATGCTATCTCAAAATAAAACTCAAGGACAGGGCAAAGCTGGTCCGTAAGCTCTCCTACAGGAAACCTTAAAGACTTTCGGGGCCCTACATCATCGAATAAGGATCAACGTCGATCTTGAGGTCTGTTTCTTGCGGTTGGTACATCCGCTCTATAATATCAATGGCCTTATGAAGAGCGCCTCTATTCTTTGACCGAAGGATGAAATGCCACCGGAAATGGTCTCGCAGGAGCGCAATGGGCGCCGGTGCAGGACCGAGGGCCTCTACCCCGGGGATATTAACCGATAATGCAAGTTGAACGGAAAATTCCCGTGCGGTCTTGTCTTTTTTTGAACTGACCACGCACCGGGCCATATGCGAGTAGGGCGGGAAGAAGGTAGCCTTTCTTATGCCTTTTTCTATTTCCATCATTGCTTGATAGTCATACCCGGAAATCGACTGTATAAGAGGATGATCCGGGACATATGTCTGGATGATCACCTTGGTGTCTGACTTGCGTCTTCCCGCGCGTCCGGCCACCTGGACGATCTGCTGGAAGGTCCGCTCGCCGCTCCTGAAGTCGGGCATATACAGAAGCTGCTCGGCGTACACCACCCCCACAAGGGTGAGAAAGGGAAAGTCATGACCCTTGGCGATCATCTGGGTGCCTACGATGATGTCAACGCTTCCAGCCCTGATGGCATCCAGTGCTGCTGTCAATTTTTTTACCGTTGTCATTTCATCGGAATCTATCTGAAGGACACGCTTGCCCGGGGAGACCTTTTGAACTGCCTGGATGACCTGTTCCGTTCCCATGCCGATGGGTTTCATGTCAAGGCAACCGCAGGAGGGACAGATCTCGGGCAAATTCATGGTAAAGCCGCACCAGTGGCATAAGGCCTTTGCCTTAGCCTTATGGTAGGTGAGGCTCCTGTCGCAGCGGCTGCACTTAAGGACCTTGCCGCACCCCGGGCACACCATGGCAGCCGAGAAACCCCGCCGGTTGATGAAGAGAAGCACTTGCTCGCCCTTGGAGAGGGTATCGATCATCTCCCCGATGAGTCTTTCCGACAGCGGCCCTTGTACCCCCCTCATGTCCACGATCTCAGCTTCCGGCAACTTTGCAGGGCCGATCCGGCTTGTCATGGTGATGAGACTCGAATGGGGCAACCTTGTCCGATCATAGGTCTCCATACTCGGGGTGGCGGAACCCAGGATCACCACTGCCCCGTTATTCTTTGCACGTAAAAGGCTCAGGTCCCGGGCGTTGTAGGGAATGCCGTCTTCCTGCTTGTAGCTGTGGTCATGTTCCTCGTCAACCACGATAAGGCCGATCTCCCTTAATGGTGAAAAGATCGCGGAGCGGGTGCCCAGGACGAATTTCACACCTCCACGTGCCACCTTCATGAATTCCCGGGCACGATCCTTCGGAGAGAGGCCCGAATGGAACACGGCCACCTTAAGGGGTATCCTGCTTTTAACCATGTCAATGGTCTGCGGGGTCAGGGCGATTTCAGGGACGAGGTAGAGCACGGACTTCCCAAGCTTGATGGCTTCCATTGCAATCGCAAGGTACACCTCTGTCTTGCCTGATCCCGTAATCCCATGGAGGACATAGGCGTGAAATCTCCCGGCCTTGATGGCTTGCGTGATCTCACTGATTGCCATGTGCTGGTCCGGGGTATATTCCGGGGTCGCAGAACAGGAAGGGGCGGAGCCGCATGGTACTTCTTTGAGCTCTATAAAACCGCGCTTGGCCAGAGCTTTTATCTTCCGGGTGATTCCCGGTAAGAGGTCTTTGAGGGTGCTCATCTGGATGCCCGTATTGGGAATGGCATCAAGTATTGATTTCTGATGAGGGCCGAGTCTGTCATTTCCCCTGTCGGTCCTGAATATGACCGGATCTTCATCAAGTATAATCGTGCGACACTGCCTGAGGTATGGCGGGAAGGCAAGGGCCATGCAAGGGCCGATGCCTGCATGGTAGTACTTTGATGTCCAAGAGATGAGCTCGATCAGTTCGGATGCTATAAAGGGGGTCTCATCAAGGGCGCACGCGAGATCCTTAAGCCCCTCATCTGACTCTGAGCTTTCCCTGATGCCGATAATGACGCCGACCCTTGTCGATTTCCTGACAGGCGCTGCGACCCTCAATCCCACCTTTGGAGACATATCGTTAGGTATTGAATAAGAGAGCACCTTTGGGATGTTTGAAAGTATGACCACATCGGCTATAAGAACTCCCATGGAGGATAGGTTATCATGGAGGCACAAGGAGTTAAAATCCTTTTCTTTGATAAGCTTGACTGATTGTGCCCTTCCCATTTATATTCATACGTAGGGAGAGGAGGGTTCGTTGAAGGGCGTTGTATTGAACCAGATTCTGCGAGACCTGCATGATGCAGAACCTGAAATCAAGAAGATGGCCGCAAAGGCTATCCTCAAAGAAACCCCTGACCCTGCCCAGGTCTTTTCATCTGTTCTGAAAGATGCGGACAAGCCGACAGCCGGTGTCGTGTATGACATCCTCTTTGACGCCGACGCCGATTTCTCGGATATCTTCAGGGCAGCTACCCGGGATGAAGATCCCCGGGTGAGGGCCAGGGCCATACGCTACCTGTTCCGTAAGGGAGCATTTCGACCCGAAGATGGTATCAGGTGGCTTGAAGACTCCGACGCCTATGTTCGCAGGAGGGTTATCAGCTATCTCTTCTGGTTGAATGACAAGAGCTCCCTTGGCTCGGTGGCAAGGCTCTGTACCCAAGACCCTGATGAATCAGTGAGGAAAGATTGCCTGAGGCTCATGGCCATATGGGGATCGCCGGATGATGTGGAACAGGTAATCAAGGCCCTGGAAGATTCATCTCATGAAGTGAGAATGCAGGCTGTGCAGACCCTTAAAAGGCTCACAGGTGAGGATTTCGGAGAGCCCCTTAGTGCTTCGCCCGAGGAATTCGAATGGATTATCGCCAAATGGCAGGGGTGGTGGGAGATCATGATGGAGCGGTCATAAATGGAACAACCCGTATACACAGCCAAAGAATTTGCAACATTGCTTGGGATTACAAAACCTACCCTGCTGAAGATGGAGACGGGTGGAAAGCTTCCCCAACCCCAGATCATAGACGGGGTACGCACCTATTATCCCCATGACATTCCCATGTATCTCAAGATCCTTGGCAAGCCCTCACTGGTTACATCCAAGAGGAGGCAGATCTTCCTTAACTTCAAGGGCGGAACCGGAAAGACGAGTGTATCGGCATTCTATGCCTTCAGGCTGGCCCAGCTCGGCATGCAGGTGCTTCTCATGGACCTCGATCCCCAAGGCCATCTCACCCAGTGCCTCGGGATAGATAACGGTTCATTTGAGAATACCCTCTATAATGTTCTCATAGAAAAGACTCATATCCGAGACATCATTCTGGATACGAAGATGAAAAACCTGAAGCTCATTCCTGCAAACCTTGATCTCTCTCCCGTAGAACTGACGCTTACTTCCATGAATGCCCGTGAGCAGCGCCTGAAAAAGAGCATTATTGCAATCCAGGATGAATATGACGTGATCGTCATGGATGCCTCTCCCTCCATCGGCCTGCTGAACCTCAACGGCATCCTGGCCTGCAACGATCTTTTTGTCCCGGTATTGGCGGACTTTCTATCCTACCATGGGCTTAAGATCCTCTTCGAGACGCTCTCGACCATTGAGGAAGATTTTGAATTTATCTTTGAGAACATCTACATCTTTCTGAACAACTATAATGCATCACACAATATCTGTCAGCGGGCAAAGGAGGCCCTGGAGACGCATTACAACGGCTATCTTATGAAGACTCTAATCCGCCAGGATATAAAAATCGCCGAGGCGGCGAGCGTAGGGATGCCAATTTCACAGTATGCCCCCAAAAACCGGGGCTCAGCAGATCTTAATGATTTTATTCGGGAGGTTTTTCCTAATCTCCCGATTGTCTTTTAGTCGGTTTTGTGGTTAACGTAGTGCTCGGATTCAACCTAAAAGGTATTGGATCTTTCATGATGCCTATCTGTTGAAATGAGGAGTTGTTATCTATGAAAGACGGTTTTGATAAAAGTGTTGCTGAGCGGATGCCCAAGATGCAGAAGCGCAGGCCCAACAGGCCCTGGAATGTCGACCCCGTACTTATAAAACCGCAGGAAGAGATCAAAGAGCAGGCCACACCGGCTCCGGTGGCGGTTAGAGAATCGGTCATATCCCCCATCATAGCAAAGGATGGCGCCCATGCCGCCATTGCCAAGGCTGTGGAAACCATCGAGGACCTGAATACGGAGGTTTCCCAGATCCTTTTTGAGAAGAAGGACGTAGCCCGGAAGCTCAAGGAGCACGACCGGGTCATCGAAGAGATTGGGCGGGAGAACTCGAATCTCAAGGTGAATCTTGCCGAGCTTGAAAAGGCGGCGAGGGAGCACAAGCTCCTGGAGCGCGAAATCCTGTTCCTGAACGAGCAGCTCGAAGATGCAGACCACTATATCCAACATGTAGTGGGCATGCTCGATGAGAAGGCAATCGGTTTCGATACGGAGATTATAAGAAGCAAGGCCCTTGAGGAGAAGCTCGTGCGCTTCTCTAAGGACATCCAGGATAAGGCAAAGCTTGATGTCAAGGTTTCCATCATCGAGAAGGACCTGAGTATCAGCACGGCAAGGATTCATGAGCTGGAAACCAAGCTCGATGAAGAATACCAAAAGAGAAAACCGCTGGAAGATGAGATCGCCGAACTCAAGACTGCACTCGACAGGGTGTATTCATCCCTGTCGCATATCCATCTCAAGGCCAAGCGTGAGGTGTATGGATCCTGATACATCCAAGAAGGTCAAAGACCTGCTGGGGCTGATGGAAGGCATCTCTTCCGATATTGATATTGTAGCGGAACTCGAAAAAATTATCTCCCGATTACATACGCTCGATGAGAAGGTGGAGGAGCTTGTCCAGAGAATCGAGAAGATCGAGAAGAGTAACCGGGAGAAGCAGGATGTCTTAAAGACGATCAGGAAGGAGCTTAAAAATCTCTTCCCTCCCGGATAGTAACAATTTAGAAGGAAATTCTCTCTTCATTACCATAAAAATTTTAGAAGATCCGTCGGCTTTGTAGCTGACGGATCTTTTTTTATGATATCCCAGGATAGAATGAGAATCAGGTGGGGTCTTTGTGAATTGACTCTGCCCTTATGTATGCCGTTCCCTGGAAGAGTGCAATAACCTCACCCGAACCATCTGTCACCTTCACCGTATAGGTGGCGAGCCTCCTGTTTCTGGACACCTCCCGGGCCTCTGCATAGAGTGCAGAGGTCTTGCCGGCCTTTATAAAGGAGATGGTGGTGTTTATTGCCACTGCAGACATGCCTCTTGTATGTGCCGCGGCTGCAAAGGCCATATCGGCCAGGGTGAACACGATACCTCCATGGGCCACATTGATGCCGTTGAGATGTCTCTTGTCTACCAAAAGCCTGGTCTTCGCATATCCAGGCCCCGCATCACAGATCTCGATGCCGCAGAGCTCTGCAAAGGCGTCTTTTGAAAAGTATTTCTTCAGCTGTTCAAGGTCTATGGAGGTATCTGACATGGACGTTTTCCCCTTAACGATCATTTTCCTTTACCATGAGGTCCCTAATACGATGAGGATGTGTGTACACGCAGAAACTGTCTTTCTTGACGCGGCAGACGAGCGTCAGCCCGGCTGATTCTGCCAGCCTTATTCCCGCATCAGTAGTTGCTGCCTTGCTGATGATGATGGGGATGCCTGCGTTGACGGCCTTGGACACCATACCGGCCGGCTGCCTGCCTGTGCAGCCCAGAACGCATGTGGACAGGTCTATCCTGTTCAGGATACAATAACCGATAACCTTATCCACGGTGTTATGCCTGCCCACATCGCTGCTCTTCGCTACGAGTTCTTTGCCGGTAAATAGCACCGAACAATGCACGCCGCCCGTTTTTTCCCAGGTCTTGGAGACGATATTGGCGATAACCATGAAGATGTCTTCACGATCGATCATATGATTTGAAGTGATCTTTCTCATGATTCTTCCGGTGGATAGCCCTCCGCTCGATTCTGTAACTATCTCCTGCCGCTGTTCAATGCATCCTGCATAGACCTTTACCTGATCACCTTCCACAACCACATCATCAAGATCCTCAGCCAGCCCCTCGCTGATGACAAATCCTGCGCCGAGCTCTTTCAGTTGCGATGGGCTTGCTACGAAATTGCCGAGTGGTTTGTCATTGAGGAACAGATGGATTACCCGCTCCACGCAGACCATCTCAGGCCGCTTTACAATCCAGTCATTATGAAGAGACAGGCCTTCATGTATGCTTAATAAGGACTCTAGGGGTTCGTTGAAGTCCATGGTCAAATACCTCTGTCAAGAGTATTACTCATGAATCGAGTGTACCGTACCCTTTTGATCCGCTTTCACTCATCACTTACTCTTTTAATTTTAACCCTTGCCACCAGCTCATACAGCGCAATGGTCGCTGCCTGGGAGACGTTCAAAGAATTAAATGCGCTTCTCATGGGGATGCGCACAACAAGGTCCAGTTCTGAGGTCATGATCGGTCTGATACCGCTGTCCTCACCTCCGAGCACAAGGCCGAGCTTATCAAAGGTGGGAGTTCTGCTGATATCCTCCTGTGCGTCGGCCTCCAGTCCAACGATCCAGAATCCGTTCTTCTTCAATTCCTGTGCTGCAGCCCTGAGGTTCTTCACGCGGGTAATCCTTACATGCTCTGTTGCACCCGATGACGCCTTCACCACGGCAGGAGTTACCGGGGCTGATCTGTGTTCCGGTATGACGATGCCGGCACCTGCCAGGGCGTGAGAGCTCCGTATGATGGAACCTAGGTTTTGAGGGTCCTCTACATTATCCAGGAGGACTACGCATGTGAGAGGAAATAGATCCTTTAGTTCGGCATATCGGTAACTCGAGACCTTAGCCGCAATACCCTGGTGATGATTTGTGGCAGTGATCTTGTCCAGGTCGGGCTTCTGGAGGACCCGTATGGGAACATTTGCCGATGACTCCACAATCTCATCATAATGCTGAGGAAGCACAAGGATTTCATAGAATTTCCTCGTGCCTGCATTTATGGACTCCAGAACGGCATTCTTGCCGTAGATAATTTCCGAATTCCCTGAGCCCTTCGCAGCGATATATCTTTTGTCATGGCGCTTGGAGAAATGAGAGATGTCCTTCATGCAACCCAGCTTACCACATATTCAGTCATAGACGGCAAGGGAGAGAGGCCGGGGTCCTGAATGCGCCATGAGCCTTGAAGGCCCAGGTCAATGGCGGTGCGCTCAAAATGGAACATGGCGATGCCCATATCGATACGTTGGAGGTCCACATCTCCGAACAATACCCTAAATCCGAATGTCCTTGTAAGGTAGAAATGGAACCCTTGATCATTCATGATAATCCGCCACGGCTGCCGGTTGGAGGAGGATGGACCAAGCCGGACCATCTCCAATGGCAGCGCAAAAGGTCCGGCAGTATCTTCACCAAGGGGAGAATTGAATGTATCTTTAAAGAAGAGAGAAGACCAGGCCTTGCGCGCACGCGAGCCGGCGGTGAGGACGAACATGGTATCGATAAGGTTACGTCTCTGGGCGATGATACCAACAGGGCTGATCGTAGGGATGATCTCACCTTCGTTAAGTTGCGCCATATCCGAGAAAATTGTTCGGTCAAAGGTCCCGCCCATCCAGCAGGTGCCGAGACCCTGGGAGGTGATGTAGAGGATGAGTGCCTCGAAGAGGTAGCCATAGTCCTCGAACCCTTTGCCCGAGTGCTTGAGGGCACCTACAAGAAAGCTGGATGCACCCGTAACAACCCCATAGGTGCCCCTTACCCTGCCAAGACCCTGCCCCCTTGCATCGGCAAAGACAAATCTTACCTGTGATCCGAAGGGTGGGTTGTCGAGCCCGGAAATGAATGTGCGAATCTTCTCCTTATTATTCTTACTGACAGGTTCTTCCCGGTAGCTCCTCCATGACCGTCTGATTCTGATGAGGTCTGTTATGGGTTTCTCGTATGAGATCATAAGCCCTCCTTGGTCATGCACCACATAATACTATTGAAAGAACATGTATCTCTATAGTTTCCATAATTCACAAACCAGGAGACTTTAATATTTTTTGCCATGAATTCATTACTCACACAAGCGTGACGATTACATCCCTGCTCTGCCGCGGCCCGTCGAACTCACAGAAGAATATATTCTGCCAGGTGCTCAGCAGGAGTTTGCCGTCTTCGACGGGGATGACCTCGGATGGTCCGATGATGCCTGCCTTTATGTGGGCGTCACCGTTGCCGTCCTCCAGGTCATGCAACCAGTTCCCCCGGGGGACAAGGGTCTTCAGACAGGTCACTACGTCTATCCTTATATTGGGGTCCCAGTTCTCCTGGATCATAATGGCAGCCGTTGCCCCGCGTGCATACAGCGCGCACAGCTCATGTCCCTTTCCATGCTCACTGACAATGGTACGGACCCTCTCGGTAATGTCTACAAGTTCTTCCCGTCCATGGGTGGCAAAGCTGATGGTGAATCGCATAAAAAAGGCTATACCACCTTGGCCGAGACACTTCAAGAAAGGCGAACACAGGGAAAAGGAGGTTCATTTCTTGATTATTGCCATGATTCCACCCTCACATGATATATTAAATATGCGACGAAACTCAAAAGACCTCTTCTCAACTCAAGGCAAGAGTCGGATAGTCGGTATAACCCTTTGGCCCGGGGGTATAGTATGTATGCAGGTCAGGCTCTGCCAGAAGGGCGCTCAGGCGGATACGCTCCACCAGGTCAGGGTTCGATATAAAGTACTTACCAAAAGATACGGCATCCGCCAAACCCTCTTCAATAACACGGTTGCCGCTCTCGGGGTTGAAGCCGCAGTTGATGATGAGTATCCCCTTGTAGCGCGGCCGGAAATGTTTAGCGATTTCCTTAACGGCAAATGGGACGTCATCCACCGGGAGCATGGGTTCGGTGAGATGGGTATAGGCGAGTCTCTTGTAATCGTTTAACCGCTCAACAATGTATTCAAAGGTGGGGATGGTATCTTTGTCAATGGTGATGCCGAAGAAGCCATGTGCTGAGGGATTCAGCCGTATCCCTACCTTTTCCGGGCCTATTGCCTTGACCACGGCATCCAGCGTCTCGAAGAAAAATCGTGCCTTGTTTTCATGGCTGCCGCCGTATTGGTCGGTGCGGGTATTGGAGCAGTTGGTGAAGAACTGATGGAACAAATACCCGTTGGCTGAATGGATCTCGATGCCGTCGAAGCCGGCTGTGATGGCATTTTCTGCGGCTTTCTTGAAGTCCTGGGTAATGCCGTGTATCTCGTCTATGGTGAGTGCGCGGGGTGTTACCGTTTCCTTAAACCCCTGGGGTGTGTAAGAGCGGTCGTGGGGGTTTATGGCGGATGGCGCTACCGGAAGCTCACCGTTATGAAAATCAGGATGCGATATGCGACCGACATGCCAGATCTGGATAAATATGTGCCCGCCTTTGTCATGTACCGCCTTTGTAACGAGCTTCCAACCCTCGATCTGGGCCCTGCTGTAAATGCCCGGCGTATTGATGTAACCGACGCCCTGTCTGGAGACTTGTGACCCTTCGGTAATGATGAGACCTGCTGAGGCGCGCTGGGAATAGTATTCGGCATGGAGCGATGTCGGCGCGTTCTCGATGTTGTCTGCACGGCTGCGTGTCATGGGGGCCATGAATACACGGTTCGGAAATTCGTTGTGCCCGCTCTTGACAGGCTTCAAGAGAGCATTTCCAGTCATTTCAACCCTCCATTATAATTGATGGATAATAAAATACAAATAGGTTCCGGAGTTAAATATTCAAGGGACTATTATCGTTGGAATGTGATTGGAGGTAATGAATGCTTAACCATTTCCTTCAATTTACAGGTATAATTCCTGTTTCATGCCCCACTTAAAAAAGGCATGGCCTGCTCTTGTTTCTTAAGGCCCTCGGACTAACTATGAGGAGGGGGCTGCGGAGGCCGTAAAGATCATTTCGCTTGTATGTGCCGACATCAGTCGCATACAAGTGCCGGATGGAGAAAAATATGCACATTCACAATTATTCCAGCAACGGTTTAAACCAGGGAGGCAGCGATAACCGCCGGATGTCGTGCCGCAGACGGCATCGGTCCGGATACTTCTTAAGGGTTGTTGATGCATTCGGGCTTCTGACACTCCTGGCATTGTTGGTTTTGATACCGCTTGTTCGGGCTGATGATAATTCAATCGGGCCGGAAGAAGGGGTGATGCGCGCCACCCTGGATAATGGGCTACGCGTGGTCATCGTGCATAACCCGTTAGCACCGGTGGTGACGACAGTCCTCAATTATATGGTCGGCTCAGATGAGTCTCCCGAAGGTTTCCCGGGTATGGCGCATGCCCAGGAGCATATGATGTTCCGCGGCAGCAAGGGGCTATCCGCAGGTCAACTGGCAAACATAACGGCCGCCATGGGCGGCATGTTCAACGCAAATACCCGGCAGAATGTAACCCAGTACTTTTTCACCGTTCCCGTAAAAGACCTGGATACGGCCTTGCACATCGAGGCCATACGCATGCGCAGTGTCCTTGACAGCGAAGAACTGTGGGGTCAGGAGAGGGGAGCCATAGAACAGGAGGTAGCCCAGGATCTGTCCGTTCCTGAATATATTTTCTACTCCCGGCTCCTTGAGGACATGTTCAAAGGCACACCCTATGAGCACGATGCACTGGGCACCCGCTCATCCTTTGACAAGACTACGGGCGCCATGCTCAAGAAGTTCCATGATACCTGGTATGCACCCAATAATGCCCTTCTGGTCATTGTCGGTAATGTGCAGCCTGCAGATGCCCTGGCTGAGGTCAAGCGTCACTTCAGCGATATCCCTTTCAGAAAACTTCCTGCAAGGACTGAAATTCATCTGGAACCCGTGACACCAAAGACCATCAATCTCTATACCGACAGACCCTACGGGATGGTCATAAGCGCATTCCGCATGCCGGGCTACGACAGCCCGGATTATGCTGCAGCCCTGGTGCTGGCCGATGTGCTGGACAGTCGGCGCAGCAGCCTGTATGCGCTGGTGCCCGAAGGGAAGGCGCTGGATATGGATTTTCAGATGGAGGCCTTACCCAAGGCCGGTCTCAGCTATGCGATAGCCACATTTCCCCAGGGAAGAGACTCACAGGCACTAATTGATGATCTGCATAAGGTTTTGACCTCAGTGAAGAGCGGCGGGGTATCCGCCGACATGGTGGAGGCTGCCAAAAGGCATAAAGAGGCGGATGCGGAGCTGGAAAAGAATTCGGTCTCCGGGCTGGCTTTTGCCTGGTCAAGGGCACTGGCCGTTGAGGGCAGGGGGTCTCCTGAGGATGATGTGAACGCCATCAGGAAAGTATCCGTGGAAGATGTCAATCGGCTCGTGCGCACATACATCGACCTGGATCATTCCATAACGGCAATCCTCACACCTACACCTTCCGGCAAGCCAGTCCTTTCCAAGGGCTTTGGCGGACCGGAGTCTTTCACGCCCAGGCAGGTCACCCCCGTCAAGCTTCCCGATTGGGCTAAAGAATCGTTGAAGAGGCTCTCTATTCCCACCTCCACCCTGAATCCGGTGGTGAGTGTTCTGCCCAATGGGGTAAAGCTCATCGTGCAGGGCGAATCCGTAAGCAATACTATCAGCATATACGGCCATATCAGGAACAATCCCGATCTCGAAGTGCCTGCAGGTAAAGATGGCGTAGATGATGTGCTCGACAAGCTCTTCTCGTTCGGTACGACATCGCTTGACCGTATGGCATTCCTGAAGACGATCGATGATGTAGGCGCCTATGAGTCCGCAGGGACGGATTTCAGCCTTCAGGTCCTGGCCGAAAAGGTTGACCGCGGTGTACAGCTCCTGGCCGACAATGAGCTTCATCCGGCCCTGCCCGAAAAGGACTTTGAGACTATCCGCCGGCAGGAGGCCGACAGGGTGGCAGGACTACTGAAGAGTCCCGGCTATCTTGCAGGGCATGCCATCAACAAGGCCCTTTTCCCCGAAAACGACCCGACGCTGCGCCAGGCCACACCGTCTACGATCTCATCGGTTAGCATCCAGGACGTGAAGGGGTATTACCGAAAGGTCTTCCGTCCGGACCTTACCACCATTGTGGTCATCGGTAAGATTACGCCCGAGAGGGCCAAGATGGTTATCGAGAAGTACTTTGGTCAATGGAAGACCCCGGAGGAACCAAGGCCTGAAACACTCCTTAATCCCGTACCGGCCAATGGGCCATCCAACACGTATGTGCCGAATACAAGCCGCGTACAGGACCAGGTGACCCTGGCTGAAACCCTTGGACTTACCAGGTCAAACCCGGATTACTATGCCTTGCAACTGGGCAACCATGTCCTGGGCGGAGGCTTCTATGCCACACGGTTGTTCAGAGACCTGCGGGAAAATGCCGGACTCGTGTACCATGTATCTTCATCATTTGATGTGAATCAGACCCGGGCGCTCTACAGCGTTGAATATGCGTGCGACCCGCAGAATGTGAATAAAGCGCGCGCCATGGTGGAGCACAATCTGAAAGAATATGCGCAGTACCCCGGTGAGTCCGGAAGAGCTGCAACAGGCCAAGGCATTACTCATCCGGGAAATACCACTGTCCGAATCAAGTGTGGACAGCATTGCCTCAGGATTTATTCACCGGACCGAACTGGACCTGCCGCTTGATGAGCCGACCCTGGCAGCCCGGCACTATGTAAAACTCAACAGCTCTCAGGTCAGGGAGGCCTTTGCCAGATGGCTCCGTCTCGATGACCTGATCCAGGTAACCGAAGGCCCGAATCCTTAGGTAAGGTTGTAATAGCAAGTTGCAATCAAATATTTATGAACCTCCTGTCCCCTTAGTCTCCTAATGGGATGTCCATAATTTCGTGAGGCGCTGAATAGATTAGAAGAAAGGTTGGTTATGGTTTTAGAAGTCCCGATTTATCCCCAAGGGTATGGATGCACCTTACTTAATAAGGTGGCTCTGCCGGACCTTCATAACCACACATTCCTAATTTCATTTTTGCGATCGGTGATGTCATTCTCAATCAAACCGGAAGAGATGCAAAGGTGATCCCTGATTTCCGGACAGAGTATTCCTGGGTGATAGAGTATATCAGAGCATAGATCCTGTATGACTGTTGATTTTTGCATGGATACCTCCCTCCTGTTGTTTAAGTTTTAAATGAATATATATGGAGAGGCGGTTCTATAATGAATCTATAGGTTCCCCTCTCTTTCGATCGACTTGACTAATGTATATGTCAGATATATACAGTTACTATGAAAGTTGCCGATGAGGTATTGGGTTGCATAGGGTTTGAATGGGACAAAGGGAACAGCAACAAGAACCTGGAAAAACATAAGGTCTCGGACAGTGAATGTGAGCAGGTATTCTTTAATCAGCCGTTCGTCAGTGGATCGGATGTGCGGCACTCTCATGATGAGCCCAGGTATTATGCACTGGGAAAAACTGATACAGGAAGAAGGTTATTCGTTGTTTACACCATACGGAATCAACTCATCAGGGTCATATCGGCAAGGGACATGAATAAAAACGAGAAAAGAAAATTTGAGAGATTACAAGGAGAGTGATGCAGTCATGAAAAAGACCCCTAAGATCCCGATCCCGAAGTTTACCTCAGAAGACGAAGAACGTGAATTCTGGGCAACTGCCGATTCCACCAGGTATATAGATTGGAATAAAGCAAAACGATCTATATTCCCCGACCTGAAACCCTCGGTCAGATCAATATCATTGAGGCTACCGGAGTTGTTGATTGCCAATGTGAAGGTCCTTGCGAACAAGAAAGATGTCCCTTATCAGACACTCCTAAAGACCTTTCTTGCTGAGCGGGTCGATGAGGAAATGAGATCGATCCAGGAGAAGAGTGTTCCGGTTAAAAGGATGGCGGATGGCAGCATTGATGTAGCCAAGAGAATGGCTAGAGAAGGTGTAAATCCCAAGACCCGTCAGAAGATAAAGATCAAAGCAAACAAAGCTCCTCGTCTCAATGCAGGGAAAGCACTCAAGGATGCAGTCAATAAGTAAGTAAACCCAGACTCAATACCAGTTATAGGTGCTCTCAACCACGACCCCCTTAACCTCATCATGATAAGGCTCCAGCGCTTGCAGTATCTCACCAAGGTCATTCCTGTGCCTCTTCTGGTAAACCCTTCTTTTCGATTCACCTTCCATGATACCCATGTACGTGTTCCTTGAATGCAGATCCAACCCAGCATATAGCTCTGCCATAAGATGCCTCCTTTTCTTTTTATCCGTTAACGGCTCTTATATTTGGGAGACTGAACCTTTTATATGGATATCAGGGTAGATGGTACATCCATGATCGGTGCCGGGATACATCCAGGCGATATATTGATCGTGGATAAATCCATTGACCCATTACCCAATAACATTGTAATTGCTGTGATTGGTGGAGAATTCCTGGTAAAGAGGCTCATTACTGAATGTGGCGAAAGGTAGCCCGGCGGTAGCCGGTTACTCTCATGCTCGAAACATGCTTCCCATATAATGGCTTTATATAATGTTTTTCCAGCAATCAATGAATTTGAGTCTATGAGAGTAATACTTTAATTCCCAATGCTCTGATAATGAGAGGACATTCCATGCGAAGCGACCGGACAAAGAAATCTATTGAAAAGGCACCCCACAGATCACTGCTCAAGGCATGCGGCCTGACCGACGAGGAGATAGCACGTCCCTTTGTGGGTATAGTAAACTCCGCCAACGAGATCATCCCCGGACACATACACCTGCGCCAGATCGCGGATGCAGTGAAGGCAGGTGTGCGCATTGCAGGCGGAACACCCATGGAGTTCTCGGTCATCGGCATCTGCGACGGCATCGCCATGAACCATGCCGGCATGAAGTATTCGTTGCCCTCCCGGGAAATCATCGCCGACTCCATAGAGCTCGTGGCGTTTGCCCATGCCTTTGATGCCCTGGTGTTTATCCCCAACTGCGACAAGGTCGTGCCCGGCATGCTCATGGCGGCATTGCGGCTCAATATCCCTGCTATCGTGGTCTCCGGCGGCCCCATGCTGGCCGGGACGCTCCACGGCAAACCTGTGGACCTTATCAGCGTGTTCGAGGGAGTCGGCAGGGTCAAGGCAGGCACCATGACCGTCTCAGAACTTGCCGAGCTCGAAGAGTGCGCCTGTCCTGGGGCCGGGTCATGCTCGGGCATGTACACGGCCAACTCCATGAACTGCCTCACAGAGGCATTGGGCCTAGGGCTGCCCGGCAACGGCACCATCCCTGCGGTGTTCTCCGAGCGTATCAGGCTTGCAAAGCATGCGGGCATGAAGGTCATGGAGCTGCTGGGAAAAGGGATAAAGCCCCGTGCAATCGCAACCCCCGCCGCCTTCAAGAACGCCATTGCCGTGGACATGGCACTGGGCTGCTCCACCAACACCGTTCTCCATGTGCCTGCCGTCGCGTATGAAGCAGGCATCAAGCTGAACCTGGAAGATTTCAATGCCATGAGCGCAAAGGTGCCCCACCTGTGCTCCCTCTCGCCCGCAGGGCCCCATCACATCGAGGATCTGTACCGCGCAGGAGGCATCCAGGCGGTCATGAAGCGCATTACCGAGTTAAAGGTGTTGAATACCAAGGTGATGACGGCAACGGGCAAGACCCTGGGCAATAATCTTAAGGCAGCACGTATCCTGGATGACGATGTCATCCGGCCTATTGCCAAGGCCTACCACAAAGAGGGCGGGATCGCCATCCTCAAGGGCACGCTGGCGCCGGATGGTGCGGTCGTGAAGCAGTCGGGCGTGCTACCCGAGATGATGAAGCGTAAGGGCAAGGCCCGGGTGTTCGACTCGGAAGAAAAGGCAGCCAAGGTGATCCTTGCAGGCGGCATCAAAAAAGGCGATATCGTGGTCATCAGGTATGAGGGACCCAAGGGCGGTCCCGGCATGCGTGAGATGCTCACCCCCACATCTGCCATCGCGGGCATGGGACTGGATAAGGATGTGGCGCTCATCACCGACGGAAGGTTCTCCGGCGGTACCCGTGGAGCGGCCATCGGTCATTGCTCCCCTGAGGCGGCCCAAGGCGGACCCATTGCATTGGTAAGAGAAGGTGATATTATCAATATAGATATCCCGGGGCGCAGGCTCGACCTTCTGGTGGATGCAGCCGAGCTCGCGAAGAGGAAAAAGGCATGGGCTCCGCCCAGGAAGGAACTCACAGGCGTGCTCAAGCGCTACGCACGGATGAGCCTGTCTGCGGACAAGGGCGCGAGGTACGAGGACTGATGAAGCAGGCCCGTTTCTGGGTAAAGGCGGATGAGAACAAGGTGCGGTGCTTTCTGTGCGCCCACCGGTGCCTCATTGCCGATTCAAAGACGGGTGCCTGCGGGGTCAGGAAGAACGAGGGCGGGGTGCTCTACAGCCTCGTGTGGGGAAGGAGCATCTCAGCCAACGTAGACCCCATCGAAAAAAAACCCCTGTTCCATTTCCTGCCGGGCTCTTCTTCTTTTTCCATTGCCACGGTGGGGTGCAACTTCAAGTGCGCCTTCTGTCAGAACAGCGATATCTCGCAGTATCCCCAGGATACGGGCAGCATCACAGGAGATGAGCTCTTGCCTGAAGCTGTTGTCTCAGCTGCTTTACAAAGCGGATGTAAGAGCATATCGTATACCTACACCGAGCCCACGATCTACCTTGAGTATGCACTCGATACGGCGGTTCTGGCAAAGAACCGGGGGCTCTTCAACAATATGATCACCAACGGCTATACAACCCCCGAAGTAATAGCGAGCGATCTCAAAGGTACCATCCATGCCGCCAATATCGACCTCAAGGCCTTCACCGAGAACTTCTACAGGAAGCTGTGTTCGGCTAGGCTCGCCCCGGTGCTGGATGCCATCCAGACCTACCATGACAACGGTATCTGGATAGAGATCACCACACTTCTCATCCCGGGCGAAAACGACTCGGATGAAGAGATGCGCGACATCGCCTCTTTCATCAGCTCCATAAGCCCTGACATCCCCTGGCACATCAGCAGGTACTATCCACGTTACAAATACGATTCCGCACCACCCACACCAATAAAGACGATCGAGCGGGCGCGGGAAATCGGATTGAGTGAGGGGCTTAATTTCGTGTATAGTGGGAATGTCATGGGACACGTCGGAGAGAATACTTACTGTCCCAACTGCAAGAAGCTGATCATTGCACGCAAGGGGTACTTCATTGAACGAATCGCCATGAAGGGCCAGGCGTGTGAATATTGCAGCCATATCATACCGGGGAGATTCCAATAAGGCCCCTTTAAAAAAATTCATGCAGCAGGCAAGGTAGAAGATGCCCAGGAAAAAGCAAACACAGAAGAATGTACTGGCCAACAAACCTAAGTCCGGATGGGAGATCCTCCAGGGGAAAGAGGGGAGGGTCGAGACGTACTGCCGTGAATATATCCGGTTCCTCTCCGAGGTGAAGACCGAGCGCGAGGCTGTCGGCTATATCAAGGACAAGGCATCCCGCGACAAGGGCCTTACCGTCATGGACAATCGCGGCAAGGCCATGGCCCTGTGCCGCACCGGCATGCGGCCGCTGGCCGATGGCGTCAGGATCGTGGTGGCGCACCTCGACAGCTCCAGGATCGACTTGAAAGCCAACCCGCTCTACGAGGATACCGAGCTCGCCATGCTCAAGACCCACTACTACGGCGGGATCAAGAAATACCAGTGGCTTGCCCGTCCGCTCTCCCTCCACGGCGTGGTGGCAAAGGAGGATGGAAAGCTGGTGAAGGTCGTCATCGGCGAGGATGAGAAAGAACCGTGCCTCACCATCGAGGACCTGCTGCCCCACCTGGCCGGCAAGGCCCAGTACGGCAAGAAGCTGGAGGACGCCTTTGTGGGTGAGAAGCTCAACATCATCTGCGGCTCCCGGCCTGATCTGAGGGCCAAGGAAGATAAGGTCAAGCGGCAGATCCTGACGCTGCTGCATAAGAAGTATGGCATTGTGGAACAGGACTTTGTCTCAGCCGACCTTGAGGTGGTCCCTGCAGGACCGGCCCGCGAGGTAGGCTTTGATCAGTCGATGATCGGTGCCTACGGCCAGGATGACCGTGTCTGCTCCTGGGCCGCCTTTGCTGCTGTGTTTGATGCCCGTAAGGTGCCCTTTACCACCATTGTGCTGCTGGTCGACAAGGAAGAGATCGGCAGTGAAGGCAACACGGGCGCCAAGAGCATGTTTCTCGAAGAGGTCCTCTGGTCGGTCGGTGACAAGCTCAAACAGGACATCAATCCGTCACGGGTCCTGTTCAGGAGCAAGGCCATCTCCGGCGATGCCAACGGTGCGCTGGACCCGGACTATCCTGAGGTACACGAGAAGACAAATGCAGCGCGCATGGGGTACGGCGTCTGCATCACCAAGTTCACCGGGGCACGGGGAAAGGTGGGCTCCAGCGAGGCCCATGCGGAGTATATCGGCTGGCTCAGGTCCGTCCTGAACCGGAAACACGTCCCCTGGCAGACCGGCGAGCTCGGCAAGGTGGATGAAGGCGGCGGCGGGACAGTGGCGAAGTTTCTCGCCGAGTACGGTATGGATATCGTCGATGCAGGGCCTCCGTTGCTTTCCATGCATGCACCTTTCGAGCTTGCTTCCAAAGTGGATTGCTACTCCACCTACTTGGCCTACCGGGCTTTCATGGAGGAGTCATGAAGGAGAAGGTTCTTGCCCACATGGGATCGCTGCTGGGAGGGGTTGTCCATAACCTCAATACACCTTTGATGTGGGTCATGGGCAGGGCCCAGCTCCTCCAGTCGAGAAACGAGCGAATCGAGACACTGAAGGACTTCTCTACCGATGAGTTTGTCAAGATCAAGGAGAAGAACGACAAGGATATTTCGTCGATCCTCGAAGGGGCTGAAAAGATCGACGCCATTCTCAAGGGTATCGGTTACAAGATCCAGATGGTCAATGAGGGATACACCTCCGTGGAGCTCCGTGAATACCTGGAGATGGAGACGAACTTCCTCATGGCCGATATGCGGTTCAAGCATGATACCAAGCGGGAGATCCAGCTTGGCCCGCGCTCCTACTATGCCAAGGTGGATTACAATGCACTCTCCGGAGCAATATCCGGTACCATCAATGCGATTATGGCCTACACGCAGAAGGGCCGCACCTTAAAGATCTCTCTCGACAACGGCATCATACATATTTCCTGCCCCGAGCTGAATCTCGACGATGCAGTGCGCCGGGAGATCGAATCGGCTTGCCGGGACCTCATGCCTGCTGCCGATGTCCTCCTGGATGATACGAACGGCCTGACCCTGACCATTGCCCTGAAGGATCTTTAGATGGGAGCCTTTCAGGGTGTCCTCTGCCCGAACTGCGGACACGCCATAAAGACCCACCGCAATCCGGTGCCTACGGTGGATGTGATCATTGAGCTTGAGGGAGGGATAGTGCTTATTCTCAGGAAAAATCCTCCGCCGGGATGGGCCTTGCCCGGTGGGTTTGTCGACTATGGCGAGACCGTTGAAGCGGCCGCCTACAGGGAGGCCAAGGAGGAGACGAACCTTGAGCTGACCGGTCTCAAGATGTTTTCCGTATACTCCGACCCTGCACGAGACCCGCGGCAGCACACCATCACTACGGTATTTGTCGCCCAGGGGCATGGCCGGATGAAAGAGGGCGATGATGCATCGAGCGCCCGGGTCTTTGACTGTGAACACCTTCCTGAGCTCGCCTTCGACCATGCAAAGATCATTATGGATTATCATGCCTGGAAGGGTGGCCAGGACAGGGGGCTTGTATTTAAGAAATGACCCCTCACCCTGACCCTCTCCCCCTTTGAGGGGGCGAGGGGATAGCGGTTAATCGCATTTGCATAATAAGCTGATTATGAAAGATACAGAATAAAATAAGCTTTTCTCATAGCCTGAATTATAGTCTCCTCGCCCCCTTGGGGGAGAGGGACTTCGGTGAGGGGTAAACAGGCGGGTATTCAAATGACAGATAAACAAGAAAAGACAGACAGAAAAGAAGTCTTCCTCATTGACGGCAGTTCGTACATCTACCGCGCATTCTATGCCATGCGGAACCTCTCCACCTCCAAGGGCATGCCCACGAACGCCATCTACATCCTTGCCAGGATGCTCATGAAGCTCATCAAGGATAAAAAACCCGAATACCTGTGCTTTGTACTTGACTCCAGGGGCCCCACGGAGCGGCATCGCACGTATAACGCATACAAGGCCACACGGCAGGTCATGCCCGAGGCACTCCAGGTCCAGATACCGTACATCCTTCAGATCGTCGAGGCCTTTGGCATCCCGATGATGAGAAAAGAGGGACAGGAGGCGGACGATATCATTGCTGAGGCTGCACGGAGGTTCAAGAAGGACTCACGGGTCATTATTATTTCCGGTGACAAGGATCTCATGCAGCTCGTGGATGATGACGTAACGGTATGGGACACCCTCAAGGAGAAGGTCTATGACCGTCAGGCCGTGAAAGAAAAGTACGGGGTTTACCCGGAATATATGGCCGACCTTCTGGCCATCATGGGTGACAGCTCGGACAATATCCCCGGCGTGCCCGGCATAGGTGAGAAGGGTGCGTTGGATCTCATCACCAAGATGGGACATGTCCCGGAGATAATCGAGCACGCATCAACCATCGAGAGCAAGAAGGCCAGGGAGGCCATACTGAACCATACGGACAAGGCCCTCTTAAGCCTTGAGCTCGCGCGGCTCGACCGGGATGCAGGCATTGACATCGACTATAGCAACATCAGCATGAAGGGCATCGATGCAGAGAACCTCTCCCGCCTCTTCAAGGAGCTTGAATTCAGGGCCCTGCAGGCCGAGCTTGAGGGAGACACACCAAAGCCAAGACCGGCCTTTGAGGGCAGGATCGAACATATCTGCAATCCTGCTCTATCAGGAGAAGCAGGGATGTACGTGATGGAAGGGGCCTGTTCGGCACTGGCCCAGGGCGATACCGCCTATGTCTGCCTGGAGAGGGATGCCTGTCTCGCTCCATTGAAGAATCGCCATGTGAGACTTGCCATGCACAATGCCAAGGAGGCCCTTGTTGAGGCCAAACTCAGGGGCCTTGAGGTTGAAACTGAGATTTTCGATACCATGCTTGCCGCCTACTGCTGTGACGCCGCCACAGGCGAAACCACCCTGGAAGACCTTGCCGGGTCCTACCTTGATAGAGACATTCACCGTACCAAAGATCTTATGGGTTCCGGCAGGAATGCCAGGAAACTCTATGATCTTGAACCCGACGAGATAGCGCATCATCTTGCAAGCCACGCTCAATGCCTCGTGTCGCTCAAAGATGTCCTCTCAGGACGCATGACCGACCTCGGCGTGGACAGGCTTTTCTCTGAGATCGAAACTCCGTTGCTGAACGTGCTGGCCGCCATGGAGGCCCTGGGCGTTCTTGTTGATCCGGACCTGCTCCGCGAGATCTCCAAGGAGATCGAGGTACAGATGAGGGGTATGGAGGAGCGTATCTACACCTTTGCAGGCAGGACCTTCAATATCAATTCGCCCAAGCAGCTCGGCGAGGTACTCTTTGTAGATCTCAAGCTCCCCATGGGGAAGAAGACCAAGACAGGCTTTTCAACGGACAGCGCCGTGCTCGAAGAGCTTGCAGTCAGGCACGAGCTGCCGGCCATCATCCTGAACTGGCGTATGTTCACCAAGCTCAAGAACACCTATGTGGATACCCTGCCCGCCATGATCGACTCCAAGACCGGGCGCATCCATACACGGTTCAACCAGGCCGTTACGGCAACAGGCAGGATCTCGTCTTCCGAGCCCAATCTCCAGAATATCCCCATACGCTCCGACATGGGCAGGCGCATACGGGCCGCCTTCATAGCGCCGAAAGGGTATACGATCTTGAGTGCCGACTATTCTCAGATCGAGCTGAGAATCCTCGCACACATTACCAAGGACAAGACCCTCATGGAGTCATTTGAACAGGGCCTTGACATACACACCCGCACTGCCGCCGAGGTCTTCGGCCTCCCCCTTGAGGAGGTCACCGAGAACCATCGCAGGCAGGCAAAGACCATCAACTTCGGCATCATCTACGGCATGGGTCCCCACAAGCTCTCAGGGGAACTCGGTATCAAGCGCGACGTGGCGAAACGCTACATCGACAACTACCTTGCCAAGTACCCGGGCGTGAAGGAGTACATGGAGGGCATCGCCCGGGCGGCCGAGAAGGACGGCTTCGTAACGACCATCATGGGCAGGCGCAGGAGCATCCCCGAGATCAAATCGGACAACTTCAACGTGCGGGAGGGTGCGAGGAGGATCGCCATCAACACCCCCATCCAGGGCAGTGCGGCGGATTTTATCAAGCTCGCCATGGTGAAGATCCATGAGCATATGAAGGAAATGAAGAGCAGGATGATACTCCAGGTGCACGACGAGCTGGTATTCGAGGCGGCGGATGATGAGCTGGAATCCGTCAAGGATATGGTTAAATCCGAGATGGAGAACGCCTATCCCTTGCTGGTGCCCGTGAGGGTTGATATCGGGGTAGGTCAGAGCTGGGCGGAGGCGCACTAGGAATGATCAGTGACCAGAGAAATAGAAAATGTTTGTAGGGGAGGGCTTTGTGCCCGCCCATCATTCTGTAGGAGCGGCTTTAGCCGCGACATCCAAAAATGGATCGCGCCTGAAGGCGCTCCTACATCTCGATAATATGTTGTATGTTGTAGGAGCGGCATCAGCCGTGATTTAGATCGGCAGAAGGGGGGGGCATAACGTGCCCGCCCCCCTTTGTTATTTCTATCTCTTGCCCAGGATGTTCCTGGCAACAACCACCCGCATGATCTCATTGGTGCCTTCGTAGATCTGGGTGATCTTGGCGTCGCGCATGAGGCGCTCCATGGGGTACTCGGACACATAGCCGTAGCCGCCGAGGATCTGTACTCCCTCGACCGTCGCCCACATGGCAACGTCGGAGGCGTACATCTTTGCCATTGCGGCCTCTTTTTCGAAGTGCATATGATTGCTCTCGAGCCATGCCGCCTTCAGGATTAAGAGCTCGGCGGCATCGATGCGTGTGGCCATGTCGGCCATCTTGAACTGGATGGCCTGGAACTCGGAGATGGGCTTGCCGAACTGCACGCGCTCCTTGGAGTATTTGATTGATTCTTCAAGGCAGCACTTGGCGATGCCCAAGGCCTGGGATGCGATGCCGATGCGGCCCGAATCGAGCGTGGTGAGCATCTGCCGGAAACCCGACCCCGGATCGCCCAGTATGGCATCCTTGGGGATGCGGGCGTCCTGGAACACGAGCTCGGAGGTGCCGGAGCCTCTGATGCCCAGCTTATCCTCCACCTTGCCCACCGAGAAACCCTCGGTTGCCTCGAGGTCGATGACGAACTGGGTGATGCCCTTATATCCCTTGGTCTTGTCCGTAATTGCTGCGATAACGGCGTACTTGGCGATGTTGCCGTTGGTGATGAATTTCTTCTCACCGTTGATGATCCAATGGTTGCCGTCCGGCACGGCACTCGTCTTCATACCCGCCGGGTCGCTCCCGGCATTGGCCTCGGTGAGCCCGTAACACCCGTGTGCCGCCCCTGAGGCGACAGGGGTGTTGAACTTCTTGCGCTGCTCCTCGGTACCGAAGGTGTAAACAGGAAAGCCGTAGAGGGAATTATTCACCGACATGATCACGCCGGTGCTGGCACATCCCCTGGATATCTCGGTGAGGATAAGGGAATAGGCCACATAATCCATCCCCGCTCCGCCGTATTCACTCGGGATGGCCACGCCCATGAACCCGTTCTCCGCCATCTTCTTAAGCACTGCGTCATTGTGTTTGTGGGTCTGGTCGATCTGGGCTGCTATGGGCTTCAGCTCCTGATCGGAGAATCTCCTTGCCATGTCCTGTACCATCTTGTGTTCTTCACTCAGTGAAAATTCCATATGGCTCCTCCTCATGTGTGTATCTCGCTTTTAAGGCTTCCTTCCATTCTCGTCAGTACTCGTGATGGGAGTTATTCTTTAAGATGAATGGGCATTCATTTATATACCTTGGATCAGATTAGCTGTCAATGAGCGCCCAGGCGAATCCTGCTTAATTTGTATATGGTTCATGGGTATCCTCTCTACAGTTTCCTCTTATATCTATTATCTATACGGACGGCCAAGTTATGAAAAAATCGGCACAGGGCCGAATGTCATGTGCGTAAAAGGCTCTAAGGTACGTAGGTAAAACGCCTAAAGGGCTTCCTCATCATAGAACAAATGCCTTTACGAAGAGTGCCACTCGCTGGTATATAGAATGTTCTATTAATCACGGTAAGGAGGATTTTTGAGGTATGAGGAATGTATTCATATTCAACCCAGGGCCTTCGGTTCTGCCAGAACCCGTACTCGAAAGCACGAGCAAGGCGGTCTTGAATTTTGCCGGAACAGGCATGTCTATTATGGAAGTATCTCACCGATCGAAACAGTTCGATGCACTGCTCATCGAGACGGTGGATCTTCTCAAGAAGGCCATGCAGATCCCGGACAACTACAAGATCCTCTTCCTGCAAGGCGGCGCGAGCCTGCAGTTTGCCATGATCCCCATCAACCTGCTTTCTGCCGGCAAGGTTGCCGATTACATAGACACGGGTTATTTCGCCACCCGGGCAATCAAGGAGGCCAAGCTTCTCGGCAAGGTGAACATCGCCGCATCCACCAAGGACATAAGCTACACAAGGCTGCCCAACGCAGACGAGATCAAGCTCACCAAGGATGCGGCCTACTGCCACATCACCTCCAACAATACCATCTACGGCACCCAGTGGCAGACATTCCCCAAGACGGGTGATGTACCGCTCGTGGCCGATATGTCTTCCGACATCCTCTCCAGGAAGGTCGATGTGTCGAAGTTCGGGCTCATCTATGCAGGCGCTCAGAAGAATATGGGCCCTGCGGGCGTCACCTGCATCGTCATCCGGGAAGACCTCGTCGGCAAGGCGCCCGAGAACACGCCTTCCATGCTGAACTACAAGCCGCATGTTGAGAACAACTCCTGCTACAACACCTGCCCCGTCACCGCCATCTTCGTGGTGCACGAGGTGTTGAAGTGGCTTGAGGGCATGGGCGGAGTAACGGAGATCGAAAAGATCAATGATAAAAAGGCTGCGCTGATCTACGACGTCATTGACAAGGGCACCTTCTACAAAGGCAATGTGGAGAAGGGGTCGCGTTCCAAGATGAATATCCCGTTCAGGCTTCCCAACGAGGAGCTCGAGACCGAGTTCCTTGCACAGGCTTCGAAGAAGGGGTTCATCGGCCTGAAGGGCCACAGGGCCGTAGGCGGCATAAGGGTGTCCATGTACAATGCCCTGCCCCTTGAAGGTGCACAGAAACTCGCGGACTTCATGAAGGAGTTTGAGAAGAGCAAGGCTTAAAAGAACTCTTATTGGTGCAGGCCGTTCCTCAGGCCTGCACCTTGTTTCATTTGATACTCATTAAATGGGCATAACATGCTCGATGCTTAAACATATGAATGTTTGTTTCCTGAGGGGAGGGTTCATGGCTTCAAGGATAATGCCCGGATCAAGAATGGTAGTTCTACTTGCACTGTTTCTTACCGGCTGCAGCCTAAAGGTCTTAACGGTAAGATCCATGGATCCCATCATGGACGATATGAGGACCGCGGTAAACCGGAATACGGATGTGGATTTGTTGCGGGATGCTCTGCCCGCAAGTATCGTCCAGCTGGACGGTTTCATTGTGGCGGCCCCGGATGATAAGCTTATCTTAAGGGCGGCTGAGGCCTACTTCGGATATGCGAATGCCTTTGTGGAGGACACCGACAAGAAGCGGGCCGGCCTCCTCTACCTGAAGGCAAGGGATTATGGCCTTCGGGTACTGAAAGGATATTCTCAATTCTCAAAGACCCTCGATGGGCCCGAGCCTGCCTTCAAGGAGATGCTGCACGGTTTGAGCGCCGGCGACGTGCCTGCCCTTTTCTGGACGGCCAACAGCTGGCTTGCCTGGATCGGGCTTAATCCCGATGATCCGCAGGCTATGATGGATTTGCCCAAGGTTATAGACATGCAGGAGAGGGTGGTCGAGATCGACGAGACATTCTACTACGGGAGCGCTCATGCCGCGCTCGGGGCATACTATGCCTCCCTGCCGAGGATACTTGGTGACAACACGTTAAAGGCTAAGCAGCACTTCGATAAGGCATTTGAAATCTCGGGAGGGAAGATGCTGCTCATGTATTACTTGTATGCAAAGTTTTATGCCTATCAGGTCCAAGACCGCGACCTGTTCGTCAAGACCCTTGAGAAGATCATCCAGACGCCGAGTGATAAATATCCGGACATGGCCTTTGCCAACGAACTGGCCAAGAGGAAGGCAAAGATCCTCCTGGACAATGTTGATATGTATTTTTAGAAAAATGGAGAAAAGGGAGAGGCATCAATGATGAAACGATATGAAATAATTTTCATAACCGTTTTGTTTTTGTTCACATCTGCGGGCATCTGTTTTGCCGCAGGAGAAGAGCCCAAGGTCGTCATCAAGATAGCGTCGATTGCGCCCAAAGGCAGCAATATTGCCAATGTCTTTGATGAGATCGGAAAACAGATCAAGGAAAAGACTAATAATGAAGTGGCCTTCAAGACGTATTGGGGCGGTGTTCAGGGGGATGAAAAAGACATGCTCAGGAAGATCAGGCTCGGACAGCTCCACGGCGGTGGTTTCATGGGTCCCGGTCTGGGGCTTATTGTACCTGAGGTGAGGATTACGGAAGTTCCCTATATCTTCAAGAACTATGAAGAAATCGGCTATGTCAGGGCAAAGCTGCAGCCCACCATGGAGAAGCTTTTTGAAGAGAAGGGTTTTAAGGTGCTGGGATGGATGGACCTTGGGTTTTACTACACCTTCTCGAAAGAGCCGATCCTCTCACTGGCCATTGCACGCAAGCAGAAGTGGTGGACCATGGAGGGAGAACCCATCGGACAGGCCATGTTTGCTGCGCTTGGCATATCGCCCGTGTCTCTGTCCATTGCTGATGTTGCGACATCTCTGTCTACAAACATGATCGACTGCGCGACCTCGACCCCCTTTGGTGCCGTGGCCTTCCAGTGGTATTCGCGGTTCAAGTACATGTCGGGTTACCCTACAGGCAACCTTCTGGGAGCTACGATCATCAGCAAAAGTGTGTGGGACAAGGTATCGCCTGCAAGCCAGAGGATCATGCTGGATATTGCCAAGAGGGAGCACGAAAAGCTCATAAAGGTCACGAGGGAAGAAGATGCCAAATCCTTAGTGCTCCTGAAGAAGTCAGGGATCATCATTGTTCCCAATGATCCCAAGAACAAAGATATGCAGTTTGTCTTCGATATCTCAAGGAAGGTACAAGAAGGACTTGTGGGCAAGCTCTATTCCAAGGAATTGCTGGATCGGACCATGGGGCTTGTGGCTGAGTACCGCCGCACCCACCCCAATGACACCGTCGTCATGCAGGTCGAGTAGGGGGCACCATGCGCTGCCCCTTTTGCGGATGTGACCTTGTCGGTAATGCGTCTGAGACATGCCCCGAATGCGGGGGGGCCATAGGCGCCCCCAATCGGTTGTTCAGGGCAATTGCACTGGTGGAAGACGCAGTCATTTCCTTCATGCTCCTGAGCATGATACTGCTCGTACTTGTCCAGATCGGCCTGCGGAACTTTTATTCTTCAGGTATCTCCGGCGGTGCAGAGATCGTCAGGCATCTGCTGCTCTGGGTTGCATTCCTCGGGGCCGCCATAGCAGCGCGCGAGAGAAAGCATATCAAGATAGACATCGTCCAGCGGATACTACCGCCGGGTCCGAAAAACTTTGTAGAGATGCTCACAGGACTGTTCACCACCATTGTCTGCGGTCTCCTCCTGTATGCATCCATCCAGTTCATCCGGGCCGACTATGGTTTGGGTACGACGATCCCCTTTTTCAATATGCCGGTATGGATACTCGAGCTGGTTATCCCTTTCGGATATTGTGCCGTCACGCTGCGCTATGGGATACGCTGCGCACAGGCTTTTGTGAAGCTGATGAAAGGGGTATAGGGAAATGGTAGCCACACTCATAATCCTTTTCCTCATCATGACCTTCCTCGGCGCCCCCATGTTTGCCATCCTTGCATCCTTCGGGCTGCTGGGTTTTTACCACTCGGGTATCCAGTCAGCCGCGCTGATCGTAGATATCTACAGCCATTTCTCAAACAACCCTGTCCTCTACACCATACCCATCTTCACCTTTGCCGGGTTCATCCTGGCCGAAAGCAAGGCGTCAGTGCGCATCGTGAACTTCTCGCAGGCCATCCTCGGGTGGCTCCCCGGAGGGCTCGCCATAGTATCGCTTGCGGCATGCGCCTTCTTCACCACGTTTACCGGCGCATCAGGGGTCACCATCATTGCGCTCGGCGGCCTGCTCTATCCGGCCCTCATGAAGGGGAAGTATTCCGACAACTTCAGTCTCGGACTGCTCACCACCTCGGGAAGCCTTGGGCTCCTCTTTTTCCCGAGCCTGCCCATCATTATCTATGGGGTCGTGGCCGGAACCAGCATCACCCAGCTCTTTGCAGCAGGCATCATCCCGGGGATTTTTCTGATCATCGTACTGTCGCTCTACAGCATCTTTTCCGCCATGAGGTCGAAGACCGAAAAGCACAAGACCTCGCTCAAAGAGATCATAGAGACTACCACGGTTGCCAAGTGGGAGCTCTTCATCCCCATCATCCTCATGGTGGGAATATTCGGCGGGTATGTGACTTTAGGTGAGATTGCATCCATCATGGTGGCATATGTGATAATCGTGGAGGTATTCATCCATAAGGACATCCGCATCAGAGCATTTCCCTCGATCATCAGGGAGAGCATGGTCCTGGTGGGGGCCATATTCATCATCTTGGGCTCGGCTCTGGCGCTGACCACCTACATGGTCGATGCAGAGATCCCCATGAAAATTTTGGAAGTGATCCAGGCGCATATCACCTCCAAGGTGGCCTTCCTGATTGCGCTGAACCTATTCCTGCTCATTGCCGGCAGCCTCATGGAGATCTATGGTGCGCTTGTGGTGGTGGTGCCGCTCATTGTGCCCATTGCCAAGGAGTACGGTATCAACCCTGTGCACCTGGGAATCATCTTCCTGACGAATCTGGAGATCGGGTACTCCATGCCGCCTGTGGGACTGAACCTGATCATATCATGCATCAGGTTCGATAAGCCCGTAACAAAGCTCTACCGGTCGTGCCTGCCCTTCATCATGATCATGATCATCGCGCTGATGGTGATAACCTACTTTCCCTGGATGAGCCTTGCGCTCATCGAGCACTTCGGCATCCGCTAGTTGATATCCAGAACCTCGATATCAAAGGTGAGCGCCTTGCCCGCAAGGGGATGATTGGCATCCAGCGTGACCGATTCCTTCTCTACCCCCACAACTACAACAGGGATCTCATCACCGTTCTCATCCACCAGTTTGAGCTGCATTCCCGCCTCAGGGATGATGTCTTCGGGAAAATATTCCAACGGCATCTCCACGACAAGCTCTTCCCGGTGAGGCCCGTAGGCATGCTCAGGGGCAACGGTGAAGGTTTTGAGCTCGCCCACGGACATGCCCGTGGCCGCGGCTTCAAACCCCTGGATGACCTCGCCGGAACCGATTATAAAGACGAGTGGCTCCCCGCCGATAGATGAATCGAACTCAAACCCGTCTTCCAATCTGCCCCGGTAGTGAATCTTCACGGTATCGCCCTGCTGGGCGGTTTTGTTGATCAGCATAGCCCGGCCCCTTTCCATATCCGATGCGGATCGCGCCAAGGTATCAGATTCCACAAGGCTGCGCAAAAAAAAAGTTTTGTATGTGCAGCTATTCCATAGTGACTGATCGATAGGTTTTATGGGTGTATATTTTAAATCTTAAAACTTTAAACTTAAAACCTAAAACTTATCCTAAGTTTCGCTACCTGAGAGTGATGGTTTATATGTTGCCCTTGGTTTTCCGGGCTCGGCCATGTATAATGAATAACGCATTTTCATGACTGAAGGAGGCGTTGTGCCATGCCGTTAATCGAATATGTCCTTGATGGTAGTGTTGCCGTTCTCACCATGAGCAGCGGCGAGAACAGGTTCAACATGACCTTCATACATGATTTCCTTCATGCCCTGGACGACATCGAGCAGAACACCGGGGCGGACGCACTGGTTGTGAAGTCCGCCCATAACAAGATCTTTTGCAATGGGATCGATCTTGACTGGCTCACACCCATTGCCCAGGCAGGGGACGCATCGGCCATCAAAGATTTCTGCCATACCCTTAACCGTCTCCTTCGCAGGATACTCCTCTATCCCATGCCCACCATTGCAGCCATCACCGGGCACGCATTTGCCGGTGGGGCCATCATGACCTGCTGTTTCGACTTCCGGTTCATGCGCTCCGACAGGGGCTTCTTCTGTTTCCCCGAGGTGGACCTTGGCATCCCCTTCTGGCCGGGCATGGTGGCCATGGTTAAGAAGGCCATTCCCGCCTACAAGCTCGATGAGCTCTATTACTTGGGTACGAGGCTCACCGGCAGCCAGTGCGAAGAACACCGTATCGTAGTGAAGTCGTACCCCATTGATGAGCTCATGCCTGCAGTTATGGCCTTTGCCAAGTCCCTCAAGAAGAACCGGAAATACTACCTGGCCCAGAAGGAGCGGATGAACGCCCCCATTATTAAAATCATTGACGAGGAAGACCCTTTAGTCCTCGATCAGGCACGGATACAGGTTTGATACAGGGTTCAAGAAGATTTTATGAGTTTCTCAATAGCAAAGAAATACAAGTCCCCTCTCCCCCTGAAGGGGCGAGGGAGGTTAGATGAGTTTGGCTACATAGATCAACAACAAACTTACTTATGATATGGTGATGCAGGTATGAAATACCTTTCTGTGTATGCAGGCACGAAGGCAATGGGGCTTATCCGTGATGAAGGGCTCAGGCCCGACATGGTAGAGGTGGTGGTAGGTGCTGCGGGCGGCCCCAAGTGGCTCGTGCTGTGCGGGCTCGACAGGGCGATCTTCACATCCTGGCTCCTGGAGCGTACAAGCCCGGTCCACCTCATCGGCTCTTCAGTGGGTTCGTGGCGGTTTGCAGCCCTGGTCCAGGGTATGGATGCCTATGAGATGTTTCTCAAGGCCTACCTCCGCCAGACCTACGCGACCGTACCTACGGCGCGGATGGTCAGCACAGAGATCGGGAAGATCCTCGATGCATACCTCGATGATGCCGGCATTGAAACCGTTCTCCATCACCCCTATGCAAGGCTCAATGTCTTGGCAACCAGGTGCTCCTGGCCGGGATCTGTGGAACGAAAGTATACGGTGGTCTTATCCATGGTGATGGCGGGAATCCTGAACCTTGTGAACAGGAGGCTCTTAAGGCCCTTCTTTTCCCGGACGCTTTTCTATGATGCCCGGGACATCCCGCCATATTTCTCTATGGACGGCTTCCCTATAAGGCAGGTGAAGCTTGTTCATGAGAACGTGAGGCAGGCCGTCATGGCCTCGGGCTCCATGCCCGTGATCATGGAGGGCATTAAGGACATCCCCGGCGCATTGCCCGGCATGTACCGTGATGCAGGTATTATCGACTACCATATCGCCATTCCCTTCAACAGCTCGAAACTCGTACTCTTCCCCCACTATATGGAACGCATCACGCCGGGGTGGTTTGACAAGATGCTCCCATGGAGAAGGCCTGATGCGAAAGATCTTGAGAATGTCGTGCTGCTCTGCCCGGGCAGGGCCTTTGTCGAAAGGCTTCCGGGCGGCAAGATCCCCTCTCGTGAAGATTTCAGAAGTTTTTGGAAACACGATTGCGAACGCATTGCCTTCTGGAATCAGGTGGTCTCCGCAAGTACGGTGCTTGGCGATGAGTTTATGGAGGTTGTCGAAAAGGGTATGATCACCGAGCATATCAGGCCCATTGAAGAATTGTAGGAGCGGCTTTAGCCGCGACACCCCGGACGGGTCGCGCCTGAAGGCGCTCCTACATCTCCATAATATGCTGCATGATATAGGAGCGGCTTTAGCCGCGATTTCATTCCATGCTTTTGCTATGCATGTTTGTATGATAAACAGATTATGAGCTAAACGGATACGTCCGTGCCCGTATGTCATGATTTCTTAAGGAGGTACTATGTCCGATAAGCGCTATATCATCGCCATTGATTCCGGCACACAGAGCATCAGAGCCGTCCTCTTCGACATCGAGGGTAAAGAGCTCGCCATCGAGCAGAGGCCCTTCGAGCCCTACTTCTCGTTGCATCCGGGCTGGGCCGAGCAGAGTACCGAGGACTACTGGGGAAAGCTTTGCACGGTGACGAACGGCCTCATGAAAAAGATCACCATCGACAAGGCCGGAATCGCAGGCGTAGGCATCACTACCCAGCGCGGTACGGTCATCCCCATGGACAAGGACGGCAATGCGCTGAGGCCCGCCATCATCTGGCTCGACCAGCGAACGGTTGCCGAGCCGCCCCCCCTTGGCGCAATGGGAACAGTGCTCTTCAGTGCGGCAGGTCTGCTGGATGCCATCAAGTATGCCCAGAAGCACTCCATCTTCCTGTGGATCGAGCGGAACGAGCCCGAGATCTACAAGAAGACCCACAAGTTCGTCCAGGCATCGGGCTTCTTCGTGCGCAAGCTCACGGGCGAGTTTCACGACTCCTCGGGCATGGTCACCGGCATCTGGCCGTTCGAGTACAATAAGCTCAGGTGGCATTCGCTGAATCTGGCATATACGCCGCTCGGCATTGAAAAAGGACACTGCGTGCAGCTCTTCCGGCCCGATGAGATCCTCGGCCGGATCACAGGGAAGGCATCTCAAGAAACAGGATTGCCCGAGGGTCTGCCAGTGGTGGTAGGCGCCGGAGACAAGCAAAGCGAGCTCTTAGGAGCCGGTGCTATCGAGCCCAGCATTGCGGAGATCAGCTTCGGAACGGCCACGGCCATGCATGTGCTCACGAGGAAATACATCAACGACAAGGGCATGAGGTTCTTCACCTGGCCCGCTGCACTGCCGAATGCCTGGGACATCGAGATGTTCATCCACCGGGGCTTCTGGATGGTGACATGGTTCAAGCAGGAGTTCGGGGCCAGAGAGGCGCTCGAGGCTCAGAAGCGAGGTGTTGCGCCGGAGGTGATCTTCGACGAGGTCATCCGCACCATACCACCCGGCTCCATGGGCCTTGTCCTGCAGCCCTACTGGTCACCCATGGTCTATAACAAGTTTGCCAAGGGCTCCATGATAGGCTTCGGTGCCGTGCATACCCGCGCCCATATCTACCGTGCCATCCTCGAAGGGATCGGCTTTGAGCTTCGTAGGCTCTCAGAGGTGGTCCAGGCCAAGATCGGTGTGAAGTTTAAAGAGATCCGTGTGGGCGGCGGCGGCTCCAAAAGCGACTCGGCCGTACAGATCGCTGCCGATATGTTCGGTTTGAGTGTCTCACGCATGGAGACTTCAGAGATCTCCGCCCTCGGTGCCGCCATTGACACTGCCGTTGCTACCGGGATGCATAAGACATTCGAGGATGCCGTTAAGTCCATGGTGAGAAAGGGCAGGACCTTCGAGCCCAAGGAGCAGAGCCGGAAGATCTACGATGATATGTACAACGATGTGTATAAGAGGCTTTACACGGTACTGGAGCCGGTGAACAGGAAGATCGCTCAGATCACGGGATATCCGCCGCCAGAATAAAATATGAGTGATCATTGAGCGTTGATCGGTGAACAATCGGGGCAAGCACTATGCCTGCCCATCCTTTATATATAAATAAATTATAATCGATAGTTAAAAGGTTTCTTTTTTACTCGGGGCATTGATTTTTCATCCTTGACATTCATGACCACATGTCGCAAAAAGGGATAAAATTGCAATTCCTTGATAGGGTGAAATGTTGGGTTCTACTGGGGTTAAATCAAGTCTGGTAATCCTTGCCTTTATACTTATCCCGTCCCTTGTCTTTGCCGTAACCGCACGGGTCACCTGGAACAGGAATACCGAGAGCGACCTTGCGGGGTACTGGGTATACTACGGGACATCTCCTTCCAACTACGATCACCTCGTCGGTGTGAGTACGACCCCGAGCATCGACATAACAGGGCTGGAAGCCGGAAAGACCTATTATTTCGCCGTTACTGCCCGGGATACGAGCGGCAACCAGAGCGGTTTTTCCCAGCAGGTCAGCGTAACCATCCTTGCAGCCACATCGACAAAGAGTAATACGAGCGGCACCGGCAGCGGCACGAGCGCCGGCACGGGCACAAACTCCGGCACCGGTTCCGGCACGAAGACCGCAAGCACCACGGGGACAGGTACAAGCACCGGCGATAGTACGGGCGGTAACACAAATACGGGTTCCGCAAGCAGCACGCTCGGCAGCACAACAAGCGGCTCGAGTACCGGCAGCAGTGCAAACACAGGGAGTCCCGGCACCGGCAGTGAGTCCCTCCTCGGGGGCGTGGTTGACCAGGTAGGGAAGTTCATAAAAGATATACTGGGCCTTGGCCCGGATGATCCGCTCTATTCTCTGTCGAGTTCCGGCAGCTCCGGTCAGGTGCCGGCGCAAAAGATATCCCAGGACACGATTGCCGCGAATATGAAGGGGTTCTCCCTGGACAAGGCACAGGGTGCGGATTATCTTACAGAGAAATATCCGGTGCGCGATGTGATCTTCCAGGCCCTTACTCCCTTTGACCTTACGACCGTCTACCCTGAGGGAATATTTTTCTTTTACCCGCTCGATACAAACTGCCCCGACATCAATGGTGACATGATCACGGTGGATATCCCCGGCTGCTACTCGTATATGGTCTTTGACGAGATGGGCGATGTTGTCCATGTGCTGCGGCTCTCCGTGGCCGAGCAGATATACCGGCTTCAGACCTACAACCCCGTAAATACCCTGCTCCTTGAGGATGAGGTTTTCGGTGTTGCCATCGATATGCCCGTGAGTGCGACCCTCGATGCGGCACCCATCGCCATCGGATGGGGCGGTGACGGGCTGTTTTCGGGGTCGACACAGCTCGCCCAAGGCGAGCAGGCCCTCTTCTTTGATATCCTCCCCTACGGCCTGACCCTCGATGAGCCTGCAACGGTGTCTGTCCCCTATAAAGGCTCTCAGCTCTATGTCCTGCGGTACGATGAGGACAACAATACCTGGGTAGCCGTTGAAGATGCAAAGGCCTCAGGCGGGTACGTGACATTCTCCACCCAGGTCCTCGGCCGGTTCAAGGTGACCGACCAGGCCCAGGATGAAAGCGGCACGGGAGGGAACGATCTTTCCAATATCCGTGAGGACACCTGCTTTGTCCAGAGCGCACGGGGTAAAGACGATCACACTGGGGCCACAGCGCTGGCCGCTGTCCTCGCCGTTCTCGCCTTTGCAATCTTCCGGAACAGCCGCGTGCGGTCCTGAAGAATGCAAGCATTTGCATTCATGAAACGGAGTGAAGAATCTCTCTTTTTGAACATGCAATGTTAAAGGCTTTTATGCAAAAGACCGCGGAGCTTGGGAATGGGTCATTAAAGCGCATTACCCTTAGCTTGACTCCTCTATCTCCACCAAAAGGCAGATATAACCTTTCACCATTTTACCTGTATGGGTGTCGGACTATTGCTCAATGTCCCATTGCCCAGCTGGCCGGATGCATTGTATCCCCACATCCACAGTGTGCCGCCGGACGTGATTGCGCCGGTATGATAATATCCGGCAGCCAAGGCAGACCATGTGCTGTCTGATCCCACCTGTACAGGGGTATCCTTATTCACCACAGTTCCATCACCAAGCTGGCCATACGTGTTGTAGCCCCATGCCCACATGGTCCCGTCTTTTCTGAGGGCAATGCTGTGGTCATAACCTGCAGCCATTGAATCCCAAACGAATGAGATCCCCGATCCTACCTGAACAGGGGTGTACCTGTCGATATTCGTACCGTCACCGAGCTGTCCATAGTCATTCTTCCCCCAAGCTATCAGTGCGCCGTCTTTTTTAAGTGCCAGGCTGTGGCCGTTGCCGGCGGCAACTTTTTCCCAGGTGTTATCAGAACTCATCTGGAGAGGCATATTGCTGTCAATACTCGTTCCGTCACCCAACTGGCCGTGATCGTTCAGCCCCCATGACCACAGCGTGCCATCCTTCTTGATGGCAAGGTTGTGATCATTCCCCGCTGCTGCTGCCGCCCAGTTGCCTTCAGTGCCTATCTGTACCGGGGTGTCCTTGTCATCCCAGGTCCCGTCCCCGAGCTGGCCGTATTTGTTGAATCCCCACGCCCACAAGGTGCCGTCATTCCTGAGAGCCAGGCTGTGATCGCTGCCCGCAAGCACGGCTGTCCAGGTATCCTCGGAGCCCACCTGGACAGGGGCGGTCTTATCAACCAAAGTACCATCCCCAAGCTGGCCTTTACTGTTCAGCCCCCATGACCACAGCGTGCCGTCGGTCTTGATCGCAAGACTGTGAAAATCGCCGGCACTCATGGAAGCCCAGGTGTTCTCAGTGCCTACCTGCACCGGCAGAACCCTGTTGACATGGGAACCATTGCCGAGCTGGCCGTAAGTATTGTCTCCCCAGGACCACAGGGTCCCGTCCGATTTAAGGGCAAGCGTGTGTCCCCCTCCGGCAGAGAGACTGACCCAGTCTCCAGCGGTTGTGGAATACACGGTTACGGTCACAACGGCAGTGCTCATATACCCGCCCGAATCGGTAACCCTTAAGACTACCGTGTAGGAGCCGCGGGTATTGAAGATAACATCGCCGGGGTTTTGTTCTGTTGAAGGCTGCATGCCGATCATGAAATTCCACTTGTAGGAATAAGGTGCCGTACCACCGGTTGCCGAGCCCTGGAAATTCACCGACGTCCCTTCCGCTACGGTTACATTGCCGGAAGGGGAAGTAATGGATGCATCGAGAGTATATCCTACGGTACTGAATGACCATGTATAATCAGCGGAAAGGAAAGGATTGCCCGTGAGACCCTTCACCCCGGTAGTGACCTTGGCAGTGTACACCGTGCCATAGAGCAATGGTGAAGCGGGTGTAAAGACGGCACTGGAGCCTGAGGATGTCACGGTGCCGGCTATCGCGATCGACCCGTTGCTCACCATAAAGGTGGAGGCCGTGACGGTAGAGATATCGACAGCCCCGTTGAAGGCCACCTGTATCTGGGTGCTGGTGGCGATGTTTGTTGCGCCGTCAGAAGGCGAGGTATAGCTCACCCCCGGGGGGGTGTCGGATGCTCCATCATTGACCGTAATTACGACAGAGGCGCTTGCAGCAACCCCCTTGGCATCCGTTGCGGTCAGTTTGACCGTATAGTTCCCCGCAGCCTCGAACGGTACCATGCCGGTATTTTCGACGGTTTTGTCGTTCGCGCCGCCGTCGAAGTCCCACAGGTAGGTATACGGGCTTGTCCCGCCGGATACCTTTGCCTGGAAATCGACTGACTGACCCTGGCTGATAATGACATTCGAGGTCGGTGAGGTTATTATGACGGAGAGAGATTCCGGCGCAGGCTTGTGCCCGCTTCCCGCCCCGCTGCCCCAGCACCCCGAAGAGAGCACTACGATAAAGAGGACCGCAAGGGACCGTGCAAGTAGTATGAGCCGGGTCGTACTCATCGAGAAAACCCCCTAACCATGAAAAAATGCGTTATCCATACTAAATGCTCTTGAACCCGGATGTAAAGAGTTTCCTCTCACGGGTTTTCATGGCCAGGGAAAAAGAAGAGGGGGATGCCGTGAAGCATTCCCCCCTCTTTTCAGACTGAATCAGATCTGCTTAAAAGCCAACAGTGATGGCCATGACGCCAACACCGGTGGCGGGGGTTGTGGAGAAGATGAACACATCCTGATATCCCTCTCCGAATGCGTGCAAGAAGCCATTGTCAAGTGTGTGGGTTCCCAGAGCCCCGATCTTATCAGAAGCAGCATACCATGGTATGAAGCTCAGGTCGGTCAGTTGCGGGCTCGGCGTGAGGGTGAGCGTCCAGGTACTATCAGTGGTATATGCAAAGGTTGCCCCAGAACCCCACGCTACGGCAGGATTTGCCGGACCAGTATTAGAAGTAGGTGCTAACTGTGCAGCCCAATCAGCAGCTGTCTTTAATGTTGGTGTAACGGTCATAACACCTGCGCTGGTCATAGTAACGGTATAGTCAGAAATAAGAGTATTACTTGCGAAAGTCTTTGTCGAGGCACCAGCTGCCGGTGCTGGGCCTGCAGAGGTCACCACAACAGTACCGATAGCTGTAAGACTAACTGCGGTGCCCTTGAGGGTGCGGTTACTTGCCATACCCTCTGAGAATGTGGCAACAAGGCTGGTTATCGAGGCCGGGGTAAGATCGGTGAACACATCGCCGTTGATGACATCGGTCTGTCCGCCTGTTGCAACCGAAACGATGTAAGGAACCGTGATATCTTTGGCCGGGTTGGCGATCAGGTTGACATCGACATTGGCAAGTGCCTCACTACAGCCTACTCCGCAAGACACAGCAACCAGGTTACACGATGCTATTCCCGGTTTGCCTGTTGCAGGAGTACCGCTAGGTGCGGTTACGGTATTTGCTGCCTGGAATTTTGCATAGTCATACCCTGCCTTGGTGACCATAAGGTAATAATCCTCGCCGGGCATAATGTTGGCAAAGCTGTATGCGCCGGTTGCGGACGCCGTGGTGGTGGCGACGAAATTATTGCCTATGAACAGGGAAACGGTTGCGCCGGTGAGTGCCCTGCCGGTGGACACATCATAGATGGTACCGGCGATGGACGAGGTCAGCGGGCCCACATCGAACTCGGTTGTAAAAGCAAGATTGTTGACCGGGGTGCTTGCGCCGCTGCCGCTCTCGACTGCGCCGGTGGTGGTCTCTGCGAGATCAATGTTGGTGCCGTCGCCCAAGTCTTCATAAGTCACATAAGCTTCATTCACAAGAGCGTACCCATAACCGGTAACCTTGGTGAGATCGCAGGTTACCCAATATCCATCCGATTCACTATCCTCGTAACGGGCATTTGTAATCGCGGGAACGCCAGTGAACGAGAAGGCGCCGGTTGCCCCTGTCGTTACCTGGTGAACTCCGCCTGCGTATGCCACCGAGACCACCGCGCCTGAAACAGGAGCCAGTTTGCACTGGTCAAACACCACACCCGAGATGGAGCCTGTGGGGCTAAACACATTGGGGTTGGGGTTCACCACGGATGTGCTCTTGTCTCCCTCTGAACAGCCCGCTATGAAGAAGCCAAGCATGAGCAGTGCGATTAATACTAGAAACCTCTTAGCCATATCTTCCTCCTCTACTTAATCTTTTTTATTTTTTTTGGGACTTGTAAAACCCTTTCACTTACAAAGCATCATCATACGACAGATTCTATTATAGAGGCTACCATCCTTTTGTCAACAACGAAAACAAGGAATTGTTTGGTTATTCTATAAAGGTATGCACTGCTGTGTGCAGATGTACATCCATTACTTCCCCGTAGACCAAAAATCATGTGCCCGCACCATATAATCCTCATCATAGAATGTCTTGCGCTGAGCAACATACGTGCCATATAATAACCAAATAATATTAATAACATAAGAAAGAACTATCTTAAGCCTTGTTGAAAATCTGCTACAAGTCACCCCGTATGACTCCACACTTCGCTCGATTGGAGAAGGCACAAGAATAAGAAACAACTTCTCGGAGGTTCTCCACTTGCAAACCCCGGAGAGCTTTGATAATACACCGTCACACGTGCCGGAGTGGTGGAACTGGTAGACGCGTCGGACTCAAAATCCGAAGGGCCTTGCGCCTGTGGGGGTTCGAGTCCCCCCTCCGGCACCATTTTTTTAAGCCTACTGCCTCACTGCTCTGAAGTTATCATACATTCTTTTTTACTTACAAAATGCAACCACACCCTATTCTAACCTGGTATAGGGTCAATACTATGTTCTGATAACAAGGGTGATTCTGTCATCAAGGGAACCATTTGTTCATGAGGCGCCTGGAAAAGAGAGAGAGGATGAGCAGCACGGTGGCGAACCCGATCTGCCACAGATTTCCCTTTACACCGCCGCTTCCATAGGCGGCAAAGACAATAGCGAGCGGCACAAACCCGATGAGCGAACCCGTCATGTATGGAATGAAAGGCACCCGGCAGCCGCCGCAAAGCAGGCTCATGGCCGTGGAATTGGAAAAGGGGAAGAACCTTCCGTAGAGTACCCACCAGAAGGCATTTTCCTGGAAGCGGCTTTTCCATACCTTAAGCGTATCGCCGATTCGCCTTTCCACCATGGCTGCGAGCATGAACCTTCCTGCCGCATACAGGATGGATGCACCGATGAGAGAGGCAACGAGGGAAAGCATTGAGCCCATGAAGGCCCCGTAAATAATCCCCGCTGCTGCGCTTGCCCAGAGGCGGGGAACCCCTGCGGCAATGAGCCCGCCTCCTAAAAGGATGAAGATGAGTGCGGAATACATGCGCCGGGAGGATTCATCACCCCCTTGCAGGGTGGCACGCAGCATGTCCATGTCGAAGAGAAGCTTTCTTACATCGGGCCTTTTCAGGACAAGGGCTACAGCTGAAAAAAAGGCCACCAGTAAGAATACGCGGGAGATGTCGGCAATTATTTCTTTGTTGGATATAAAGCTCATGCCTTTTCCGTGGTCGTGTACCTGAGTGTTCGCTTCCTGAGCCAGTAGACGCCTAAAAGGTCCATGATGCCCACCCATAGCCTATTGTTGATCCCGATGCCGTATTTGCTTGTCCCGTGTTTTCTCGGGCGATGGTTCACCGGTGTTTCAGCGACACTGAATCCGGCTATAATGAACAGGGCAGGGAAAAAGCGGTGGGCGTTCCTGAAAAACCTGATACGCTTTATGCAGTCATGCCGGAAGATACGGAGTGAACATCCTATATCAGTCACATTGTCCTTCAGTACTGAAGAGCGGACACGGTTTGCTATGCGGCTGGACACCCGGCGGATGAGATTGTCCGCCCGTTTTTGCCTTATGCCGCATATCATGTCCACACCCAGTTCTTTCAGTGAAGCAAGCAGGCGGGGTATGTCGCGGGGATCATTTTGCCCGTCACCGTCCAATGTAGCGAGATATTCTCCGCGGGCTGCTTCGAACCCGGCCTGAAGCGCTGCTGATTGTCCACTGTTAGGGGAGATGTGCAGGGCGCGGAAGTTGTCATATCTGCCGGCAAGGTCATCCATGATCAGGGGTGTCCGATCATTCGATCCGTCATCCACCATGACAAACTCCCAGGTGAGGTCCTTCATGGCTGCAAGTGCCTGCCGGACTTCAGAGCACACCTCATGTATGGATTCTTCTTCATTATAGAATGGAACAACAATGCTTAATGTTATGTGATGTGAATTCAATTAACGTGTCCTTAACGCCTGCTATTCACTTGCTCGATGCGCGCCCGGCAGCCCAGCACTGCCGATAAACATGTGGTACCATATTCTGACCTCGAAAGTGAAGCATGCACGTTTAAAGGGCATGATGTCAAATATCCTCTGGATATGCAGCAGTATGTGCGGTATTCATGAGATCAAGCTCGCATAATGAGCGCATGGATCTCCCCTTGACAGGAAGATCCTTGACGACAAGGGATGATCGAATTGAAGTAAAGTCCTTTGTGGAGAAAGGTTTTCCAGATGCGCCTTGAAAAAATGAATATATTGGTAATCCCGGTGGTCCTCTTCATATCTATATTCCTATACTGCGACCGGTTACCCGTCATCGAACTGGAAGCAATAAACTTCATGACAGCAAGGGAAATCCTGCAGAATGGTTCCTGGCTTATCCCGACACTGGAAGGGAATATCAGGATAGAAAAACCCCCACTTCCCACATGGATCACCACACTCCCGATGATGTTGACAGGGACCGATACCAACCTCGTTGCAAACAGGATTCCTGCAGGAATATGCGCACTCGTGCTCATACTCTTTACCTATCTCCTTGCCAGGCGGATAACGCCTGATAAGGGATTTGCCGTTTCAGCCATCCTTGTCCTGGCAACGAGCTATATATTTTTGGTGTCTGCGCGGAGAAATGTCTGGGACATCTATGCCGTCATGGCCATGACAGGGGCCATATGGGCCATGCTCGAGGCCTTCAGGCGCCGAGAGGGAAAGAACTTCTATTTCCTTTTGTTTTCACTTCTCATGACCCTTTCCTTCTTCTGCAAGGGACCGGTGGCCTTCTGGGTTTTACTCATACCTTTTCTCATCAGCTTTTGTATTGCCTACACGCTGAAAGACCTGCGGGAAAACAAACGAGAACTCCTGGAGGCATTCGCGCTGTGCATACTGCTTTCAGCCACATGGCCGATATATGTGTATTTTAACACCCCCCATGCATCAACGCTTGTAGCCGTGAAAGAATCGCATGCATGGTTCACCAAATATGCGAAACCTGTATGGTTCTATCTGCTCCATATCCAGGAGATCGTCGGGGTATGGATCCTCTTTCTTGTGTACGGCGTTGGCGTATCTTTTCTGGATAAGAACAGGAAGCCGTGGGAAAAGCTGTCAACCCTCTGGTTTATCCTAGCCATAGTCTTCCTTTCGGTGTTCCCGGAAAAGAAAGCGCGGTATCTCTTCCCTGCCGTTGTTCCGGGCTCCATTGTCACGGCAATAACCATCCATAGACTGCAGGAAGCCGGTGGGTGGGCATGGCGAGCCGTTTACGGGTCGTTCTGTATCATCATGGGCATACTGTTCATCGGTGCGGCAGCCGCAGTCGCATACTCCTCAGGAGGCCAACCTCTTTTCCTCCTCGGCGTCCTTCCCATCGGGCTTGCCGGCTGTTTGATTGTCTATGAGTTCATAGTGAAAAAGACACGTAACGCCCATGTGGTGGCCGTAGCCGGGATATGCCTGTGCATAGTATTCGGGACCCCGTTACTGCCTATGCCGAAACTGGTATATTATGTAGGGACGGAAGATGCGCAGAAGTTTTTGCACATTCGGGAAAATCCCGAGATCATGAAGAGGGACTTCTACTCATTCGGGTTTGTTCCTTCCTATGATATCAAATGGGCTGCCGGCAAAAAGATCAGCAATACCGATGTGGAGCAGATCATGGTCATGAAGGCGCAAGGGAAGAGCGTTGTCCTGATAACGATGAGGCCCATGAATCAGAAGATCTATGGATTAAGGCTTGTAGACTCGATAAGGACCGACAGACATTCTTATTTTATCTATCTCATGCATTGATGATGGATTACATCGTGTTTAAAACAGCAGATACCCTGATAAATCCTATGAAACAAGGTAAACGCCGATGAGAAGGCTGAAATGATGAACCACCAGGTCTCCATTATCGTGCCCATCTATAAAGAAGTGATCTATGGTTGGTTCAATCAAAATTGAAACGGTGATTTTTTGCTGCAGTAATCTACAGTTGATAGTAGGCAGTTGAGACCACTGATTTAGCAGAGATTTATTCAGATTTATGTTGCGAATCTCCGGTCAACATGACCAGGTCGAGTTTAACTTAGAACAGCCTTTAGAAAAGATATGTACCCGGAGAGGAGTGCCAACGGCTGATTCACGGGCGGAGCGACAGGGTTTGACTGTCCCGATTGCGCACGGATCATTGCCGGCATCAAGAGCAGGAACAAGCTGATCATACATATTCCCACATCTCTCAATGGTCGCCTTTGCATATCATCCTTATTATATACGCTACAACACTATTATCGTTTTTTTATGAACCCTCTGATGAAAGAACCTCTGCCCCCATGGGATATTTGACCGCTCATTCTCTCCCTGGACATCATCCGGGTGCGGGTCCCGTTAAAAATAGTCCTTTCGCTTCTCGAAACCCCCGTAGAGATAAAGCTCCCGCTATGGGATGTGCCTGTACCGGCGATGGTCCTCCCATTATGAAGAGCACCTATGCCGGCAAAGGATCTTCCATTGAATCTCGATACGGCATCGACACGAAAAACCCTATGATCTCTTATATCATTGAAATGATTAGTTATGAATACCGCCCTATGATTCACGAATTCGATCCTGTGAAAATCATGGAGGATGAAAAACCCGGCAAACCAGAAATCAGCCCACCAGAACGGACAGGGAACCCATGAGTACAGGTAATCATAGTCGGGAGGCGGTGCGTAGTATGTCACTATCGGTGGGCCTTGATTGGAATAATAGTTGTTTATCACCGTTTGATCTGGGTATTGCTCGGGACCCGATGGGCGGGGTTGATTGGAGGCATAAGGCCTTATGGATAAATTGAGGTCCGCTACTGTGTCTTGGAATATATGCTGTGCCTCATCTCTTTCGTCGGGTAGCCTTTGGGCAATTGCGGCATCACTCACTGATTTTTGTAACTCGGTGATGATGTCGGGGGTAACCGGGTAATCGGCGATCCACCCATTCCGCGGTGCGATACCGACCTCTCCGAGTCGGCTCTCGGCTTCGACTTCATCCTGGGTTGATCCAAGACCCAATGCGGTATCCAGCTTGATCGCAAAGTCTCCTTCACGGACTAACTGCTGTGCTATCGGAGGCGAGGCCTGCACGGCCTGGGCTGTTTGTGCATGAATCATTGCCGGCATCAAAAACAAAAGACACAGACTGACCATAAATGATCCCTTATACAGGAAAGTCAGCCGTTTCATTGAACATCTCCTTTCATCTTTCGCTCTCCATACACGAGGGTAAGGTTCCCTACCAACCTGCCGGCAAGAGGTTAACTCCTACTGTTCCTTGGGCTCATGACGGAATTTTTTATCCTCAAGCGAATGCCTCTTTCCCTTCATCTCGTGAAACTTGGCCATAAGCCGGTGAAAACGATCCGGGCCGAGGATCTTTCTCATACCAAGCATGTACATGATACGCTCGTTAGAGATCATTAACCTGTCCTCTTCGACAACCTTGTTCTGGGCAAGCACAGATACCTCATCAACGGTATCCTTCTCAATCATATCACGCAGCTTGAAGCGGTCTTTCATAAGGGAGCTCTTGAGATCGACAAGCTTATCACGGTTCTTTATAAACAGATCATCCAATGACTGTTTCTCTCCGGCGGTGATACCGAGATCCTTGGACAGTTCCGGAGACTGCCACCACTTGAAATGGTGCATGTCCTGGTGCATCCCGTGATGCATATCCATTGCCTGGGCCTGTACTGCTCCAAAAAGAATGAATCCTGCTGAACATATCAAAGCCATCATGAACAACGATGTTTTGATCGAACTATTTACCGGTAGCCCTTTCATATTGCCTCCTGTGTTTTTTCCTTTAACTCTTTAACCGTTTAAGACGTCTGAGATATCGAAATGTCTACACAGGGAGAAATCGGAGATTTGCCGGGTTATGAGAGGCCGAGCCGGACACTCTCGTCTGGCAAGCCCCATCGGTACCGATTCTCAGAAGAGAAGTCTTACTGCAACCAATGGTTGCAATAATCACAAGAATGCTTAACATTAAGAATGCAACATGACCATAGGAGGTTGAATAATGCGTTACATTCCCTTAGGCAAGACGGGTTTGACGGTATCCGAGGTGGGCTTTGGGGGTATTCCCATAATCCGCCTGGACGAAGACACAGCCGCTACCGTACTGCGCAGGGCTTATGAGTCGGGAATAACCCTGTACGACACGGCCAATGCCTACCGCGATAGTGAAAAGAAGATCGGACGTGCCTTAGGGGATGTGCGGGACAAGGTCGTACTTGCCACCAAGACGATTCGCAGAGACGCCTCTGGTGCTGTTGAACAACTGGAGAACTCTCTTCACATGATGAAGACGGATTATATAGACATATACCAGTTGCATCAGATAGCCCAAGAAAGAGATTGGGATATCGTTACCGGACCAGGCGGTGCGATGGAGGCCGTAATCAAGGCAAAGGAACAGGGCAAGATCAGATACATCGGAGTTACTTCCCACAACCTCGCAATGGCGGTGAAGCTTGTTAAAACAGGCATGTTCAGCACCGTGCAGTTTCCGTTCAACTTCATAGAGGATGCTGCAAAAGACGAGCTCCACATTGCTGCCCGCGAGCGCGGTATGGGAATCCTTGCCATGAAACCTTTTGCCGGAGGGATGATCGACAATGCCCGAATTGCTTTCAAGTTCCTGCGGGAGTACCCCGACGTTATAGCCCTGCCGGGTTTCGATTCTTCAGAAAGGGTGGATGAAATTGTCTCTTTTTATCGGCGAGAGAACACGGTGACGGGAAAAGACCTTAAGCTCATGGAAAAATATCGCCTCGAGCTGGGTAAGCAGTTCTGCCGGAGGTGTGAATACTGCCAGCCATGCCCTCAAGGTGTAATGATCACCGCGGCCATGGGCTACAAGGTGATTGCATCCAGGATGTCGCCCCAGGTCGCAGTCGAATTTTCTAAAATCCCCATGGAAAGCGTAGCATTGTGCACGGAATGCAGGGAATGTGTTGACCGCTGCCCGTATGAGCTGCCGATTCCGGATATACTCAAGGTACATTACGACCTATACGAACAGCACAAGGCATAAAAGCACATGAGAAGATGCATGGTGATAACAAAAGTCTAATTGAATAAGTTTATATACCGGAATATTACCCAGAAGTGGGCGGTGCTTCCGAGCATAACAAAGAGATGGAAGAGCTCATGGTATCCGAAGAGCGGAGGTTTGTCGTCCGATTTTTCCAAAGCATAGAACACTGCACCTATCGTGTATGAGAGGCCTCCTGCAGCGAGCCAGAAGATGGCCCATGGCTGAAGTATCCTGAAGATATGGTCTGTTGCGACGATTGAGAAAAAGCCGACAAATAGGTAGATTGAAAGGCAAAGTCTTTTAGAGACATGGATCCAATATAATTTGAATACAGTACCCAAAGCGGCTATTATCCAGATGCACAAAAATAAGCTCCAGCCGAAAGCTCCCCTGAACGGTATGAGACAGAATGGGGTGTAGGTCGCGGCTATGAATACAAATATCATGATGTGGTCGAGTTTTCTGAACTGCAGGATTCTTCTTTTAGAAACAGGAAGCCAGTGAAACAGGGTACTCACCGTATAGAGAAGTATCATGGATATACCGAAGACAGAGAATGTTGCGAGATGCCACGAACGGACGGGATGTGTCGTTTCCGAGACGAGCAACGCAAGGCCGTACAATGCGAGCAAGGCCCCAAGGCAATGGGTTAGGCCGCTTATAGGCTCTCTGAGTTTGGTTTTTTCCTGAATGTGCAGGACTGCGTCATTAAGGGATGTAAAAAGGTGATGAAAGCGACTGGTCGTTGTTTCAACATCAATCACTCGTGAGGGTTTGATGTCAGCGCCGGGGTAGGGGAGAACTGCTTCAGTTGCTGAAGGGATGTTGCCCCGTGATGAATCGAAAATAAAAGGCTCTTCGGGATTTTTCCACATAGCATTGGCCATCTTGAAAAATGATGGAACACTTTTCACTTTGCTAAATCTAACTTTTCCCCTTCTCAGCATTCGTCCCTTCCTTCCATGATAGATGAATTCTATGCTAATATGCTGTTGACCTGTTTTTAAAATGTAAATGGATGCTCATACTTATCTTGATTATCACGATATATGCCAAAAAAAGGCTAAGAAACTACCATTATTATCTCAGGCCAATAACAGGTAATTGCTGGTATCATAATTACAATACTATATAATTCAAATTAGTTAGAGATAAATACCATGGAGAAATAATTATTATATATGTGTAAATATTTTCTCACCATTCCAGAAAATATTTTCCATAATCCTGTCTACATACTCTCCTCCTGATTACTTTTACCGAGCAGGGATTGAATAATGGTCCCCTGCTGTCATAACAGGGAACCCCCTAAAAGTTCATGATCTTACAGAGGATAGTTCTCTTTGAGTATCTCGATCTTTCTTACAAGGTACTGTTTTCCAAGATCCCCGGAGAGAAACACCTTCGATTTCTGGTAAAGGAGTTCTGTTACCTGGAGTTCAGTCATGGAGAGCTTGATCAAGGGAAACAGTTTGCGAGAGTTCAGCTCAATGAGCTTCTTGATCTGCTTTTGAGTCGTTCCATCAGCAGCGATAAGGCTTAAGTGCCGGATGCTCTTTCTTGCAGTGTCATGCCCTTTGTTCTGCACATCTATGAAATTGCCATACTGCACCTTCAGCTGATCGGCGTCTTTCTTTGGCATGACAATGATGCGGCTATCGAGGTATTTTAAAGAATCGGGGTAGAGGACTGGATTGGCTGTAAAGAGGACGAAGGTGTCCTCCAAAGATGCCGTTTTGAGAGCCTTTACGGAATGGTCTTTTGTTGTGATCTCGATTTGTTTACCCTTGTCCTGTATGGCCCCGCCTGTCCTGGATGATGTGCATGCAGCAAGCACAACCAGAACTATCACGAAGATATAAATGATGCCTCGATTTGTCTTCATTTTCATTCCTCCTCTATAGACACGTGTTACTTGGGAATTTGTCCCGGGATTCCTTCATGCTTTATGCTCAGCCGGGTATCAGCAGTATGACCCATGAATACCCCGTGGATTTCGGAAAGAAGATATAGTTTGGGACGCAGGAATTGTCAAGCCAGTACTCTTATGCTTGGTTGCATACTTATGCTCAAGGATCCGTCGGATGATAAGACTGCATTCTTAGGGTCGGCCAGAGGCTTAAAACAGATTTCTTCATCGGGTCATAGCCCGCTATCAGGAAATCTGATATAGGTGGTTATGTGATCGTGGGTTCTATGGTTGCGGTGTATGCCCTCCATGGAACGACTACGGGATAAATAATTGCCGGGAGGGTGCCTGCATGCGGCAACAGGATGTAAAAAGTGTTTTGGGAAAGATGCACTGTATCGGCTTTAGTCTCTTTCTCGTATTGCTTGCCATGACCGGTTGTAGTTCAAGCGATTCAGGTCCCAGGCACGGTATCTTCATGGACAGCGCCGTTGAAGGACTCACCTTTAAGACAGAGACCCTAACCGGTGAGACGGATTCTCAGGGAAGATTCTCCTACATGCCGGGAGAAACGGTTACCTTCTCCATTGGAGGCATCGTTTTAGGGACTGCGACTGCGAAGTCCTTCATCACCCCGGTGGATCTTGTAGCAGGGGCGCAGGATGAGACGGACCCGACAGTGACCAATATCACCCGGCTCCTCATCACCCTTGATGAAGATAATGACCCTGATAACGGGATAACCATAAGCCCGGAAGTCAGGACTGCCCTGGCCGACTCCTCTGTCGATTTTGAACAGGACACTACTCTGTTTGCTCAAGATGCTGAAGTGCTGGAAGTGATAAAAGCTCTAAACCTTCTTCATACAGGCGAGACAGTGGAACGCACCCTCTGTACGGTGCAGGAGGCCCAGGATCACCTTGGAAAAACCATCGATGCATTGGCAAATAGTGGTTATGAACACACGAGCGCATCAGGCAGTAATCGAGGGTTAGGTGGTGGAGGTGGATCAGGTGCCGGAGGAGGTGGGTCAGGCGGCGGAGGCTGTGGCTGAGGCGGATAGCCGACATCATCGGTCGATGATGAAAAAATCCTACAAAAAATAGAGCTTCACATAAACAGGTAAATGTGCGGAATAACCCAGATGCCTATGTTTGCGAGGGCATGCACGATAAATGGGGCCCAGATATTCTTTCTCCACTCGTACATCAAAGCAAACAGGATGCCTCCTGTGAGTTGGACCACTGATATACTTCCGTGCATGGAGGCAAAGAGCAATGATGTGAGGATAACGCACACAGATGCTCCCAGTCTCTGCCTCATCCATGCATAGAGCAGCCCCCTGAAAAAGAGCTCCTCCACAAAGGGACCTACAAGGCAACCCGTGATGAAAAATTCAAACCATTGATCGATGTGCTGTTTCGTAAGGAGAATGCCCCCGAGCCCTTTCTCCATGAAAAATCTTGAAATCAGATCAATAGCCAGTACGGCCGCGCCGAAAACAGCAGCAGAAACAAGTCCAATGGCAAGTTCTTTTTTCAGGGATGCGGCAAGAATGCCGCAGAGCCTGAATGCGAAGATAAAGATAAAGGCCGTCTCAACCAGTCGTGCTGCAAGGGTGTAGAGGAGCCCGTCTATTGACAGATAGGCCGACAATAGTCTGAACCCAGCCTCCATGAGACAAATTGCAATGATGACTGAAAGCCGCCTGTCCATGGATATTTATATATAGGGTATGGGAAAAAGGCACAAGTGTCGTGGCAGAGTGTCGCACACCATGAAGAGAGAGCCTGCACCATCTACACCCTCACCGAAGTCCCACAATTCGTCAGGATAGACGAATTGGATGTACTTCACGTTCACCCGAAGGGTGAGGGACATGGATGTCCCGAGTCACTCACGCAGGTGAGGGGACTTATGGACACAATGAAGGCATCATAAGCGAGATGCACAGGAATCATGAGCTTTTTATCTCCTCTCCCCATACTCTCTGTGGGGAGAGGGTTAGGGTGAGGGGTCCATTCTAACTTGTCGAATTGACGAGCCCGAACAAGTGCGGCTATACTGGCGCCATGAAGAGGGTGGTCATCGGCACGGCAGGGCATGTGGACCATGGCAAGACATCGCTCATCAAGGCGCTCACGGGCATCGACTGCGACCGGCTCAAGGAAGAAAAGGAGCGGGGGCTCACCATTGAGCTCGGCTTTGCCTCGCTGGTATTGCCGTCGGGGGAACGTGTAGGTGTGGTGGACGTACCGGGGCATGTGCGTTTTATCAGGCACATGCTTTCAGGCGCTTCGGGCATTGATCTGGTGCTGCTGGTGATCGCCGCCGATGAAGGGGTGATGCCTCAGACAAGGGAGCATGTACAGATCTGTGAATTGCTCGGTATCGAGCGGGGAGTTGTGGCGCTGACCAAGAAGGATCTCGTGGATAGCGACCTGCTGGAGCTGGCCGCCTCTGATGTGCGGGACTTTATCCAGGGAACCTTCCTTAAGGATGCCCACATTATCCCGGTGAGCTCCACTACGGGCGATGGGCTTGATGCGCTCACCTCGGAGCTCGTCACACAGGTTAAGCTGGTGCAAGAGAGGCAGGCGACCGGGATACCGGTGCTGCCCGTGGACCGTGTCTTCACCATCAAGGGATTCGGCACTGTGGTGACGGGAACCCTTGTCCGCGGCACTTTTTCTCCTGACCAGGAGGTTGAGGTCCTACCGAGCGGCAAGGCTGCCAAGATCCGCACTATTCAGGTCCATGATGAAGACGTTGATGCGGCGTTAGCCGGCATGCGTACGGCAATCAATCTCCACGGTGTGGGAACAGAAGAGATAGCCCGGGGTGAATGGGTGGTTCCGGCAGGGGTTTTTGATACGACGAAGCTTTTTGATGCAAAGCTCAACTTATTACGAAAGCCGGGCAGGGGGGGAATCAGGCTCTATATCGGGACTGCAGAGGTCATGGGGGATATGAGCCTGCATAAAGTTGACGGGCAGGATATTGGAAGGATAAGGGTAAAGCAGGGCGTTGTTGCTTCTTATGGCGACAGGTTTATCACACGGTCCGTCTCCCCTTCGGCTACCATCGGCGGCGGGATGGTTCTCAACCCCCATCCTGCCCGAAGGTTTTCCGAAGAGGTGATCCGCGATCTCCTGGGCCATGACCCTTCCATGCGCATCATAGGTATAGCCAAGGACGCCGGAATGCACGGCATTTCGCGAAGGGTCATTGAGGCGGTGTTCCCACAGGCGGCCTTAAGGTTGGACAAGCTTATATTAGGCCTTCTTTCATCGGGAGACCTTGTTAAATTCGATACGTCAAATGAACTTTTTGTGCATACCGTATATCATGACAAGCTCAGAGAGATCCTTGTTCCCCGCGTTCAGGAATATCATACGTCGAATCCATCATCGCCCGGTATATCCCGTGAGCATTTAAGGATGTCTGTGCAGGGGGGCGTGGAACAGAAGTTGTTCCATAAAGTTCTTCAGGATCTCGTCAAGAGAGGCGAACTTGTTGAGTCGGGGCCCAACATCACGGCCCCGGGTTTCAGTGCGACCATGGCAGCCGATCGTACGGTCCTTGGCGAGAGAATAGCTGAAATCCTCTATCGTTACGGGTTTGAACCGCCGAAGGTCTCCGATCTTGCTGAAATGCTCAGCGTCCCAATCAAGGATGTCATTGAAATCCTCGGCTTTCTCAGCCATGACGGCAAGGTAACCAGGATCAAAGACGATATTTACCTTTCCAGGCAGCATGAGGAGATGCTCAAGAAGCGCGTAAAGGAATTCATCATCAAGAACCAGTCAATGGCACCTATAGATATGAAGACCGTCATCGGCGCATCAAGAAAGTATGCCATTCCATATCTTGAGTATCTCGACCGTATCCGTTTTACCTTGCGCGTCGGTGATGTCCGCAAGCTTGCGGCTGCCAGGCCGTCCTGATTAAGTGGGCTTTCGCGGTATCATCTTGCGGATCAGTTTGGCCCTGTCTTTGAGCTTGAGCTTCCAGTAGAGCGGGCTCAGAACAAGGGTTTTGATGAGCTCTCTTTTATTTATATGTTTACCTTTATTTTCATTTTGCATGAAATAATTAATGCTTAAATCATGCCATAGAAGAAAATAACATGATCTTTCAATAAGCTATACAGGATAGGGGGGGGATTTAATCCGGAAGAGTAAAAAAGTGATGGTGTTTATGACACGCTCTGTGTCTCCATCACAGCCATTTATTACCAGAAATTATACTCCAGGAGCCCATTTAAGCCATTTTACATATTCCTGACCAGGGCCCCTTCGGGAATAATCAAAAGATTGACGGTATATCTTCGGGGTCACGAGGGTCGCTGTTTGTGCACGGGAAGAAGAGATTGAAGATGCTTATTTTTTATCAAAGGAATACAAATCATGCCAAGAGGTATCACTTCGGGGCCGACACCGAGGATGTGCATGCCTTTGATATCAGGATGTCGATGTCTTCACCAAGATCTGTATCGGCATATTGCTGTTTCACGGACTGGAAACGGGTGCATGCCGCCTTCGTGTTGCCTTTTTTCAGATAGAATTTGCCGATGTACAGGTAGTGCTTGGCAAGAACTGTCCTTGCCTCTTTCAGGCCGTCAGTTGCATCTTTTTTATAGGGGGAGTCCGGATAGCTCTTCATGAATCCCTCAAAACTCTGTATGGCCTTCGTGGTCTCCGTCTGATCCCGATCAAAGGTGCTTATCTGTTTAAAATGACACATTCCGATTCTAAAGAGGCAATAACCTGCATCTACATCCGTAGGGTAAAGAAGCCTGAACTCCTCGTAGTTCTTCAGGGCCAATTCATAGTCCTCATGATCATAGTAGAGGTTTCCGGTCTCTAAAATCGATTTTCGTGCAAGCTCATGGCCTGGGTAATAAGTCCGAACTTGCATAAATGCATCTGCAGCCTTCTCCACCTTTCCCTTCTTGGCGAGAGCAGCGGCTTCATCGTACAGTTCTTGAGGGGGCTTGATTTTTTTTTCAGCCTCGTGGGCACAGCTGCTGATGATAGCTATGATCACCATGGATACAATGATGAAGGGTGCCTTTTTCATGCGCTGAAGCACCTTAAGACAAATCGCACATGGAATCAAGGATGGATTTCATAGATGGCGCCATCCTTAATAGTGAGGAGATAGATTGATTTCTCTAATGTTCCATCTGAGGAGAAGGACGTGATGCCGCTTACCCCGTGGTAATTTTTCAGATTTGCGATGTATTCTTGTAAGGCCTCGCGGGATGGCCGCTTCGACTGAAAAAATTTCTGGAGGATAGAGGCGGAATCATAGGCGCTCGCCTCCCATACTGAAGGGGGATACTTGAATGTATTAGAGAAGGTGTGGTTGAACTCTTGCACAGCCGAAAGGATGCTGCCCTGATAGTATCCGCTTAAATATACCACATTCTCCACATACCTGCCTCCTGCTTTGAGAAAATCAGGGGTGTCCCATAAGATGGGTCCGAAGAGACGGATATTCTTGATCTTCATTAAGCTGATATATGAGGCGACCATGGCGGCGTTCGCCGAGGTATCGGGGATAAGGAGCGCATCGAAATCAATTGATTTGACCGTGGGAGAGGTCTTTTTCCTTGTGCCTGAAAACAGGGAACCCACCTGCTGTTTGAAGTCCACGTTTTGAGGAGAATATACGGTTGTTCTCACAACATTAACGCCATATGCAGGGGCCAAACGCTGAAACTTTTCGGAGAATGTCTTTCCGAAACGATCATTCGGGCTCATGACCGCAAACGTGGTGATGCCCATGGACCGCGCTGCATTCAGGAGCGACTTTACCTGAATGTCTATGGTGATGAAGTTTCTGAAACAGTAGGTTCCATCTTTGGGGGGGAGCTCGGCCTGGGGAAAGATGAAGGCGGGAATATGCCGTGTCTGCAGTTCCTTGCAAGCGATCTCACTCGTGCGTTCCCCAACCCCTACCGGGCCGATGATGGCTGTTACCTTGTAGTTTTCGTCAAGGTCTTTGATTATGGATGGTATGGAGTCCTCATTGTTCCCGTAATCTCTGATTATATATTCTACATTCGGCGTAGGGCCCGGAGTGAAGACACCCTCTGCCATCTCGATTGCCCTGAGGATTCTCTGGCTGACGGATTCCCATTTTCCGCTCAAGGGGAGGACCAAACCCACAGTATTTCTTGTGGCCGATCCGATGTCGTTGTTCATTGATGCTCTCAGGGCTACTGGGTAGCCGGAAAGTATAATGTAAGCAACAGCCAGGATGAGTAAGGTTCTTAGGAATCGTCTTTTCATCACACGCCTTCAATACTATATGAAGACCTTCCGCCAAGTCAATGAGATGGAATCTTAATTTGCATCAAGTGCTGCCGGCAATATATTTTACTTGACAACTTCTCCGGCATCCACTGAGTATAGGTTTCCAAAAAAGTAAATCAAAGGAGAAACCAGTGGCCGAACTTGGGACACGGTATAAGTGCTATAAGTGCGGTACGAAATTTTATGACTTGGGCAAGCCTCAGCCCATTTGCCCCTCCTGCAGTGAAGATCAGAATAATGAAGAGACTAAGCGGATGCTTAAGCGAAAGAGGAAGCGTTCGCTGGCCAAGGTGAAGACCGAAATCAGGGCGTTGCCGCAAGAGAACGAAGTCCCTGTGGAAACCGATGAAAACGTGGAAGAGTATGTTCTTGATATGGAGGACATCGTCCTGGAGGAAACTTCGGATAAGGAATAATCAGATCAGAAATAGAGGGGATTCGTTGTTGCCCCGCCCTTTTTTTGATAATACCGAATCTTGAATCGGATATCGAATAGGGTCAACCCCCTGTCTTTTCCTGCTTCTGCAGCTCTTTTGTCACCTTTTGTGCGGTTTTCTGGATATATGGCTGCATCTGTTCAGGAATGAACCCTTTGATGAGACCCGCTGTCTTTTTCGTATAGGGCAGGACTTTCGAATTCACGAGGATAGCGGAATTTTGGGGCAATATCACTTGCAGCATGGTCATGACTAAAAGAGCAATGAGAAACCCCTTCACAAAACCAAGTGCTCCACCCATGGCTGTGTCAACCGCAGCCAATACAGAAGCATTCAGGATCTTCTGAAGTATATGCATGAAGATCTTTATAATAATAAAGAAGAAAAAAAAGACCACAATGAAGCCCAGGACACCTCGAACATCTTCCACGTGTAGAATGGATAAGAAATGAGTAATATTCGGTGAGAATTTCTTTGCGAGGTAGAGCCCCCCGATGATGGATATGAGGGATGAGACACCTTTTATCAGGCCGTGGTAGACGCCCAGTCCGGTGAAGGCTAATATGACGGTGATCGTGAAGATATCGAGTGCGTTCATTGCTTGGCCTTTATTAATTCGATCCACACCACATCCTTAAGGGCTATCTGGTACATCCCGTAAGGCAGCTTACCGTATATCTTCAAGATGCCGTTTGTCTTGAGATTACACATGCTGCCTGACCCCTTCAGAGATACGCAGATAGAGCCTTCCTTCATCTCTATGCGGGAGATTGTATCAAAAGGTATCTCAACCCTGCCTTTCCCCATGTATACGTTGAATGTGGTCTTGCCGTCGAATGTTACCGATGTGATGCTCACCTCATTGTTTGATGTGTCCTTGATCTTCGCATTAAAGGGGGACTCGACAGGACCTTGGCCGGGATTCCCTGCGCTGCCCATCCCCATGAGAAAGACACCCAGCATCAGAAAAAATACTACACGGAAAAGATGGCCTTTTTTTTTCATAGCTCTATAACCTCCTTCACAACCCCTTCTGTTTTAAGTGCCTGGATGAGATCGAACATCACCTCCCTGCCGCCTGCGGAGTAAGTTATGGTGAGAAGGCCCTGAACAGGGTCCTTGGTGCTTACAATACCCAGGCCGTCGTAGCCCTGGACGACATAGTTCACATAAAAGATGTCCTTCTGGTCGACCTTGAGGGAGACTGCCTGGAAATCCACCATGATTTTTTTTGATACCATAAGAGATACTCTGCTGCAAGCATAGTGCAAGATATCTTAAGTAAAAGCTTGTGTGGTAGGGCTTTATTGAATACAGATGGAATCAGAATGGGATTAATCTTCTCTATGCATGCATATTAAGTCGCGCCAACGGATGATTTTGAAATGGTGCAAATCGGATTATCAACAGGAGTATAATGATTTCAGGTTTCTATGTGTCATTTTGAGGCCATTCAATATGGTTGTGGTTCTTGAGAGTTGTCCGGGTGGTTCAATAAAATCCTTGACATCATCGAGATTGAAATGATAGGGAAAATTGATCTGAATGAGTGAACAGCCATTCAGTCAAAGGCCGTGCAGGGCATGTTGCCGGGGGCCGGGTGGGAAGCTGATGTTCATGATATTCCCATACGGTTGAGATCTTCGGTGCCGGGATCGTAAAAGTGCCAAAAAGTGATCTTCGGTATGTCTGCCGGTCGGTTTTGTCAGATAAAGGGCAGTAGATATCTTGGGCAAAGGTGGAGAAGGTCGGCTCATGGCAAGGGTGCTTTCTGAAGCGACCAACGTCTAAGGAGGCAGGTTTTGATAGAAGTTAATTTTACCCTTATTATCCAGATGATCAATTTCATTCTTCTTATATTCATCCTCAACAAGATCCTCTACAAGCCTATCCTGAAGATCTTGGAAGAGAGAGAGCAGAGGATCGAAGGCCAGCAGCAGCAGGCCAAGAAGACCATCGAAGACGGCCTTGTGATCTTGACTGATTACAATAAGAAGCTCTATGATGCCAAGATTGATGCCATGAACACAAAGAATGCAGCACGGAACGAGGCATCCGAACAGGCTAATGGTATTATCGAAGATTCCCGCAAGAAGGCCGAAGAAATCATTACCCGGATGCAGCAGGAGATGGCCTCTGAGATGGCTCAGGCCAAAAAGGAGCTCGATCCGGAGCTGAGTGTCATGGCTGCAACGATAGCCCAGCAGATCTTGGGGAGGAAGGTGGCATGAAAGAGCGGATCAGAAAAATTCTGCCCCTTGTAATCATTCTTGTATTTGTCGCCTTCTCTTTTGCACTCGCCGCCGAGGGGGGTGGTGAAGAAGGCCATAAAGAAATAATGAAAATGGTATGGCGCATCGTCAATTTTGTTATCCTGATGGCGCTGTTGTGGAAACTCCTTGCGGAAAAGATAAAAACATATTTCATAGACCGTAAAGATGAAATCGCCCAGATGATAGAAAAGGCAGACAAGGCCAAGACCGATGCCGAGGTCCAGTTTGCAGATATCCAGCAGAAGCTCAAGAACGTTGAAAAAGACATCAAGGATATCAAAGGCGCCATTATGGGCGAGCTGGAGGGTGAAAAGGCCCGCATCATCGAGGAAGGAAAGGTATCGGCGGAGCGTATAATCCAGCAGGCCAAGTGGACCGCTGACCAGGAAGTGGTCAAGGCCAAGAAAGATCTTAAGGAGCACGTGGTGGAAATGGCTGGAGACATGGCTTCGGGAATGATCACCAACAGCATGACCCCGGATGACCAGAAGCGTATCCTTGAAGAATATTTAAATAAGGTAGTGAGGTAACCTTGAAAGACGACATCGTAGCAAAACGATATGCGAATGCCCTCTACGACCTGGGTAAGGAAGAGGGATTGCAGGGAAAGTTCCTTGGGGATCTCGAAGCCATAGTAGCCATCCTTGAGGGGAGTGATGAGTTCAGGGACATCATGGAGAGCCCCCTGTACGACATCCTCCTCAAGAGAAGGATAATGGGCGAGCTCATCAAGCAGATCAAGCTGACCAAGTACACGGAAAACTTCCTCGGCATACTCCTCGACAAGGACAGGTTCGTGTACCTGAATTCCATCCTGGATTCCTACCGTCAGATCGTGGACGAGGCCTCGGGCAGGGTCAGGGCCACCGTGACCAGTGCCATGGAGCTGGACAAGGCTCAACTTGAGAGCCTTTCCGGTACGCTCAAGAAGATCGTGAAAAAGGAAGTGGATCTTGACGTCTCGATAGACCCGACGCTCATCGGCGGCCTCATCGCCGAGCTGGAGGGGATGGTGTACGACGGCAGCGTCAGGACGCAGATTGTGAGATTAAAACAGAGTCTAAAAGGGGAGATATAGATGCAGATCAGGGCGGAAGAGATAAGCAAGATTATCAAAGAACAGATCAAGGGGTACGAGAAGGAGATCGATGTCGCCGAGACCGGTACCATCCTGTCGGTCGGTGACGGTATCGCCCGTGTCTATGGCCTGAGAAACGTCATGTCCAGTGAGCTCATCGAGTTCCCCCACGGCACCATGGGAATGGCGCTCAACCTGGAAGAGGACAACGTCGGTTGCGTGCTCTTCGGTGAGAGCGTGGGCATCAAGGAAGGCGACCAGGCAAGGCGCACCAAGAGGATCGTGGAGATCCCCGTGGGTAAGGGTATACTCGGCCGCGTGGTCAACGCCATCGGTCAGCCCATTGACGGCAAGGGCCCCATCGAGGCTGAAGAATACCGCACGGTCGACATCAAGGCCCCCGGCATCGTCAAGAGGCAGCCGGTGAAGGAGCCCCTCCAGACCGGTCTGAAATCCATCGACGCCATGACCCCTATCGGGCGCGGCCAGCGCGAGCTCATCATCGGCGACCGCCAGACCGGAAAGACCGCGCTCGCCATCGACACCATCATCAACCAGAAGGGCAACGGCGTCGTATGCATCTACGTGGCCGTCGGCCAGAAGCAGTCTACCGTGGCCCAGGTCGTGGCAACCTTAGAGCAGTTCGGCGCCATGGAATATACGGTCGTTGTCGCAGCCACTGCATCCGAACCTGCACCTCTCCAGTACATAGCACCCTATTCCGGCTGCACCATCGGTGAGTTCTACCGCGACAAAGGCGGCCATGCCCTGTGCATCTACGACGACCTCACCAAGCAGGCCCAGTCCTACAGGCAGCTTTCACTCCTGCTCAGGAGACCCCCGGGACGCGAGGCCTTCCCCGGCGACGTGTTCTATCTGCACTCAAGGCTTCTTGAGCGCGCTGCCAAGTTAAGCGACGCCATGGGCGGCGGGTCACTTACGGCCCTGCCCATTGTCGAGACCCAGGCCGGTGACGTGTCAGCCTATATTCCCACGAACGTCATCTCTATTACCGACGGCCAGATCTTCCTGGACACCGACCTCTTTTACTCGGGGTTCAGACCTGCCATCAACGTGGGTATCTCGGTTTCGCGCGTGGGCGGCAACGCCCAGATCAAGGCCATGAAGAAGGTTGCGGGCACACTGCGCCTCGACCTTGCACAGTACAGAGAGCTGGCGGCATTCTCCCAGTTCGGGTCCGACCTTGACAAGGCAACCCAGGCCCAGCTGAACCGGGGCGAGCGCCTCATGGAGCTGCTGAAGCAGCCCCAGTACAAGCCGCTGTCGGTTGAGAGGCAGGTTGTTATTATCTACGTGGGTACCAACGGTCACCTCGACGAATACCCCCCGGCAGCCGTCAGGGCCTTTGAGGAGCAGTTCTTAACGTTCATGGACGGCAAGCATGCCGACATCTTAAAGACGGTGCGCGAAACCGGTAAGCTCGAGGCCGAAACTGAAAAGGCCCTCAAAGATGCCATTGCGGAGTTCAAGAAGATATTCGTGGTGGAATAATAGGGAGAGGAAATGCCTAGTCTAAAGGACTTACGAAAGAGGATCAACTCCGTCAAAAAGACGAAGCAGATAACCTCGGCCATGCGCATGGTGGCGGCCGCCAAGCTCCGCAGGGCCCAGACCGACATCATTGCTGCCCGCCCTTACGCCATCAAGACCAATGAGGTGCTCGTATCCCTGGTGACCAGGACAAACCCGGATATGCACCCGCTGCTTCGCGTACGGGAGCCCAAGCGGTGCGTCATCGTGGTGATCGCTTCCGACAGGGGATTGTGCGGATCGTTCAACCAGAACCTGTTCCGCAGGGCCGATTCCTTCATCAAGGGGAACAAGAATAAATATGAAGAGATCTCCATGGTGCTCATAGGGAAGAGATCGGCGGACTACTACAAACGCAAGGACATCAAGAAGAGGCAGAGCTACCCCATCGGCAAACCCAACTATGATCTGGCTTCACAGATCTGCGATGACCTCATCAAGGGGTATGTCAATGCGGAATACGACGAGCTGATCATCATCTTCAACGAGTTCAAATCGGCCATGACCCAGATCATGCACGAAGACAAGCTGCTGCCCGTGGAGCCCATGGAGGTGGATGACGACATGACCAATGTCGAATACCTCTATGAACCCTCCGAGGATGTCCTGCTCGATACGCTGCTGCCCTTGAGCATGAAAATATTCATGTACCGTGCACTCCTGGAATCCGCAGCATCGGAACACGGTGCACGCATGACGGCCATGGAGAGCGCATCCAACAATGCAGGCGAGGTGATCGGGAAACTGGACATCAAGTACAACAGGGCCAGACAGGCCGCCATCACCACGGAGCTCATGGAAGTGGTGGGCGGTGCCGAGGCCTTGAAAGGATAACAACCATAGGATCCTAATCGGGAGGAGTGAAGTTATGAACATTGGAAAGATCGCACAGGTCATCGGCGCTGTTGTGGACGTCGAATTCCCCCAGGGAGAACTGCCTAACATATATAACGCCCTGTTCGTGACCAACCCGTTTATCTCCAAAGAGGAAGATAACCTGGTTCTCGAAGTTGCCCAGCACTTGGGCAACAGGACAGTCCGCACCATCTGCATGGACTCTTCCGACGGTCTGGTAAGGGGAATGCCGGTCAAAGACACCGGAGCGCCCATCTCTATCCCGGTTGGAGACGCAGTGCTCGGTCGTATCTTGAACGTGGTGGGCAAGCCCGTTGACGAGATGGGCCCGGTGAACACGGACAAGCGTAATCCCATCCACCGCGACCCCCCGAAGTTCACCGAGCAGAGCACATCGATCGATTCATTCGTGACCGGTATCAAGGTCATCGACCTTCTGACCCCCTACATGAGGGGCGGCAAGATCGGCCTGTTCGGAGGCGCCGGCGTGGGCAAGACCGTGTTTATCATGGAGCTCATCCACAACATCGCCTCGAAGCATGGCGGCTACTCGGTATTCGCCGGCGTGGGTGAGCGCACCCGTGAAGGAAACGACCTGTGGCTCGAAATGAAGGAATCAGGCGTTATCGATAAGACGGCCCTTGTCTACGGCCAGATGAATGAGCCCCCCGGGGCACGTGCCCGTGTGGGTCTGTCCGGCCTCGCCGTTGCCGAATATTTCCGTGACGAGCAGAACCAGGACGTGCTGCTCTTCATCGACAACATCTTCCGGTTCACCCAGGCAGGTATGGAGGTGTCCGCTCTCTTGGGCCGCATGCCCTCGGCCGTTGGATACCAGCCGACCCTGGGTACCGACATGGGCGAGCTCCAGGAGCGTATCACCTCAACCACCAAGGGGTCCATCACCTCGGTTCAGGCCATATACGTGCCTGCCGATGACTTGACCGACCCGGCACCTGCCACCACGTTCAGCCACTTGGACGCCACGACGGTTCTTTCACGGCAGATCGTGGAGTTGGGTATTTACCCGGCCGTGGACCCGCTCGACTCCACATCGAGAATCCTTGACCCGAAGATCGTGGGCGAGGAGCACTACACCGTTGCACGCCAGGTGCAGCAGATCCTCCAGAAGTACAAGGAGCTCCAGGACATCATCGCGATCCTCGGCATGGACGAGCTCTCGGAAGACGACAAGCTCATCGTGTCGCAGGGCCCGCAAGCTCCAGAGGTTCCTGTCCCAGTCCTTCAGTGTTGCCGAGCAGTTCACCGGCATGCCGGGCAAGTATGTCGAGTTGAAGGATACGATCCGCGGCTTCAAGATGATCGTTGCCGGCGAGATGGACGACCTCCCCGAACAGGCCTTCTATATGGTAGGACCCATCGAAGAGGTAATAGAGAAGGCGAAGAAGCTGGCATCAGACTAAGGGAGAATATTCATGGCTGAAGAATATATGCAGCTTGACGTGGTTACCCCCGAGAAGGCGGTGCTCAGCCGCAAGGCCATCGAGGTGGTCGCGCCCGGCAGCCAGGGTGAATTCGGCGTACTCATCGGGCACACCCCGTTCCTCACCACGCTAAAGCCCGGCCAGATCGTCGTCAAGACCGAAGACCGGGATATATACCTCGCAGTAGGTGGGGGTTTTGCCGAGGTCATCGCCAACAGGGTGATCATCCTTGCAGAGACGGCCGACATGGCCGAAGACATAGATGCTTCTGAGGCGAAGGCGGAGATTGATCAGGCCCACGAGAAGCTGCGCGAGTTCGGTAGGGATGACCCCGAATACACCAGGTGGGAAACCCGGTTGCATCGGGCCGAGGTGAAGCTCAGGGTACTGGAAAACTGGGAGAAGTCAAAGTAGAGAGTGTATCACGCTTTTGAGCTGCAAGAGGGGCCTTGTCCGGCCCCTCTTTGATTATCATGCCATTTAAGGACCTTTTCGCCCCTTTGGGGGAGTGACGAGGGGACATCCATGTCCCTCACCCTTCGGGTGAACGTGAAGTACATCCAATTCGTCTATCCTGACGAATTGTGGGACTTCGGTGATGGGGTCTCAGGGCCTTGGCATCAAGCCGTATTGACTCTTTGGGAGAATCCCTCTATAAGCGTAAAAGTTCATATCTGTGTGCGCCCATAGCTCAGCTGGATAGAGCGTTGGACTACGAATCCAAAGGCCGCAGGTCCGAGTCCTGCTGGGCGCAT
>CAWKAM010000022.1:0-149930 GCA_963847605.1 uncultured delta proteobacterium | reverse complement strand
AGTAGTCTACACATTTCTAACACCCTTCCCAGCTCATTTAGGAATATATGACTCCATATAATTTATTCCGTCCAAGTAGAAACTAAACCATCCACGAAGTGGATGGACAGAGGACGGTGTGAACAATGTTCGGGACGCCAGTTACTCGGTGAGTAGAACCAATCAACAATCTGCTGATCTCCTACATGCTTGATGACTCCCTTACTATCCGGGGGGCCATAAATGTATGTCACTTTCACCGCCGTCATGCCTTTTTGAATACAATTTGAATCAACTTCTTGAGGTATTTCTTCAGATTCTGCACTGATTTTGGGTGTTTCTCCTTCAGCTTTTGCACTGATTACTGTAAAAGTGAAGATATAATCATTAATAACATCTTGTATTTGAAGAGGTAACAGAACTTGTATTTGTTTACCTTCATTAGATGTTACTGCTTCATTGAAATCATCAAAAGTTGAATAATTACCTTTCGAATAAGAACTATGAAAATCATAATCTAGAAATAAGGGATCCTCTACCCAACTTCCTGACGTATAACGAGAACCTGAATTCCAGCGTACATAATCTGTTGGAAAAACAATATCCTCAAGTGATCCTCTCCTAACTATAACCGACGGAGGCTGTGGAGCATCTCTATTAGTATATTTTACACCTGAATGCATTACTCTATGGCTACTACCATTTTTATCTACATAAGCTGCTTCATCCCAAGGTATTTTTATCGAATAATCTGTTTTATTTTCTATTCTAAATAATATTTGCGTATTGGTCACTACCCATAAAACCTTTACTAAATTATCTTCAAAGAAGTACTTATATTTTGAATCTGATTTTAATATATCTACTTTTTGTTTCCCAAATCTTTTTGTAGCTTTTACGGGCCTCTCGACCTTTGTTAAAGAAAACTCATAAGTTGCTTTATATGTTGTTATTGACGGGGTTGGTGGTGAATAATTACCACTATTGTAGTTTCTATTGTTCATACCTGCACAACTAAAGAGAAAGATAAGACACAGAAAGGTATAGTTAACTTTATTCATATTTTATACCCCCTCTGAGATTACATGTTTTTCTCTAAGAAGTCACAATACTAACTAAATTATTGATTAATTCAATATACTCTCAATAAAGATTTTTTCAAAATCAATTATAGATATTGAATTATTTATGATTGTATTGTTCCTCATAAAATAACTTGATTAATAATAGCTGGAATGGATTGAAGATTGCGTGCCAGGTGCAACGCTCTGGTATGAAGTGAAAAGCTTCATATGTTTCAAACCCAAATCATCAGTTTTCAGGCATCTGTAAACCGAGAAGTTATCGCAGAAATCTAAACTCTATTAGAGGCAGTATCAGAAGCCTGGCTCTATTGCGTCCAGCTGGATATTATCGCTAGAAGTCATTGAATCTTTGATGACTTTGAACGATTGCACGTTTCACAAAGTAATTGAATGTTTCTCTTTGTATTTGAACCGCCTTTTGAAACTGGAATGATATGATCAAATTCTAGGCGTTCTTTTGAGCCACAATTAACACACTTTCCACCATCTCAATTCCACACTTCATCTTTTACTGAAGATGGTATACTTTCTCTATCCTCTCTGATAGTTTCTCTTTTACGTTCATTGAAAAATTTATCGAAATTCTTTGAGTGAATTTTATTTTTCAATCTATTATTACATTTCGAACAAACTGTTAACCCTTTACCATCATGTGTCCATTTATATTTAAGGCTCTTTTTGCCGAAATCACCTCCGCAAATATCACAACTAAATTTACCGTACACGGCATATAAGATTATAATACCAATAATAATGATAATAACTATTGTGCCTGATTCCATTATGTTAATTTACTCCATCTGCAATTAAGGTTCAACAAAACAGTCATAGAGTCGCCATTGAACCCCTGTGGATGTCCAGCAGTTAAATTCTACCCATAAATGAAGAGCGTATGTGCCAAAGGAAACGAAATGAGTTGGAATTTTCAAAACCATTGATCACGTGCCATAGGCCACGGTTTGATATGAGGTGTCTTACTTCGTAGGTTTCAACTAAAGATCTTCAGTTTTCAGACATCATAAACCCGAGAAGAAATCGAAGTAATTCATAGAAGAGTATCCTTTCCCCCTGCAGTATTCCTATTTTGAATGGAAATGTCCTCTGGATTCGTTGCTTCTATTATAGTATACTGGAATATAACCCGGAGGTCATTTTATGTCAGACATCATTATCTACGGCAAGGCGGGCTGACCCTATACCGACCAGGCCAGGTCGGCCTATGGGGACAAAGCAACGTATTACGATGTGAAAAAAGACAATGCACGGCTTGAAGAGATGCTCAAGCTGTCGGGTGGAAAACGCCAGGTGCCACTCATCGTGGATGCTGGAAAGGTAAAGGTGGGGTATGGCGGTTCCTGAGGGGTGTAGATAAACCCATCGGGTATGGGTACACAAAACAGCTGAACCCCGGCAATCCGTACAAAAGGAAGCTTGGCACCATGCCGGTTTCTTAAGACCTTATACAGGCACTCGCCTATCGCGGAGATCTATCGCAAGGCAACATCACGTCATTACGCCGCAGTTTGCAATCAAGGTTGTTGAGTATCAACAAGTAATCACGTATAAAGAGAGAATGTGGCTCCATTCTTGAGTGTTAATCCGCACCTTTGAGACATGATCCGTCGTTCGTGAATGCAACGGAATGTCCACAATGATATCATGACGAGAAGGGAGGCAACAAATGATCAAACAAAAGCAGGGCCCACGGACAATTTTATACCCCATGCCATCGGTCCTTATCGGGGCAGAGGTGGACGGCAAGGCCAATTTCATGGTCGTAGCCTGGTGCGGCATCGCATCTCACCAGCCGCCGACTGTTTCCGTTGCTGTACGCAAAGGCCGCCATACCCTGAAAGGGATCGAGGCGAATCATTGCTTCTCCGTGAATGTACCATCCAGCAAGATGGTGAAGATCGTTGACTACTGCGGCATCTATTCCGGCAAAGACCGGGACAAATCAAACCTCTTTACCATAAGCAGAGGCGAGAACCCTCACATACCGCTTGTCGATGAATGCCCGGTGAGCCTCGAATGCAAGCTGCTCCATACCCTCGATCTGGGAAGCCATACCCTTGTGGTCGGTGAGATCACCCAGACTTATGTCTGCCAGGATTGCATGAAGGGAAAGAAGGTGGACCCGATGTTGGTGGACCCCCTCATCTATTCGACATCATCCGAGACCTATCACAAGCTCGGTGAGGTGGTGGGCCAGGCCTTCCAGACCGGGAAGGAACTCTGAGGACTGTAGGCTTGAGATGAATGAGTCAGTATCCTGAGATTAAGAGCTTTCTGGACTCTCAGGTTGATGGGTAACGATGTCGATTCAACCATTCTATAATTTTTCATATTGACAGGCCGGCAGATCTCAGGATATTAAATAATATACTGTAAATATTGTTATGTAATCACCCTCTAATTACTTTGAGTAATTTTGAGGAGGTTGTTTGTGATGAGCAACACTTGTCGCGTATCTTGTTGTGTATATCGGTGTGCCTTAAAATCCCTGGCTTTCATATTCAGAACATTCTTGTTCCTGGTCCTGTTCAACACTACACTCATCCCCTTCACGAACAAAGCCGCTGCCTGCCCTCCAGACCCGAAAGGAGATGCTGTTTTCGATAAGAATCTCCCTCGGGGGAGCCAAATTGTTTTGGACAGCAGCCTGTTCAAAGTTACAGGCAATCCTCTTTCCTATGAATGGTATGGCCCATTCTCAAGAATTGCTGAACCCAGCCCGTCCGTTTTTATTCCCGAAGGAACGTATGCCGTCACATTATTCACAAATAACGGACTTCAGCGATCCGACCCGCATACCCTCTATTTCTCCGTTGATCCCGAGTATTTTTTCCTTCCTGTTGGTTTGAAAGGGAAAGTGGTTATGGCATGGCTCCCGGTACAGGGTGCACAGGGCTATGATATCTACCGCGCACCGGAAACCGATCCTTCAAATTTTATAAAGATCGCAGAACTGGGACCATCCGCATTCACATACACTGATCCAAATCTTAAGGACGCAACATACTTGTATGTGGTCGGCGTATTGCTGAACGGTACGTTGTCTTTTTCCCATGTTGCAAGCGCCCACCCGTTCCTCACTATTCCCAAGCTGAATTATCCGCCGGTTATTTATTCCCAGCCTGTCACCCCTGCCATTGTGGGCCTGCCTTACATCTATGACGTTCTTGCAACAGACCCTCAACTGGATATCATGACATACTCCCTTATCAACCCTCCCTCCGGGATGACAATCAATCCCCTTACCGGATGCATCCAATGGACGCCGCCTGCCATAGGTGACTATGAGATAACGGTAAAAGTAAAAGACTGGAAAGGCGCATCCGTGCTCCAGACCTTCATCATCGAGGCGGATGAGCTTCCTCCACTCAACTTACCGCCTGTAGCCCGCGCAGGCGGGCCATATACCGGCGGAGTGAACCAGACGATAACCTTTAATGGTTCCGGCTCAACAGACCCTAATGGGTACCCTTTGACCTATAACTGGAATTTTGGAGATGGTTCTTTCGGGAGTGGCGTCGCCCCAGTACATAAATACACCTCACCCGGCATATATGCGGTGAAGCTCACTGTCTCCAACAATAACGGCGGAATTTCAAGTGATGCCACCAAAGCAACCATACAATGCTCACCTCCCACGGTAAGCATAACCGCTGACCCGACTGCAATAAAACCGGGCGACCCATGCGCTCTCATATGGACCTCCGAGAATGCCCAGAGCGTCAGCATAGACAATGGGATAGGCGCTGTAGCGGCATCAGGCACCATCTCGGTAAACCCCCAGAGCACAACCACCTATACCATCACCGCCACAGGCGCATGCGGGACCCAGACTCAGTCGGTCACAGTTACTGTGTACCAGCCGCCAACGGTCAGTATCAAGGCCACTCCGAATTCCATCATCACAGGTCAGACCTCGATTCTTTCCTGGTCATCCACCAATGCTGTCACCGCCACCATCGACAATAATATCGGGGCGGTACCCGCGAACAGCTCCCTGACCGTTAAACCCACCACGACAACCACCTATACCATCTATGCCACCGGCCCGGGTGGTATGGTGACGGCATCAGTCACAGTCACAGTACTTCAGCCTCCTCATGTGACCATAACATCCCAGCCGCAGACAATCACTGAAGGGGATAGTTCAACACTCACCTGGATCTCAGATAATGCAGATACCGCAGCCCTGGATAACGGCATCGGACAGGTGGATGTGAACGGCTCTCTATCCGTATCACCATCTGATACCGGAACCTATACCATTACGGCCCAGGGACCGGGTGGCACAGCCACAGCAAGTGCAACCATTACCGTAATCCACAAACCAACTGTCGCCATCGCGGCCTCGCCTACCACCATCAATGCAGGCGATACTACAACCCTCACCTGGACTACTACCAATGCCGATTCAGCCACCATCGACCAGGGCATAGGCGATGTTGATGTGAACGACTTTCTTGAGGTGGACCTTGACAATACCATGACCTTCACGATTACCGCCACCGGCCCCGGAGGTACGGCAACGGCAAGCGTAACTGTAGAGGTTCTTGCACCTCCGGCGCAGAGGAACGCATATGCCTACTTTACGAACAGGAACAGCAATGATGTCTCGGTAGTAGATCTCACGATGAATACGGTTATCTCGCACATAGAGGTGGGGTATGGCCCCTATTGTGTTGCTGTGAGCCCTGATGGTGACACGGCCTATGTCACGAGCAGAGAGAAGGGGATATCCATTATCGATGCAGCAACAAACACCCTCACCGGGAACATCCCCGTGTTTGTCGATACCATCGCGGTGAGCCCTGACGGGAAAAGCCTCTATGGGGTGTCAAGGGATGAAGGCACGCTCGAGAGCATCGATATCGCCTTCGGGACGATCCTGAAATCCGTTGAAGTGGGCCCCTCTCCTCATGGCATTGCGGTGAACAATGAAGGAACGCGCATCTATGTGAGCTCTCTTGATGACGGTATGGTGCGGGTCATTGATGCCTTGAGCATGGGCATAATCGCAACGGTGGCGGTTACAGAGCCGGGCGATCCGGTCTGGGACGTCGAGGTGAACCCATGCGGCTCCACAGTATATGCCGTTTCAGCAGGTTCCTGCAAGCTCACCGTGATCGACGGCAAAACCAACGCGGTCATAGGCAGCCATTCCTATTTGCCGAAATTGGTCGTCTCCCAGTGTTATCTTGCAGTGAGTCCTGACGGACAGAGGATTGCGTTAAGCGATCTAGCACCACTATTGCCCAGGACTATCTATCTTATCGACAGCCAGTCTCTGGATGTTTTGAGCCAATTCTATGCCCAAAGACCTTCTGACCTGACTTTTACTGCTGACGGATCGTTCGTGTACTGTCCGGATGCCTCGATTAACGGGGTTTTCATTGTGGACACGTGGGACCAGTGGATCGTAGGTACCATTCAAGGAGATTTCTCTGACCCAAGTACGTACGGGCATTTCATAGCAGAGCACAAGGAGGAGATATCAGGCCGGGTTGTATCTAATGGTTCGGGTGTTGAAGGAGTTGTTGTATCTCTCTCGAATGAGAATATAAACATATGTTTCTCCTCTGACTCCCAGGGACAGTACTTTTCCTATGCACCACCCGGCCAATATACGCTTTCAGTTACCGGCAACGGAAATGTCCTTTCAACCCAAAACCAGACGGTTGATGTTACTGATAATGGGGTATCCATACCGGATATCGAAGTGCTGCTGGGCGTAAGGATGTGGGCCGAGCCGTATGCAATCATCAATGGTGGGTCTTTCGTGTTGCACTGGAGTTCAATCAAGGCCGTGAGTGTCACGATCGACCACGGCATTGGAACTGTTAGTACAAGCGGATCTCTTGCCGTTTCGCCGGCTGAGACCACGACATACTCCATAACCGCTACCGACGGTCAGGGCAGTACTGTGACGGACCAAGTAACAATAACGGTTTTCCAGCAGCCCACAGTGAGTATTACTGCAGATCCAATGACTATCACCCAGGGTCAATCTGCAACATTATCATGGACAAGCACTAATGCGGATGCAGTGAGTATAGACCAGAGTATCGGCAATGTTGACTTATCCGGCTCCATGACCGTATCACCTTCACAAACTACTACATTTATCATAACAGCCACCGGGCCAGGTGGTGCAAACACTGCATCAATCACTATTAATGTGAGCATTCCACCGATTACCCTTACATCCCCTCATAACGGGGATACAATTTCAAGGCCGGATATTATGGTTACAGGTACTATTGATATTCCCCTCAGCGGCAACAAGGTTGTAACGGTAAACGGTTTACCTGCCCTTATTTACGGGAACACGTTCGTGGTGAATCATGTCCCGCTTTTTGAAGGAGTAAATACCATCACGATTGATGCATCGGATGACCAGGGGCATTCTGGAGAGATATCTCAAACAGTGACGGCAAATACATCGGCCCCTTATATCACCCTAACCCCGGATGATTCCTCAGGCCAGTCGCCGCTTGAGACAACCCTGCACATGAATGCCACATTCTATATGCAAATGTATGCTACCTTGTCCGTTAGTGGGCCCGGGCAGGTGGAATGTCTGAGCGGAATAACGAATCAGCAATACGATTACCAGATGACAGGTTCGGGAATATATTATTTCACGGCCTCAGTAGTGAATAGTGGCCAGGTATATTCGGACACCATAGGTGTCGTGGTACTCAATACAGAAGACACTGATGCGTTGATCAGGGCAAAATGGAACGGCATGAAGTCGAGTTTGATAAACAGTGATATAGATGGGGCGCTTAAAAACTTTGCACTGCCTAGTCAAGATGAATACCAGAATATCTTCAATCGCTTAAGCAGCCAGCTTCCTGCAATAGCAAGCGGGATGGAAGACATTGAACAAGTGTATGTACGGGGATATGTGGCGAAATATCGGATAAAAAAAGATGAGGTGATAAATGGGATTAGTTATCGGATAACCCATTATATCTATTTCGTCCAGGATGCTAACGGGAATTGGTATGTAGATAGTTTCTAAATAAATGAGAGGAGACAGCTAAGTGAAGAATACATCATGTCAGCATAATATAGAGAGATTACTTGTTCTCGTGTTGTTTTTTATGTGCCTTCTGGTTGCCATTCATCCCGGCGACTGCCATGCCATGGGGACCAACCCGATGCCCACGGTTACGGTGATTGACGAAGAGACGGGCAAGCCCATTGAAGGTGCGGTTGCCATAGCCATATGGCGTAAACCCAGCTGGACAAAAGGGGCCTGGTTTGAAGGAGGCATGGTTGAAGTGTCACGAAAATAGAGGAGGCGGTATCGGACAGCAACGGGAACATCTATATCCGTGGTTTCTGGAACTGGCATTATGTTCGGGTATGATCCCACTCTGAATATTTATAAACCCGATTATGTCTGCTGGGACCATGGGGTCAATCTATATAGATGAGTATCACATACCTCATGCGAACTGACTTTGATAAGGACCACCGCATCGCCCGGATGAGGAAATGGCCGGAGGGGTTCTCGTTTGAGTGCACATTGTACGTTTGTAGAGTAATTTTACTCGTGGTGATTACACTGATGCTCCCAAGCAACTCTTTAACAAAGCCTTTCAATATGAAACCCCTTTTGCGTAAAGGAACTAAAATGAAAGAGATAAAAAACGGAAGGAGATGGAAGAAGAGAAGAAGAGGAGGGAAGTGACAATGAAACGGTGGAGCATACTTGTTGTAATGACGTGCCTTGTTCTTATGAATTATAATGTTTTAGCTTATGATACACATTACACATCCTCAAATTACCGAGCAGGCAATAGGGAAATCATTATTAAATGATTATTTGAAATCTTATCTTGGTCTCCCGGATGGGATAAAAACACTATATAATGGAAAACATATTTCTAAATTAATAAAAACGGCAGCGTCAACGAGGATGCGACTCTCATTTCACGACGGCTGTGAATCATTTCTGGAACCCTATTGCTCTTGACTTTACTCCTCCAAAGAATGAAGGGTTGGATGATATTCTTACAGGGTACCCAAACAGGGACTGGGCTCTGGGAGTGGGAGATCATGACTGCGTGCCGGAAGGTGTTTCGGGCAACAATTCTACAAGTAACAGCTGCAATGACTACTCATGGAAAAAGGCCAGGTATGAATTTTATCAGGCAATGACAAGCACCAATCAAGTAGACCGGGACAACCATTTCAAGAATATGTATGAAAGCCTGGGCCGTATCCTCCACCTCATTGAGGACATGGGTGTGCCTGCACATACGCGTAATGACTTTCCCGGACACCTCGATTTTACAGGTTTTTCGTGGCCAGCGGAAATCCCTATCGGAAATCTTTATGAATTTCATGTCGAGGAACTTGCGGGTAAAAATCTAACTTATATTTCTGGCCTTGCAACTGGTGTAACTACTTCGATGATCCCTACCTTTGATACCCCTCAGGAGTATCTGGGGTAATGGGAATTACACCGGTTTGAATCCTGATATAACAATTATCAATAACGGGACAGGTCTTGCCGAATACTCGAATGCCAATTTTCTGAGCAGGTATACGTATTTTTACGATACTCTCCCTCAGGACGATAAGCATTATTTCCCCTTTCCCAAATGAATCAAGCCTGAAGTACATTCACTCACTGCCGCATGATAATTACTGCAGAGGACGGGAAGATTGATCAAGTATTACATTATGACAAAGACAAGGATGGAGAGCAGATTAATACTTTTGTTGGTGCAAAATATGTTTGGGATAGGCTGAACGAAAATGGTACGGTTGAAGATTGGCGGCTTTCTTTTTTCTTGGATGACACTGTCCATGATGCATATGCCCAGAAGCTCATACCCAAAACCATAGGATACGCGGCAGGGCTCATTAACTACTTCTTCCGTGGGACTCTATCAATAACATATAACACTATTGATACACTTGATGACTCATATCGAATACATCTTTCTGTAACCAACACGACAAGCAGCAACGAAGAGATGGATATGGGTAACATCTGTCTGGTTATCACATATCCTAATGGATACAATAATGGATATATTGTGGTGCCTGAGGAGAATAACATTAATCAGATTCCAAGGGGGGTATCTGTTCCTCTGACGTTTAAGGTGCCAAGGGGGGGATTACCTGATAATCAGCTGAATGGCCTTCTTGATCTCATTGTTGTTTATAAGGGGAATCTTTCTAAAAGGTCAATACCTGATGAAACAGATGCTGTTTGTGTCGGCTATCAACAAATACAATATTTTGGACATGAATATCTATTAGTAACTGGAATAAATGGAGATGGTGCGTATTGGGTTGAACAAGTATGCCCATCTATTTTACTTCCAGGATGTAGGTATAAGCTTACACTAGAAAAAAGCCCCAATAATTCTGATTGGGATATATCCTTTATTGATATGACTCAAAGAAATCTTGATGGTGTTTATCCATATGCTCCATATATATCTGTTGGAGATGTGATTTATCTATCACAGTCCGAGACCTGTCATTATAAAGGTTGGATATTACTATCACGTTCTTGTCAATATAGGATTTCATGCGATTTTGTGTTGACAAATTTAACCACCGGCTTTGAAGTTGCCAGGAGTACATTATTAATTAGGCCCTATTAATTAGGCCCTGAATATTATCACTACTATGTGAAATATGATGAACAATGGGGTAAGGTCTTACCAAGTTGTTGCCCAAATGCCTTTATGTGCACGTACGGTCGGGTGGCTTGGATAAGCGATAGGCTGGTTTCTGGGTGGACTGGGCAAAGCCGAAGGCTTGCCTAGGATGATAATTTATATCTCACCCCAACTCCACCGAGACCCTGATTATCACCACCAACGCCTATGCCTACACGTATGACTCCCTGGGCAGGCTGCACACCGTGACGTTGAACGGAAGCATGGTGGAAGATTATGCATAAGGCTGAAGGGGAGTGGGGTATCCATGATAAGGAGAGTCAAGGAGAAAACAGAGATTTCCCTTTCATCTGGATTCCGGCTCCTGGATTCTGTATCCTGTCGCTATGAACCACTTTCAGAATAAGTACCAGGCCGTGATCTTTGACATGGACGGAACTTTGCTCGATACCATCGAGGATATTGCCGACTCCATGAATGCGGCCCTTGAAGGCCTCGGGTTTCCCATCCTTCCGGTAGAGCAGTATCGTGATCTTGTCGGCGACGGGATCGAGGTCCTGGCCGTGAGGGCCCTGCCCGAGGAGCATCGGACCGCTGAGACATTGCTGCGAGCGTGAAGGCAATGAGAGAGGAATACGGCGCCCGGTGGTCCGTCAAGTCCAGGCCTTTTCCCGGCATCCCGGAGCTGCTTGACGGGCTTATGGAAATGGGCATCAGGCTCTCGATCCTCTCAAATAAACTCGATGACTTTACCAAGACAATGGCAAGGTCTCTGCTTCCGAACTGGAGATTTATCGAGGTAAGGGGTCTTGTACCATCTATCCCGAGAAAGCCTGATCCCGCGGGTGCTTACCTGTGTGCCGAGCGTATGGGAGTGGACCCGATGCACTGCATCTTTGTGGGTGACAGCGTCATTGATATGGATACCGCCAACCGGGCGGGTATGGCGCCATTCGGCGCCTTGTGGGGTTATCAGGACAGGCAGCGGCTCATAAATCACGGTGCAAGGGTTCTCCTGGATGATCCGAGGGACCTGCTCGGTTATCTTCGTATGTAATCTTTTAAGCAGCCGAATATCGATGGTCGGTTATATTGAGATAAACCGGCGGGTCGCATATGATGGTGTTCTTGCCGGATCTCTTGGCCCGGTAGAGTGCATCATCGGCCCTGACCAGCAGGGCATCGACGGTCTCACAAGGTTGGTAGCGTGTAAGGCCCATGGAGATGGTGACCCGGAAATTCTCAGGCAGGCCGGGAAGGATATCTCGGAGACCATCTTCCGGATCCTCTCTGCGCATCTGACTGCATCTTCGAGGTCGGAGTAGGCGAGGACAAGCACGAACTCCTCCCCGCCATAGCGGGCAATATAGTCCTGCTGGCGGATGTTCTCCTTGGTACGCCCGGTCAGTGTCTTTAAGACCGTATCACCGCATAAGTGGCCGTAGGTGTCATTGACCTTCTTGAAATCATCAAGGTCGAATATGCACACGGAGAACAGGCATTCTCCCCGGTCTGCAAGTGACTTTTCACGGAGCAGGATCTGGAAGAGGTAGCCCCTGTTATACACACCGGTAAGGTCATCGTGGATGGCCTGCTGTTTGATCAGGTGCATGGCGTTGCTGAGCTCGCTGTTGGCTATGCTCAGCTTTTTCCTTAATATGCTGATGTAGCTCCCCATGAATGAGAGCCATAAGAGGACGGCACCTAAGGTCACCATGTAGAGAAGCTCCACCTTGATGTTGATGCTCTCAGGATGATTCACGCGTAAAAGAGCGATTACAAAGCCATAGCCCAGCACTGCCAATAAGGAGAGTGAGCAGAACTGACGAAGGTTCAGCCTGAAGATGCCGAAGATGAATACCACCATGTAGAGCAGCAGCATGATACCCCGGGTCTGGGTCAGGTAATAGGTTACGATCATAACCCAGACTGTTGCAAGAACCATCTGGACCTCGGTAAGGCTCGGGTCCTTGAAATGTTTGTTCAGGCCGGTGCGAATGATAAAGAAGATGATGATGTTCATCGCGCTGACCATGCCGCAGATAAGCAGTGTCTGGAGCAGAGTCATCTGAAGAGGCCCTGCATGTAGCAATACAACACAAGCAGCATCCATATGAAGTACGAACCAAAGGCCATGAGGAATCGCTTGATCCTCAGGGCCTGGTTAGGGTCTTCACGAGGAATGATATGCAACATCTTTTTCACCGTGTCTTCCGGCCTGATTCGTTTATCAACTAAATATTCGACACATTCCCCGAGAAACATTATCATTTTTTTAAAGAATATCCTGAAAACCCATGAGTAACAGTACTCAGATCCTCAAGTATTTTTATCATTGACCAATGACTTTCCCATCCGGTAGTGAAATCCCTTGATCGAACCCTTAAGGACTAAAACCGAAAAGGTTATTTCATGATTGGAACCATTGCAAATACGTCAGCCGTGCTGGCAGGCTCCCTGGTGGGGATTCTTGCCGGAAAGCGTATAGGCCGGGACCTTAAGGCAACCCTTATGAAGGCCCTCGGGCTTGCGGTTGTCGTCATCGGTCTCAACATGGCACTTTCGGCAAAGGGGCTCATACCTTCCGTTGCATGCATACTGCTTGGTGCGATTACAGGGGAAATTATGAGGATCGAGAGGGGTGTCGAACGTATAGGAGAATATCTCAAGGTACGGTTCAATTCATCATCCGCCACGTTTGTACAGGGGTTCATGAGTGCAACGTTGTTGTTTGTCACGGGTGCAATGGTCATCATCGGGTGTATCCAGGACGGGACCGCGCACAACCCGGACACGCTGCTGTTGAAATCCATGCTCGACGGGGTGTCATCCATCGCACTTGCATCGACCTTGGGTATCGGTGTTGCCTTCTCCGCGTTAAGCGTGCTTGTGATCCAGGGCTCTTTAACGCTGCTGGCAGCACATATCGCCTTTCTCCAGGAACCGGCTGTATTGGGCTCCATCACAGCCACCGGCGGGATGATCATCCTGGGCATCGGCATAAACCTGCTGGGGCTCACCACTATCCGGGTAGGGAATTTGATCCCGGCTCTGGTGTATGCGGCCGCATATCCGCTTATTTTCTCATGAAAGGCAAAATATGAGTGCATTTCTCAAACGTGATGACTGCCTGCTGATAGTCGTGGACATCCAGGAAAGGCTCCATGCAGCCATGGAAGAGCAATTCAAAGATATCTATGTGAAGAACAGCATCATACTCATAGAAACTGCAAAGGCCTGCAAGATCCCTGTCATTGTTTCCGAGCAATACCCCAAGGGGCTCGGTCCGACCATTGCTGAAGTGTCAGGGCATCTTGAGGGTATACCGCGGTATGAAAAACTCTTTTTCAGCTGTTACCGGAATGAGAACATCAAGAAGGCCGTTAAGTCGACAGGGAGGAAGACGGCCGTCATCAGCGGCATTGAGACGCATGTGTGCGTTATGCAGACCGCCATTGACCTCTTGGCTGACGGGAACAAAGTGGTCATTGCGGCCGATGCGGTCTGCTCCAGGAGGGCGCATGACAGGGTGACCTCGCTCGATGCCCTGGCACGTCTCAATGTGCTCGTATACCCTGCCGAGACCATTGCATTCATGCTCATTGAGAAGGCAGGAACGGATATTTTTAAACAGCTTTCACCCCTTTTTAAATAAGACTTCAAGATTCAAGCATAAAAAACCTTGAAAGCGTGCAGTCTTGTATGGTAAAGGGCTCAACCAGCACACACGTCCGGTAGTACGTCGGGGCCTAAGGTGTCCTTGGAAATCAAGGATCGGCCTTGCAGGACGGAGGAAAAACCAAGGAGGTAGTAGATGTCAGTCGTCACCATGAAGCAGCTGCTCGAGGCCGGGGTCCATTTCGGCCACCAGACACCGAGGTGGAATCCCAAGATGAAACCCTACATTTTCGGTTCCCGGAACGGCATCCATATCATCGATCTTCAGAAGACCGAGAAGCTCTTTGAAAAGGCATGTGATGTCATTCGTGAAACAACCGCAAACGGCGGAAAGATCCTGTTTGTAGGTACCAAGAAACAGGCCCAGGATGCCATAGAAGAAGAGGCACAAAGGGTAGGGGCCTTCTATGTGAACTACCGATGGCTCGGCGGCACGCTCACGAACTTTTCCACCATCCGTAAGAGCGTGGACAAGCTTAAGTGGCTTGAGTCCATCATCGACAACAGTTCCATTGAGAACTATCCCAAGAAGGAACAGATCAGCATGAAGCGCCATAAGATGAAGCTTGAGCGCTCTCTTCACGGGATCAAGGACCTGGGCGGTCTTCCCAATGTCCTCTACATCGTAGACCCCTCCCGCGAATATATCGCGGTCCGGGAGGCAAAGAAACTTAAGATACCCATTGTCGCCATCGTAGATACCAACTGCGACCCCACGCTCATCGATTATGTCATTCCCGGCAATGATGACGCTATCCGGGCCATCAGGCTGTTCACCTCAAAGATAGCGGATGCGGTGGACCAGGGTATGCAGATCTGGCAGGAAAAACTAGCCACCGAGGTAAAGGAAGAGACGACCGAGGAGAAGGTCCAGGCCAAACAGAAGGCTACGGCTTCCGAGACCATGGGCAAGGGGCTTGAGGGAGAAATCGAGATCATCGTTAAGGACAGCAAACCGGCCAAGGGCAAAGGTGCTGCAGCGGCTGCAACCGCAGGGGATGATACCGACGGGGAAGAAATCGCATAGCAACGCGCTTGGAGGTATACAGTGCAGATAACATCGGAAGTTGTTAAAAAACTCAGAGACAAGACCGGCGTCGGTATGATGGACTGCAAGAAGGCCCTTGAAGAGACGAGCGGGGACTTCGAAAAGGCAGTGGAAATTCTCAGAAAGAAAGGCATCGACGTAGCAAACAAGCGCTCCGGAAGGCAGGCCAGCCAGGGTACGGTAGCCGCCTACATCCATATGGGCGGCAAGATCGGCGTGCTTGTAGAGGTGAACTGCGAGAGTGACTTTGTGGCGAAGTCTGATGACTTCAACAACTTCGTCAAAGACGTTTCCATGCAGGTCGCTGCCGCAAGTCCTGATTGGGTCACCAGGGACGAGGTGCCTCAAAACATACTGGATAAGGAAAAGGAAATTCTCAAGGAGCAGGCACTGAAGACGGGCAAGCCCGAGAAGGTGATCGAGAAGATCGTTGAAGGGAAGCTCAATAAGTTTTATTCCGAGAGCTGCCTCATGGACCAGCCCTTTGTGAAGGACCAGGACAAGACCATCAAGCAGCTCTTGGAAGAGCTGATGGCCAAGACCGGCGAGAAGTGCCTCGTCAGAAGGTTCGTCCGGTATCAGGTGGGTGAAGAGATCTGAGAGGATTCCCTTGCATTATAGACGCATACTTCTCAAGGTGAGCGGAGAGGCCCTCGCAGGCGGCAAGGGTTTCGGTATTGACGAAGCAACGTTAACGAGCTTTGTCGCCCCTGTTAAGGCCGCCCTCGATTCCGGGGCCCAGGTGGGCCTTGTGATCGGAGGCGGCAACATCTTCAGAGGTATAAGTGCTGCATCCGTTTTCGACAGGGTCAGCGCGGACTATATGGGCATGCTTGCTACCGTGATCAACGCCCTGGCATTTAAAGGTGCACTCGTCAGCCAGGGGGTCGAGTGCAGGGTCATGAGCGCCATACCCATTGCATCCATGGCCGAGCCCATAGCAAGCGAGCGTGCGATCCGCCATCTGGAAAAGGGAAGGGTGGTGGTCTTTGCAGGTGGAACCGGCAGTCCCTTCTTTACTACCGATACCACGGCGGCGCTGAGGGCCTTGGAGATCAGGGCGGATGTCCTTATCAAGGCTACCAAAGTAAACGGCATTTATGATAAAGACCCTATGAGGCATGGGGATGCATTATTTTTCCCGGAGCTGGACTTTGATACGGTTCTCACCTTGAACCTCGGTGTCATGGATGCGGCAGCCATATCGTTGTGCCGTGAACACAACCTTGAGGTGAGGGTGATCAATATTTTTGAACGGAATAGCTTGGCAAGACTCCTGGAAGGAGAGGAGATCGGATCAGTCGTCAGATCGAGGAGGGATAATTAATGGTTGATGAGATCTTCAATGATATGAAGCACGGCATGATCAAGACCGTAGATTCCATGAAAGGATCTCTTCAGAAAGTTCGAACAGGCCGGGCATCCATCGGCATCCTGGACGGCATCATGGTGGATTATTATGGCACACCCACGCCTATGAATCAGCTTGCAACTCTGGCGGTACCGGAGGCGAGGCTTATAACCATACAGCCTTGGGATAAAGGTGCACTGGCACTCATCGAGAAGGCAATCCTGAAATCCGAGCTCGGCCTTACACCGAACAACGACGGCAGGATCATCCGCGTTCCCATCCCCCCTCTGAACGAAGAGAGAAGAAGGGACCTCGTGAAGATGATTAAGAAGACGGCCGAGGAATTCCGCGTAGAGATCCGCAACCATCGCCGCGATGCCAATGCCCTCTTGAAAGACCTTGAGAAGGAGAAGGAGATCAACAAAGACGATCTCAAGTCGGCGCAGGATAAAGTGCAGGACCTTACCGACAATTACATTAAACAGATCGATGACCTGCTTGCAGCAAAAGAAAAAGAGATCATGGAAGTCTGATGTATAAGGGTATGAATGGATTATCTCATGAGCATGGCAAGGGAATTGAGCCTGATATCGATTCAAACGAAGATTTTTTAACCAGAAAGAACGAGGAGGTGCATCTGTGATTCGCGCAAAAGAGGATAAGGTGTCTTCACGTTTTATGATGTACTTTAAACCGATAAACTTGAGAGAGCTTAGGGTTATCTCCCGGATGCTGAACATCGCCATGGTAGATTTTGTGGGTGCCGCCCTGGATGCTTATATCTTCAAGAAGGAGGGCGAGCTGAGCGGAGGAATACCTCATCGCCAAAAGAAGAGATACGTGGGCCCAAGGAACGATACATCTGAAAAGCGGATACGTTATGTCATGCGTCTGGATAAGAATCTGGTGGAGAAGATCAGGGACATCGCAAGCCATGACAAGCGCCGGTTTACCCATGTCTGCGATGATGCCGTCGCGAATTTCATAGCGTTCACCAAGCTCTCGAAGAATTTTAAAAATGTATGGACCTCACGGTCCGATGTCGAGGCCGTCAGGGGAAGGAAAAGCGTCAAGTCCATTGAAGAGATATCCGGTCTCCTGAGCGCCTACAAGAAAATCAAAGTCGCATCCGTAGGCTGATCGTGAGGTGGAGGCGGCGATGGAGGAGCTCATACATGGTTCCGAGCCCTCAATCAGCCGTCAAAGAAATCTTTTCCCCGTGATCTTTCTACCCTTGCGTAAGGCAGGGGCATCCGGATATTTCGGCAGGTGGTATACAGCATCTTTCTGGGGCAGTGTTGCCTGCATTCTCTTCTATACCGCATTCGGACTTATCTTTGTCAGGATGCATGCCCGGCAGATAGCCGCTGAGATGTGCCTTTTGGCCCGGTTCGGTATGACACCGCTCATCAGCCCGGATGATGTTCATCTTAAGCTGCTGAAGCATCAGCTCGGAAGTGCATTGTTTTTCGGACTGACGCTGGGTGTCCTGAATGCTTTCATATGCATGGTTCTTACTCTCCCCGCATGGATCACAGGCCGTTTCACACGCAACGATCTCTTAGTTTTTACAGCGGCAGTCCTTATGTGCACATATTTCTGTTTCAGCCTTGAGCTCCCTTTGGCATCCATCTGTTTCGGTCTCCTCGGCCCCATTGTCTTCACCCTGCCATGGCTGCTCATTGTCAGGAAGACAGGCCGCCGTATCGTGAGCCTGAAGACCTGGGCGGTGTTTTTCGGAATCATCGTTGTCCCGCTCCTCATCCTCGTGGGAACCGGCACATCTTTCCTGTCGATACGTGACTCCATGCTCTCTATGCCGATAACCCGAACCTTGAGCGACTTCTACTATGAACACACGCTTCTGGCAGCCGATGTGATCAAGCCCGTTTCCGCCAGATCTCAAAACGTAATCGCCTTATCCGATGATTGCAGCAGTGTCGGATATATGCCCCACGGAACCCTATGGATTCAGGCAAAAGCCCCCTGCTCGGTTGCCGGGGCGACCTTTGCGGCGGGCAGAGGCGTTTTGAACTGCAGGGCTGTGAGGCTGCCGGATGATGGCCTGAGCGCAAATGATGAGAACAGGATCATTGAGAAGTACGGTAAGGCAATCGACCCGAACAAAGACATGCGTGGCGCCATCGGCCTCTTCCTTTTTTCCGGACCCCTCATTGCCATTATTGTACTCCTGCTGTCATGGTTGGCCCTTGGCCTTGAGCATATTTATACCCGGAGCAGAATCGTTGCTATGGTGGTTGTTATTGCCTATCTGTCGATCTTTGCACCCTTGTTCCATGGGGCATATCTCACGGCGCAACTCAAGGCACATCCTGAGAAGATTTTTGACTATGCATCATCCCCTTCAGAGCGGATGCGGTATATTGCTCTGTCCGTTTATCCCGGGGCCTTGGCACAGGAGGGCCTTGCGCGGCTCATGAACGATCCGAGTGCGCGGGTAAGGTTGAATGCCGCCATCGAGGCGGGTGAGCGCAGGGACCCTTCTCTCCTTCCCGATATTGAGACTCGACTGAAAGACCCCCAGGTGAATGTGCGGACCAAGGCATGCCGGGCCCTCGGCAGGATGGGATCCGATCAGGCAATAAGCCTCCTGGACAAGACAGTAAGGATCGACCCGTCCTGGTATGTGAGGGATTATGCCTATGCCGCCCTGGGCAGGATTCGGCCGGAGGCAAGGGTAGTGAGGATCTCTGGAGTAAAATGAAGTTCCAGGTTTAAGAGTTTTAAGAAATGTTTAAAGTCCACGCATCATTTTATAATAATGCCCAATTGCCCCCTGTCCTTGAGCAAACAGCGATTTTATGCTAAGCACTAACGTGCAACCGCTCATGCAACAGGGCGGGATATGATCCAGATAAAGGACAAGCCTTCATCCCCAAAAAGGATGATTCGAAGGAGAAGCTTCAGCAGAGGATCTCACGCATCAAGAATACCATCATGGTCATGAGCGGCAAGGGCGGTGTGGGCAAATCCACCGTGGCCGCGAATCTGGCAGCCGGCCTGGCGCGACAGGGATATGCCGTGGGAATCCTCGACGGTGACATCCACGGTCCCAACATCCCCAAGATACTGGGTGTGGAGAACCAAACCCTAAGGGGGGATAAAGACGGGGACATGCTGCCTGTGGAGGCATATAAAAATCTCAAGGTGGTTTCCGTGGGGAACCTGCTGGAGAATAAGGACCAGCCTATAATCTGGCGTGGTCCCATGAAGCATTCGATCATGAGGCATTTTCTCAAGGATGTAAACTGGGGCGAACTGGATTTCCTCATCGTGGACCTCCCTCCGGGCACCGGCGATGAGCCCCTTTCCATTGCACAGATCATTTCCCAGGCCCATGTGGAACACACCCCTTATGCTGTGATTGTGACTACACCCCAGGATGTGGCATTGCTGGACTCGCGCAAGAGTGTGGAGTTTGCGCGGGCATTAAAGCTTACGATGCTCGGCATCATTGAGAATATGAGCACCTTTTCCTGCCCCCATTGCGGCCATGCAATAGACCTGTTCAAGGCCGGGGGCGGTGAGCGGGCGGCTTATGAGCTGGGTGTTCCTTTCCTCGGAGCCATACCTATCGACCCTATTGTGGTAAAAGACACCGACGACGGAAAACCCTTCATGCTCTATGACATGAGCTGTGTTGCCGGCATGGCGTTTCAGAGGATCATGGAAAAGGTGGAGAAAGCGCTCTTTACAGCGCATTCATGATCAGCAGCGCGTTAAGGTGAGCAATTGTAGATCGCATCCAGAAGGTGAAACTCAATTCTGTTGCAAGCAGACATATATACAGGCAGAGCCAAGATTGACTCTGCCTGTTTTGAGTATATTGGGATCTCAGTTGCTGGTATATTTTCTTAAGAGACTTGCAATACCCATGAGCACTATACCAGCAACTACCAGTAAGGTCGCTCCTTGAGAAACAGGACTTTCCGACACAGAAGTTGATATGAAGCAGTCTCCACCGCCTCCACCGCCGCCCTTATTCTCTTCAGCATTCGAGACGGGCTCAAACTCTACCGATACGGTGCGGTCTGCGTTCATTGTTACGGTGTTCGAGTTGTTTTTGGAGGTATCGTTATCAGTACCCGTCCAGGCCTTCACTTGATAGCCTGAATCCGGTGTTGCAGTCAGGCTGACAATCGTACCTTGAGCATAAGGTCCGGTAGACGGGGTAACTGTAATTGTCCCATAGTCATTCACAACGGAGGCGCTCAGGGTGTAGGTTGCTGACTCAGCGCCACCTACCTGAGACAGATTGTGAACCAGAGCTAGAGCTAGAACCAGAGCCTGAGCTAGCACCAGATCCTGAGACAGAACTTGAACCTGATCCAGAGCCAGAACCTGAGCCCGCTTTGACTGTCAGGGTCACAGGGATGGTTGCCTGCACTTCCTGGGAATATGCACTCTCATTACCTGAGTTATCATAGGCTGTTACTGCAAAGTAGTAAGTAATACCTGCACTTAGGCCATCAATTTCTACAGATGTGAAAGTACCTGCATCGACGTAACTCTGGTAGTTGCGAGAGGCAGTTCCATAGTAGGCCTTGTACCCAGCGACATCACTTACAGAATTCTCTACCCAGTTGAGTTTGACTCCGGATGCATATGCAAACTGGGTGAACAGGGTAATAAAGACGATCAGGATTGAAATTTTAAAAAATTTACATACTTCCACACATTATAGTCTACAAGACATGTGCCAGGAATTCCGACCTAGTAATATGGACAAGTTATACAAGAGAAATATTAAGAATCAGGAAAAAAACGTACATACGATTACGAAATCGCACAAATTATATCCTAATTTTAAACATCTGAATCGAAGAATTACCATGTTAAAGATTTGTATCCTTTTTCCCTAATTCTTACTTTTATGCATAAATATTCCAACATCGCTGAAGTCGGACTTATTCAATAGTCGCGGGAGCCGGGCATAAGAGGTGTCGGGCTTGGTATCTTTGTGCTCCTGCAATAGAAAAGACTGTTCCATCTCTTTGCTCTTGCTGTATGCCACCAAGTTGATTTGTCGTACTTTCTTGGTTATGCCGGTATCGATATCAATAATGCTTAAGTTTTTAGGGAACATCCTGATTCTTTCGACTTTATCTCCGGTTTGAAGATCGGAAAGCTCTCTTTGTCGTTGGATCAAAGCAGCAAGCAGGTAGTCGCGTAAAATATCAGGGGAGACAGTCTCTCCATCATCGTTTATGAGCATGAATGAGGCAGGCTTCTTTGCAAAGTCCTTCTCGGGGATAATCGCAAAATCGATGTGCGTGTAATTCGTTCGAATCTGACGGAGTTTCGTCTCGCAATGAAACCAGGGAAAACTCTTGATTTGCTCAAGAGACAGGCAATGTATGCCAAGTGCCTTTGCCTTGCCAAGTGCGGTTTTGGTAAAACCGCAAGAAGAGACAATAACGGATTTGTTTATGGATGTTGCCGAGCACTTTTGAGCAAATGCCTCGAGTTGAGACAGTCCGACCGGCCGGCCTCGTTCCCGGCATTCAATTGCAACCAGCACCGCATGATATCCGGAATTGATTGTCAGGACGACATCATGTTTGCACAGGCGGCCTGTTGACTTATCACGAAGGCGTTTGGGGGACTCGATCAATACGGTTCCTTTGCCGACGCGATGTCGCTTGAGATACAAGACAAGTTTTTCGAGTGATCGGCCCGATCTCATTTCATCCTTCCGGCCTTTTGTAAAGAGGCGCCTCCTGAAATTTCACGGTGTGCCTCAATCGAGCTTCTGCCTCAACTCATCACCTTCCTATGATATATCTGTTGGGATCGACTTCTTCCCTCAGTATCCGAAGCTCGGATTCATGCGGCGGATCGGTTTCAGTTATATTATCCGCCCACAACAGTTCAAAACCGCAGTTGTCCTGGACATCCTCACCGGTGTACCCGGGATTTATGGAGAGGACCTTCATCCTCTTTGTATCATCATCAAAACCCATGATGGCCATATGGGTGATGATTCTGTAAGGCCCTGTTCCCTTCGGCAGTCCTGCCTCATAGCGCGAATTGCCGCCTTGAAGGTATCCCGGCGATGTGATGAAATCGATATTGTTCGTAAAACGCTTCGAATCCTGTACCGTCAGCATCATGGTACGCCAGCACAGTGATGCGAGGTCATTCGCCCCTCCGGACCCGGGGAATCTTACCGTGGGCTTTGAGTGATCCTTTCCTATCATCGTTGAGTTTATATTCCCGTACATGTCGATCTGCGCACCACCGAGGAAGGTGTAATCGACCATTCCACGCTGGCAAGTCTCCATGATCTCGGGCATTGAACTCGCCATGATAGCCTTATGGAACGTGCGGGAGTCGCCCACCGATATGGGCATGGCGGGAAGGATCGGCGCTACGCCCCCTGCCTCAAACAGTATGCAGATGTTGGGTGAGTGGGTCTTCTGTGCGAGCATCGCGGCGGCGCATGGGGCTCCTGTGCCGACGACGACGGTTGATCCGTCCTCCAGATTTCTTGCCGCAACACATATCATGAGCTCGATCTGATTATAGTCAGCCATCTTGGCACCCCTACTTTTTATCGATCAAGAGTTCAATGGCCCGGAGCTTCTTCATCTTCTCTATGCCGCCGTTGAGTTCGAGGTATTCATAAAAATTCTTGGTGGCGTATATCTGCTTATCAATGAACTTCTTGAATTCATTTGGGTCCTTTTCAATTGTCAGCCACTCTCTCAGGTGCTCCTCGTCCGAGAAGTACTCATACGGCATATTGCCGGGATAGCTGCCGTACGGCACCTCGACGACGGCATCGACACACCAGAAAGGAATAAATGTCGCCTCCGGATTTTGACGGATCTTCTCGGTCGAGATTAACCTCTCCGTAGTAAGTACGACGCGCTTGGAGGCCTTTGCCAGATCCTGATCCGAGACAGAGGCCCCATATACGTGAGCGTTGCCGTAAATATCACACTCATGTACATGGATGGCTGCAAAGTCCGGATAGAGGGCCGGATGCGCAACGTACTTTTGTCCGGTGAACGGGCAGAGTATCTCTTTTGCTGCGCTGTATTTGAATGTATCCGTCCCCATCATGTTCCTGGCCGGTAGAAAGGAAAGCCCCATAGCAGCTGCTTTTATACGCCAGGAAAGTGTTGCGTTGGTCCATTCGGTGATCTTCACCTTGCCGCTTTCGATGTACCGCCTTGCATTGGGAGAAAGTCCACGCGCCTCAAGGCCTATTATATATGCGATATCACACCGGTCAAAACATTCACCCGCAACAAGGATCTGGAAATCATGTGTGGAGGTATGACCCGCAAGACCCAGATGTTTTTTCCCCTGCCTTACCATCTCGTGAAGAATTGCCGTGGGTATCCTGTTGGCGCCGAACCCACCTATTCCGACATAATCGCCGTCATGCAGAAGGGTCCTTACAACTTCTTCCACGGTTGAAAGCTTCGGTTTAAGCGCCCGTGATTTTGTCCTGAAAAATTCCCTGGCAGTGTCTGCGTCAGGATTCGTAAACAATTCATTGAGTCCTGATTTGAGTTCGATATTCTTTTTCTCGATCTTTTCCTTGCTCATAGACGACACCTAAAAACTCCCTTTTTACAATTTAATGTTATAATCAGGAATAACATCCGATCTCCCTGGAAATAACGACGCGCTGGATCTCCGAGGTTCCCTCACCGATGGTCAGCAGCTTGTAATCCCGGAAGAAGCGCTCGATGTTGTATTCCTTCATGAGGCCGTAACCGCCGTGTATCTGGACGGCCTGATCCACCACCCTTCCCATCATCTCGGCACAGTAGAGCTTCGACATGGCAGCAAGCTTGCGGAAGGGCAAGCTAGAGTCTTTCAGTTTGCATGCCTTGTAGAGCAGGTCCCTGGCAACCTCGATCTCGGTGTCCATGTCGGCAAGCTTGAAGGCGTTGACCTGGAAGGAACATATGGGCTTGCCGAACTGTTCTCGGGTTTTTGCATATTTGAGTGCCAGCTCGAACGCCCCCTGAGCCCCACCCAAGCCCATGGCCGCAATGGCGAGCCTGCCGTTGTCCAGCGTTGAGAGCATCTGGTGAAAGCCGTCTCCCTGTCTGCCGAGCAGGTTTTCCTCCGGGACCCTGCAGTCATCGAAGTACAGCTCTCCAGTGTCTGATGATCTCCACATCATTTTCCCGGTCATCTTCTTTGTTGTAAACCCTGGAGTACCGTTTGGTACGAGTATGCAGGAAACCTCTTTCTTGCCATCGGGTTTTTTCCCAGTGATGGCCTGGACCGTGCAGATTCCTGAGAGAGCTGACGTCGAATTTGTTATGAAAATCTTGCTGCCGTTTACCACCCACTTGCCGTTTTCAAGTCTGGCCGCTGTCTTGCTGGCCCCGGCATCGGAACCGGCATCGGCTTCCGTGAGGCCGAAGGATGCCAGAATCTCACCACTGCAGAGTCTGGGCAGCCATTCCTGCTTCTGCTTCTCGTTCCCGAAGTAGTATATGGGGCCGATGCCCAGCGAATTGGCGGCCGCCACCGTAGCCGCCTGGGAGCCATCGATGCGGGCTATCTCCTCTATGGCGATTATGTATGCCAGGTAATCCATGTGGGCGCCGCCGTATTCCTCGGCAACCACGATCCCGAAGAGCCCCAGGCCGGCCATCTTCCTGGTAAGCTCGATTGAAAATGTTTCCGTCTCGTCAAGCTGCTGCGCAACCGGTGCTATCTCGTTCTCGGCAAACTCCCTGATGTTTTGACGGAGAAGCTTTTGTTCGCTTGATAATCCAAAGTCATACATAGCTTCCTCCAAGTCATGGAAAAAATAGTAATCTTCATAATCATCCGCATAGGTTCATCCATCAAAATGAAAATCCTTGCGGCAGAGAATCAGCCTTTGTACCTTTAGGCACCCAGGCCAGATCTAGGATGGTATAGGTTGGGTTCAATGTCTGGAATATGGGTACAACCTTCATCCCTATCTTCGGATCGCCCTTGGCAAGATAGCTCATTAAAATGGTGCATACGCCGTCGAATTCGATATTGATGAATTTGATAGGCTTATCCAGCAGGCTGAAGGCACCCGATCTCTCGCACACCATGAACGTATGGATTTTCGCGGTCTTTTGTGCGATCGCCGTCATATCTATTACCGAGTTCTTTCCCAGGCAATCGGGGCAGAAGATCCTGAAGGGCTGGAATATGGAGCCCTTGGACTCGCATTTCGGATTGATACATTTGGTGGCCATCAGTTTTCCCCGGGAGAGAGATTCAAAGAATACGGCTTCACCGCCGTATGAATGGATATAGGTCATGTCCCTTGGATTTGTGACCCCCATGAGCCTCCAGCCATCGTCGGCATTTCTTATAGGCATATTGGGGGTGAGGTGGTGGAAATTACCCTTTATCTTATATTGATTGTTCTTTACATAAACATGCCCGAACATGCTCATCGTTCTTCTCCTTTATGCGTCTTTTTTCAATAAATGATCAGGATGCATCAGAATCGTTGCCGTCACGTGAGACCCCACACCTGCATGGCTGATGGCAAGGGCCCTCTTGGCGCCCTTGACCTGCAGGTTGGTCCAGTCCGATGGCTTCTTCCTGTTGAATTTCTTCCAGAGCTTTTCATCGCCATGCATTTCTGCCCAGCGATTCCAGATATGAGTCGCAATCTCGAACGTCTGCATGATACCGGTAGCCCCCACCGCATGCATGCATCCAAGTAGGCCGCCAGAGATGTTCGACGGAAGCTTACCAGGTTTTCCTGTCTTGGGGTTGGTATGATAGCAGTCACCGGACTCCACATAGTCACGTCCATAGCCGTAGGGCCTTAACCCGATATCCTCATAGGTCTGCACGTCGCTGATGGTGAATGCATCGTGCAGTTCGATCACGTCCAGGTCCTTTAAGGGGTCTTTGATGCCTGTCATGCGGTATCCGTACCATGCCGCCATGCGGGCGCCCAGGAATCCTGTGAAACCGGGATACCTCTCACCGCCGGGAAACTCTTTTCCCAAATTCTTGTACTGATCCGCTGTCTCATTGGGTAGAAGCGGTATCTCCATGTCCCTTCTGTCCGCGGGTCGCAAAGTGTGAGAGCCGGCCGCCACCCAGATTCTCAGGGGCACGTTCTTGGAGTTCTTTGTCAGCTTAACTGCCGTTTCTTCATCGCAGACAATCGCGCAAGCAGCGCCTACGCTCATGAGGCACGCATCTAGAGCCCTCAACGGGTCTGCGATTATCGGTGATTTCAAGACATCATCAACCGTGATCTTCATGGGGCCGTGGGCGAAGGGGTTGAAGCGTGCATACCCGTGGTGCTTCACCGATATTTCAGCCAGGGTCCTTCTGAAGGAATCCTGGGCCTTTCCGAATACCTGCCAGTATTTCTGGGCCATAACGGCATAATAACCGGTATAGATGTGCCCCAGAGGGGATTCCCAATCCTTGTCGGCAGCGCACGATATCAGGAAGTTGCCTTCGTCCGTGGGGACCTCGTCCATCCTCTCCCAGCCCATGGCGAGCACGCAGTCAGAATACCCTGAAGCAACGGTCTTCATTGCCTCCCAGAGTGTGGAACCGCCCGTTGCACCGCCGGTCTTTATGCCGCTATTGCCGAGCGGGTCCAGGCCGAGCCTGTCGTGTATGACCGCCTCGCCCAGGAGCTGGTCTCCGAAGTGGTCGGCAAAATGACCGTAGTAGCATGTGTGAATATATCGCTTCAGTTCAGCCGGCGACATATTCAGGAGGTCCGCTGCCATGGTAAATGCGTCCACACAAAGCTCCTCCGTACGCTTGTCAGGCATGGCCCTGTCGAATTTCGATTGCCCTGCAGACACCAAGTAGACCGGCCTCATCAACTTGGGCACCTTCAACTGTTGCTTGCTGAATTTGATCATACGAATCCCCCTGTCTCATGAAATTATAGGTATATCCCCACTGCTTTAGTTGCCTTTTATGAAACCTATCCCATCAATGGATGTTTCTTTGGATAAGAAACCATCCGATTCAAAAAAACGCTCAAGTAAAAAAACAGTGCATAAAAAATAAAACTATATCATATTGTTCCAACCCAAAAGACCACGGAGAGACCTTTGCTTTTGTTTGTGATCATCTCCTTCTCAGGGGTGGAATAGTAATGTATGGAATCGCCCTCGGAGAGTGTAACGGTCTGGTCAGTGTGAACAAGCTCAACTGTACCTTTCAGGACGCAGAGCACCTCCTGGCCGTTCTTGATATTTTTCCTTGCAGGGATGCTCTTTCCCGGTTCCAAAACCAATACGGCGCTGTCGATAACATTCCTGTTCTCGGGGGGGAAAAACCTCTGGGTAATAAATCCTGTGTGCGGCAGCTCGACATCTTTCCACTCTGATTTGCGGATTACAATCAACCTTTCCATCTGCTTGGCCTGGTTGAGTACATCGCCCGCCTCGATGCCTATGGCATTGCAGATCTTGACGAGTGTGTATACCGAGGGTGAATTAACCTCATTCTCCACCTGGCTTAAAAAGCCCTCGGAAATGCCGGCCCTTTCCGCCACAGTCTTTAAGATGAGCTTTTGCTCTTTTCTTTTCTGCCGTAGTATCGATCCAATATTCATAATATCAAATATTCAATATAGTAAATATTTACTAATAATAAATATTAGATACTCGTTTGTCAACTAATTATTGTTCAACGTATCAAGTTATTAAACAACTTTCAAAAAACCCGAAAATACAGAAGTTTTTAAAAGAAACAAGGGAAAAAGTTGCCAGGTCCAGGCAGAAGTGATATGATATAAATCAATGAAACCCATACACGAGGAAAATCATGACAACTAAGAAATACAAATCCGGTACCTTCTGCATCGACATCTCATGCCCCCGGCACAAGGTGCTGGAAACTCTGGATGATGAGGCCTACCTGGAGAAAAAGAAAGTCCATTGCCGGGAATGTTACGCATGGCAGTTTCTCATCTGGCTTGATAAACACAACTACAGGGTCATCATGCCACTTTCAGAAATCTCTGCCAAGGAGCTGTCGGCCAGGTTAAAGGGGATCGACCCGCTCTGTGTGGAAGACCTGACCATCGACGAAATTCTTACCTTGTGAGATCTATGATCAATCGATTGAACGAGAGACGATTTATTGGGGTAATCTATACAAGGTCATAGGCCGGATAAGATATACTCGCAACTTACCATCCATCACTTGCCGCCATCTTTTCCTATGATCTGCGCTTTTGTCTTGACTGGTGAGCGGCCTTCCCATAGATTTTGCTACAACCCATTGTACGGGTATTTGGATTGGCGTTGCGGATGACACCGACAGGCAGCTTCCATTGTGATGGATGTAATGTGAGAAACTAAAATCTATGTTTGAATTCCATATCTCCAAAAGAGCACGGGAACTCTATCAGTTCGACAAAACACTGTTTTCTTTCTCCGGCAATGTGATCTTTGCATCCCCGCATGCAGCAAGGGAATTCGCCGACAAGATGAACCGGGTGCGCGGCGCTGCAGCAAGGCCGGAGCTCTCGGTCAGGGCCTCGGACATCAATGCCATGGGACTGATCGACGAGGTGCTGCACTTCATGATCGAGGTCTATCGCAGGCAGGTGAACCCGAACATCATGAAGGATGCTTACGGCTATGCCGTCTTAAGGCTTCCTTCTATTGACAACACGCTTGAGCAGTTTCTCAATCAGTTCCCACCGAGGGATGTGTACCTGAATAAGCTTTCGGTCAAGGAATATCTCCAGTCCGATACGAACGGGGTTTCCAATAAGTTCGTCGCCATGGAAGAGATGCTCATGCTCTTCATCTCCAATGAGAATCCCGCTTTGACACCCTACAAAGAACTCTTTGACGACAAACAACTCAGAGAGGAGACTCCGTATATCCAGATCATATCCTGCCTGGATGAGTTTTTCAAAACACAGCCGCCGTTGGGCCCCTTGGGACAGACACTGCTCGACCTCCTGCTCGCCCCATTGAGGGCCGCGCCCCATTCTCTCTATGACCAGCTCGAATTCATCAGGATAAACTGGGGGTATCTCCTCGCAGAGCTCTATATCAAGCTCCTAAGCGGCCTCGACCTCATCAAGGAAGAGACCAAGGCCAGGTTCCTCGGCCCCGGGACCGCGCCTGTTCCCTTCTTCACCCTGAAGGACCTGGAGGATCTCGAGCGGTTCAGTGCGGACCTCGACTGGATGGCAAGTCTCGTGCTCATAGCAAAGAGTGTATACGTGTGGCTGCACCAGCTCTCCGTCAAATATCAAAGACACATCTGGCGGCTCGACCAGATACCGGACGAAGAGCTGGAGATCCTCGCCCGCTGGGGGTTTACCGGATTATGGCTCATCGGCATCTGGGAGCGGAGCCCGGCGTCGCGCACCATCAAACAGATGACCGGCAACCCTGAGGCAGCTGCATCGGCATACTCCATTTATGATTACACGATAGCCCACGAGCTTGGAGGCGACGAGGCCTTCGAGAACCTCAAATTACGTGCAATGCGTCATGGTATCAGGATGGCAACCGACATGGTGCCGAACCATATGGGTATCTATTCCAAGTGGGTCATCGAGCACCCGGACTGGTTCATCCAGCTCGACCACAGCCCCTTCCCGGGCTATAGGTTTACCGGGGCCAACCTGTCCGGTGAAGACCGCGTTGAGGTTCAGATCGAGGACGGCTACTGGGACCGCAGGGATGCCGCAGTCGTCTTCAGGCGGCATGACCGCTACACCGGAAACAACCGATACATCTACCACGGCAACGACGGTACGAGCATGCCCTGGAACGACACTGCCCAGCTCGACTTCTTAAAACACGAGGTACGCCGGGCGGTTATTGACCAGACCATTGCCATTGCCAGGAAGTTCCCCATCATCCGGTTCGATGCCGCCATGACGCTCGCCAAGAGGCACTTCCAGCGCCTCTGGTATCCGCCTCCCGGCTTTGGCGGAGACATACCATCGCGTTCAGGCCATGGCGTGACCCCAGATGAGTTCGAACAGCTCTTTCCGGTTGAATTCTGGAGAGAGCTCGTAGACCGGGTGGCCGAGGAAGTTCCCAATACGCTGCTCCTGGCTGAAGCATTCTGGCTCATGGAAGGCTACTTTGTCAGGAGTCTGGGCATGCACCGCGTTTACAACAGTGCCTTCATGAATATGCTCAAGACAGAGGAAAACAGCAAGTACCGCGATGTCATGAAGAACGTGCTGCGTTTCAATCCGGAGATCTTGAGGCGTTTCGTGAATTTCATGAACAACCCGGACGAAGAGCCTGCCGTGCACGGATTCGGCAAGGATGACAAGTATTTCGGCGTGGCAACCCTCATGGCCACCATGCCGGGGCTGCCCATGTTCGGCCATGGGCAGATCGAAGGGTTCTCGGAAAAATACGGCATGGAATATCGCAGGGCCTACTGGGACGAGTCCATCGACCACCACCTGGTGATGCGCCACGAACGGGAGATCTTCCCCCTCTTGAAGAAACGCCGCCTCTTCAGCGGCGTGGGGAACTTCGTCCTGTATGATGTGCGCACGCCGGAGGGACATGTGAACGAGGACATATTCGCCTACTCCAACAGGTATGGAGATGAGAGATCGCTGGTAATCTACAACAATCGCTATGCTGAGGCCACCGGTACCATCAGCCGTTCGGTAGGCATGAACATGGAGAATCACGGCAGGAGGCACATCATCCATATGAGCCTCGGTGAAGGCCTGGGCCTGAAGAACGACGATTCACTGTATTATATCTTCCATGACGACAAGTCCGGCCTTGAATACATCCGTAACAGCCGAAGCCTCTGGCGGGACGGACTGATGATTCACCTTGGGGCCTTCAAATGCCATGTGTTTACCTCCTTCCGGGAGGTCTACGACCACGATGGAAGGTGCCGTGAATTGGATGAAAAGCTTATGGGCAGGGGCATGCCCGATATAATGACTGCCTTAAAGGAGATTTATCTCGATAAGGTGCTTAGACCCTTTGGTGAGTTGATTGCCCTTGATGCGCTGAAAATGCTCGTTGCCGAAGGAAGACGCACCGGCATGGTTCCTGCCGCATACCGGGAACGCCTTACGACCTTCTTCAAGAGTGCCCGGGAATTTTCGGGCTGGGCACCCAGGGAGGCTGCTGTTGCCGACGAGGCATGCTCGCTGATGGAGGTGATCTTCAAGCTCGATGGTTTACGGCGTAAAAAGGCCTGGAAGAATGATGTGAAGTCGCAATCTGTTCTCACTGTTATACCGGATCAGGTGGCTGATGACCTCTTTGGATGGAGGATATTGGTGCTCTTCTCGGTAGTATCCCGCATAGGGGTTCTTACGGGTGATGAAGATCGAGGAAGAAGGTCATGTGCCCTGATTGAGGAGTGGATGCTGGGTCGTGCCATGGAGAATGCGATCCTCAGCCTGGGGTCGGACCAGGGCAGGGCCCGCTATGAGATAGTGTTGATACAAATCCTCACACAGTATCAAGGACGGCTCTCCACGATGAGACCGCGGCAGTTCGCCTCCGCTCTTAATGACATGCTCCCGGATACACGGGTGCGTGACTTCCTGGGCTTCAATCAATTTAACGGAAAGTGGTGGTTCAACAAGGAGTCCATGGAAATGCTGGTTTCCGCTCTGTTAGTGTGCTCGTTGTTGGAACGCATGGCTGACAGGAAGCTCAGTGAAAAGGCTATAAAGGAAGCACTGCATGCGGCATATGATACGGCAGTTGATCTTATGAAACGCATAGAATCATCCGGATATGAAGCCTCAAAACTCTCTGAGTTTTTGGGTGAATAATATTCTTTAGTGGTCTAAGCAACAAGGGAGTGACAATAATGGGCAAACTATTCGGTACCGACGGCATCAGAGGCGTAGCAAACGTCCACCCCATGACCTCCGAGACGGCACTCAAGGTGGGCCGTGCCATAGCATACCTTTCCAGGAAAGAGGGACACACACCGAGAATCCTCATCGGGAAGGATACCAGGGTTTCCGGATACATGCTTGAGAGCGCGCTTGTTTCGGGTATCTGCTCCATGGGTGCGGACGCCCTCCAGGTGGGGCCCATGACCACACCGGGTGTGGCCTTTCTGACCGTGAGCATGAGGGCGGATGCAGGTATCGTGATCTCGGCCTCCCATAACCCATACGAGGATAACGGCATCAAGATCTTCTCAAAGGACGGCTTCAAGCTCCCTGATTCACGTGAAGCCGAGATCGAGAAGATCATCCTTGCTGAAGACATCTCCACCTTCCACGCGGAGCCTGAAACCATCGGCAAGGCCTACCGCATCGATGATGCCAGGGGGAGGTATATCGTCTACCTCAAGCGCTCATTCCCTGATGAATATTCGCTCGAGGGCATGAAGATCGTGCTGGATTGTGCTAACGGTGCCACCTATCGGATAGCCCCTGAGGTATTCTTCGAACTCGGTGCGAAAGTGATTCCGCTTTACCACGAACCGGACGGCAAGAACATCAACCGGGGCTGCGGTTCACAACACCCCGATTCGCTCGCATATGAGGTCGTCAGGAATGGAGCGGACGTGGGGTTTGCCTTTGACGGAGACGGCGATCGGGTCATTGCCGTAGACGAGAAGGGAGATGTGCTCACCGGCGACCATATCCTTGTCCTTTGTGCGAATGCCATGAAGAAGCAGGGGGCGCTCAAGAACAATCTCCTGGTGGCGACCGTCATGAGTAACCTGGGGATGAAGGTGGCTTTGAAGGACTTTGGTATCGACATGATGGAGACCAAGGTTGGAGACCGCTATGTGCTGGAGGAGATGCTTAAGCATGGGGCTGTCATCGGTGGAGAGCAGTCAGGCCACATCATCTTCCTGGATCATCATACCTCGGGTGACGGCATCATCTCGGCACTTCAGGTGCTCAGCGCCATGAAAACTCAATGCAGACCGCTCTCCGAACTGGCAAAGGTTATGAAGGTCTTTCCCCAGAAGCTCATCAATATCGACGTCAAGCGTAAGCCGGATCTGGAGACCATCCCCGAGATCATGTCCGTCATCAGGGAGGTGGAAGACGTGCTGGGTGATAAGGGCAGGGTACTTGTGCGATATTCCGGTACCCAGCAGATGTGCCGTGTCATGGTGGAGGGCCCCACCGAGCACGAGACGGACAGATACTGTCAGATGATAGCCAAGGTGATTGCCGGGAAAATAGGTTGAGGATTGAGTTATGGAAGAGACCCCAAGCCCCAAAGTGAAAGCGCTCATCAAAAAGGGTGTTACTATTCCGGACCTTAAGAGTGTTTACATCGGAGATGAAGTGGATCCAGGCAGGATCTCAGGCGGGGACATCATCATCTACCCGGGTTGCAGTATCCGCGGAAAGAAGACCCTGATCATGGGGGGGGTCAGACTCGGCCAGGAAGGTCCGATCACAGTTGAAGACTGTCAGATCGGTCCCTTTGTGGAACTCAAAGGCGGTTACTTCAGAAATTCCGTGTTTCTCCGTGGATCGAACGTAGCATCCGGTGCACATGTCCGGGATGCATGCATACTCGAAGAAGAGGCGAGTTGTGCGCATGCTGTCGGCCTCAAACACACCATATTGTTCCCTTACGTCACGCTGGGGAGCCTCATCAACTTCTGCGACTGCTTCATGGCCGGAGGCACAAGCAGGAGAGACCACAGCGAGGTCGGCAGCTCGTACATCCATTTCAATTTCACCCCCAATCAGGACAAGGCCACTGCATCGCTTATAGGTGATGTTCCCCGCGGTGTCATGCTGGACCAGCGGTCCATATTTCTCGGCGGCCAGGGCGGCCTTGTGGGGCCGGCCGTCATCGGGTACGGTACCGTGATCGCTGCAGGCGTCATCTTTCGTGGCGATTTTCATGAAGGCCACAAGCTCATCACGGGCATACAGTTTGCGGCAGCGCGAAAGAAATTTGTTCCGGGACTCTTGATGAAAATAAAGGACAAGGTCCAGAACAACATAACCTTCATCGCCAACATCATTGCTTTAAAGGCATGGTATTCTCATGTCAGATCCCTGTTTGCAGGCTCAGGGCACTCTCATATCGCCCTGCTGGAAGGGGCCATAGAGAAGCTGGATCTGGCTATCGATGAGAGGATGGCCAGACTCGAGGCCTTCATCCATATGATCCCTGAATCCCTGATAATGCACAACGGCCCGGCCGGTACTTGGGCACAACCACCGGCCATGATAAATCAACAGGAGGAGCTGTTCAGAAACTGGAGCATGATAGCGGACATGATCCAGTCATACCGATCGTACTCCGGCAGTGATCAGGTGAGGGACGCATTCCTTGCAGCGCTCTATAAGGACATGCCTGAGGGGACCTCCGACTACATCGCTACCATCAAGGGCCTTCCCGAGACGACACGGAAGAGTGGTACCGCGTGGCTGAACGGCATTGTACATGATCTCTCCGCTAAAGCCATTGATATGATACCGTCGTTTAAATAGGACTCACTCCCATTCGATGGTGCTGGGCGGTTTGGAGCTGATATCATAGACCACGCGGTTCACCCCCTTGACCTCATTGATGATGCGGGTGGAGATCCGCGCCAGCAGGTCGTAGGGCAGCTTGACCCAGTCCGCTGTCATGCCGTCCATGCTGTGGACCGCCCTGATGGCTATCACATTGGCGTACGTCCGCTCGTCCCCCATTACTCCCACACTCTTTACAGGCAGGAGCACGGCGAATGACTGCCACACATCTTTGTATGCATCATAGCGGATCATTTCCTCTTGTACCCGCTGATCAGCCTCCTGGAGGATTTTCACATTGTCCCTGGTTACTTCACCCAGAATACGCACGGCAAGGCCCGGTCCAGGGAAGGGCTGCCGCTTGAGGATGGTATCAGGGAGGCCCAGTTCTTTGCCGAGTACCCGTACTTCGTCCTTGAAGAGCTCCTTCAACGGCTCGATGAGTGTGAACTTGAGGTCATCAGGCAGGCCGCCCACATTGTGGTGGCTTTTGATCGTGACTGAAGGACCGCCCTTGGCGGACCTGCTCTCGATGACATCCGGATACAGCGTCCCTTGGGCAAGATAGTCAGCCCCGCCGATGCGCTCTGCCTCGTCATAGAATACATCGATGAAAGTCCCGCCGATGATCTTGCGTTTTTCTTCAGGCTCGGTCACCCCTTTGAGGGCATCAAGGAATCTATCGCCGGCATCCACGATATCGAGATTCAGCGGGTATATCTCGCTGAAGGTCTTACGGATCTCAGCAGGCTCGCCTCCACGAAGCACCCCGTTGTCAACGAAGATGGCCGTCATCTGGGAGCCGATGGCCCTGTTGATAAGGGCAGCCACGACTGCAGAGTCCACACCGCCGGACAAGCCGCATATGACACGCGCATTACCCACCTGGGCTTTGATGTTCTTTATGGATTCCTCGATAAAGCCTCTCATGGTCCAGCCGCCGGAGCATCCGGCGATACCGAAGAGAAAGTTTTTCAGGATGTCGATGCCCTTGGGCGTGTGAACGACTTCCGGGTGGAACTGGACACCGTAGATCTTCCGCGTGCCGTCCCCCATGGCAGCCACTGCGCACGAGCGTGTGTGTGCCAGGATGGAAAAGCCCCTGGGCGGGGTTGATACATGGTCGCCATGGCTCATCCAGACATCGAGCTGATTGGGGAGTCCGTCAAAGAGTCGGCCGGGACTGTCTATCTCGATGGAGGCAGGGCCATATTCGCGGGCTACCCCACGTTCAAGTTTTCCGCCGAGTGCATCAGAGAGAAGTTGCAGCCCATAGCAGATTCCGAGCACGGGAGTGCCAAGTTTAAAGATCCCCGCATCAATCCCGGGATGGCCTTCTTCGAGTACCGACGCCGGTCCTCCGGAAAGGACAATCGCCTTGGGCGCCAGGGCGCTCAGATCGGCGCATGATATATCGTGGGGGAGGATCTCGCAATACACACCGCACTCCCTGATGCGACGGGAGATAAGCTGGGCGTATTGGGAACCAAAGTCGAGGACTGCTACAAGCTCACGCATTGATCATTACTCCATCATCATGGCCTTACCATGATCTCGCCGGTGAAAACCGTATCCACCGGCCCTATGAGCCAGACTCCGGAGTATTGGCTGCCATCTCTGGTAAAGTCGATCTTCAAGTCGCCGCCCTTCGTGCGTACATGAACAGGCGCGCCTATAACTTTTCCCAGGTGCTCCGCTATTATTGCCGAGGCCACCGCGCCTGTTCCGCAGGCATAGGTCTCTGCCTCAACCCCCCGCTCATAGGTACGCACGTGGATGCGGTCCTGAGAAAGGACCTGCACGAAGTTCGCATTGGTCCCTGCAGGCGCGAACCTATTGTGAAAACGGATGGCTCGCCCCAGCTCAAACACTCTCGCATCCTCGATATGATCAATGAAAAGTATGGCATGAGGGACTCCGGTGTTGATGAAGTGTACACTCGTGTGTTTGCCTTCAACATCGATGCTGATACCGGTTTTCAGACCCTCAGGATCGGTCATCCGGATGGCGATATCTTCTTTGTCGATCCTGGCGCCAATGATGCCTGCCAGTGTTTTGAACCGCATGGAGTTCTTTGCAATGCCCTGCTGAACGGCAAAAAGGGCTGCGCACCGGGCCCCGTTGCCGCACATTTCTGCTTCACTGCCATCGGCATTGAAGATCCGGAAGACAAAATTCGTGTCCGTATCTTCATACAGTACTATCACACCGTCTGCACCGACGCCGGTCTTCAGGGAGCAGTAGCGGACCGCAAAGGCCTGCCAGTCAAGATTGTAGAGTTTCTTGACATTGTTCACCATGATGAAGTCATTCCCCGTCCCTGCCATCTTGGTGAAGGAAACCTTTACCATGCGCTTTGTTGATCCCATAATCTTTTGCATCCTCCGGTGCTCTTCGAACCGCACATGATGTGTGCGATCTTCAAGGTAGAAGAAGACTTAACAGAGACCGGGCAGAAGGTCAAGAATCAGGAGGTATTGAGAATAGATCCTTTTGCAAAAGAAATAAATAACTGATAAAGGAATCGGTAATAAAATATATTCATCTAACTGGTGAAATGGTTTCAGAAAAAGATTTAACAAACTAACTGTGGAGGAAAAATGGCAACAAGAGGTAGGAAGCCACTGGATTTAAGAAATAACGATAACAGCAAGCTCATCAAGAGGAACTACTACATCGAGGAAAGATACGCCAAGGCCCTTACTGTTCTCTCTGCATTGACCGGAAAAGAGCTTTCTCTGCTTGTGAATGAGGCCATTGGTGAGCTGATCAATAAATATCAACCAAAGACAGATATCAATCTGCTCAGTTTGAGGGCAATTGGCAATTAGTAAACAAGACTGATTTTCTGTCCTTACGGTTTATTGTCGGTTCATGCCCAAACGCCACCATTCCTTGCCATATCGGGTGGATAAGGTCTATCCGAGGTCGCTATATCTTTTATTATTTGGCACAGAGAACCAACTCTTTGTCATTATAAATCACAGGCATCGGGCAGGTGTCTTTGACTTTAGTTTCCGAAGAGGACTTCTCAAAGAGACTTGCTACACCTTCAACCGTACTGCCAATCCCTATAAAGATTCCATAAAAGAATGGTCCGAGTCCCATGGTAGCCTCATCGACTGCAATTGCGCTCGTTACAATCCCTCCCGACCTGGGCTGATATAACCTGCTGGGTGTTGGTTTAATGAGGTTTCCATCAATATCATCAGGATCTATCTGGTAAGACCCATTCATTGGGAACGTCGTATAGGTGAGTTCGTAATATGAAAATGTTGCTTGATTTTTTCATGTCTTTTCCCCTTCCTATACGTTTTTTCAACAGGGTGTCCATGTAGGGGCATGAAGTTAAGCAGTCAAGGGGACATTACATTCAGGGGAATATGAGCACACTAACCATTGGGTTTCACGTATGAATTAAAGTGCATTAAGGTTTACTCCTGATTCCTCTACGTATTTTCTTGACAGAAAGAATATAATACTGCATGAATTGGTCGGACCACCCGACCAATTCATGCAGGGGAAACTATAATGAATATGCCGGTATCACGAATGGGTCAGCTCAGCAGGAGCAGGCTCTATGAGAAGATCGCTGCACTGCTCCTGAAGAAGATCATCAAGAAAGAGATGAAGGTGGGGGAAAAGCTTCCCACCGAGAGGAACCTGGCGCGTACCTTCCAGGTCAACCGATCAACGGTGCGCGAGGCACTCAAGAAGCTGGAATCGCTCGATGTCATCGAGATCAGGCACGGCGACGGGGTGTATGTGAAGAATTATTTGGAGAGCCCCAATCTCGAGCTCGTCAATGCCCTGTTCTACCTCGATGACACCCTCGATACGGACATCCTCATGACCCTCCTTGAGGTCAGGCTCATCCTCGTCCCTGAGATGGCGGCCATTGCAGCCCGGAACAGGACGGAGGATCACATAAACGCATTGGATGAGATCGTATTCCATAGCCAGGAAGAGCCGGTCATGATCAGGGATATGAAGGTCCACCACATCATAGCGCTGGCAAGCGGCAATATCCTCTATCTCATCCTGCTGAACTTTTTTAACGGCTTCTTCGTGGATTTCGGCCATCTCTACTTCGACAACCCGGAAAACGCCAAACGCTCCGAACAATTCCACCGGGAGATCTTCGATGCCATAAAGAAAGGCGATACCGAGCAGTCCAGGGAGGTCATGCGCGATGTGCTCGTTTATGCCGAAACAGCCATCCGCTCATACATACAGACACTGAAGGGAAAGGGGGAAGGCGCATGAAGAGATTCATTGAAGAATCCTGCACCATGATTAACGACATTATCATTATCGGCGGCGGGATCACCGGTGCTGCGGTTGCCTACGAGGCTGCCAGCAGGGGACTCAAGACTGCGCTTGTGGAAAAGAAGGATTTTGCTTGCGCCACATCCGCAGCAACATCCAAGCTCATCCACGGCGGGCTGCGCTACCTTGCAAATGCTGAATTCGGCCTGGTCAGGGAGTCGCTCAAAGAGAGAAGGACCCTGGAGAACATCGCCCCTAACTTCGTCTATCCTATACCCATGATGATGGTGCACGACACCGTCTGCCCTAAAAACAATGCCGTGGAGATCGGCATCGGGCTGAGGATATATGATGCATTGTCTTATGACAGAAACCGCACATGGGACAAGGGCAAGAAGATCCCTCCCCACAGAAAGATATCCACATCCGAGGCCCTCGTACTGGAGCCCGGTATTTTTGCGCAGGGGATGAAAGGTGCATCGGTATTCTATGACTGCGCGAACATCTTCCCGGAGAGGCTTACCCTGGCCTTCATCAAATCAGCCGTTCACCATGGCGCCAAGGTTGCCAACTATGCCCGGGTGGAGGGGTTCATCATGAATGACAACGGGAAGATCGAAGGGGTGACGGTAAGGGATGTTCTGAAAGGATCGTTACAGGAGCTGAAGGCCAAACTCGTTATCAATTGTGCCGGTCCTTGGGCGGATATACTTCTCGGCCTGGCAAGGCAGGGTACCGCGTACGGCACCCTAAAGAGGTCGGAGGGTATCCACATCATTACGAAAAAGATCGTGAGCTCCCATGTCGTAAGTTACATGACCAAAGAGGCCAGGCACTTCTTCATGGTCCCCTGGAGGGGCCACAATCTCATCGGGACAACGGATCAGCCCTTCACCGGAAACCCTGATGAATACCATGTGACCAGGAAGAGCATCGATGGACTCATCGATGATGTCAATACCACACTAGGCAGCGAGGTTGTCGGTTACGACGATATTCTTTACACCTATGGGGGGTTACGGCCTCTGGTCGAAGACGAGTCTGCAGACACCTATGGGACCTCCCGCAGATATGAGATACATGACAATGCCGTTGATGACCTGCAAGGTCTCATCACCGTAGAAGGCGGTAAGTTCACCACCAGCAGGAACCTGGCGGAAAAGGCCGTTGACCTGATGGAGAAAAAACTTGGGATTCGGCACACTACATCGCCATCAGCCAAGAGATATCTCTGGGGATCCCAGATCACGGACATGAAGAACTTTATGCTCGACATCAAACACAAGAACAAAGACTTTGATGCAACTACACTCGAATATCTCGGCAAGAATTACGGGACCGAATTCGAGCCGGTTCTGGAGATTGCACGGCATGGCCAATCATTGACCGAAATGCTCAATGACGATGGGGAGATCCTCGCCCAGGCCGTCTATGCGGTCCGCAACGAGATGGCGCGCAGTTTAAGCGATATCGTGCTCCGCAGGACCGGTATTGCTACGCTTGGCAACCCCGGCAACGAGGTGCTGGGAAAAGTGGCGCTCACCGTTGCACAGGAGCTTGGATGGGACGATAAAAGGGTTGTCCAGGAAATAACAAAGACAGCGGATGCACTTAAGCTACCCGCAAACTGAAATAAAGGTGGAGGTAACAAATGATTAAGAGCAGATTCGTGCCGAAATGGACTGAAGAAGCCCCGCCTAGAGGTTCCTACCGGTCCGTATTCAAATATGGAGACCCGCATACATACAAGCACCCGGGCATGAAGTGGTATGAAATGATCAAAGAAGAGTTCTCCATGACCGATGAAGACTTCCTTACAAAAAAGGGTGAAGGCCTGGAGAATATCTATCTGAACAGGCCGAGGGCCTTGGAATCTCACCACCGGGAGCATATCGAGGCCATTGTCGGTAGAGAGAATGTGACGTCCGATGATTACAGCAGGGTCAAATATGCAAGCGGCAAGACCACCGAGGAGCTTTTGGAGCTCAGAAGGGGCTTGGTCGCCCATGTGGCCGACCTCGTGGTCCACCCCAGGACCAAAGAGGATGTGCAGCATATAGTCATGTATTGTAATGAGAATAGGATACCCATCTATGCATTCGGTGCAGGCAGCTCGGTGAACTTCGGCGTGAGGCCCGTAAAGGGCGGCATCTCGCTTGTCTTGAGCACGCACATGAACAAGGTGCTTGAGGTAAACGAAGACAACCAGACGGCCCGGGTGCAGCCCGGGATGTATGGGCCGGCCTATGAAGAGGTGTTGCATAGATCGCCTGAGCTCTTCCATACGAAGAGGAGGTATACCTGCGGCCACTTTCCCCAGTCCTTTGAATATTCAACGGTGGGAGGGTGGATCGTTACATTGGGTTCGGGCCAGGCATCTTCATACTATGGAGACGCCTATGACCTGGTCATCAGCCAGGAGTACGTTACACCGGCAGGCACATTCAAAACCCATGACTATCCGGCCACAGCCACAGGCCCGAAGGTGAATGACATCATGAAGGGCAGCGAGGGCACGTACGGCATCCTCGTGGAGGCCACCATGAAGATCTATAGATATATGCCGGAGAATACCAGGCGCTTCAGCTTCATGTTCCCGACCTGGGAGGCGGCAGTGGATGCCAGCCGTGAAATCAGCCAGGGCGAGTTCGGCATGCCTGCCATCTTCAGGATATCCGATCCTGAGGAGACCGATAGAGGGTTAAAGCTTTACGGCATGCCGGGGTTCGTGGATACCTTCCTTCGTAAGAAAGGCTACATGCCCATGCAGCGCTGCCTCTTCATGGGGAATGCCGAGGGTGAAAAGGCCTTTGCAAAAAATATTGAACACCAGGTCAAGCGGATCTGCAAAGAGTTCAATGCCATGTCACTAACCGGATATGCGGCAAAGAAATGGGAGCATACTCGCTATACAGAACCTTACATGCGGGAAGACCTCATGGATTACGGTGTCGTCATCGACACCCTTGAATCCGCGGTGACGTGGGACAATCTGCATACCCTTCACCAGGGTGTGAGGGAATATATCAAGGCACGGCCTCAAACCATATGTATGACCCATGCATCCCATTTCTACCCCCAAGGCACGAACCTCTACTTCATCTTTCTGGCGAAGATGGACGACCTTGATGAATTCAGGAAGTTTCACCGGGGCATCATCGAGAATATCCTGAAATACGGCGGCTCCCTGAGCCACCACCACGGCATCGGGCGCATGATTGCTCCCTGGATCGAGGCGCATCTTGGTCATGAACAGATGGCAGTGCTCAGGACACTCAAGAAACACTTCGACCCCAACAACATCATGAACCCAGGAGGCCAGCTGGGGCTGGATATTTAACGAACTGGGGCATAGGGCAAACAACATACGTGAAAAGATTCTTCTGTTTTGTTCAGAATGACAGTAACATAATAAGATTACATGTCATCCTTAAGCGAAGCAAAGGTTCTCCTCAATTCGCTTTTATGAGGGCAAAAGGCAAACAACATGCGGAAAAGATTTTCACTTTGTTCAGTTTGAAAGTATTTATAATAAGGTAGAATGTCATCCTGAGCGAAGCGAAGGTTCTCCTCAATTCACTTTTATGATTTGGGCGACAGCCCGTCGCTCGTCGCCCCCATTGTCTCGCCGAAGGGTGCATGCTATAAAGCCCCCAGGGTTAAGTTCGTGCAAAAGCTGCTGCATAAAGGAGATTTCTGAATGAAAAAGATAGCCATTATTGTCGGCATTGTCTTCGGGGTTATCATAATCATCCTTGCCGTGCTGCCTTTTGCCGTAGATCTGAACAAGCATAAGGACATGATCCTTGCCCGGATCAAGTCGCACACAAACCGGCAGGTTGATTTTCAGAGCATCCGGCTCACCATCCTGACAGGCCTGGGCGCCGAGATCGATGGCCTTCGCGTCACAGATGACCCTGCATTTTCTCACGAAGATTTCCTTTCCCTCAAGGCGGCAAGAATAAAGGTTGCCATCCTTCCCTTGCTGAAAAAAGAGATCAAGATCAAGGCAGTCGTGCTCAAGGAGCCTCAGATTCATATCATCAGGAACAGTGGAGGTGTGTTCAACTTCACAACCCTGCTTATCCCCAAACCAGGGGAAAAACCCAAGGAAAAGGCCATAAAACCAGGGGCGTCGGCCGCATTGCTGGTAAGCAATGTAATGGTCAAGCATGGGGTCATTACGTATCGAGACGACAAACTCAAACCGGGAGCCAAGCCGTTTATTGTCAGCGACATCGACCTTGAATCCCAGGATATCTCCATGTACAGGCCCATATCCTTCTCGCTCTCTGCATCCGTCATGAGCACGGATGGACAGAATTTCGCCCTGGCAGGCACCATCGGGCCCGTGCCCGGGGAGGGTGGATTGACACAGGCACCCGTTGATGTGCATCTCCTCCTTGATTCCCTCCTGCTTGAAACCCTGCCTGTGAAGATGCCTGTCCGGGCCGGCACCATGAAGATCGACATCACGGCAAAAGGGACTTTGAATGAGAAGATAAACGCAAAGGCCGTCCTGGAAATGAAGGGCCTTGTCCTTGGGGGTCCAGGTGCGAACCAAGCTGCAAAGGACCGGAAAGGCATATCATGCTCGTTTTCAAGCAACCCGGTCCTGGCGTTTGAGCAGCAGCGCCTTGAAATAGGCAATGGAACCTTTACACTCGGCCGGGACAAAGGCACATTCGAGGGTACTGTTAGGGATCTCAAGACAACTCCGACATGGAATATGACCCTCAACTCCGACCATATTACCCCGGGCGACATCCTGGCACAGCTGCCCATGTTTGCCGGTCTCATACCGGGCAAGATCAACCTGACAGGGCCTGCAGTGTTCATGCTTACCACATCCGGTGACAAGGAGACCTTTCAGATAAGCACCGGCATTGACATGAAGTCCTTGGGAATCACCTTCGGCAAGATCTTCGCTAAACCTGCGGACAGCCCGTTCACCTTTTCGAGCAGAATGACCATGAAGAAGGACATCACAGAGATCGATGCCCTTGATGTCAATCTCGGTGCCATAACCGCCAATGGCTCGGGTGAGGTCCGCAAGGTTCAGGACAAGTCAAACTACCGGATCAGGATTCAGACAAACCCGATGCCGCTGGAGAACGCACAGGCGCTCATCCCCATGCTCCAGGCCTTCAAACCAAGCGGCAATGTGGCAGTTAAGACAACCATCAACGGTGGAACAGGGGCCATGACCATGAACATCTCGGCACTCTCTGATCACATGGGCCTTGTATTGACCAAGCCGGCTCCTGAAGTTCAAGCCAAGGCAAAGCTCCTTGCCGGACCTGTCACGGCAAGTCTCAACGGGGTAACACTATCAATGGATGCCCTGAAAAATGAAAAGGGCATGAATATGAATGGGGTCATCAAGTCCCGGCAGGGAATAATCAAGGATCTGCCGTTCACAAATCTCACCGGTGCGTTCACCTATGCCGACGACCGGGTTAAGGTGAATTACTTTGAGCTGGCGGCCCTGAAGGGGTCCATCAAGGGTGCGGCCTCTTACAACCTCAAGACCAAGGCGTGGAATGCATCTCCCGCCTTTAACAATGTCCAGGCAGGAAATGTTCTGGATACACTGACAAACTTCAAGGGAATCTTCGCAGGGACGCTCACAGGCGATGTCAAGGCACAGGGCGTGGCGGGCGCTCCCGCGCTGGACAACCTGGGCGCCAAGGTGAATCTCCGCATCAATAAGGGCGAATGGAAGAACTTCGATCTTGGGGGAAGCGTGCTGGGTACCCTGCTGGGTGTTCCGGGCCTTTCCGGTGCCTTTGGTCTGGCACCGGCCGAGGTCCAGAAATACCAGACCACCCGTTTTGAGACGATGAATGCACAACTCGACCTTGCCGGCAAGGTGATCAATGTAGATTCCATGCAGCTCCTGAACATCAGCAGCGGCAGAGATGTGGATACTGAATCAAGACTGAAAGGGACCATCAGCATGGAAAACAACCAGGTCAATCTCAAAGGGCAGGTGATTCTGCCCAAACGGTTCTCCCAGCGCATCGGCGCCAAGACTGCCGCCTTCTCTACCCTCATGAACGACCAGAACAGGCTCGTGCTGCCGATGACCATCACCGGTTCACTCAAGAAACCCGTTCCCATGATAGAGGTGAAGTCTTTAAGCAGTGCGCTGACCCGGTACTATGCCACCAGATACCTGGACAAGAGCATGAAGAAACTTCAGGACAAGGGAGGGTTCCAGCAGGGTACTGAGGATGCGAAGAAGAATATCGAAGATATGCTGCAGGGGATTTTCAAAAAATGATCAGAGTGACTAGAAAGTGACTATTGAATAGGACTCGGAACATTAAGATGCAGGGTAGGTGGCGTGAAGCGCAACCCACGATGAGCTGTTGCCATGAATAGTACTGTCATGATCTTTAGACCTTTCTCTCTGCAATGACTTCCTGGATGAAGCCCTTGAATCCCAGGGCGATGCCGATAATCAGGCAGACAAAGGTGAAGTTGGGTGTCATGCCCGTCATCTTATCAAGCTCCATTCCACCATACAGCCCGAGGAAGGTCATCGTAACGAGCACCAGACTGTATGCGCTGATCCTGCTGAGCCTGTTGGCCAGTGCCCTTTCGATCTTCTCTTTCTTTGTCTTTATCCGTTTCATGGCCTTCCTCCTTATCCGCTGTGCTATCCCGCTGTGGCCTTAGAACAGGTTCATGAGGATCTCGCGTGCCGGGCCGGTGTTGATGCCGATCAGGGTGACCACCAGGATGAATACTGCGGTCGCTTCAGCCGGGGTGAGTCCAAGGACCTTGTAGGTGAACCTGATGCCGATGCCGGTCAGGAACAGTGCGCCGAGAACGATCCATAATGTCATCATTGTCTTTCCCTCCTTGGGGGTTTTTTTCTTTCTATCTTCCATAAGGCAAGGGCCGTGCCAGATTATCATGGTTTATAACTCATTGATTATACTTATGATGGATATTTTTTAAAACCATATTTTTGCCAAAATGGCACATACACGTCATCGAAGATACCGGGCATGTACAAATTGGCAAAACCGTGGGGTAACCATGGTCAAAATGTGACAAAGTGGCAATGCCGTGGAACCGAAGAGTGAAGGGGTTCAGTTCGCTTATAGTAATTGTTGGACAATCAAAAATCATATACAAAGTATTAGGCATTGATGAAAGATGGGCATGGTGGAGGTATAGATGAAAGGCTGCTGCCATCTATTCCGGGGAGTCAGAACAATTTGAAGACCACGTTGCTGCCTGACCAGGCGGGCCTCTCCCGGCTGAACCTTTTCTTGGCCCTTTCCAGGACCCCTCACTTATTGCTGGATTTAGCCACCCCGGGTCTGGCAGCCCTTCTGTGCCTAAATACCTTTCCTTCATTTGAGGTGCTGGCCTTAGGGCTGATAACCGCCTTCTCGGGTTACACGGCAGTGTATGCGCTCAATGACCTCATCGATTACCGTGTTGACCAGGAGATTATGTGTTCAAGCACCTCCGGCGAATCAAGACCGGACCTGGATAGTGTCTTCGTACGCCATCCCCTGGCACAGGGGATGCTGAGTTACAAGGAAGCATTGTTCTGGACTTTTTCCTGGGCGGTGCTGGCACTGGTAGGGGCCTTCCTTCTTAACCCTGTTTGCCCTGTTATTTTTCTCTCGGCCGCTTTCCTGGAGGTCATCTATTGCTATCTCCTGAAAATCACCCATATGCGCAGTATCATCAGTGGATTAGTCAAGACATCAGGTCCCGTTGCTGCTGTGTTTGCTGTAAATCCAAATCCTTCGACGCATATCTTGGTAACGATCTTCCTCTGGCTTTTTTTCTGGGAGATCGGTGGGCAGAATGTGCCCAACGATCTGTCCGATCTGGATATTGACAGAAAGATAAATGCCAGGACTATCCCTGTACGCTTCGGTGCCCAGCGAGCCACTCATATTATCTTCTTTTCTCTTGTGATCACTGCGGCCATGAGTCTGGCCATGTTCTGGATTTCGCCGAGGCACTTAAATTATCTCTATATCCTGGGTGCATTGTTTTCTGCTTTTTATTTGCTTCTTCTCCCCGGCTACCGTCTTTATCGGGCCAAGGATTCAGGAGAGGCCGTGCGCCTTTTCAACCGGGCAAGTTATTATCCTTTGTCCATGCTCGTAGTAACGTTGCTGAGTTGGCTGGTGTTATGAATAACGAAAGGGCACTGTCGGCTTGGGATTATCCGTTTGCCCTATCATGAAAGGACGACATGAAGGAATTCGACCTGGAATCTCTGTCGGCATTCAACGGTAAAGATGGACAGCCTGTGTACATAGCCCACAAGGGCAGGGTGATCGACGTCAGTGCGAGCAAGCTGTGGAAGGCAGGGCTTCACATGAAACGCCACCATGCCGGCTGCGACCTTACCACAGATATCGAGGCTGCGCCCCATGGCCCGGAGGTCCTGGATAAATTTTACCTAGTTGGGACCTTCAGAAAGAAAGAAAAGGCTTTAAGGTCTTTGCCCAATCCATTAGAAATAGTGCTGGAGCGGTTTCCCTTTCTTCGCCGCCACCCGCACCCCATGCTGGTGCACTTCCCGATCGTATTCATGATCTCACCTGCGCTCTTCAGCCTTCTTTATCTCCTCACCGATGTAAAATCCTTTGAGACAACAGCATTCCACTGCCTGGGGGCCGGTATCCTTTTTTCCGTTCCGGCTGTCCTGACCGGCTATTTCACCTGGTGGCTCAATTATCAGGCAAAACCCATGAGGCCGGTCAGGATCAAGATACTCTTATCCGGCATCCTCATGGCAGTCGCCATTATTGCTTTTCTCTGGCGGGTCTTGTTCCCCGATGTCTTCACCTCCTTGGCCACGGAGGGTATTGTCTATTTCCTTTTGATCCTTTCCCTCGTGCCCATTATAGCCGTCATAGGATGGTATGGGGCAACCTTGACCTTTCCCCTTGAAAAGGAATGAGCTGTTACAATCCAGAAGGAAAGAGAGCACGCGTTCTATGCCGGGATTCTATGATCGGATGAAAAAACCATTACATGGGTTTGGACAAACCATGTTCATTTAGGCTATCCATAGCTTTCCCTTTTCCATCGCCAAGGTACATCAATAATTGTTCCGGGTGTCTTAATTTCCATCAGGGCTTCAAATGCCTTACGCATAACAGCACGTTGTTGATCAATGTGATTCGGCTCACCCAGCGGGTGCCCGAAGGGCCACTTGAGGAAGATTGTCCTGGGCGGTTTAACCTTTTGCGTATACTGCCTGACAATGGAGATTCCGATGGTGGGTATACCGGCAGCCTCGATACCCCGCTGAATCAGTCCCACGGACTGATTGCAGATAGCTCAACCCGGTGTCAATAATACGTAGTCCACTTCCTTCTTCTTCAATCTGGCAGCTACCTCCGGGGCACTCACCTCCATGAGCGTGTAGATGTGCGGCCCCATTATGTGACCCATGAATGTGTAATGGGCATCCGCTACTTTTCCAATAATACCTTCTGAAGCGAATTCCTGCAGACGTTCTATAGGGAAGACTATGTTCAAATCTTTCCCGGCATCGGTATGGTCATAATAGTCATGGGTGATCATGAGATCTCGTACAGGGGTATTGCTGTCGATCTCCCGGAAAGAAGGGTCACCGTTTTTATCATGCATGTTGAAGGGTTTTTGGTCTTTACGATGCACACCCGCAGTAGTGATGATGGCAATAGTACTCTTGGATAAAGGCTTTTCCACAGGAGTCCAAGGGATGTCCTGTGATTCCCATGGCTTATATGCTTCGATGAATCCTTTAGCCAAAGCCGGGAGACTCGTAATCACCTTTGCAATGACCCTGTTTTTTAGCCTCGTAATGAAGAACATCCTACACACATCTTCTCTTGCTCATGTTTATGGTATAAACCCCTTTTGGGTAGGAACTTTGCTGACAACCAATCCTTCCTATAGAGAAAGAGCATGGGTGATGGCTTCACAAGCAATTTTAACTGCCTCCCTCGCAGCCAAGCGGAAAACTTATTGTAGGACATGGCACGCCACCTTAATAGTATGGTAACCCAAAGAAATAATAAAAGATATTGAAATATTTAGCAAGATAAGTCTATCTGATTAAGTAACATGCTAAACAGATCTCAAATACTAGGTTCAGGAAAATTGGGGTCATCCATGATAAGGAATAATTGATGAATATGCACAAGAAGATTATTACGAATATAAGCGTTAGGTTTAGAGATATCGATTCAATGGGACATGTGAACAATGCGGTCTTCTTCACATATTTTGAGGAAGGAAGAAAAGATTTTTTACGCTTACTGTTTAATATTGTAAAACCAGAAGAGTATAATTTTATCTTAGCCCACATTAGCTGCGATTTTCTAAAACCTATAAAAATTAACTATCCGATCTCTCTTCAATTATGGGGTGGGATTCGCTACGCTCACCCTTGACTGCACCCTCGCTTCAGCTATGATGTTGGTCAAGAGGGCTTGTTAGCTCTGGATTTTCTGTTAAAAAAATCAAAGCTCCTTGCAAATCTTATCTTTTAATAAATCATCCAATATCTTGTTTCTTAACTAAAACACGAAAGAGGCGGTTATTTGTAATTAACATGGCGATGACACGTAAATCTTTTGCCATGACAGTTGCAACCTCGTTGTTATCTGGATAGTATCTATGCCAAGTACTCGCATGAGTAAAACCCATTTTTGAATAGAGAGTGATTGCGGGTACATTTGACATTCTTACTTCCAGCCTGTATCAAAATGTACACGTCCCCCCCCCATTCATTGGCTTATTCAGACAATTGCTGCTGCTTATATCCATTACATATGGAGACTGCATTTTCTATTCCGTCCAGTTTCTTTTATCGGGTTCTGTCCAGGAACATTGGTTATAATAAATTCAATGATATATAAAATATGCACTGTAATGGACTGTCAAATAAAGTTGTACTCTTCGGATGGCCACTTAAATTAAAATAAATATATCAGTCTGTTACATGATGGCACATAAGCTGCATAATATTATCTTTAAAATATCAACTAACTCCATCGAAAGAAAGGATGTCTTTATGAAACGGCAACTAGCTCACCATATCCACAAATTACTACCCACGGCTCTGTCGCTTTTCATCCTGATATTGATTATCCCTTTGACCTCCCAAGCCACACCGTATGTCTATACATATACGGGTAATCTGTTCACCTCTACCAATGGCGGACTTGGCTACCCCCTGGAGGCGATCGGTGATCACGTTTCGGTTCAGTTCACATACGATGGAGACCTGTCAGCTTTAAATCAGACACAGACTTTTGAAATCTTACCACCCAACATAGCAAACAACGTAGAGACGTGCACCAACGCGGGCCGTGCCCCGCACGTGTGGGGCACGGGTGTGTTTAATTCAGTCCCAGGCTCCAACGGACTTCCACCTTCGTGGTCGATATATGGGGAGCCGTATATGTTAGAGCGGTTAGCGTTTGTACGTCAATCCGGTGATGCATGCATACGATGGCCTGGGCATTCCATGCCCGATAAGACCCACAAAAAGGCGCCGGTGACACGTTCGCAGAGTACAAAGTTACCAAGCGTCGGTCGACCAACGAAAGCCCCCCTCCGGCACTTTGGCTCCCACCCTTGATTTTACTTGGTTATGATTGGTAGGTTTGGCGGCAACCAGGAAAAGGAAGACGGGCCAGCCAACGTGGGTGGAATAACAAACCCGACATGTATGATGTAGATTTAGAATTCTGGTGCCAGGATTCTTACTGAGCGGGAGCTTTTTACACATATTTTGTTTTACACATGGAAAAAGGAAGTGAAAGATTATGTAGGAACGGAATGATGCCTAAGAAAACGAATGAACGACTGATTCATCAAATGATCTCTTTGGATACGTTGATCTTCAACAAAACGGGGGGTAATCGTAAAGAACAGTTTGAGGAGGCGCAGAAGATTTGCGCCGATATTTTGCGCGAAAATCCTGCGAATCCCGACTTCATCAGCATGCGTGGCATCATCGACTTTCATCTGGGACAGACGAAAGAGGCAGAGGCTTGGATGGAAAAAGCCTTATTAATTGCGCCTCAATCAACCGTAATCATCTATAACTACGCTCTGATACTGATGGACCAGAAGAAGTTTGCCGTCGCTTTAGCCCTCATGATGCGTGTTGTCGCTCTTAAGCCGGATCATGCCAATGCCTATTTGCTTATCGGCAACATTTTAAGAGAAACCGGTGATTCGGCGGGCGCTTTGGCGGCTTTCGAAAAAGCGCTGGAACTTAACCCGCAAGATTCTATTGGTTTGACTGCTAAGGGAGATACACTTAAAGAAATAGGCCGGCTGCCCGAGGCGGCCACCTGCTACGAACAGGCCTTGACCCTCAAGCCGAATCATCATGGGGCCATCAATAATCTCGGCGTCATCCATTTTCTGCAAAACGATCTGGACGGCGCCGCGGCTTTATATCAGGCGGCTCTCACCATTCACCCAGCGTTTCCTGAAGCTCTCAGTAATCTGGGCACGACCCTGGGATTAAAAGGCGATCTTGATGGGGCGATCCTTCATTGCCAAAAAGCCTTGGCCTTACGTCCGGATTATCCGGATGCTCTCAACAACCTCGGCAATGCGTTGAAGGATGCCAGACGCTTTGAGGAAGCTATTGTGGCTTATAAAGAGGCTTTACGCCTCGTACCGGACAATGCCGATGTTCACAAGAATCTTGCGATAGCCTTGTTGGCTTTGGGGCGCTTCGACGAAGGATGGCGAGAGTATGAATGGCGCTGGAAATCGAAGCAACTTCGCCATGCCTTCCGGGATTTTGCCCAGCCTGAGTGGCAAGGCGAAGCCGGTGAAGGGCGAACCCTTCTGATCCACGCCGAGCAGGGATTCGGCGACACCTTGCAATTCTGCCGCTATGTGCCTCTCGTCAAAGAGCGCGGGTTCCAAGTAATGATGGAGGTGCCGCTGCCGTTGAAGAGGCTCATTCAATCTTTGGATGGTGTCGAAAAGGTTGTGACCACGGGCGATGTCCTTCCGCCTTTCGATCTTCACTGTCCAATGATGCACCTGCCTCTGGCATTTCATACAACCCTCGAGACGATACCGGCCAAGCTTCCCTATCTGAGCCCAGACCCAGCCGATCTGGCCAAGTGGGCGGATCGAGTTGCGGCCTTGGTGAACAACGCTTTAAAAGTCGGACTCGTATGGGCGGGAAGTTCACGCACCCACTTTCACTCGCCCGATCTTATCGCTACGGACCAGCAAAGATCAGTTGCACCAGAGTTTCTGGCTCCTTTGATGGACGTGCCGGACGTGCAATTCTTCTCCCTTCAGAAAGAAGGAACGCGGGCACCTGATGCTTTTCATCTGATTGATTGGGTGGCGGATTGCCACGATTTTGCCGATACGGCGGCACTCATTATGAATCTGGATCTTGTTATCAGCGTTGACACGGCCGTCGCTCATTTGGCGGGAGCCTTGGGTAAGCCGGTGTGGCTCTTGAACCGGTTTAACAGTTGTTGGCGCTGGTTCATCGAACGCGACGACAGTCCATGGTATCCAGGTACGCTCCGTCTTTTCAACCAGAATGAAATGGGCAATTGGGATGAAGTCGTAATGCGCGTCTGTGCCGCCTTAGAAGAAAGTTGGGATTTTCTCACTCACAGGAAGAGAATCCTATAGAAATCTATAAGATCTTAAAGCATCAGTAAGACTGATGATTTCTGCGATTTCATCTCGGTTTTAGAATGATAAAAAACTGAAGATCTTGAGTTGAAACATACGAAGCCTATCACTTCATATCAGAGCGTGAGGTATGGCACGAAGTATACGCTTTAATCTTGATCAATTTTTTCGAAGTAAGGAATTATATTTCAGTGAAGATATTTGAATCTATATTACATTACCCTTTTCATCTACGAAATCAGGATAAAGTTCCCTGGCACACTTTGGGCAAACACTATGCGAAAACTGTGCATCCGACTTGGATAATATTATGCTTTCTAAACTTACCCACCGTTCATTCACTCTTACTTGCTTGCATGACGCGCATATAACTATAAACCCCTCTAGGTATTTAATTCTCATCATCATTTTCCTTGTCCAATAAACAACAAAAAAACCTACTATAATAACGGCATAACTCTCAATTATGACTTGGGAGAAACTGAATGGAGGGTCGAACAATTCGGTGATCCAACAGGTTAATATAATCAGTATTAATCCTAGTATTTCAAAGAAAAGTATTCTCTTTTGCACATGAGATTTTGTAAGATTCATTACGTAATCATTCATCACATGATCCTCATGATCAAGAACATATAAACATTATTTTTAACATCTAATCTCAATATATATAATACATTAACACAGTAATGATTGATATCTAATTTATAATGCTGCATCTTATAAAGATTTCTACGATTTATTTTCAGCTTTATGATGTCTGAAAACCGAAGATCTTGGGTTGAAACCTCCGCACCAGATCACACTTTTTCGAAGAGTGTCCTTTGGTACAAGAGCTATATTTTATTTGTCCTCATCATATCCCAATACAAAATTAATAATCATGTGCCCCCATTTTCTATTGTACATGGCATAAATAAATTTGCATTTTTCTTCATATGCTAGTTTGGTAAAAAATTTACTATGTTCCATGAATGTTATATCTGTACCACCATTATTCATCAGGTCGTACCATATCTTTTGTGCCTCATTATAGTTGTAGCCCATACATTCAATGCAAATCGGCGTATAAAAAGTTAGGTATTTTCTAAATTCATACTCATCACCGCCATATTGCTTGGTAAATATGACTTGATCTGGTTTCATAAATACATAGGGTACTATCATTATCAGTTTGTTTTTTTCTAGGTCATGAACCCAAGTGTTAATTTCTTTCGCCGCACTTTCATTTCTCGTGAATAAAGTAAGTCTTACCGCACTGGGATGATATATTGATCTGCTTAAATAGTATCCACTTGAGCCTGGGATATTTCCCTTATATTTGCTTAATATCATTCCAAAATAATAAACTGATTTATGGTAATCCATATTTTGAGAACCAGAAGGAATGATGTGATAGACAGTATATAAATCTTTAAGACTTGGATCTGGTTTATAGTCAGAAAAATCAAATTGTGCATTCCTAAACAGATCTTCAGCACCACTATCATGAGCATTGGCATTGCATGTCATGGGTAACAAAAATATACCAAAGCCCAACATAGCTAATATAATCTTTAAACAGAGCTTACCAGTTGCCATTCACCTTCCTCCAATCCTCTCCATACATTGCCCCTACCATGATATTACCGCTTATTACTGGAACAATCCATGAGGGAGTCATCTATAAGAATAGTTACTTATCAAATACATCCACATCTAACAACCCAACCGGTGATTCCTGCGATGACTTTCTGGTTTTCAGATACCTAGAAAGCGATGATCTACAAGAAAGATATTCAAAAACTACTTGTAATGCTAGCATGATTAAATTAACACAAAGGGCATTGTTTTTGCCGATTATATTGATATAATTATGATCAGGTACTTGAAGATATGAAAAGCATGCTGAAGTTTTTCCTCATCCTTTTTTTCCCCTTATCCGTGTATGCAATGACCCCGCTTACTAATTCCGAGCTTTCAGATGTCGCTGGTCAGGCAGGTGTAAGTATCAATCCCGAGATTACGATGAACATTAGCATTGGTACTATAGCTTGGGGTGACAATGATGGTATTACGGGTACTTATAACCCTTGGCCTGAAGTTCCTAACGGTGGTTATGTCGGAGTTAACAATTTCAATATATCCAATCTAAAGATTAGTGAACGCACCGACCCCAGTGATCATTGGAATAACTATAGCACACTGATGCTGAAGCCCATTACTATTGATGTTGCAACTGGAACAAAACTTGGTGTACCCGACACTACATTTATCCGCATCGGCCTAGGTGCATTGAAGGTCAGTACCGATCAGATGCAATTTGATGTTGCGCTGGGACCCAGGGGTGATACAAATTCCGGAAATGCTCCCGTTCTGAGTCAGGTGCTAGGAACGGCCACTCTGGGACCAATGGATGTGTACGTTAACCCACAAAGTTATGTTGATGTCTACTCACATGCAAGTCACGGAGTGACCTTTGATGTGAATGTGACACTTGATCATATAAGTATACCCTACATGTCATGGGGTGGGCGTCAATATTAATAATACTTGTAAAACCAACCTATATAGTAGAGATCTCTGCGATAAATCACCAGTCTCAACTGCCTCCTATCAACTGTAGATTTATTCGATATATGACCGGTTACAAAGAGTACTGAAAAGTAATAGTTTTCGGATGAGATATATGGATATTCTCCTGATATCCGTTCCGATAATTTCTCGTAGTCTACGCTTGTTTGGTCGCATATCCGAAGATTTCCAGCTTTTGGATCTCTAAATAATTTTCCAGCTCCAGGCCCGCCTCTTTCAGCGCCTCCTTTAGGTCTTGGCTGCGGAAACGGTTCTCAGTGGGATGGAGGAGGATATGCCTGGTGATAATGTTCTGGTAAAGCGTTGGGTAGAGCTCCTCGAAGAAGTAGATCCCGCCGACCTTCAATACCCTTACGATCTCGGCCAAGGCCTCTTGCCAGTCTAGGACATGATGGAGGACCCCGAACCCGAAGACGGCATCCATGGTGCTGTTTTGGTAGGGCAGCCGGACCACGTCACCGACAAAAAAAGAGATCCCATTCCTTTTTTCAGGGGAGAGATAGCTATGCGCCTTTCGGATCATCCGGATATCAAGGTCCATGGCATGGACAAAGGAGGGATCGAACATCTTCTTGATAAGATAAGACCCTGCCCCCCTGCCGCACCCAACCTCCAAGACAAGGGCGTTAGGGTTGAGACGGATATTTTTCTTCATCCAGCCGATCTCCAGGCGCTGTTGCAGAGGCCTCATGGGATTATTGACTGCCAGGCGCTCCGCCCAGTTCAGCTTCATGCCTTTACCCCTGTATAAATGACTGCAATTCCGTTGGTAAGCCTCCGGTAGTCCACAGAGGAAAACCCGGTATCCTTGAGCATGGCAGCAAATACATCCGGCTGCGGGAACTTCCGGATTGATTCGGGGAGGTAGAGATATGCCTCGCGAGTACCGGCCAGGAGTCTCCCGGCAAGGGGCATGAGGTGAAAGGAATAGAAATCATAGAGGAGGCGGAACCATGAAGATGTGGGAAGGGAGAACTCAAGGCACATCATCTTTCCCCCGGGTTTGAGGACCCGGCACATCTCCGCAAGCCCCTTATCCATATTGGTCAGGTTCCTGATCCCGAAGCCCACCATTGCCGCATCGAATCTGCCTTCGGAAAAAGACATGCATTCCGCATCCCCCTGGACATAAAGGATTCTGTCTGCAAGTAAGGCCTTTGCAACCTTGGGCCTTCCCCCTTCCATCATGGCCCGGTTAATGTCATAGAGAACGACCCGTCCTCTGCCGCCCACAGCCCTTGCGGCAAGGATGGAGAGGTCCGCGGTGCCGCCGCACACATCGATCACCAGGTCCCCCGGCTTCAACGCCAAGGCATTTACGGACAAGCGTTTCCAGAGGTAGTGAAGTCCGAGGCTTAAGATGGTGTTCATGAAATCGTACTTGAGGGCTATGGTGTTGAAGTGCCGGAGCACGTATCCGGCCTTCTCCCGGACCGGGACTTTACGAAATCCGAAGTAGGTGTCTTCCCCGGGTTTCTTCAAAGGATCTTTTGAATCCCGATCCGGGGGCATCGAATATTTCAAAGGGTCATCCTCCTGCTTCTCTGCCTTGGTTTGTAACTCTGCATAACAGCATGTCGACATCAAACCCCGCTTCCTCAAAGAGGGGCAGGAGAAAGGTTAACCCTTTCCGTCCGGCATCTACAGGGGCATCGGCATAGGTATAGAGTTCCAGGCTGATATCCCCTTGGAAGCCGGTTTGCCGTATGGTTGTTAGGACACTTTGAAAATCGATGGCCCCCAGCCCGGGGATCAGATGATGGTGGCGCCGGTTTTCTGCAATGTCCTCGATATGGACATGGCCGATCCACGGAAGGAGCTCCTGAAAGGCTTCACCAGGCTCTTCCCCGGCACAGAAGAAATGGCCGATGTCGAAGTTGAGCCCCACAAAGGAAGAGCGAACCTCCCGGATGAACTCCTTGAACTGCTGCGTGTTTTCCATGAGCAGGTCCGGTTCGGGTTCCACAAGGACCTTGACCTGAAGCTCTTGGGCCAGTGGAACGACCATATCGAGACCATCATAGAACAAGGACAAGGCTTCCTGACGGGCAATTCCGTGCAAGGGTCCGCCGGGGGGAACGGAGATGTTGTCACACCCGAGAAAGGATGCGAGTTTCAGGCAATCAAGGGTATGGCGGATACGGATATCCCGTCTCTCTCTCATGGGCTCTATCCACGATGGAAGGTAGGTATCTCCCACGGCGAACAGGGTGAAGCTGTTCAGGTTGGTGACCCGAAGCCCCTTTTTGCGGATAAGATCTTTGAGCCGGATAAGGCCTTCGTGCCCCCAGTCCTGCGGAAAGAGATGGGGGCGGTCAGCCATGATTTCTACCCCGCCGAAGCCGAGCCCGGCAACCATGTTTACCGCATCGAACAAGGAATAATTCACAAAGGCATTGGTGCTGTACCCGAACTTCATGGTGCATACTCCCTTACCAGGATGCTCAACTATTTATATGCCCTTTGCAAACAACCTCCAATCGATCAAGCGCTGCAAGTTGATCCTGGAAGGTCACCGGGGGATTGGGGCCCAGGGGTTTTTTAAAATAGAAACCCAGCTCCGGAACCAGGCCTGAACGGCCTGCAGCATGCAGGGCGGCCATCCAGCGGGCCAGGTCGATGACAAGGGGGGCTGCCAGGATGGAGTCGCGCGCCTGCAGGTTCAGTCTGAGGCTCATGGGCAGGCCGAAGAGGCCGGCAAAGTCAATGACATCCCACGCCTCTTTGCAATCACCTCTCGGGGGGTAATAGTCGATAACGACCTTATGGGAATCAGTTCCATATTGCCTGCCGACCCGGTATCCGAGAATCTCTTCAAGCAGCCCGGTTTTGTTGGCTACTTTGCCTGATGCCTTCATAGGATCGGCAAGGTTCCTGCCGTCTTCATTGCCAAGAATATTCAAACTGTACCATCCGTCCACCTGAAGGCTGCGGGCCTTCAGGGCCGAAGCAAGCACTACCTTCAGGTAGGTCTGACCGGTCTTCCCGTCACGGCCGCACAAGGGGACGCCCGCCTTATGCGCCTCTTCGACAATCACGGGCAGTTCGAGGGCATTGGATGTGAAATTCACGACCGGCATACTACTTAAGATTGCAGCAAGGGCATAGGCCAGATCGGGGAATTTTGTTGGATCCGCATGCGAATACAGCCCATCCAGCCGGTCCGATCCCGAAAGATCGATAGTCCTGCATGCCGGCAGAAGGTTGATCAGGACCGGATGGGTCTTGGGATAGAGCGCCTTGAAACCCTCAATATCCCGGATCAACTGTTCAACCTGTGCATGAAGGGGAAGTTCGCCCGAAGGGGCCTGATGAATCCGGATCTCGTCGAGATATCCTTCATGAAGGAGGAATTTATTTGGGAGGACCTTGTGGTGTTCGATGGCCTGATTGATTGATTTAGGGGAAACATCCCATCCGGAGAGTTCCATACTCCCGAAGGGACCAAGGTGATCAAACAAAGGTGCCGTGGTCAGCCAGGGGACAACCGCACCCTGGTCTTTTTTCATTGCGGCAATGGCAGCCGCTACAGTGGAACCTACTGCGCCTTTGGCCCCGGCAATGAGAAGAAGAGGTGGGTATGGGAGCAATTCTCTGTCCTTCTAAACCTTTCCCCTCAGAACCCAATAAACCACGCCGGTATAGATAAGAACAATGGGAAACACGATGATCCCCGCCCCGTAGAAGAGGAACCTGAGAGACTGCACCGGTGCCGCCGCTTCCTCGACCGTAACGGTAAACGGGATCATATAGGGCCAGAAGCTTCCTGCCAGCGACAAGAAGGCGGCAAGAAAGATAAAAACGGCCATGGCGTAGGGGATCCTGTCGCGCCGCCTGCGGACCCCGAGCCACAAGCCGATGGAGGCAAGTATGATGATGAGCGGGAAGACGATCAGCCACAGATTCTGAAGCCAGCGGTCCCTTACCTGCGGATGGGTAGTAAGTGCGAACACAGCGACAATAAGGAGAATCACCAGGACACCTGCAAGCAGCCGTCCTAACCGGCGATAGGCCCAGTCGCGCAAGGCGCCGTCCGTCTTCAAAACCAGCCAGGCGGCTCCGAGGAGCGCATAGCCTATTGCCAGGCCGATGCCACAGAGCACGGAGAACGGTGTCAGCCACTCGAAGGCGCTCCCGGCATATTGTCCGCCTGCCACCGGCAGTTCCTGTACCATCCTGCCGATGGCCGCACCTTGAACAAAGCTCGTGATGAGAGACCCGAGGAAGAATCCCAAGTCCCAGAGCCGGCGCATTTGTTTTGCATGATAACGGAACTCGATGGAAACACCTCGGAAGATCAAACCCAGCAGCATCAACGCTATGGGCAGGTAGAAGGCGGGGAGAAAGATTGCATATACCATGGGGAATGCACCGAAAAGACTTGCCCCGATAAGGACCAGCCAGACTTCGTTACCGTCCCAGAATGGAGAGACGGCATTCACCATGGCGTCCCGGTGAGCCTCGTTGCGGGTAGTACCAAAAAGGATGCCCACACCGAGGTCATAGCCGTCAAGAACAACATAAACGAACACGGCAAAGGCGATCAGTCCGGCCCAGAATAATGGAAGCCAAATAACATCCATCGCTCTACACCTTTGCCTCAAAAGCGCCGGGGGTTGCAGTCCCGGAGGCTCCGGTTGTCTCAGGGCCATCCCCGGAAGGCCCTTTGCGCAACACGCCATAGATATAGTAGGTCCCGAAAGAGGAGATCAGTGTATAAACCGCCACATAGCCTACAAGGGTTGAGAGCACATTCGCCCCGGTCAAAGTCGGTGTCACGGCCTGTGCCGTACGCAGGAGCCCGTATACCACCCAGGGCTGACGGCCGACTTCGGCGGTGAACCAGCCGATGATAACAGTAATAAAGCCGCTCGGAAAGGCAAGGGTCGCAGCCCAAAGGAACCAGCGCGTAGTCTCCAGCCGACCCCGCAAACGAAGCAATATGCCGAACGAGCTGATGGCAAACATCAACAACCCCAGGCCTACCATGATGCGGAATGAAAAGAACGGGATGAGAATGGGCGGCCAGTCTTGTTCCGGAAAATCGCTCAGTCCGGAAACAGGCGCGGTCCAGCTTCCTGTTGCGATCCAACTGCCTGCATAAGGTGTTGTAACGGCAAAGAGGTTTCTCTTGGTTTTCTCGTCGGGGATTGCAAACCATACTTCCGTACCCGGCTGCTCATGATGCCAGCGCGCCTCGATGGCAGCGAATTTAGCCGGTTGATACTTATACATGTGCTTGCCGCTTATATCCCCGAGATAGAACTGAAAGATCATCAGCACTGCCGATAAACCCAAGCCCCAGTGCAGCATGACCCGCGCCTCTGCACGATGGATATTGCGGAGCATATACCAGGCGCCTGCTGCAAGGATGCACATGCCAATGGTCAGAAGAGATGCAAGCAGCATGTGCAGCCAGCGGATCAGGAATACCGGGCCGAGCACGATTGCCTTCCAGTCAACAGGGGTTATCTTCCCATTTATTATCTCATAGCCCACCGGCACCTGCATCCAGCTGTTGTTGCAGAGAATCCAGAAGGACGACAAGGTCGAACCGAGGGCGATCATGCAGCAGGAAAAGAAGTAGAACCATGGCGGCACGCGGTTGCGTGCATACAGGACCACGCCCAAGAAGGTCGCCTCCAGCAGGAATGCCGTGAAGGCCTCGTAACCGAGCAGCGGGCCCAGGATCGGCCCTGCCTTGACAGACATCACGCTCCAATTGGCGCCGAACTGGAACGCCATCACGATGCCTGAGACAACACCCATGGCGAACAGTATGGTAAAGATCTTAATCCAGAGATCGAAGAGCCTTTGATACAGGGCATTCTTGGTAGCCAGAAACATGCCCTGGAGCATTGCCAGCCATAGAGACAGTCCGATGGTCAGGGATGGGAAGATGATGTGAAAGGAAACAGTAACCGCGAATTGGATGCGGGAGAGGAACAAGGGGTCAAGGTTCACGGCTCATGCCTCTTTTCATTTAATAAAAACCTACTTTAGTTTAAGTTATATATACGTTAAGAGAACGGGGTTGAAAGTCAAGAAGAAAGAACTATGAAGATTTTATAAAGTCCTTCTCCGGGCCGTCACTCATTGATGTATTTGAATCAGATCTGACATATTAGATTGTCTTTGGAGATCTACGGTTGACCACATGAAAAAATCGAGCCCTGCGGACTGTGCTTTTGATAGCACCGCAGGGCTCGATAAAAAGGTAACAATGTTAAAATAAAAGATTACTCTGACTGCCCCAGACGTAAGCCCATCTTTTGCGACGTTGAATCATCATAATTCGGGGCAGTTATAATATTAACTAAACCCACTTGCATGAAATCAGAGGTTGCGCTCCTCCAAGAACCGCCCCTACACACACGGTTGGAGCCGCTCGGATCAAAGCACCATTCCCATACATTGCCGCTCATGTCGTAAAGGCCAAGAGCGTTGGAGGTCTTGCTTTTGACAGCAGCAGTTGAGGCTGTATTATACACAGCTACAGAACTGGTCGCTGCCGCGTTAGTGTAATCCGCAATCGCGCCGCTTGCTGAATTCCCCTTTGTGAACCAAGGATTAGTATAACCGGCAACTGTATTGATAGCATCATTCCGCCATCGCGCGGCGAGCTCCCATTCATTACTGGTGAGCAGGCGGAAGCCGTTTGTCGATCCTGCCACCGCATTGTCGCAGGCAGTCGCGTCCGTAGAATCCCGGATTATGTCTACCTGTATATGTGTACACAGGGGTGTAGCTCGTGCCGCTTTTCGTGTTGTACCATTCGGTGACGGCGTTCGCCCACACCATGGCATCCCGCCAGTTAATGGCAGTTACAGGGTGCTGATTGGTGAATTCCAGTACCGCCGCCCATATGCCCAGAATTGGCGAAAGTGTAGCCGTTCGCGATTGCCCAGGTGTAGACTTTATTCCAGAGCTCGTAGGTCACCTGGGTCTCGCCGATCCAGTAGGCGCTCGCTACCGTCGCTGTACCTAAATCATCGGTGCCGGTGGGGAAGCTCTTGCCCGGTACATAGATCATATTGAAGCTGACTCCGTCCGCGGTAAAGGTTTCAGGCGATAATCCTACCGTGACAGTTACCGTATACGCTTGTGTTGAGCTATCCGCCGCTGTAACCGTGTAGGTCTGAGGGGTTGTAAAATTATGAGGAACGCCGGATGCCGGGCTTACACTTGCTCCCGTAATAACTATGGTCGGTGTTAAGGATGTTGGATCCGTTCCATAGGGAACCGTGAGCGTGATATAGTCCCAACTATTGTCCCGGGTATTCCTAATATGCTGAATGCAGTTATATCCTTTGCCGGGTTTTGTGCTACCGTGACTGTTACCGTATAATCTTTTGTTGTGCCATCCGCCGCTGTAACCGTGTAGGTTGAGGGGTTGTAAAATCATGAGGATCTCCGGATTCCGGGCTTACACTTGCCCCCGTGATAACTATCGTCGTGTGTTAAGGCTGATGGATCCGTTCCGTAGGGAACCGTGAGTGCGATAGTATTCGCACCTACTGTTCCGGGTATGCCTAATATGGTGAATGAAGTTATGTCCTTTGCAGGGTTCAGCGCTACCGTGACCGTTACCGTATAATCTTTTGTTGTGCCATCCGCTGCTGTAACCGTGTAGGTCTGAGGGGTTGTAAAATTATGTGGATCTCCGGATGCAGGGCTTACACTTGCTCCCGTATGAACTATCGTCGGTGTCAAGGATGATGGATCAGTTCCGTAGGGAACCGTGAGTGCGACCGTATTCGCACCTACTGTCCCGGGTACGCCTAATATGGTGAATGAGGTTATGTCCTTTGCAGGGTTCAGCGCTACCGTGACCGTTACCGTATAATCTTTTGTTGTGCCATCCGCTGCGGTAACCGTGTAGGTCTGAGGGGTTGTAAAATTATTTGGATCTCCGGATGCAGGGCTTACACTTGCTCCCGTATGAACTATCGTCGGTGTCAAGGATGATGGATCAGTTCCATAGGGAACCGTGAGTGCGACCGTATTCGCACCTACTGTCCCGGGTACGCCTAATATGGTGAATGAGGTTATGTCCTTTGCAGGGTTCAGCGCTACCGTGACCGTTACCGTATAATCTTTTGTTGTGCCATCCGCTGCGGTAACCGTGTAGGTCTGAGGGGTTGTAAAATTATTTGGATCTCCGGATGCAGGACTTACACTTGCTCCGGTAATAACTATCGTCGGTGTCAAGGATGTTGGATCAGTTCCATAGGGAACCGTGAGTGCGACCGTATTCGCACCTACTGTCCCGGGTACGCCTAATATGGTGAATGAGGTTATGTCCTTTGCAGGGTTAAGCGCTACCGTGACCGTTACCGTATAATCTTTTGTTGTGCCATTAGCAGCGGTAACCGTGTAGGTCTGAGGGGTTGTAAAATCATGGGGAACTCCGGATGCCGGGCTTACACTTGCTCCGGTAATATTTATCGTCGGTGTTAAGGATGATGGATCCGTTCCATAGGGAACCGTGAGTGCGACCGTATTCGCACCTACTGTCCCGGGTACGCCTAATATGGTGAATGAGGTTATGTCCTTTGCAGGGTTAAGCGCTACCGTGACCGTTACCGTATAAGCTTTTGTTGAGCCGTCTGCTGCGGTAACCGTGTAGGTTTGAGGGGTTGTAAAATTATGGGGAACTCCGGATGCCGGGCTTACACTTGCTCCCGTAATATTTATCGTCGGTGTTAAGGATGATGGATCCGTTCCGTAGGGAACCGTGAGTGCGACCGTATTCGCACCTACGGTTCCGGATATGCCTAATATGGTGAATGAAGTTATGTCCTTTGCAGGGTTAAGCGCTACCATGACCGTTGCCGTATAAGCTTTTTTTGAGCCATTCGCTGCTGTAACCGTGTAGGTCTGAGGGGTTGTAAAATCATTTGGAACTCCGGATGCCGGACTTACACTTGCTCCCGTATGAACTATCGTCGGTGTTAAAGCTGTTACAGGCGTTCCATAGGGAACCGTGAGTGTGACCGTATTCGCCCCCACTGTCCCGGATATGCCTAATATGGTGAAAGAAGTTATATCCTTTGCAGTGTTTTTTGCTGCTGTGACCATTACCGTATAGGCTTTTGTTGAGCCGTCAGCTGCGGTAACCGTGTAGGTTACAGGGTTTGTAAAATCCTGTGCTGCGCCGGAAGCCGGGCTTACACTTGCCCCTGTAATGACGATCGTGGGCGTTAAGGCCGTTACAGCCGTTCCATAGGGGACTGTGAGCGCAACCGTATTCGCACCTATGGTCCCGTCTATGCCTGATATGGTGAATTTGGTTATGTCCTTTGCAGTGTTCGTTGCTACGGTAACCGTTACCGTATAGGCTTTTGTTGAGCCATCCGTTGCGGTAACAATGTAGGTTACAGGGTTTGTAAAATCCTGTGCAGCGCCGGAAGCCGGGCTTACACTTGCCCCTGTAATATTGATCGTTGGCGTTAAGGCTTTTACATCAGTTCCATAGGGGACCGTGAGTGCGACCGTATTCGGCCCCATTGTACCGGGTATGCCTAAAATGGTGAATGAGGTTATATCCTTTGGGGCTGAAGAACCGCCTCCACCGCCGCCGCAGGCTGTTAATATTTGGGTGCATATAAATATAGCTATCAGTATCGTCGCTGCTTTCTTCATAATAATCTCCTTCTCCTATCCCTATAAATGTATGATGGCATTGACGCAGGATCCGTCAATGCTTTTTCTCCTGAATTTTTATCACTGCTGTAACTGCTTTGTGTATAAAGCTTCTTGACATTTTCTCCTTCAGAACTTTTTTAATCCTTCTCCGATACGAAGGGGATAAGTAAGAATAGCAATGCCGCTACTGTTTTTTGTACTCATGTTGTAATATCCCGTTGTAATTTCAGTTATTACTCGTTTATGTAGCATGATTAATGCCAAAACCGATTGGCTGATAGTAACTTAAAATCAAAGAGATAATATTAAAAAATATAGTATAACTAATAGAATAATATGCTATCATATAGAAACATTTACCATTTTGATTGTAAAATAATTCCTTCAAAATGATATACGATAGAGCCAATTGTAAAACTTCTTTCCTAATTATAATTAACTAGATATAATGTCATTGTCTACCTCTATGTTAAAGATTTGAGCACCACTCTCCAGCTCGTACAAAATGACAAAACAATAGAGACCACAGGATTTACATATGACAAAGTGACAAAACCCACTCGGTGAGGTGAAAGACTGGATTTTTCATAAGGAGACTCTATTATAAAATAAATTTATCAGAAGGATGCCAAACTCATGATAAAGCTGTTTAACATGGCGAAATAATTTTATAATAGAGGAGATTTGATATGTCCAGACCTTACTATGAAACCAAAGACCTCGAAGATTTTCCGAACATAACAGAGTATGCCCCCGAGCAGGGTAAAAAGTTCTTTGAATATTACGCCGAGGCAACAGGACCCGGCGTGCTCACCGAGCGGGAAAAGGCATTAATAGCCCTTACGGTAGCGACTGTGCGTCACTGCCCGTACTGCATTGATGCCTACACGAATAAATGCCTTTCGCTGAGCGTTTCCAGTGATGAGATGATGGAGGCAATACATGTCGGTGCTGCAATGACGGCGGGTGATGTCCTGGCTCATTCCACGCAGATGAGAAAGATCATCAAGAAGAAAGAAATGTAATATGACTTCTTTGGAGCAGATGGAGATCCTCAATAATAACCCTGTAAGGATCCCGTTTCATAAAAAGATCAGCACTCCGCTGAGATCGGAATCGATTGATATACTCCAAATGAATGTGAGTAAACGCTGCAACCTCTCATGCAGGCACTGCCATGTCCAGGCAGGTCCGGAGCGATCTGAGATAATGGGACGCCGGGTGTTTGAAAAATGCCTGGAAGTGCTGCGTACCCATCGGATCGGTACCATAGATATCACGGGCGGCGCACCTGAGATGAACCCGGAGCTTCCCTGGTTTATCCGGGAAGCTGCCACGTTGAATCGGCGGTTGATGGTCCGTACCAACCTTGCAATCCTCCTCGATGAACAATATAAAAACTTCATTGATCTCTATGCTGACCACAGGGTCGAAATCATCGCTTCCCTTCCCGACTACCATGAAGATAGGGTCAACAGGCAGAGGGGCGGCGGCGTTTTCAGATGCATCATCGAGGTCATGCAGCTGCTGAATGAAAGGGGCTATGGCATACCCGGAAGCGGCTTGATCCTGAACCTTGTCTATAATCCGGTTGGCGCCTTTCTGCCGGGGGCGCAGCAGGCACTGGAACATGAATACAAGACCCGACTGAAGGAAGAGCATGGGGTTGTCTTCAATACCCTCTATTGCCTGGTCAACTCGCCTGTAGGCAGGTATCTGGAGTACCTCATCCTGTCGGAGAACTTTGAAGACTATATGAATGTTCTTCACACATCATTCAACCCTTCGACTATTCATTGTTTGATGTGCCGGAACACCATTTCAGTAGGATGGGACGGGCGATTGTATGATTGTGATTTCAACCAGATGCTGGACTTGCCGGTGGAAGGCAAAACGCCGAACCATATCAATGATTTTGATTTTGAAAGGTTGAAGACACGGGCAATCGTCATCGGCAATCACTGCTTCTCGTGCACTGCAGGTGTAGGATCATCCTGCCAGGGTGCCCTGGAAAGGTAGACCGATATCGACTCCCGGTAAAAAGTAGTTTGCATGAAATGAAAACCGTATATTCAATTATTGCTCCACCATGTGAATATCGCTATGGATTATTGTTCACTATTAGTCTTTAACAGAATCCAGCTTCACACCCAAATCGTAGTATGCCGACATGCGGGAGGCGAAGCTGTTCTTGAGCATGCCGTTGGTGTCGAGGTAGTCAAAGATAAACGCGTCTTCCTTGCCCTCGGTCACCCTGAGGATCCGGCCGATATACTGCTTGACCCTGCCGGTGAATTTAATCGGTGTAGCCAGGAAAATCGAGGATAGTTGCTTGAGGTCAAACCCTTCACCGATGAGCTGGGCCGTTGCCACCAGGACCTGTGCCTGGTTTCTGTTAAGTTCTTCTACTATCCGGGCCCGCTCCTTGACCTGCACCGAGCCGGTGAGCAGGCATGCCTTGACCCCGCGGCCGGTAATGGCATTGAAGAGCTCCTCGCAGTGGGCAACCCGGTCCGAGATGACGAGCGCAATCCCGCTTTCAGGTGTAAAGACCCGGTTCACGACGTCTTCCACGATGAGCTTGTTCCTTTTTACATCGTTAACCAGGGCCGAGATCATGTACTGGTACTCGTCCGCATCGAAGTAGTAGGCGCAGTTGGTATGTCGCAATATGAGCTTGGCCCGCATGATCTTCTCTATGGCCTGGAGCTCGTGGGAATGGATCTGGTGCGCCCGGTCGCCCAGATAGAAGTAGATGATCTTGGTGAGCTTGTCCCTTCTATACGGTGTGGCAGAAAGCCCCAGCATGAAGGTGCTGTCAAAGAGGCTCACCGCCTCGGTGAAGGTGCGGGCAGGTGTGTGGTGGCACTCGTCCACCACGAGGTGGCCGATGACCGGCTTGACATCATCGATTACTTTATAGAGCGAGTTGATGATGGCAATGGTGAGCCTGTCGCCTATCCGGCTGTTCCCATCACCGATAAGTCCTATCTCGTCCAAAGGGATGCCGAGAAATTCGTACGAGCGCTTGTGCCACTGGTACATGAGTTCCTTGGTGTGGACGATCACCAGGGCGGGCTGTTTTCTCTGGGCAATGACGGCAAGGGCCATGACGGTCTTGCCTGAACCGGGCGGTGCCTCCAGCACACCGAACCTCCTGTTGAGGACATCTTTGACTGCTGAGAACTGATAGGGATGCAATTGCGTTTTGAATGAAAAATGAACAGGCGGCAATAAGCGTGTCTTGTCTACGATGGTGCAGGGGACGTCCTTCAGACGGTATCGGATGGTGTGGATGTAGCCCCTTGGCATGAGGAGCACACCGCTCTTCCTTTTATAATACCTGATGAATTCGGGCTGAAAGTTTCGCCTGCGGCTGCGGCTGTAGGTCTCCACCTGCTCCCACTTTGGGTTTGGCAGCGTCAGGTCCGCCTCTATGGCCTGCACTGCCTCTAATGGCAGATCGGCCTCAAAGATTCTGATGGCATTGTCCACATGGATCAGGACATTCATGGTCTTATTCGAGGGCCTCCTTTAATGCATCGAGGAGCCGCCCGGCATCCTCCTTGTTCAACACGATACTTGCCGTGCCGCCTCCCGGGTGCGCGAACTTGAGTTGAACACCGTCATCGTCTTTCTTGATGGTCCATTTAGTGTCTTTAAGCATCCTGACGGACGGTGAAATCCAGTCGTCCGCATTGAATTCGGCGAGCTGCACAAGCACGCCGAAGGCGTGCTTCGGGTGAATGAAGATCTCCTTCCATATATCTGCGTAGTTGGCGAATCCGAAAAAGGGGGTGTTATTCTCTTCAAGTACCTCTTTTGCCTTTTGTATGTCGGGGGTCTGCAGGGTGATGTGGTGCACGCCGCCCTGCTTGTCTTTAAGGAAGTTGTCCAGGAAGCTCCCTTCTCCGGTGGGGGTGATGAGCTCAATCCTGCTTAGGTCGCCTAAAGAGAGGATCTGCCAGTAATACTTCATGCCCGGGTCTTTGCCTGAAGCACCGGGTACGGCGCCCAGGAGATCGGTGAAGAAGCGCAACGCTGCATCAATATCTCTGACTGCCAACGACACGTGATCAACCCGTGATATCATGGAACCCCCCTGAAGAAATGATAGTTACAAAAGCCTAAGCGAAGCAGGGCTGTGCCGTCAAATGAATTTCATTTTCGGTTAAGTTATGCCCAAAGGATGAAAAGACATAAAAAGGGAGGCCTCAAGAAAAGGCCTCCCTTGGAATTTCTTTAAAACTTTTGTCCAGGAAGAGGATTTACTTCACACGGGATGCTTCGGGCTCTTTCGTGCTCACTTTCGATGCAAAACGTGCAGTGATGGCAATGAAGGAAACAGCGCCGATACCAATGAATACGAATGTCATGATTCCTTTCTCCTTTCTACCAGTACCTCTTCGACAAAACCCTTAAACCCTATAACGATACCAATTATAAGTCCAAGCATCGTGAAATTGGGCGCCATGTGGGTGAGCTGGTCGACATACATACCCACATACAGGCCGAGGAATGTCATGATAACCAGCACAAAACTGAGTGCGCTGATCCTGGCTATCCTGCCGGATAGCTTCCTCGGTAACCTGTCTTTTATTGCCTTTTTCACGTTTTCTTCTCCATGTATGCCTTTGTTAGAAAAGCTGTGCGATCATCTGCCTGACAGGACCCGAATTAACGCCCACCAGCGTCACGATGAGCACGAAAACGGCAGTTGCTTCGGCCGGGGTGAGCCCCAACACGCGGTACATGAACCTGATCCCGATTCCCGTCATGAACAAGCAACCGATTACGATCCAGAGTGATATCATTCTCGTTCTCCTTTGTTTTATTTCTCTCATGAATGAGAAGGCAATGTTCATGCCACGTAATGAACCGTTGTAACTCATTGAAATTAGGATTCTAAATAAGATAATATGTGAAGGCAAAATGTCATTTTGACAAGTGAACACTTTTCTCGGGTTTTTGTTGTGACAAAATGACAAATAAGAATGAAAATCCGCCCACCGGCATGACATTGTGTCACATACACTGCAACAAGCCTGATGAGACCTCTTTATGCCCTTGTATCAGGCCATGCTCATGGAACGGTAGTCTTTCTTGGTGGGCGTATACCTGATCTCGAGCCTGCGGGCAAAGCGTGACATGCTGTAGCAGCATAAGAAGTAAAGCACGGCAATGGTAGTGTAGATCTCGAAGGGGTAGATCATAAGACGGTTGTTGAGCGTCTGGGCAACAGTGGTGAGCTCAAAGACCCCGACAATATAGGCGAGCGAGGTGTCCTTGAACAGGGAGATGAACTGTCCCACAAAGGCTGGGATCATGATCTTGAGGGCTTGGGGCAGCACCACATGCCGCATGGCCCGGAAATAGGAAAGACCCGATGCCGTAGCCGCCTCAATCTGACCATTGGGAATGGCGCTCACCCCTGCACGTACGATCTCGGCCAGGTAGGCCCCTGAGAAGATGGTAAAGGCGATTGTGGCGCTCCAGAATACATCCATCTGAACGCCCGTGACAAAATGGGAGAAGAAGTAGACCCAGAAGATGACCATGATGAGGGGGTTTCCCCGGATGACCTCGATATAAAGAACGCTCGGAGTGGAGACAAGCGGGTTTTTTGAAAGCCTGCCGAGCCCGATGAACAGCCCGATGAAAAAACTCACTACCAGTGCAATAAAAGCCAGAATCACACTCAGGGCAAGCCCGCCGAGACCATAGAAGATCTCGCCCGGCCCGCCGTGGGGGAATGTCCAGATGAGGAGTGATTCGATGTTGGAGGAGATCACGTGCCAATTGTATCGATAGACGATAAGACCCAAAAGACAGATAAGACCAATGAATAGAAAGACGAACAGGGCCCTTGCGGATAACATGAGCACCTGCCATATCTTTACGGCTAACCGCTCCCAGATGGAGGCGTAAATCGCTTCTTCGTGTACCGGGGCAAACTCTCCGAACCTGAATATTCGTTTCAATGCCGTAATAAGGGAGGATATCGCCCTGCCGAGCAGTAATACGGGGCGGAAGACAAGGGCGAAGAAACGGTCTACCGTATTGAGCCGTTTTGCCTGGCCGATGGCCATGTGGTGGTTGATGCTGTTCATGATGAGCGAGATGGAGAGCGAAACGGTCAAATAGATGAGCGATGCAGCTGTGGTGGCCTCGAACCCACGGAAGGTGAAAGACTGGATCTGCTGGGAATTCCAGCACAGTTCGCCCACGCCGATGGTCATGGCAAGGGACGAGTTTTTCATATTATTGAGGAACTCACTGCCTAGCGGAGGTATGATAATGCGGAATGCCTGGGGCAGGATGACATGACGCAGCATCTGCGCGCCGGTGAGCCCTGAGGACACGGCTGCCTCTATGTGCCCATGGGGGATGGCCTGAATACCGGCCCGTACTACTTCGGCCACAAAAGCGCCGGTGTAGATTCCAAGCCCGAATGTGGCGGCCCAGAATTCGTAGTTATGCGCGTTGAGGTACGTGTTCAGGCTCTCGGGGAGGACCAGGGGGAAGGCAAAGTACCAGAAAAAGAGTTGGACGAGCAAGGGCGTATTTCTGAAGAACTCGACATAAGCCGTAGCAATGGCATAGGTAGGCGTGAATCGCGATAGCCTTGCTATGCCGAAGATTGTGCCCATGACCAGGGCGATGCCCGTACTGATCAAAGATATCTCAAGTGTGAGCAACAAGCCCCTGAGCAACCAAAGGCCGAAGATCTCCTTATAGGTGGGGTTTACCTCCCATAGAACCGCCCAGTAGAACTTGTAATCGAAGTGTGCATGTTTGAAGAGAAGAAAGACAGCGACAATAATGGCGCATACAACACATATCTGCTGGAGCAGGTTCTTGGTTGAGTCTCTCATATCAGTTTTGTGTTCTCATCAGTGATAGCAACGATTTTTAACAGACTGTAAAAAATCTGCGGTCCGGATGACCGGACCGCAGATTCGTTCATAGCGGTTATTTTTCTCCCATCACGGCCACATCTCGATTTTTTCGGTCAGTGGGAAGAAATAGGGAGTGGTAGGGCCGTACCATTTGTCATAGATCTTCTTGTAGGTCCCGTCCGCCCACATATCCTGGAGGGCAAAGTTGATGGAGTCGCGCCATGCACTATCGTCCTGCGGCAGGCCGATGCCGTATGGCTCACTGCTGAAAAATTCACCCACAAGCTCATACTTGCCTGGGTCCTTTGCCGCATAGCCCAACAATATGGTGCTGTCGGTTGTCCAGCCGACTACCTTGCCCTGCTGGAGGGCAAGGAAGCAGGAAGGTTCATCCTGGAAGCTGATGACGTTCTTCTCCGCATTCGGGTCGCCGAGTTTCTTTAGGAGGGCTACAGCGTTCTTCTCACTCGTGGTGCCCTGCTGTGATGCGAGCTTCTTGCCCTTGAAATCCTTGAGGCTCTTGAATTTACCTTTCTTGGCAAGTATCTTCTGGCCGTCGAAGAAATAGGTGATGGAGAAGTCGATGGTCTTATCGCGCTCGCGTTTGTGGGTCATGTTGGCAACGGACATGTCGATCATGTTTGACGTGAGCATGGAGATCCTCGAGATATTGTTCACCTTGACCCGTTCCACCTTGAGCTGTTTGCCCATTGAAGCGCCGATCCTTTTGACCACCTCTTCGGCTATGTCCACATCAAAGCCCACCCACTCATTCTTGTCATTGAAGTATGCTGCGGGGATGCTGTTGTACATCATGCCCACGCGGACAACTCCTTCTTTGTTGACTTTGTCATAGGTGGTACCGGCATAACAAAGTGTGGGACCTGCAAGTACCATGAAAACCAGTGTGATGAGTACCCCTGTAAATATCCTCTTCATATCCTCCTCCTTTATTAGGATGTCTCTATATAGAATGCTTAGAGACCCCTAGTGGGTCAAGATCTTGCTTAAGAATAGTTTTGTGCGCTCGTGCCGTGCCTCACTAAAGAACTTGTCGGGCGGCGCGCTCTCGATGAGCTGGCCTTCGTCCATAAAGATCACCCGGTGAGCTACCTCGCGGGCGAACCCCATCTCATGCGTGACCACGATCATGGTCATTCCTTCACGGGCGAGTGTCTTCATGACATCGAGCACCTCGTTGATCATCTCGGGGTCCAAGGCAGAAGTAGGCTCATCAAAGAGCATGATTTTGGGGCGCATGGCTAATCCACGGGCAATGGCAACACGCTGCTGCTGACCACCGGAAAGCTGGTCGGGGTAGGAATTGGCCTTCTCTGCTATATCGACCTTTTCAAGCAGCATGTGGGCATAAGCTTCGGCCTCCTCCTTTTTCTGCTTGCGTACATGGATGGGAGCCAGTGTGATATTCTTAAGAACGGTCATGTGCGGGTAGAGGTTGAACTGCTGGAACACGAAACCGATCTCTTCCCTCAGTCGCCGCAGATTTATCTTCGGGTCATGGATGGGCATATTGTCTACATAGATCTCGCCTTGTTGAATGGGCTCGAGCTTGTTGATACATCTGATCAGGGTACTTTTGCCCGATCCGCTGGGGCCGCAGATAACCACTACCTCACCTGCATCCACGTGAAAATCCACGTCATTGAGGACATGGAGTTCGCCGAACCACTTGTTGACCTTCTTGAAGGTGATCATACCTGATAGAAATAAGCCATGATAAGCCAGTGATGTCAAGCAATAAGCCGTAAATGATGATCAGCGATCAGTTTTTATGTTTTGTTGCATTTGGGTAGTTTGTGCATTATCATCACCATGTTTGCATATATAAAAATGAAAAATATTTCATTCCTTTACACATATCGAAGATGGATTCTTATCCCTTTGACAACAATGAATTCGATACTTGAGGCTCACCTTTGGGAGAACCAATGGTTGAAAAACTAAAGAAGACCGGCATCGATACAGAACGCAAGCGGGCTGAAGAGGAACTGCTCTCAAGCGAGGCGCGTTACCGGTCTCTGGTTGAATCGTCTCCTGACGGCGTCATCGTGCACCGTAACGGAAAATTCTTATACGCAAATTCGGTTGCACTGAAGCTCTACGGGGCAGAAACACTCGAACAACTTCAGGCAAAGACCGTTCTCGAACTGATTCATACGGACGAACGAGCCGTGATCGAGTCCCGGATGCGACAGGGGCTGGCAGGACAGAGACTCCCATTGCAGGAAACCAGGATGCTGAGTCTTGACGGTCGGGTAATATATGTTGAGTCAGTTGGCGGCATGATCGACTTCCAGGGCGAGCCGGCTGTTCAGATCATGATACGCGATATCACTGGAGGTAAGAGAAGGGAAGAGGAACTCAGCAGGCTCAACAGGACACTCAGGGCGCTCAGTAATAGTAATCAGGCCATGATGCATGCAACAGACGAATCAGAGTACCTGCAGGAAGTATGCAGGGTTGTAGTGGAAGACTGTGGTCATGCCATGGTGTGGATAGGGTATGCCGAAGAGGATGAAGGCAAAACCGTCCGGCCCGTAGCACATGCCGGTTTTGATGAAGGATATCTCGAAAGATTGAACATCACCTGGGCGGATACCGAACGCGGCCGGGGGCCCACGGGCACGGCTATCAGAACAGGGAAAGTGAGTACTTGCAGGAATATGCTGACCGACCCCCTCTTCAAGCCCTGGCGTGAAGAGGCAAGAAAGCGAGGGTATGCATCTTCGATAGTTCTTCCTCTCATGGAAGGCAGCAAGGCCTTCGGCGCAATAACCATATATTCAAGAGAACCGGATCCATTCTCGGAAGATGAGGTGAAATTACTTACTGAACTGGCCTCTGATCTTGCGTATGGAATAACAGCGATCAGGTTGCGTGTAGCACATGCGAAGGCGGAAGAGGCGCTTCGTATGGCGCGCGACGAGCTTGAGTTGAGGGTACAAGAAAGAACAGGACAGCTGGTGAAGGCCATTCAAGCATTAGAGGCCGAGATCACCGAGCGCATGCGGACGGAAAATATTCTCACAGAAAAAACGAGAGAATTAGAGACATTCTTCAAACATTCATCCGCCTGTATGGTATTTCTTGATAGAGATTTCAACTTCATTCGTGTGAATGATGCATATGCCAAGGTATGGCATCGAGATGTATCGGAATTCCCCGGGCATAACCACTTCGAATATTACCCGTCCGATGAACTGAAAGAAAAGTTTGAAAGGGTTGTTGAAACGAAAGAGCCGTATAATGTCTTTGCAAGGCCGTTTGTCTTTCCTGATCATCCGGAGTGGGGGGTGTCCTATTGGGACCTGTCTCTCTATCCTGTGTTTGATGATGTCGGCGAAATAACCTTTCTGGTCTACGTCCTGAATGATGTGACCGAGCGCAAACGTTCGGAGGAGGCCATTCAGCAATCCTCTGCAGAGATTCACGATCTTTATAACAGTGCACCGTGCGGCTATCACTCACTGGACAAAGACGGTTTCTTTGTCCGGATAAACGACACCGAGCTTAAATGGCTCGGGTACACGAGAGAAGAAATCGTCCGAAAGATTAAGTTTTTAGACATCCTCACCCATAAAAGCTTACAGACCTTTATGGATAGTTTTCCCCGTTTCAAAGAGCAAGGATGGATCAACAATCTCGAATTCGAGATGATACGCAAAGACGGTACCATCATGCCGGTGCTCCTGAACGCAACAGCCGTTAAAGACAATGAAGGCAACTATGTCTTGAGCCGGTCGACCCTCTTTGACATCACCGAGCGAAAGCAGCTGGATGAAGAGATAAGAAAAGCCGCACGCGACTGGCAGGTCACCTTTGACTCCATTAAAGATCATGTGATGATCCTGGATGAGGATTTTAAGATTTACCGGGTAAATGCCGCTGCTGCTTCTTTCTTCAACCTGCCCCCTGATAAGATTACGAATAACCACTGCTTCTCCCTGATGCACAATACGGATGGGCCCGTTGATGGATGTCCTCTGGCAAAGACGTTGAAGACAAAAAGACATGAGGAGGTTGAACATCATGACGAAACAAGAGACATGTGGTTCCTTGCCTCAGTGGACCCGGTAGTTAACGACAAAGGAGAAATCATTAGAGTTATTCACACGGTGAAGGACATAACCGAACGCAAGCGGGCGGAAGAAGAAAAGAGTAGACTCGAGACCCAACTCATCCAAGCACAGAAAATAGAGGCGCTGGGTAAATTGGCAGGTGGGATAGCCCACGATTTCAATAATGTGCTTCAGCCTATTCTTATTAATTCAGAGCTCATATTGGATACACTTCTTAAGGGGACACAGGAGCGGGAGTACCTTGATCAGATAATCGATGCAGCACAGCTCGGGAAGAACCTGGTCAAACAGATCAAGATGTTCGGCGCCACGAAAGGATCTCTCTCTAAACCCATTGCCGTTGGTCCTGTTGTCAAGGATGCCCTGGCCTTCTTCATGCGATCACTCCCTCCTGCTGTCAAATTCAAGCAATCGATAACCACCCAAAAGAGTCTTGTACAGGCAGAACCGACCCAGATATATCAGCTGATTCTTAATCTCTGCACCAATGCGGTGCAGGCCATGAAGTCCGACAAAGGGTCTCTCAGCGTCGCACTCAAGGAAACAAAGATCACAAAATCCGCGCAGGCCTTTGTCAATGACCTCACTCCGGGGAAATACGTTAAACTCACTGTTCGTGATACCGGATACGGGATCAGCCCGGAAATAAAGGACAAGATATTCGACCCATTCTTTACCACCAGGAAGTCGGGCAAAGGCACCGGGCTTGGTCTTGCCGTGGTGCATGAGGTGGTAAAGAATGCCGGAGGCTCGATACTCCTTCACAGCGAGGTTGGAAAAGGGGCAACATTCGAGATCTTCTTCCCGCTGTATCTTGATTCCGGGAATCAGACTCTTATATCAAATCCGAATATGAACGGACACAACGAGAAACATATCCTTTTGGTCGATGACAACACTGCGGAATTGCGCAGTATCCATCAGCTCCTCGTTCATATCGGGTACCGCGTTACTGCAACCACTGATCCCCAGGAGGCCTTAAGCCTTTTCAAGAGTGATCCGGATAAGTTCTCCCTGTTGATAACCGACCAGGTAATGCCGCGGATGAAGGGTCATGAGCTGGCAACTCGGGTGCATGAGGTCCGAAAAGACTTCCCTGTTATTGTGTGTTCCGGGTGTGAAGAAGCGCTGCAGGAACTGCAGGAACAAAGGACGGATATCCATGAATACATGCTCAAGCCGTTTTCAAGATCCGAGCTGGCAGATGCTATCCTGCGTATAATGAGCTGAGAAAGAGTTTATTTCAAAACCTGCTCTATACTCTCTATCGCCCTTTCTACGTTTTCATGGCTGTTGAAGGCACTGATGCGGATATAGCCCTGTCCGCACCTGCCGAAACCGGAGCCCGGGGTGCACACGACTCCTGCCTTGTTCAGGAGCATGTCAAAGAAATCCCAGGAGTCCATGCCGGTCTTCAGCCAGATATAGGGCGAGTTCTCTCCTCCCGTGCATGTGTATCCAAGCGGCTGCATACGTGCCCTGATAAGTGAGGCGTTGTTCATGTAGTAGCCGATGAGTTCTTTTATCTGGGCCCTGCCATCATCCGAATAGGCCGCCTCAGCAGCCTTTTGCACAGGGTAGGAGACGCCGTTGAACTTTGTGGCCTGCCGCCTGTTCCAGAAGGAATGCAGCGAGTGTGTTCTTCCTGCACTGTCGTAGGCCATGCAGGACTTGGGCACCACCGTATAGGCGCACCTTGTTCCGGTGAACCCTGCAGTCTTGGAGAAGCTCCTGAACTCGATGGCCACCTCCCTGGCGCCTTCCAGCTCATAGATGGACCGGGGGAGCGACTCATCCTTGATGAATGCCTCATAGGCGGCGTCATAGAGGATCAGAACCTTGTTCCGCCGGGCATAATCCACCCATTGCTTCAGCATATCTTTTGTAATGACGGCACCTGTCGGGTTATTGGGAAAGCACAGGTAGATGAGATCCACCTTCTCTTTAGGAAGCCCTGGCACAAAGCCGTTCTCCGCGGTGCTGTCGAGGTAGATGATATTCTTATATCTCCCATCTCCAAGGTCGCCCGTTCGGCCTGCCATGACATTGGTGTCGAGGTAGACAGGGTAGACCGGATCGGGGATTGCGATGAGTATATCACCTGAAAAGATCTCCTGGATGTTGGCCGTATCACTCTTGGCGCCGTCACTGACGAATATCTCGTCTGCATGTATCTCGGCCCCTCTGGAGCGATAATCATACCGGGCGATCTTTTCTCTGAGAAAAGCATAACCCTGCTCAGGGCCATAGCCCTTGAAGGTGCTGTCTGACGCCAATTCATCCACGGCAATGTGAAAGGCATCAATACATGACTTCGGCAGGGCCCGGGTGACATCGCCGATACCGAGCCGGATGATATCTTTGCCGGGGTGAGTCTCCTGAAAAGCCGCAACGCGGCGGGATATTTCGGAAAACAGATATGAAGGCCTGAGCTTCAGGTAGTTTTCATTGATTCTGATCATAGTGCACTCGCAATTTTTGTGCCCTATATACCCATACAGGGCGGTCCAAGATCAAGCAGATTGTAGGAGCGGCTTTAAGCCGCGATATCCTTCGTATGATCGCTCCTTAAAGGTGTTCCTACGAAAGACCTTAGGTGATGAAAGTATGTGTCTCCTTGGCCAGCCACTGCGCCCATGCATCAATCCCGGCCCCGGTCTTTCCTGAGGTTTCGATGATCGTAATGCCGGGGTTCAGGGTGCGGACCCGCTCATGGAGGGCCTTCATATCGAAGTCGGAAATGCTTAAGTAATCGATCTTGTTTACCAGCAGCACATCGCAGATGCTGAACATGAGAGGGTATTTCAAGGGTTTGTCATCGCCCTCGGGTACGCTTAAGATCATGGCGTTCTTCACTGCGCCGGTGTCGAACTCGGCCGGACATACGAGATTGCCCACATTCTCGATGATGACAAGATCAAGGCTTGAAAGGTCGAATGCATCGAGCCCTTTCATTACCATAGTGGCGTCCAGGTGGCAGAACCCGCCGGTCCTGATCTGCACGGCAGGGATGCCCGCATCTGCCACCTTCTCGGCATCCACCATGGAGTCGATGTCCGCCTCAAGCACGCCAATCCGGAATCTGGTCTTGAGGTGCTCGATGGTCCTGAGTATCAGGGTCGTCTTACCGGCGCCCGGCGAGGACATGAGATTGAGGAGAAAGGTCTTCTGATCTTTCAGCTTCTTTCTCAAGGTGTCGGCATCTTTTTTATTGTCAGAGAGGATCTCTTCTTTGATCTCAATCAGGCGGATCTCACTCATCATTCGGCCTCCATGTCCTTGATATGGTATTCCTTGCCGGACACGAGTGAAAACTTCTTTTGCCCGCATGCAGGGCAGGTGATGCCGCCCAGCTTGGTCTTGTCGATCTCAAAGTGCTCCCCGCATGCCTCGCATGACAGCACGGCAGGCACCCACTCGATCTTGAGCCTGGCACCATCGGCAACCGTCCCGGCGCTTAAATGATCAAAATAGCGCTGCATCCATTCGGCCTCAAGGTCGCTCAATGTACCCACGGTCAGATTAATAGCATGGATCTTCTTCACACGATGCATGGCTGCATGTTTGAGTACAACCTTAAGGATGCTCTGCATGACCGGGAGCTCGTGCATGGCGTTTTCCTTAGTTATTCGATAAACTTTTTATATGTTTGAGTCATCACAGCAGCCCCTCATGCTCCTTAAGAAAGCGCTCAAAGAATTCTTCCATGAAGGCATGGCGTTCTTGCGCCATGCGCTTGCCTTCCGAAGTGAGCATTTTATCCTTAATCCGATTGAGTTTCACCCTGTATTCCCGATAGCCTGTGTCATCCTTGCTGTAGGGCTTGGTCTGCTCAGGTATTGCATCAGGGTTGTGTAGTACGGCCCCCACCTCGCCGGCAAAAAGGTATGCCCGGGCTATTCCCACCGCACCTATGGCATCGAGCTTGTCGGCATCAAAAAGGACCTTGGCCTCAATAGTCTCGGGTACATGGCTGTTCCGGTACCGGTGGGTCAGGATGCAGTGGATGATATTCTCCTTCTTCTCGCGAGGGATCGGGTACTTTTCTAACATCTTACGGGCCATATCGGCACCCTTCTCGGCATGACAGATGCTTCCCTTGGCATTGTCCTGGTGCGTCCTGCCGATATCATGCAGAAAGGCGGATATTGCAAGTACATCAAGGTCTGCCCCCTCACTGGCACCGATGTGCATGCATAGCTTGTACACCCGTTCGGTATGCTCCCAGTCGTGGCTGTACTTTGCATCCTCAAAGTGGTTCCGTGCATATTGTATGACTGCATCTATGACGTCGTTCATAGCCCAGGGCTGTTACCACATCCGTTTCGATCATGACAAGGAGAACCGGGCCGTTTCAGGGCAGCTTTTACCTTGACAGCAAACAGGGCGTATATTAGCATAAACACTAATTATTTTATTAGGGATGTGCTGAAAAGGAGAAGTCATGAACGAGAAAAGAAAGAAAAAATCCGGCATAGCATCCCGGGCGATCCACGCAGGTGAGCCTCGGGATAAATATGCCGATTCCCTGACCACGCCGATATTTCAGACCTCCACATTCACATTCAAGAACAGCAAGGACATCAGAGAATACACGAAGGAAAAAAAGGAGAGGTTCGAGTACGGCAGATATGGCAACCCTACCGAGGTCATAGCCCAGCGGCGCATTGCGGACCTTGAAGGGGCCGAAGACTGCGTGGTATTTTCATCCGGCATGATGGCCATCACCACCACGATCCTTTCCCTGGTTAGCACCGGAGATCACATTGTCATTACGGATGACAGCTACAAGAAGACCCTTGAATTCTGCAATATCTACCTGCAGAGATTCGGTGTGGATTGCACCATAGTACCCTTCGGCGACTATGACGCCCTGGAGGGCGCAATCAGAAAAAACACCAAGTTTATCTTCTCCGAGTCCCCCACGAACCCGTACCTCAATGTCTTTGACCTTGTTTTACTCAAGAAGATCGCTGATAAACATCATATTATGACTCTCATCGACAGCACCATCGCCACGCCTATCAACCAGAGGCCTCTGGAGTTCGGCATCGATCTTGTCACCTACAGCGGAACCAAGTACCTGTCAGGGCACAACGATATCCTGGCGGGTGTCGTACTGGGGAGTACCGAGCTTATCACCCCTATCCGAAGCCTTCATAAGTCCATGGGCGGCCTTATCGACGCCCACTGCTGCTATCTCCTGCTGCGAGGAATCAAGACATTCCCCATGCGGGTGAAGCTGCAGAATGCAACAGCCCTTGAAGTGGCCAAATTTCTTGAAAGCCACCCTGACGTTGAGCGGGTGTACTACCCGTTCCTGGAAAGCCACCAGCACTATGCAATCGCCAAGGAGCAGATGACGGGCGGTGGATGCGTGGTTACCTTTATCATGAAGGGTGAGCTTGATGATGCCAACCGTTTCATGGATTCCCTCGAGATGATCTATATCGGTCCGAGTTTCGGTGGTGCGGAGACACTCATCACCCATCCGGCCACCATAACTTATTACGACTATACCCGTGAGAAGCGCTATGAACTCGGCATCACCGACACCCTGTTCCGCCTGGCCGTAGGGCTGGAAGATGTCGAAGACATCATCGAGGACCTGGAAAGGGCGTTCAAGAAGGCCAAAAAGTGATCAGTGAACATGAGGGGATTCATCCGTGTGCAGAGCAGCAAGTGTGTCTTTCAGGATGTGTGCCGACTGATGAAGAGACTGCAGTTCATCCTCGGACAGGTGTCCTTCGATGATCTTCTCCACACCCTGTCGGGTGACGATGCAGGGGATGCTCAGACAGACATCCTCAACCCCATATTCTCCCCCCAGCATGGTGGATACGGTCAAGACACTGTGCTGATTCCGGATAATAGCGGATACGATCTGGACCAGGGCCAGTCCGATGGCAAAATATGTTGAACCCTTATAGTCTATAATATGGTATGCGGAATTCCTGACGTCGTCCATTATTCTCTTTCGTCCTTCTTTCCAATCGTTGCACCTGTTGCAGAAGAGACAGTATTGATCGATGGGGATGCCGGCCATATGGGTCATGGACCATGCTGCAAACTCGCTGTCGCCATGTTCACCCAGGATATATGCGTGGACGTTATGTACATCTATCCCGCAGTACATGTGAAGCATGTACCGTAACCTGGAACTGTCAAGGACGGTGCCGGAGCCTATGACGCGTCCCCGCGGCCAACCTGACTTCTTCAGGGCGACATATGACAAAATATCAACAGGATTGCTCACCACGACAATGACGGCCTGCGAGTCATTCTGGGCGATATCCAACGCGATCCGCTCAATGATGGTGATGTTTCTCTTTAGGAGGTTCAAGCGTGATTCCCCCTGTTGCTGCTTGGAGCCTGCAGTTATAACGACCACCTGGGCATCGCGGTAATCATCCGGCAATCCTTCATGGATATGTACCGTGGGAAAGAAAGGCACGCCATCGGCCAGATCGAGGACCTGGCCCATCATCAGTTCCCGGTTATGGTCGATTATCGCGATATCGTCTGCTATACCGCTCTGGGCAAGGGCGTAGGCAAAGGTCGACCCCACCGCACCAGCGCCCACGATAACGACTTTTCTTCCTTTCCAATCTGCAGTGTCTTTATTCTCCATGTCTTTATTCCATTTCATAAACACCACACCCGGGTTGTCAAGAGTACGGGACAGGCTGTTCATGATCACCAGGGGTGAGAGGTGATGGACGATGTGCAATCAATCAAGGAAAAATGTCTGGCCATGTTTCAACTCTACCAGTTTGTCATACAGTCCTGACTTTTCCATTTCCTTCCTGATGTCCAGAGGGGGCTTGTATACCGGCTCATCACCCAGCCTGAAGGTGCCCCAGTGAACGACCAGAAGCTTCTTTGCGCCGAGTTCCTTGAATGCCTGTACCGTTTCTTTGGGATTGATATGGGAATACTTCATGAACCATCGCGGCTCGTATGCCCCGAGGTTGAAGATTGCCAGGTCTATCTTGTAACGCTGCCCTATCTCTGCAAACCGGTCGAAGTAGGCAGTGTCTCCCGTGATATAGATGGTTCTGCCCGATGAGGATTTGACGAGATACGACCCCCACAGGGCCGTGTTGGGTCCGACTATGGGATTGCGCATGGTCCAGTGGTTGCACGGCAGGAATGTGATCTCAAAAGGGCCGACTGTTATGCTGTCGAGCCAGTCAAGCTCTTTGACCCGTCTTGATCCGTTTTCTTTGAGCAGGTCGCCGTATCCAAGGGGGCATAAGAAGAGGGAGTGACCATTGAATGTCTTTAGGGATTTCAGGTCGAGATGGTCGTAATGTCCATGCGTGATGAGTACGGCATCAATTTTCGGCATCTGATCCGGAGAAAAGGCAAGGGGGCTGAAATCCTTAATAGGCCAGAACATGCCGAACAGCACCGGGTCAACGAGCAGAGAGGTATTACCTTCCTTGATGAGCACGCTGGCATGGTTGATGTAGGTGATGCTCAAGGAGGTATTCGATTTGATAGGTTGCCAGTCGATGCGGACAGGCTCGACCTTCTCATCTTTGTAATACTGCTTGAACTGATTATCTGAAAAAAATTTCCATTTCAGTACCTCGAGCATGCTTCTGCGTCGCATCTCGAAGGGGGAGAATGGATTTATAAAGTAGCCGTTGCCGTGGTGGATCTTGTTTCGGGCGATATCCCAGATACTCATGCCTTCTCCGGCCGGCACCATTGATGCTTCAGGGTCGTTCTCATGTATTTCCATCATAAACACCACCATCGCGATGATCAGAGCTACGGCAAGGAGCACATATGCCGAAGTACGCTTAAGTTTTGTGGTAGCCACGTGAGTTATCTAGGGTATCTCATGGGAAAAGACAATATGCATCTCTCTCATGATTTCAAGCCAAAAACCCGATTGACACACAAATACAATCTGATGTTTTGACATCGGGTATCATTATATGATTGAAATGGGTATCATATCATCTGGGAGGGGTTCAGAGGGTTTTTTATAATAATGTATAACCGTCTGTATTGAGAAGGAGACGATTTTGGCTGCCGATGAATACGTGTTTATCCCCGCAGAGCATGGTGGAAAGATATCTACACTGGTTTCTTTTCCACAGAACTATGATGCTTCACGCAAAACTGCAGTGATCCTTGCCCATGGTGCAGGTAACGACATGTTCAACCCGCTGCTCGTCCATATGGCCCATGTCCTGGAGCAGGCAGGGTATCTGTGCGTGAGGTTCAACTTCCCCTACCGGGATAGAGCCCGGAGAAACCCGGACAGTGACGATGTGCTTATGGCCACGTGGCTGAGTGTGTATCAGTTTTTCAAGAACCACCCCGCGTATCAACCGGAGAGGGTTGTGGTAGCAGGCAAGTCGCTTGGCGGCAGGATAGCCAGCCAGGCGGTAGCGGCCGGACTCTTGGATGTCAGCGGATTGATCCTCCTCGGATATCCCCTCCACCCACCCGGCAAGAAGGATATCCTGCGGGATGCCCATCTCCACAGGATCGATGTCCCCATGCTCTTCTTTGAAGGGAGCCACGACCCTTTCTGCGACATTACAATCCTAAAGGATGTGCTCAGCCGGATCAAAGCCCCCTGGACCCTTGAGGTTATCGAAGGAGCGGATCATTCCTTCAAGATGCAAGTCTCCTCCGATGTCACCGATGAACAGGTCTACGCCAACATCCTCGGGAAGACACTGAGCTGGCTGGGGAATCTTGACAGTCAGTGATCACTTTAAATTCATGATCTCTCTTTTTTATCACCCGCCAGATAGACGGTTTGCGTTGGGAAAGCGAATTCAATGCCCTCAGCCTCAAAGGCGTTTAAGATCTTGAAACAGGTCTGCTGGAGCCAATCCATGTATTGCCAGTACTCGACGGCCGGGTGGTACCACACCTGCACCATGATGTTGAGGCTTGAGCTGTTGAACCCGTTGAAGTAGACCCGTGGAGGAAAATCGGGGTGTAGGCCTTCATGGCCATTAAGGATGCCCTTGATGATTGCAACGGCACGCTCTACCTTGGCGGGAGGTGTATCACAGGCAATGGTGATGTTGTTGAGCCAGCGAATATATGGTTTCTGTCCGATGTTCTCCAGGGCACAGGTGATGACTTTTTCATTCGGGATGCTCACGAGGCTGCCTTCCATTGTCATGGCATATTCTTGAAAATTCCCTTGATCGTTTACAGAATCAAGTGTACCAATGGTTTCGAGGGAGGTGAGGAATGAAGAAGTCTGTCTCGGTTCTGGATATCCTCAACAAGAAAGGCAAGCAGCCCATCGTCATGGTCACCTCCTACGATGCGACAATGACCCGCATCGTTGACGAAGCCGATATCGACATCATCCTCGTGGGCGACTCTGCAGGCAATGTCATGGCAGGCCTTGACAACACGCTCGGTGTTACCATGGAAATGATGCTTCAATACGTCGTAAGCGTAACCCGTGTAAAGCCCAAGGCCCTCGTGATTGCAGATATGCCTTTCCTCTCCTACCAGACCAGTGTCCCGGATGCCGTGCGCAATGCAGGCCGGTTTCTCCAGGAGGCCGGCGCCCAGGCCGTGAAGCTCGAAGGCGCCCAGCGGGTCATCGAACAGGTAAAGGCTATTGTACGTGCCGATATCCCTGTGATGGGCCATCTGGGGCTTACTCCCCAGTCCATCCATGCCTTCGGCGGCTACAAAGTGCAAGGCAGGGGGGAGGAAGCGGCCAAGCTCTTGAAGGAAAACGCGCTCCTGCTTCAGGATGCAGGGGTGTTTTCTCTCGTGCTCGAATGTGTTCCCGCTGCCGTGGCCAAGGAGGTGAGCGAGGCGCTTTCCATACCCACCATCGGCATCGGCGCGGGGCCCGACTGCGACGGCCAGGTACTGGTGATCCAGGACCTGCTGGGCATGAATAAAGAGTTCAAGCCCAAGTTCGTCAAGCGTTATGCGAATCTGTGTGATATCATCAAGAACGCTGTGGATACCTATGCCAAAGAGGTGAGGAGTAGGGCTTTCCCGGATGAAGAGCACTGTTTCAAGAGCTAGGAGATTAGGAGTGATGGAAGTCATCACAACACTCCGCGACATGAAGGCCTATGTGAAGGCCGTCAAGCAGCGTGGAGAGACCATCTGCCTCGTGCCCACCATGGGCTATCTGCATAAGGGCCACCTTGACCTCATGCGTGTGGGCAAGACCCTGGCCGACCACCTTGTCATCAGCATCTTTGTAAATCCCACCCAGTTCGGACCCACGGAAGACCTTGCCAAGTATCCCCGCGACTTCGAGCGTGACAGAGAGCTTTCAGAAGGAGTCGGAGTTGAATGCATCTTTTTCCCCGATGCAGCTCTGATGTACCCCAAAGGCTATGCCACCTATGTAAACGTGGAGGGTATCACCAATGGTCTCTGCGGGGCCGCCCGGCCTACCCATTTCAGGGGTGTGACCACCGTAGTGGCAAAGCTCTTCAACATCATCGAACCCGATGTCTCTATCTTTGGTGAGAAAGACTACCAGCAGCTAACCGTAATAAGGCGCATGGTGGATGACCTCAATATGAGCGTGAAGGTCATTGCCCATCCCACAGTCCGGGAAGAGGACGGCCTGGCCATGAGCTCGCGGAACAAGTACCTGAGCCCCGAACAACGCTTAAACGCCCTTGTGCTCAGCAAGGCGCTGATCAAGGCTAAGGATCTTGTGAAGAAGGGGGAGAGCGATGCTTCAAAGATCAGGCAGATGGCCCTGGACATGATTTCATCTACTCCCGAGGCGGCCATTGACTATGTGGAGGTCGTACACCCGGACACCCTGGAATGCATGAGCCGTATCGACACGAAAGCTGTTATGGCGCTTGCCGTGAGGGTAGGGAACACAAGACTCATCGACAATATGGAGCTGAAACGGTAGTAACTTAAGATCTGTAAGTGTGTGTCATTGCGAGCGTAGGGAAGCAATCCTTCTGATTGCTTCGCGGGTATCCTTCCTCGATGCCTCCTCGCAATGACTTAGGCGGTTGGGCAAAGGTTATGATGATAACTTATGAAAGAAATTAATGTTTCAGGGCCTTATTGCCGAAGAAGGTGATGAACACTTGCTTCCAGGCCAGTACCAGGTCATGGAAGTAGGAAAATACTTATTTTAGAGGGGGATGAAGTATGACGAAGTCGGAATTGGTTGATGCAATTGCAAAGAAGACAGGCAAGTCAAAGGTAGCATCGGCAACAGTGGTGGATGCCATTCTCGACGCTATCAAGGCCGCTCTGAAGAAGGGCGAGAAGGTTACCCTGGTCGGATTCGGTACATTCGAGGTTGCCAGGAGGGCGGCACGCGAAGGAATCAACCCGCGCACACAGAAGAAGATCAAGATCAAGGCAAGTAAGGTTCCTCGTTTCAAGGCAGGCAAAGCCCTGAAGGAAACAGTCAACAAGGGCAGGTAACTCAATAAGCCATTAAGAAGAGGGCGTTTCATCTTCGCTGAGCAGGATATTATCCGCTCAGAGAAGAGAAACGCCCTCTTCTTTTCTGCAAGCGGCACCAATGGATTTTCCCGTCCTATTCACTAGTCACTATTCACTCAACTCAATCGCCTCTCGGTGATACGCTGCTTCCAGCTTTCGGACGTTCTTCAGCTGTTCGAGAACGGCGCTGAAATCAGGCATGGTCTGTTCGGATACATGCTTGAGGCTGAGAGCCAGCTCGGTCCAGGCATGGCCTATCTCACGCATGTTCATGGAAAGGCCCCGGGATGAGATTTCAGGAACATAGGCGTGGGCTTCCTGGAGAAAGTCCGCATACATGGGGCGAAAGCCCCCACTGCCGGTGCCGCGCCGCTCAATGACTTGGTAGGCAAAGCGGGCCGTCCACTGCCAGTCGGGATACTGCGGCCAGTCAACAAGCTCTCTCATCCATTTTCCAAGGCCTATGATGCCTTGGAAGTCATAGCCATCCGAGAGGATCACGCGGCTGTTATGGGTGACGGCCCTGCGGATCACATCCGGCATGTCTGAAGGCAAGATCAGTCTTTCCGGGGCAAACTGATTACCCTCCATAGTGAAAAATCCGCCCTTTGCATAAAGCGCCTTGCGCATGTTTTCAAATGGGACTGACAGGAGCACCTCACGTTCAGTGTCCGTGATCAAGAATTCACCTCTGGATGAGTCATATCCCCATATTGTGATGTCATGGCCCGGAAAGTGTGTGCTGGAGTTATAGTAGGGGAGATGGTAGATGTCGGTCTGAACGATTGATGGCAGGCCGTTATCCAGGCTCCTGCACAGGGCCTTTTCAGCTTGAAGGGGGTCTTTGTATTGCCGCCAGGAAAAGGAGATGCCCATCCGATTGAAGAACTGGGCTTCGATGTCTGCCGAGCGTACGTGGATCATCCTGCTGGGCTGCATATCCGGGTAGCTCAGGTACCAGATCCCAAGCCCCGCACCTATTCCGAAGCACATGGCCTCGCTGAAGCCGATGCCGTGAAAATTGACCATGTTGCAGATCGCAGTGCTGGCGCAATGTCTACCCGGATGATGCCCGACAGGGATGAGGATATGATTCATGACCTCATGATTGTACACGTGCAATCAATCGGGTTCAACTGTTGCTGTTTTGTGAAAAACCAAGCTTCTCAATGGTCTCGACAAGAGAGTACTTTCGGATCGGTTTATGGAGTATAGCGTCACACATTGCCGTAATGTCGGCATACTCTGTTTCAATATTGCTTAACCCTGTGGTCATGATGATCTTCACCCTTTCTCCAAGATAGCCGCCTTTTTCTTTCTCGATTTCCCTTATTCGGGTTAACGCGGTATGTCCATCTAATTTAGGCATTATGAAGTCCATGCAGATCAGGTCGAAAGGCGCGCCCTGATCGATGGCGGAGCTGAAGGCATCGATTGCCTCGTTACCATCCAGGCACAGATGCACTTCTCCATAGGGCGACAAGATCTTTTGCAGGATGATCCTGCTCGTCAATTCATCTTCAACGATGAGTGTCTTCATTCTATTGTTCTTCCTTCTCAATCCATCCGCTCTTTTCGGCAGCGGTCTTGAAAAGATCAAATTGACGAAGAAGCTCTGGCATTAAAATGGCAGCAGCCCCCATGTCACCAGCCTTGCCTGCCGTCTCCATCTTGAATGCAATTTCTTGCATTGCCACCCTCCTGCATTACCCGATGCCCCCTTGATGGTATGCGCATGCAGCCCTATTCCAGGAACATCCGCCTTCTCGATCGCAACTCTTAATCGGGAGACAGTGTTCGGAATGTCTTGGAAGAAGGCGCCGAGTACCATTCGCACCAGATCTTCATCACCATCAAACCTGTCTAGGAGATCTGCAGTATCAAAGACAGACTCTGCATTGAGGGCAGACTCAAGTTCTATCACAGGTGATGGCCGGCCTGGAGCAGGAAGAACAAGATCTTCCTGCTCCCTGTCTGGTGATTTTGCCTCAAGCCTGCTCAACCACTTCTTGAGCATGTCGGCGAGGTCTGAGGACCTGATGGGTTTTGAGAGGTAATCATCCATCCCGGCTGCCAGGCACTTTTCGCGATCGCCTTTCATGGCATGCGCAGTCATGGCAATAATGGGGGCAGAGTGGTTCATAACCCCGGAATGAGGATCGCGGATGATGGAGGTCGTCTCGAGGCCATCCATGCCGGGCATCTGGCAGTCCATGAGGACAAGGTCATAGTGCGAGGTTTCCAGGGCCTTGACGGCCTCAATTCCATTGTGAGCGACAGACGTTTGATACCCCAGGTTCTCCAGGATGCCCATGGCCACCAGCTGGTTCGTATGGTTATCCTCTACCAGGAGTATACGCACCCTCCGGCGTTTTTCCTCGCTCATACTATGGCGTGTTACGAGCGGCCAGGGGCTGCCTTGTTGCGCGCTTTCATTCTGCATGCCCAGGACAGTTGCCAGGCAGTCAAATAGTTGTGATTGTTTAACCGGCTTGGTGAGATAGGCATCGAATCCGGCTTCTTTCAATCTGGATGCCTCACCTCTTTGGGCAAGAGAAGAGAGCATTACGAGAGAAGTACCCTTGATGAGCGGGTCTTTCCTTATGTTGCGGCCGAGTTCTTCCCCGCTCATGCCCTTCAGGATGGCATCTAAGATAGCCACACGGAACGGATCGCCCTTTTGATGGGCCCCTTTGAGCCGTGTAAGGGCCTCTTCTCCACCTGATGCCTCTTCATAACGCACACCCCAGGTGTCGCAGAGGAGTGACAGAACAGACCTGTTGGTGGCATTGTCGTCAACGATGAGTACGCGCTGGCCTGATATCCCCTCATGCATTTTCGGCCACGCCGGGGCTACCCAAGGCTGCTTCGTGAACATTGCCGTGAAGGTGAAGGTGGAGCCCAGCCCCTCAGTGCTCTCAACTGAAATTATGCCGCCCATCATCTCAACGAGCCGTTTGGAAATGGCAAGACCGAGACCTGTCCCGCCGTACTTGCGTGTGGTTGACGTATCCACCTGGGTAAAGGCGCTGAATAGAATGGGGATCTTGTCGGAAGGGATGCCGATACCGGTATCGCAAATGGAAAATTTGAGTGATACGGATTCATCTTTTTCCTCGATCAGGCCAACCCTTATTGCCACTTCACCCTCGTCGGTAAACTTCAATGCATTTCCTGAGAGGTTCATGATGATCTGGCGAAGCCTGCCGGGGTCACCGCGCAGGCGGGTCGGCACTTCGGGCTCGATGAGACAGGAGAGCTCTATGTCTTTCTCAGCAGCGCGGACTGACAGCAAATCGGCCAGGTCCTCAATTGTCACACGCAGGTCAAAGTCAATGACTTCAAGGTCGAGTTTGTCAGCCTCAATCTTTGAAAAGTCCAGGATATCGTTGATGAGGTTAATGAGTGTATCACCGCTTTTCCTGATGATATTGGTATACTTGACCTGCTTGGCATTAAGGTCGGTTCCCAGCAGGAGTTCACTCATACCGATGATGCCGTTCATCGGGGTGCGGATCTCATGGCTCATGTTGGCCAGAAACTCGCTTTTGGCTTTGTTTGCCGTCTCGGCCTTGATAGTCATCTCGATACTGAGAAGATTGGCCTGTTCCAGAAGCTTGTTGGTTTTTTCCAGCTGCTCCTTGGATTGGAGCAAGGCCTCTTCTGCCTGTTTCCTGGCCGTAATATCGATGAAGCTCTCCAGCAGATAGCCCTTACCTCCGATGGAGACATTGATCACGGTCTTGAGGACGGGGATCCCCCTTCCATCAAGGGTCAGCAATGTGCGTTCATCATTATCCACAGTCTGCTGGAGGTCGGTAATGGGGCATTCTCTCTTAAGGGCTGGGCAGATTTGATCATGGCATATGTGTCCTGTCATCTGTTCAGGGTTTGTGCCGCATAGGTCAGCAGCCATCTTATTTGCACTCACGATAGTGTGTGTTTCCGGGTCAAGGAGAATAATGCCGGCCTGGACGTGATCGAACACTGCATGGAGGCGTTCTTCACTCTCCTTGAGGGCATCCTCAGCCCGCTTCTTCTCTGTGATGTCCCGGGCAACGACACGGAAACCTGCTACCGTATCGCTATCGAAGATAAGACTCACACTCTGCCAGAGCCAGAACTCGCGGCCGTCCTTGGTGATCATGGGGGATTTCATGGGATATAGTCGGGATCTTTTTTACAAACTGCCGGCCTATCAGCCTTGCAAGTTCATTGTGATATCGCTTCGGGATAAAATCCAGATAGTGTTTGCCAATGAACTCGTTGATGGAGTATCCGCAGTGCTTCTCAGCCGCAGGATTGAGGTACCGGAAGTACCCCGAGGCATCGGTCTCAACAATTACATCACTGACGTTTTCCACCAACTGCCGATACTGCTCCTCGCTCCCTCTGCGGTCCTGTTCAATCTTTTTGCGCAACGTAATGTCCGTAAAGGTCCCGACCATCCTGATAGGCACCCCTTCAGCATTCTTTTCCACCACCTTGCCCCGGTCCAGGATGTAACGGTATTCACCCATCGCTGTTTTCAGCCGGGCCTCACATTCGTAAATGGGTGTTTTACCCAGAAGGTATGCCTCAAGGGACTCCGTTACCCCGGAAAGGTCATCGGGATGGATAATGCTTTTCCGGATATCGCCGAGCAAGGGGATCTCTTCAAAGGAATAACCCAGAGTTGCCACCCAATGCTTGTTGTAATCGATCTTGCCTGTCCTTATGTCCCAGTCCCAGGAACCTTCGCTCATTGCGTCCATGGCATAGCGCACCCTTTGCTCGGACTGAACGACCTTGAGGTAGTAGAGCCTTGATCTCCTGCGATCTATGGCAAAGGTCAATAAAAGCAGTGATATGATCATTGTCGCAAGGATGGGATGTGTGAGGAAGGAATAGATCATCCCTATAGTTCTCCCTTGAGAAGAGAAGCCCTTTTTATCGCCTCAACATGACTGCCTGATGCATGAAGCTTCACCATCATCCAAGGAGTAATCTCATGTTTTTCTTTGGTTGGTGACATCGCTCTATCCTTCATCGAGTGTACAGTGATCCCCCGAAATGGTCTCTTAAGGGAATTATCGTTATTTTTAGGGAGGTAACTTGAGATGATATTAGAGATCTTATGGAATTAGCTCAGTGAGTCTAGGAAACTTTTAACCATTACGGAAACTTGCACGTAGTCTGTAAGAAAGGCGTCATGGCCGTGGTCGGTTTCAATCTCGGTATATGAAACCCGCACGTTCAACCCGGAGAAAAATCGAACAATGTCTTGAGACTGCTGAGATGGATAGAGCCAGTCCGAGGTAAACGAGATGACGAGGCCTTTCTTTTTCCTCAATGTGTCCAGACCCTTTCCCCGGGCGCGATTTTCTCCCCTGAACCGTGTGGTGCCGCTGATGGAGGAGACAAGATCAAAGTTGTCGATGGCTGCGGTAATGTAAAGGTAGCTGTTTGCATCGAACCTGCGGACAAAGGAAATGCCCTGGTAGTCCAGGTAGTGCTCCACCTCAAAAGAAGGTCTGAAAACAGCTTTTGAATCTTTACCCTTACGGAGTCTACCGAACTTTTCCTGCATCATCTTCTCCGAAATATAGGTAATGTGGCCGATCATCCGCGCCACTGAAAGCCCGCCCTCCGGCGGGACCTCATCATAATAGTTTCCCCCGTTCCACCTCGGGTCCGCCATGATAGCCCGTCTGCCCACTTCATTAAAGGCGATCTGTTGTGCTGAATGCCGCATGGTTGATGCTATGCAGATAAATGAGTCAAAGATAGAGGGGTAGTCGCAAAAGAACTGCATGGTCTGCATTCCACCCATGGAGCCTCCCACGATACTCTTGAGACGTTCAATGCCGAGATGGCCCAACAGAAGCCGCTGCACCTCCACCATATCACGCATGGTGACCGGCGGGAATGTCAGCGCATAGGGCATGCCCGTAGCCGGGTTGACTGAGGAAGGGCCGGTGGTGCCATTGCAGCCGCTGATGACATTGGAGCAGATCACGAAGTATTTGTCCGTATCAAAGGCCTTGCCCGGACCGATCATGACATCCCACCATCCCGGTTTAGTCTCTCCTTTGTGATAGAAGGCAGCATGGGAGCTTCCTGAAAGGGCATGCTCGATGAGAATGGCATTGTCTCTCGCCTCATTGAGCTTTCCATAGGCCTCGTATGCGATATCCAATCCTGAAAGCATTTCCCCGGACTCCAACCTGAAGGGCCTGTCGATGTGCAGAATGCTGGTCTCTACAATGTTCTCTACGCTCATTTACCACGTCCCAGCATGAAGATAGCCTCTTTTACAAGGAAGTTATCCAGGGGTGTCCTGGTTTTCCTTACCGCGATGTCAAAGGGCAGGAAGAACCTGGCATCAAGAACTTCAACACCCATGCCGCAAAGGAAACTCCTGAACTCGGATAGACAGACGAACCGAATCACCGGTGTATCATGCCAGCTTCCGGTGAGCCTCATCTCATTGGTTATGCAGCCATTGAACAGAATTCTTACCCTGTTCTCCCAATAGCCGAAGTTGGACACCGAGATGACGGCGCACCTGCCCACCCTGAGCATTTCGTTGATCACGTTGTAGGGCCGGTGGATCACCTGCAGGGTGGCGTTCAGGACAACGTAGTCAAAGCTCAGCTCGTCCCATTGGGAAAGCCCTCGGTCGATGTCCGCCTGGTAGACGCTGATGCCTTTACCCAGGCACTTCACGATCATATCCTGTGAAATCTCTACGCCGATGCCATCCACCTGCTTCTTCTCAATGAGGTCGTTCAGCAGCGTACCGTCTCCGCAGCCCAGGTCCAACACCCGGCTGCGGTGTTGAATCCAGCCTTCTATAATACTATGAGTTTGTTCGGGAATTGTAAGCATAGCAAATACTTCCAGCGCCCTCCTTTAGAAACATATATTGATCATCTCCCCTGTTACATCAAGGCTTGGAATGGATCTTTACTATAATTGAAATCTTTTTGAAAGGTTCAGATGGCGCGAAAGAGTGCAGGTTGTCCCTCATCAACAAGCTCAGCCCTGCCTTCATCGATGAGCATTTCCAGGTGGACAAGGATCTCGGAGACGGCAAGGAATGCCTCGGATTCCTCGAGGCCCGGAAATACATCGGGCATGATTCCATAGATTGAACTTACTCGCTTATTCAAGACGTGCCATATTTCTTCAGTTCGTTGCTCATGATGCTTCCGATATCCCTCGATGAGTGTCCCCATGTGGTTGATATACTCTCCATGTGCAGGAAAGACATAGCTTACATCGAGATTTTCAAGCTTCTTAAGCGATTCCATATATGCCTGGAGGCTCTTGTAAGAGGGATCTTTCAGGCGGGAACGGCTCACCTCGTGGAAAGGGTTAGGGGTGATATGTTTGAGGAGGTGATCGCCGCTGAACAGGACGTGGCTGTCCCTTTCGTGCAGGCAGCAGCATCCTGGTGAATGACCAGGGGTGTGGATGACCACAAGCTCGAAACCGTCTCCGATGAAGATATCACCATCCTTCATGGGAATTGCATCATCCACGGGATCGCAGAGGTTTTTAAAAAAGAGAGAGCGTCGCTTCATCCGCTCTACTATTTGTGCAGGCATGCCTACTTTTGCATAGAAACCTTCGGCTTCTTCACTCCACATGCCGTTTCTGATATAATTGCCTGCGAGCCTCCATAGGTCATCTTCATGGATGTGGCAGGGGATATCATGTCCGGATGCGCTGCGGACCTGGCCCACAAGGCCGAAGTGGTCGATATGGCCGTGGGTGATGATGATGCGCTCCACGTCATTCCAGGTGAGGCCTGTTTCATTCAACTGCTTCTCCAGGGTATAAAGCGAACCCGGAAATTTCGGGGCAGTGTCGATAAGGGTTATCAGGCCCATTCCCCAGCACAAACATGTTGGAACAGATGAGATCAGGGAAGCCGGGAAGGGGAACCGTAAGGGCTCGGATGGATCCGGATCTGGGGAAGCTGTTGTAATTCATCATCCACTAGTCACTTGCAAGTCACTGGTCACTGATTACTTGTAACTAAGCAACAGCCTTCACTTCCTTGACCTCGGGCACCTCTTTCTTGAGTACACGCTCGATGAGGGATTTCAGCGTCATGGTTGCCATGGGGCATCCGTTACATGCGCCCTTGAGCCGCACCTGGACAATACCGTCTGTGCTGACATCCACAAGCTCCACATCACCACCGTCACCCTTCAAAACGGAGCGGGTCTTTTCGAGCGCCTTTTCTACCTGTTCAAAACTCACGGACATGATCGACCTCCTAGGGGGTTCATTTTTCATGAAAGCCCGATATTATTGATGGGCATGCATGGAAAAACGTTTCTTTTGTAGTTGATTGGATGTCATGAATCAAGACCCAATCGGTGCAAGGCTGTTTTCATTGAGACGACCATCGTGCTATGACATGAGGACTTCAAGCCGACATTTTTAAGTCAGGGGCCCATATGGGAGGATTTTTCAAAGAAAGATGGTCCGGCCAGGCGGGAATACGCGAGGTGCTTGTCTTGGCCTTCCCGCTCGTGCTCAGCACCGGGTCATGGTCCATCCAGCACTTCGTGGACCGAATGTTCCTCGCCTGGTACTCGCCCGAAGCCATTGCAGCCGCCATGCCTGCAGGCATTTTGAACTATACGGTCATGAGCTTCTTCATTGGAACTGCCAGTTATGTGAGTACATTCGTGGCTCAGTATCATGGTGCCGATATGCAACACAGGATCGGTCCTGCACTGTGGCAAGGTATATACATGTCCCTCGCCGGCGGAGTCTTCATCCTGGGCCTGATCCCCCTTGCCGGACCTATCTTCACCTTTGTGGGGCATGATCCTGCGGTTCGTGAAAATGAGGTAGTCTATTTTCAGTATCTTTGCATCGGGGGAGCCCCGGTGATCGCATCGGCTTCCCTGGCCGGGTTCTTTTCGGGCAGGGGAAAGACCTGGCCGATCATGTTGGTGGATGTGCTTTCCACCCTTGTCACTATTGTACTTGATTATGTGCTCATCTTCGGAAAATGGGGGTTTGCCGAGATGGGGATGAAGGGTGCGGCCATCGCCACGGTCATCTCAGCGTTCTTTTCCTTCTTTGCATATGTTGCGCTCATTGTACGCCCCTCGTATGACAGCATATATCACACCCTGTCAGGCTGGAGACCCGACAGAGAACTCATCGTGCGCCTGCTGAAGTTCGGGGTTCCGGCCGGGGTACAGTTTTTCCTCGACATGGCTGGCTTCACGGCCTTCGTTCTTATATTAGGACGCCTCGGGACGGTAAGCCTTGCGGCAACAAACATCGCCTTCAACATCAACACGCTGGCATTCATGCCCATGATCGGTTTCGGCATCGCAGTCTCGGTGCTCGTGGGGCAGTACCTTGGTAAGAACAGGCCCGATCTCGCTGCCAGGAGTGTTTATTCCGGATTCGGCATGACCTTCATCTATATGTGCACTATCGCTGTACTGTTCGTAACGGTGCCGCATGTCTTTGTGGCACCCTTTGCAGCCCAGACCCATGCAGGGGAATATGCCGATATCGAGCGCCTCACCATCATACTGCTCAGATTCGTGGCCTTCTATTCCGTGTTCGACACGATGAATGTCATCTTCGCCTCGGCCATCAAGGGCGCAGGCGACACGCGCTTCGTGATGTACATGATCGTGCTGGTATCGGCCTTTGTGCTTGTCATCCCCACCTACGTGTCCATAGTGTCCCTGGGGTATGGGTTGATGGCAGGGTGGTCCATCGTCACAACCTATGTAATCGTACTGGGGTTTGCCTTTTTCGGCCGTTTCCTCCAGGGCAAATGGAAAACCATGCGGGTCATTGAGGAGCATGTTTCCATGAGCCCAATACCTCCAATGTGCACCGAATGCCCTGATGCCAAGTTTGAACCGTAGCCCGTGATTGGTGAATAGTGATTGAAGGATACAAGTAGGGCTGGGGCGAGTGTTGCAAACCCTAAACAATTATTCCGTAGATCTTCTCAAGGGTGGGGCATTCAGCATAACCCACCATCTCTACTTGAGGACAATAGCATCTGAGATGAGTTTCTCTGCCTCTGCAAGTGTTGTCTTAAGGTATTTACTTGCATCGGTATGCCTCGTTGCCTTCATGTCCATGACCTGGGTAATCCCCAGCAGCAGCCCCCAGATGATATCTGAAAGGGCATAGGGACTGATTTTTTTGATAAGACCTTTGGCAATTGCTGTCTCCACTATCCCCCTGGCAAGCTCGAAATCATACCTGCCCTTGCTGCTGATGGCGTCACGCGTGTCCTGATTGAGCGCATTGATGAGGTCTGCGTGCTGAAAGAAGGTATTGGCCACCCTGAGGGAATCAGGTGCAGCTTCATAGCTCTTGATGAAGGCCTTGAAGAAATCCTTCACAAGGGTCTTGCCTGTTGTATAGCGATTTGCATCGAGCTTCTTGCCGATGCGTTCAAAATGGGAGCCGAACTCTTCAAGAAAGGGAAGCATGAGTGCCGAATAGAGCTCATCTTTTGTCCTGAAGTACTGATAAATTGTAGGTTTGCTGATCTCAGCCTCAAAGGCGATTTCATCCATGGTCGTTCTCTGGTAGCCTTTTGAAAAGAAGACCTTTTTGGCTGCCGAGAGAATGCCCTGGATGCGCTGATCCTTTTCTCTCTTTTTCCTTTCCTGTATCACCTCTCGATGTCTGTGCATCCGCTACCTCATTCTTGCTCATAGTCATGCTGAAAAAACCAAAGGTAAAAAAACTACTAACAGTTAAATATAAAACATTGGCATTAGAGAATGTCAAGGAAATTGAAGGCCAACCCTATACAGAACAGAAAAACAGCCGTGCAGGTATGTTATGGGCTTGACATTACAGTTAACGGGTGGTTTAAATATTACTGTTAGTAGTAAGTTTTACTTTAAGTAAAAATATCAAAGGGGTTCTCCTATGGACTTTAATATTACTCAAGAACAGAAGATGTTCAGGGATTCGGTTTTCCGCTATGCCAAAGACGAGATAGCACCTCTCTGCGAAGAGGCGGATCTCAAGGGAGAGTTCAGTTTCGATATCTGGAGCAAGCTTGCGGGGTTCGGGATACTGGGACTGCCTTTGCCTGAGGAGCTTGGTGGGGCTGGGGCTGACATTGTCACCTGTTGCCTGGCAGGAGAGGCGTTGGGGCATGCAGGTGTTGACGGCGGAAGCCTGCTTGCATGGGGTGCACACACCTATCTGTGTGCGCATAACATCTTTCATTTCGGTACGGATGAACAGAAGAAAAAGTACATACCCAAGCTTGCAATAGGTGAGTGGATCGGATGTATGGGCCTCACCGAGCCGGGTGCAGGATCGGATGCCGCTTCCATACGGACAACAGCCGCCAAGAAGGGAGACCGCTATATCCTCAACGGATCGAAGACCTTCATTACAAACGCACCTGTGGCGGATGTTTTTGTTGTGTTTGCCAATGTGGATCGTTCGAAGAAGCACGAGGGCATAACAGCCTTCATCATAGAAAAAGGGACTCCAGGGCTGTCAACGAGCAAGCCTTTTCATAAGATGGGGTGCAAATGCTCAGCGACCTCCGAGGTCTTTTTTGAAGACTGTGAAGTCCCGGCCGAGAATGTGCTGGCCGGCGAAGGGAAGGGCTGGATCATTGCCCTATCCGGGGTGGAGTGGGACCGTTGCACGCTGCTCTCGCCCATGCTGGGGGCGGCGCTTTATAACCTGGATCTGTGTGCCCGCTATGCCAATGAACGTCATCAATTCGACCGGCCCATCAGGAGCTTCCAGGCAATCCAGCATCGGATAGCGGACATGAAGGTCTTTGTGGAGGCATCCAGGCTGGCAATTTACCGGGTCGCCTCTGCCAAAGACAGAGGCCAGATGCTCAACCCGCTTCAGGCGGCAGTCAGCAAGGTCTATGCCGGAGACAGGGGGTTTGAGATGGCATCGGATGCTGTGCAGATTTTCGGTGGGTATGGCTTCATGCATGAATACCCGGTGGAAAGGAATTTCCGTGATTCCAAGCTTGCAGCCATAGGCGGAGGCACATCGGATATCATGCGCATGATCGTGTCCCGGATCATGATGATGTAATTCAATAAGGGGGTGGACAATGGATTACCAGCTTTCTCCTCAGGAAATAAAGTTGCAGCAGGACCTGGCTGCCTTCTGCCAGGCCGAGATCGCATCCAGGGCTAAGTTGCTCGACCAATCCTCTCGTGACGATGCATGCACATACATAAAGGAAAACCTGAAGCTCCTCGCAAAAGGCGGCTGGCTGGAGGCAGGGCATGCAGACGACAGCATGGATCTTGTAGCACACTATATCGCAGGTGAAGAGATTGCAAAGGCATGTCCTGCAACGTTTCTCAGTGCACGCGCAAGCACATTTCTGTGCGCCGGTGCATTGAGGCTACTTGGCACCCCTGATCAGAAACAGCACTATATCCCAGCCATCCTTAAGGCAGATAAGGTGGGGGCTTTTGCATACTCCGAAGAGCAGGCAGGATCCGACATGGCGGCAATCGCTGCTGTAGCGAGGAAAGATGGTGATACGTGGATTATCAGCGGGATGAAAAATTTCGTGGTGAATGCCCCCATAGCGGATGTGCTGCTGGTTCTTGCATACAATGACAAAGATGCTCTCGCAGAAAAGGGCATGAGCATTTTCATCATCGACAAAGGTGCTGAAGGATTAAAGGTGACCGCTCCCATTGAGACTCTTGGGCTGCGGGGTGCCCCCATTGCTTCGGTCTCCATGGATAACTGTACTGCAGCAGGGATACTGGGAGGTGTTCCTGGAAAGGGCTATGAACAGATCAACAAAATATTGACCATGGGGGCGGTGGGGATAGCAGCCCTGTGTGTCGGCATTGGAATGGCCTGCATGGAAGCAGCCACAAACCATGCCAAGACAAGGATCGCCTTTGGCAGGCGCATAGGCATGTACCAGGATGTGGGATTCAAACTGGCTGACATGTTCACCTACAATGACCTGGGACGAATGCTCGGTCTTCGTGCTGCCTGGTCGCTCAATACCTCCGAACACGGGGCAGAGGAACTGGCTGCTTGCGCCAAGCTCTTTTCCAGTGAGGCTGTAACAAAAATTGCAAACTGGGGGATGCAGATCCTGGCAGGTCACGGATATCTTGCCGGCAGCGATATGGAAAGACTCTACCGCGACGCCAAGTTCGGTGAGATCTGTGAAGGCACCTCTGAGATGCAGCGGGCACTGATCTCCCGCACAGAGCTGGACAGGTTCGTGCAGGCTTGAGGAGGGGATTTATCATGAGTGGAGAGACCTCATTATTACTTCAATGCAGATGAAGGTAACCCCCTCACCCTAGCCCTCTCCCCCTAAAGGTGGAGAGGGGATATTAAACCAGACATCAGGGTGTTTAACGCCTCTCTCCCTCACCAGGGGGAGAGGTGAGGGTGAGGGGGCATTTGATTTGGTTAAGAAAGTATTTGGGGATAAATCGAGTGAGCAAGAAGAGGTGAGAAAACAATGGATGTCATAGAAACCAGGATCGATACAAAGTCCGATGGGTACAGGAACAACTTTGAGGCCATGGAAGCCCTTGTAGCAGACCTCAAGGCTGAACTGAAAAAGGCCAGAGAGGAGCGGCCCCAAAAGGACATCGACCGTTTGAAGGCCCAGGGAAAACTTCCTGTACGCACCAAGCTCGACCTGCTCCTTGACAAGAATACGCCGTTCTTGGAGATCGCGCCTTTGGCAGCCAGGGGCATGTATGACGGCAGGGTCCATGCCGCAGGTCTTGTGTCAGGTATCGGCATAGTCGAAGGCCATGAGGTATTTGTGGTTGCCAGCGATGCCATGATCAAAGGTGGTGCCGTATATCCCATGGGTGTCAAAAAGAATCTGCGCTGCCAGACCATCTGCATGGAAAACCGACTTCCCGTGGTAAGCCTGCTGGACTCGGCCGGTGCATATCTGCCACTCCAGTCTGAGATCTTCCCGGACTTCGATGACGGCGGCAGAATCTTCTACAACCAGGCCGTCATCTCCAAGATGGGCATCCCGCAGATAACGGCGGTCATGGGCCTCTGTACGGCAGGTGGCGCATATGTCCCTGCCATGTCCGACGAGGTGGTTCATGTCAAGGGCACCGGTGCCATATTTCTGGGCGGGCCGCCGCTGGTAAAGGCCGCCACCGGAGAAGAGGTGACCGCTGATCAGCTCGGCGGGGCAGAGGTGCATTGCATCGAGTCAGGGGTCTCGGACTATTTTGCAGAGGATGATGCCCATGCCATCTCCATTGTCAGGAAGATCGTCAAGGCATTGCCCAAGGGTGAGAAGGCACGGCTTACCATGAACGAGCCCAAACCCCCGATCTACGACGCTAAGGAGATCTACGGGATCGTGAGCAGGGACCTCAAGGTTCCCTATGACTGTCGCGAGATCATTGCACGCATGGTGGACGGCAGCGAGTTCCTTGAGTTCAAGGAGCTCTATGGGCCCACACTCGTATGTGGCTTTGCATACATATATGGATACCCCGTGGGGATCCTGGGGAACAACGGCATTCTGTTTTCCGACAGCTCGCTCAAGGCCACCCAGTTCATCCAGCTCTGCGACAGGCGCGGGATTCCTCTGCTCTTCCTGCAGAACATCAACGGCTACATCATCGGCCGCCAGTACGAGCGACTCGGCATCACCAAGGACGGGCACAAGATGGTCAATGCCGTCTCCACCTGCACCGTACCTAAATTTACGGTCATTGTGGGGGCGTCCTTCGGGGCGGGCAACTACGGGATGTGCGGCAGGGCCTATTCGCCCCGGTTCCTGTGGATGTGGCCCAATGCCCAGATCGGGGTTATGGGAGGCGAACAAGCAGCCGGTGTGCTCATCACCCTGAAGAACGACCAGAACGCCAAGGCAGGCCTGTCTCCTATGACTGCCGAGGAAGAAGAGGCTATCCGGAAGCCCATTGTGGATGCCGCCAAGATGCAGGGTGATGCCTACTACAGCACATCGAACCTGTGGGATGACGGGGTTCTCGACCCGGTGGACACACGCAATGTCCTGGGGCTTGCCATATCCGCCGCATTGAATGCCCCCATCAGGGATGATGTTATGGGGTTCGGGATATTCAGGATGTAAAGGAATACAGAGGTGCAATCAATAAAGGCGCAACCCCCCATCTCATCCTTCTCTCTCCAAAAGATGGAGAAGGAGACCATACCAATACGCATGGGTGCTTTTTTTATCTCCTCTTCCCATAGTGGGTGGGGAGAAGGCAAGGGTGAGGGGTCCCATAGATAGGAAGAACAGGGGAAGATGACAATGTTCGACAAAATACTCATCGCCAACCGAGGCGAGATCGCTGTGCGGATCATTGCAACATGCCGCGAAATGGGCATTAAGACGGTAGCTGTCTATTCCGAGGCCGACCGGGATGCCCTTCATGTGCTGGAGGCTGACCAGGCCGTATGTCTTGGGCCTTCGGAACCTGTGGAGAGCTACCTTAACATGGACAAGATCATTGCCGCGGCTAAAAAGACAGGGGCCCAGGCCATCCATCCGGGTTATGGGTTCCTGGCGGAAAACCCCTCATTCGCCCAGAGGTGCGAGCTGGAAGGCATAGTGTTTGTAGGACCTCCTGCCCAGGCTATCCGTGATCTTGGGGACAAGACTCATGCCAGGCGTACCATGATCAAGAGCGGTGTGCCCGTTATCCCGGGTATGATGCAGCCTGAGACGGACCCTCATGTACTGGCCCGTGAAGCCGGACAGATCGGCTACCCGGTACTCATCAAGGCAGCTGCAGGGGGAGGGGGAAAGGGCATGCGCGTCGTCCGTTCACCGGGCGATTTTTCCGATGCATGCGTCTCTGCGGCCAGGGAGGCAAAGAGCGCCTTCGGCAACGGAGATATCTATCTGGAGAAGTATATCGACAAGCCCCGCCATGTTGAGTTCCAGGTCCTGGCGGACAGCCACGGGAATGCAATCCACCTGCTGGAGCGGGAATGTTCCATCCAGAGGAGACACCAGAAGATCATCGAAGAGACGCCGTCACCTGCTCTGACACCGGAGCTCAGGGACAAAATGGGCAAGGCTGCAGTCGCTGCAGCCAAGGCCTCCGGCTATGTGAATGCCGGGACCGTGGAATTCCTGCTCGACCAGGACGGCAGCTTCTACTTCCTCGAGGTGAACACGCGCCTCCAGGTTGAGCACCCCATCACCGAGATGATAACGGGCATCGACCTCGTGAGGCAGCAGATCGAGATCGCTGCAGGCAACCAGCTGAAGCTTTCACAGGCCGATATTGTGGGCCGAGGCCATGCCATCGAGTGCCGTATCTATGCAGAAGACCCCTTGAGCGCCTTCCTTCCTTCATCGGGAAAGATCCATTTTGTCAAGGAGCCGCGGGGACCGGGTATCAGAAACGACAGCGGCATCTATTCAGGATTCACCGTGCCGGTGGAGTATGACCCAATCCTTTCGAAACTGATTGTTCATGCTCAAGATAGACAGGAGTGTATCCAACGGATGATCAGGGCTTTGAAGGACTATGTCATTCTCGGTGTCCTGACACCGATACCGTTCCTTGTCGATATCCTCTCGAGCGAGGCTTTCTGCAAGGGAGAGACATACACTGACTTCATAGACACACACTTTGCACAATGGCTCCCAACCATAAAAGGCACCGATCTTGTGGCCCTGGCATATGTGGTGGATGCCGTAGCGAACCGCAGGAGACCCACGGCTGTTGCCCAGTCTGATACCGAGGCCTATTCTCCATGGCTGACCCTGGGTAATTTCAGGCCATAAGTGCATATGAGGTTAAGAACGGAGATATGACATGAACTATACCTTACGAATCGCCGGGCAGGACATACCGGTTCAAGCCGATTTCACCGATGAAGGGACGGTAACTGCCACTATCAGCGGCCGCTACATGATCGGGCGTTACCGCGTTATCTCGGCAAACCAGATCCATCTGGATGTGGACGGTACCGGTGTAAACGCCTACCTTACAGATAATCAAGAAGGAAAGCTCATCAATGTGCACGGCATCGCTTATCTGGTACAGGATGCCGATGTTCTTGCCCAGGCGGGTCCGCGCAGAAGGGGCCTTAAGGAACTGCCCCAAGAGGTTACCCCGCCCATGCCCTCTGTTGTAGTGCGCATCATGGTGGCTGAAGGCAATGAGGTGGAGAAAGGCCAGGGAGTTGTCGTTGTCTCTGCCATGAAGATGGAGACAACACTCCAGGCGCCGTTCAAGGGGAAGGTCCTGAAGATCAATGTTGTTGAGGGAGAAAAGGTCATGCCCGGCCAGATCCTGGTTGATATCGAGAAGGAAGAGGAGGGCTGATTATTAGATTATAGCCATTTGAGGTTATTGCGGGAGGCATCCTTCTGGTTGCTCTCAATGAAGCTTTTTTTGAAAGGAGAAAAAAGATGCCCGATGAACATCTTCTCTACCGTGTGGAAAACAATGTTGCGCATATAACAATTAACCGGGAGCCGCAGAGGAATGCTATTACCCCCGAGGCCATACATCTTTTTCTTGAATATCTGGACAGGGCTGAGAAAGATGCGGATGTCCGTGCCGTGCTGGTAACCGGTGCAGGGGAAAAGGCCTTTTGTACTGGCGCCCAGCTGGGAGACAGCCTGTCAACAGAAGGCAAGAAGGTGTTTGCCAGCTATGCGCAACTCCTGAAGTGTCTCGTCTCCTTTCCCAAGCCTACTGTTGCCAGAGTAAAGGGTTTTTGCCTGGCAGGAGGAATGGGTTTCATGCTCGCCTGCGATATCGTCATTGCCGGCGATGACTCCCAATTCGGCACGCCCGAGGTCAATGTGGGCCTGTGGCCCATGATGATAGGTGCCCTTATATTCCGGAATGTACCGAGGAAGAAGGCCATGGAGATGATCCTGCTGGCCGAGAGGATCAAGGCTGTCGATGCACTTGCCATGGGCCTGATCACCAGGGTGGTGCCTGCAGGAGAACTGGACGGTGCAATTGACGCAGTCTTGAAAAGTCTCACTGCCAAGAGCCCCATCGGCATGAAGATCGGCAAGGAGGCCTTCCATGCAGCTGAAGACATGAAGCTGGAAGAGGCCCTGGACTACCTATCCGGAAAGATTGCCGAGGTGGCCTCCACCGAGGACGCCCTGGAAGGCATTACTGCATTCATCGAGAAACGGCAGCCGGTTTTTAAAGGAAAATGAAGGAGGATGCACATGGGTGTCAATGATCGCAAAAACAGGGATAAGGTCATCATCGCCAACTGCAGCGGATTCTTCGGCGACCGGCTGAGTGCTGCCAAAGAGATGGTGCAGGGCGGGCCTATTGATTTTCTCACAGGCGATTACCTTGCAGAGCTGACCATGGCCATCCTCTTCAGGACAAAGATGAAGGACCCAAATGGCGGTTACGCCTCGACCTTTTTGAGGCAGATGGAACAGATCATGGGTGAATGCCTTGATAAAAAGATCCGTGTGGTATCGAACGCAGGCGGACTGAATCCCAAGGGGCTGGCCGCCGGGCTGACGCGCATCGCCGGCGAGCTGGGCCTGCACCCGAAAATAGCCTATATCGAGGGGGATGACCTCATGCCCCGCCTCGCAGAACTCCAGGCTTCCGGCGAGGATTTAACACACCTGGACAAGGGGATCGCCCTGAAAGATTCCAAGGCCATTGTCATATCCGCAAATGCCTATCTGGGGTGCTGGGGAATCGTGAAGGCCCTGGAAGAGGGGGCTGATATTGTGGTGGGTGGCCGAATAGCGGACGCATCACTTGTAGTCGGACCTGCTGCCTGGTGGCATGGATGGAAGCAGGACGAGTGGGACAGGCTGGCCGGAGCAACGACGGCCGGGCACATCATCGAGTGCGGGGCCCAGGCCACCGGCGGCAACTATTCATTCATCGACGAGGTCCCGAACTTCAAAAAGGTGGGTTTCCCCATTGCGGAAATGCATGGTGACGGCTCCTTTGTCATCACCAAGCATCCCGGAACCGGAGGACTCGTTTCGGTGGATACGGTCAAGGCGCAGCTCCTCTATGAAATCAGCGATCCACGCTACCTGACTCCGGACATGGTTGCCCGCTTCGACACCATCAGGATTTCCCAGCAAGGTCCTGACCGGGTTCAGGTGGAGGGTGTCAAGGGTGAACCACCTACCGCCACTTCAAAGGTCTGCATCAACACCTTGGGCGGCTATCGAAATTCCATGACCGTGATCCTTACCGGCCTGGACATCGATAAGAAGGCCCGCATATTTGAAGAGGCGCTCTTTGATGCCATCGGAGGGAAAGGGCAGTTTCAGAAGGCCGAGATCCAGCTTATCCGGTCCAACAAGGATGACCCTGATACAAATGAAGAGGCCTTCGCATATCTGCGCATCACCGTTATCGACCCGGACCAGAAAAAGGTGGACAAGATCTCGTCCAAGATTGTGGAGCTTGCACTTGCCAATATCCCCGGCTTTACCGGTACAGCTCCCCCTGCCAAGGGGACGCCGGCAATCGTGTACTGGCCGGCACTTGTTTCCAACAGCCGGATTCACCAGAAGGTAGTTGTGGATGACAAGGAATTCACCGTGGAGTGCGTTAAGCCTGTGGAAGGGTTTGTCGCACCTAAGCCTCTTGCGATAGATGTGCCTGCTGTACCTGGTGGCAAGACTACCCGTGTGCCATTCGGAAGGGTGTTTGCAACTCGCTCAGGCGACAAGGGGGGCAACGCAAATCTCGGTGTATGGGCAAAGACGCTCCATGCATATGCCTTCCTTCAGAAATTTCTGACCACGGAAAGGCTTAAAAGTATGCTCCTGGACTTGAAGGGCTATGAGATCGACCGTTACGAACTGCCCAACCTGCTGGCAGTGAACTTTTATATCAAGGGTATCCTGGGAGAGGGAGCAGCGGCATCACTGCGTATGGACCCCCAGGCAAAGACCCTGGGAGAATATCTGAGGGCACGGGTTGTGGAGATGCCGGAATCCATAGTGCCTCGGTAATTGTATGCCGTGCATTCTCTGAGAAGGGGAACAAGTCAGGGTCTTGCTCATTCGTTAAGGAGGTCGGGATGTATTTTGACGATACACACGAGGCTTTTCGAGCTTCTATAAAGAAATTCGTCGACAAGGAAATTAATCCCTTCATGGATGAATGGGAGGAAAAGACCGTTCCGCTCCATGACCTGTTCAAGAAGATGGGGGACCTCGGATTCCTGGGTATCCGCTATGACACCCGGTATGGGGGCCAGGGTCTTGATTACTGGTATGAGACGGTCCTCCTCGAGGAGCTCGGGCATATCCACGGAATGGGTGTTCCTACAGCGATCGCAGTCCAGACAAATATGGCTACACCTGCGATTGCTGCTTATGGAAGCGAGTACCTGAAAGAGACATATTTAAAGGCGGCTATCGCGGGCGACATGGTATCGGCCATTGCAGTCACAGAGCCCGATGCCGGCTCCGATGTCTTTGCCATCAGGACACGTGCTGTAAAAAATGGTGACAGCTATATAATCAATGGCTCTAAAACATATATAACCAACGGTACACAGGCAGACTTCCTGACCTTGCTCGCGCGGTCAGGGGATGATTCGGGGTATCATTCGTTCGGTCTTTTTGTAGTGCCGACAAATCTCCCCGGGTTTTCCGTGAGCAAGAAACTCGACAAGGTGGGCCTGCGGAGCAGCGATACGGCTGAGCTCTTTTTCGATAACGTCAAGGTGCCAGCCGAGAACCTGATAGGCTTTGAGGGGGAAGGGTTTATTTATCAGATGCAGCAGTTCCAGCATGAGCGGTTTGCAGTCTTGCCGGGGACGTACGTGTGCGTCCAGGACATGATCGATATGACGGTTCAGTATTTGAGACAGCGGGTTGTCTTCGGCAAACCCCTCATTACGAAACAGGTATTGCGGCACCGGCTGGCCGGGTGGCTCATGAAAAATGAATGCCTGAAACAATTATCCTACCATATTGTCCGCATGAAGATAAAAGGGCTTGATGTCACCCGCGAGATATCCATGGGAAAGCTATGCGCCGGGCAGCTGATCGCAGAGGTTGCCAGCGGATGCCTGCAGATGTTCGGGGGCATGGGATTCATGAATGAGACACTGATCTCACGCTATTTCAGGGATTCCCGCATCATGTCCATTGGCGCAGGTGCTGATGAAATCATGTGTGAGATCATCGCACGCATGGGAGGGTTTTAATATATTCCCTTAGTTTGTCTATAACCTAACTGAGCTTCCAGGAGGAGTAATATGAAAACCAGGATTACTGAAATGTTGGGGACACACTACCCCATCTTGCTGTCCGGGATGAGCTGGATCAGCGTGCCCAAGATGGTGGCTGCAGTTTCAAATGCAGGCGGTCTGGGAATTCTCGCCACAGGCCCCCTCGACAAGGACACGACCAGGGAATCAATCAGGCAAATCCGCAAACTCACGGACAAGCCTTTCGGGGCTAATGCATCCCTGCTTTTTCCCGGCGCCAAGGAATCTGCAAAGGTCCTCCTGGAAGAGCAGGTGCCGGTGATCAACTTTGCCCTTGGCAAGGGAGACTGGATCGTGCAGGAGGCCCACAAATATGGCGGAAAGGTTATGGCCACGGTGGTAAACGTTCGACACGCCAAACGGGCCCAGGAATACGGGTGCGATGCAGTGATAGCCACGGGCAATGAGGCTGCTGCCCACGGTGAATTCGTCACCACGTTTTGCCTCATACCAAGCCTTGTGGATGCCCTTACTATCCCCATAGTGGCGGCCGGCGGCATTGCTGACGGGAGGGGCCTCGCAGCAGCAATTGCCCTGGGCGCCGAAGGCATTGCAATGGGAACCAGGCTGATGACCACCAAGGAAAGCCCCCTCCACCAGAATTACAAGGACCTCTCCATCAAGATGGATGTCACGGACACCCTCTACTCCAGGCGCATCGATGGGCTGTGGTGCCGCGTCCTCAAGACCGATACGGCCGAACGTGTCAAGCGGCGCGGATTGAACCTGCCTGCTGCATTCATCAATGCGCAGGACATTGCGAAAACCCTGCGCCTGCCATTCAGCAAGCTGTTCATCGGCGTAGTGCTGTCCGGATGGAAGAACGCAAAACAGCTTGCCTATCTGGCCAATGCCTCCAAGGCCTTCCAGCTGGCAACGGAGGAGGGTAATCTTCAGAAGGGCGTGCTGCCGGTGGGCCAGTGTACCGGCCTGATCCATGATGAACCTTCGGTCAAGGAACTGTTTGATCGGATCGTGCGGGAGGCTGAGACCATTGAGAAAAGGATGGCAGGGGTTTTCGTTTGAGAGTTACCTGCAGATACCATAAGGGCTGATACGGAGAGAAGATAACAGGAGGATATTAAGATGAATGCAAAACTTAAAGTCGGCGACAAGGCCCCGGACTTTTTATTCGAAACACCCTGGGAAGGTGAGAAAAGATTTTATGAAGCGGTGGGCGGTAACCCGGCGGTTCTGGTCTTTCTCCGCTACCTTGGGTGTCCTATCTGCCAGATCGATATGGCAAATCTGAAGCGCGAGATCAACCTCATCGAACAAAAAAAGGCAGTGCTTTTTGTCATTATTCAAAGCTCTCCTGAGACGGTCGCTTCAGCCACCAAGCAAGAAGACTGGCCGTTTACTATCATTTGTGGTCCAAAGGGTGATCTTTTTAAGCTGTATCATGTGGAGCCTGGCAGTATCCTCAGATATATACATCCGGCAGGTCTGATTATGGCTATCAAGGCAACCTTTCAGGGATACAAGCACGGGAAATTTGAAGGTAAAGAGACACAGCTTCCCGCTGTTTTTATTGTTGCCCCGGATAAAACTATCAAGTTTACCCATTATGGAGAACACTTGAGTGATGTTCCATCAACCGCGACAATGGCGGCGAATATCTAATGATGGAAATAGTGGGATAAGATAACTGATTTAATTAAAATCGCATTATTTGCAGAGAATCAGAGAATTGACTTAAAGACAATTTGGAGAGTTGAATCACTAGGTCATGGGAGTTCTATAATATCTAATACTAAGAGTCACTTTCATTGCATGAGGGCTTGACTTTTTCAGCAAGTTATTATTGGAAATAAAAATAATATTCAACGAGAATACCTTAAGCCAACATTTGAAATCTGTGCCCCAAAAGGATGGATGCAATGGATATACTGATCCTGTTGATAGGAGCTGGGCTGATTGTTATTATTGCAGTTGTGCTATTCAGAACCATGATGCTTTCGTCCAGGCAGGTGCAGGTAATGCCTGTCAACAATTCCACATTAGATTCCCAAGCCCTGGCTGGACGATTAATAGAGGCCATCCAATTCCAGACCATCTCTCACGAGAACCCGGCCCAGTTCAACGTAGAGGAATTCACCGGGTTTCACAAATATCTCGAGCAGGCCTTCCCGAAAGTCCATGCAACGATGAGCAGGGAAGTTGTGGCAGGGTACAGCCTTCTGTACACATGGAAGGGGCAGGACGAAAAACTGGAACCTATCCTTCTTGCCGCCCACATGGATGTAGTACCTACCGAGTCGGTATCGGGTAGCACCTGGACGCATCCTGCCTTTGTGGGACGTATTGACGATGGATTCATCTGGGGAAGGGGTACACTCGACGACAAGGGCAGCTTGCTCGGCATCCTCGAGTCTGTGGAGGGACTGCTGCAGGAGGGTTATACACCTCGCCAGAACATCTACCTCGCATTCGGCCACGATGAAGAGATCGGGGGGCAGTCAGGAGCAGCCAGAATTGCAGCCCTTCTGAATTCCAGGGGCATCAAGATGGACTATGTGATTGACGAAGGTCTCACCATCGTTGAGGGCATTGTTCCTAACATAACAAAACCTGTTGCCCTGGTGGGCATAGCCGAAAAGGGCTACGCAAGCATAGAGATGACTGTCGAAAGCGAAGGTGGGCACTCCATGATGCCTCCTCAGCAAACGGCAATCGGAATCTTAAGTGCAGCCATAGACAAGATCGAGCGAAACCAGTTCCCAACACGAATCGGAATTCCAATCAGGCAGATGTTTGGAACCCTGGCCCCGGAAATGCCCTTTGGCATGAGGATGATATTTGCCAATCTCTGGCTTTATGAAGGACTGGTTAAAAAAAAGCTTGCCGCAGTACCTCGGACGAACGCCTTGATACGCACCACCACAGCGCCGACGATATTTACATCCGGGGTCAAAGAGAACATCCTGCCGACAAAGGCACGTTCTATGGTGAATTTCCGGCTGCTACAGGGCGAGAGCATCGGCAGCGTTATGGAGCATGTGCGTCGTACCATCGACGACCCGAGGGTGGAGATTAAGCCGTCGGGAGGATTCAGCAGCGAACCGTCGTTTATATCGGACACTGGATCGTCGGGTTTCAAGGTAATCAAGTGGACGATCCACCAGGTATTCCCAGAGGTGCTAGTCGCTCCCGGGCTGTGTATTGGTGCAACAGACAGCAGGCACTATGCCAAGTTGACCAGCAACATCTTCCGCTTCAGCCCATTATGGCTGCACCCGAATGACCTCCAGATGATCCATGGCATCGATGAGAGAATTTCCATTGAGAACTATGCGCAGGTGGTGAGGTTCTACACGCAACTCATTCGCAATATGGGGTGATGCAATGAACGATCGGGGTCTGGATCAGTGCTCAACCGATAATCATTCCTGGTAATAGTGAAAAATCTGTCGGTAATTATAGGAATTAGGATCGAGTCGATTTTCTAAGTACTGTTGATTTCTGCGATTTCTTCTCGGTTTTAGGATGACAGAAAACCGAAGATATGTTTATGAAACCTATGTAACCAGTCACACAATTTCAGACCGTGTCCTATGGCACGTTATCTTCAGTCTTAGTCAATCACCTATTACTTCAATATTCATTCTTTCTGTTTTTTCGTATCTAACGACCATTCACTTTAAATTTAGATACGTCCGATGTAAGTTTCATTCTGGTAATAATGAGTTCCAATCATTGCTTGCACCTATGAGGTGTTGCAGCTGATAAACTTGGGTGCACAAGTACCTGTCCCCAGGAAGAAGGCCATGGAGATGATCCTGCTGGCCGAGAGGATCAAGGCTGTCGATGCACTTGCCATGGGCCTGATCACCAGGGTGGTGCCTGCAGGAGAACTGGATGGTGCAATTGACGCAGTCTTGAAAAGTCTCACTGCCAAGAGCCCCATCGGCATGAAGATCGGCAAGGAGGCCTTCCATGCAGCTGAAGACATGAAGCTGGAAGAGGCCCTGGACTACCTTTCAGGAAAGATTGCCGAGGTGGCCTCCACCGAGGACGCCCTGGAAGGCATTACTGCATTCATCGAGAAACGGCAGCCGGTTTTTAAAGGAAAATGAAGGAGGATGCACATGGGTGTCAATGATCGCAAAAACAGGGATAAGGTCATCATCGCCAACTGCAGCGGATTCTTCGGCGACCGGCTGAGTGCTGCCAAAGAGATGGTGCAGGGCGGGCCTATTGATTTTCTCACAGGCGATTACCTTGCAGAGCTGACCATGGCCATCCTCTTCAGGACCAAGATGAAGGACCCAAATGGCGGTTACGCCTCGACCTTTTTGAGGCAGATGGAACAGATCATGGGCGAATGCCTTGATAAAAAGATCCGTGTGGTATCGAACGCAGGCGGACTGAATCCCAAGGGGCTGGCCGCCGGGCTGACGCGCATCGCCGGCGAGCTGGGCCTGCACCCGAAAATCGCCTATATCGAGGGGGATGACCTCATGCCCCGCCTCGCTGAACTCCAGGCATCCGGTGAGGATTTAACACACCTGGACAAGGGGATCGCCCTGAAAGATTCCAAGGCCATTGTCATATCCGCAAATGCCTATCTGGGGTGCTGGGGAATCGTGAAGGCCCTGGAAGAGGGGGCTGATATTGTGGTGAGTGGCCGAATAGCGGACGCCTCTCTCGTAGTCGGACCTGCTGCCTGGTGGCACGGATGGAAGCAGGACGAGTGGGACAGGCTGGCCGGAGCAACGACGGCCGGGCACATCATCGAGTGCGGGGCCCAGGCCACCGGCGGCAACTATTCATTCATCGACGAGGTCCCGAACTTCAAAAAGGTGGGTTTCCCCATTGCGGAAATCTTTTGCGACGGCTCCTTTGTCATCACCAAGCATCCCGGAACTGGAGGACTCGTTTCGGTGGATACGGTCAAGGCGCAGCTCCTCTATGAAATCAGCGATCCACGCTACCTGACTCCGGACATGGTTGCCCGCTTCGACACCATCAGGATTTGCCAGCAAGGTCCTGACCGGGTTCAGGTGGAGAGTGTCAAGGGTGAACCACCTACCGCCACTTCAAAGGTCTGCATCAACACCTTGGGCGGCTATCGAAATTCCATGACCGTGATCCTTACCGGCCTGGACATCGATAAGAAGGCCCGCATATTTGAAGAGGCGCTCTTTGATGCCATCGGAGGGAAAGGGCAGTTTCAGAAGGCCGAGATCCAGCTTATCCGGTCCAACAAGGATGATCCTGATACAAATGAAGAGGCCTTCGCATATCTGCGCATCACCGTTATCGACCCGGACCAGAAAAAGGTGGACAAGATCTCGTCCAAGATCGTGGAGCTAGCACTTGCCAATATCCCCGGCTTTACCGGTACAGCTCCCCCTGCCAAGGGGACGCCGGCAATCGTGTACTGGCCGGCACTTGTTTCCAACATCCGGATTCACCAGAAGGTAGTTGTGGATGACAAGGAATTCACAGTGGAGTGCGTTAAGCCTGTGGAAGGGTTTGTCGCACCTAAGCCCCTTGCGATAGATGTGCCTGCTGTACCTGGTGGCAAGACTACCCGTGTGCCATTCGGAAGGGTGTTTGCAACTCGCTCAGGCGACAAGGGGGGCAACGCAAATCTCGGTGTATGGGCAAAGACGCTCCATGCATATGCCTTCCTTCAGAAATTTCTGACCACGGAAAGGCTTAAAAGTATGCTCCTGGACTTGAAGGACTATGAGATCGACCGATACGAACTGCCCAACCTGCTGGCAGTGAACTTTTATATCAAGGGTATCCTGGGGGAGGGAGCAGCGGCTTCTTTCCGTATGGACCCCCAGGCAAAGACCCTGGGTGAATATCTGAGGGCACGGGTTGTGGAGATGCCGGAATCCATAGTGCCTCGGTAATTGTATGCCGTGCATTCTCTGAGAAGGGGAACAAGTCAGGGTCTTGCTCATTCGTTAAGGAGGTCAGGATGTATTTTGACGATACACACGAGGCTTTTCGGGCTTCCATAAAGAAATTCGTAGACAAGGAAATTAATCCCTTCATGGATGAATGGGAGGAAAAGACCGTTCCGCTCCATGACCTGTTCAAGAAGATGGGGGGCCTCGGATTCCTGGGTATCCGTTATGACACCCGGTATGGGGGCCAGGGTCTTGATTACTGGTATGAGACGGTCCTCCTCGAGGAGCTCGGGCATATCCACGGAATGGGTGTTCCTACAGCGATCGCAGTCCAGACAAATATGGCTACACCTGCGATTGCTGCTTATGGGAGCGAGTACCTTAAAGAGACATATTTAAAGGCGGCTATAGCGGGCGACATGGTATCGGCCATTGCAGTCACAGAACCCGATGCCGGCTCCGATGTCTTTGCCATCAGGACACGTGCTGTAAAGAATGGTGACAGCTATATAATCAATGGCTCTAAAACATATATAACCAACGGTATACAGGCAGACTTCCTGACCTTGCTCGCGCGGTCAGGGGATGATTCGGGGTATCATTCTTTCAATCTTTTTGTAGTGCCGACAAATCTCCCCGGGTTTTCCGTGAGCAAGAAACTCGACAAGGTGGGCCTCAGGAGCAGCGATACGGCTGAGCTCTTTTTCGATAACGTCAAGGTGCCAGTCGAGAACCTGATAGGCTTTGAGGGGGAAGGGTTTATTTATCAGATGCAGCAGTTCCAGCATGAGCGGTTTGCAGTCTTGCCGGGGACGTATGTGTGCGTCCAGGACATGATCGATATGACGGTTCAGTATTTGAGACAGCGGGTTGTCTTCGGCAAACCCCTCATTACGAAACAGGTATTGCGGCACCGGCTGGCCGGGTGGCTCATGAAAAATGAATGCCTGAAACAATTATCCTACCATATTGTCCGCATGAAGATGAAAGGGCTTGATGTCACCCGCGAGATATCCATGGGAAAGCTCTTTGCAGGACAGCTGATCTCCGAGGTTGCCAGCGGATGCCTACAGATGTTCGGGGGCATGGGATTCATGAATGAGACACTTATCTCACGCTATTTCAGGGATTCCCGCATCATGTCCATCGGCGCAGGTGCTGATGAAATCATGTGTGAGATCATCGCACGCATGGGAGGGTTTTAATATATTCCCTTAGTTTGTCTATAACCTAACTGAGCTTCCAGGAGGAGTAATATGAAAACCAGGATTACCGAGATGTTGGGGACCCAGTACCCCATCTTGCTGTCCGGGATGAGCTGGATCAGCGTGCCCAAGATGGTGGCTGCAGTTTCAAATGCAGGCGGTCTGGGAATTCTCGCCACAGGCCCCCTCGACAAGGACACGACCAGGGAATCAATCAGGCAAATCCGCAAACTCACGGACAAGCCTTTCGGGGCTAATGCATCCCTGCTTTTTCCCGGCGCCAAGGAATCTGCAAAGGTCCTCCTGGAAGAGCAGGTACCGGTGATCAACTTTGCCCTTGGCAAAGGCGACTGGATCGTACAGGAGGCCCACAAATACGGCGGAAAGGTTATGGCCACGGTGGTAAACGCCCGCCACGCCAAACGGGCCCAGGAATACGGGTGCGATGCAGTGATAGCCACGGGCAATGAGGCTGCTGCCCACGGTGAATTCGTCACCACGTTCTGCCTCATACCAAGCCTTGTGGATGCCCTTACTATCCCCATAGTGGCGGCCGGCGGCATCGCTGACGGGAGGGGCCTCGCAGCAGCACTTGCCCTGGGCGCCGAAGGCATTGCAATGGGAACCAGGCTGATGACCACCAAGGAAAGCCCCCTCCACCAGAATTACAAGGACCTCTCCATCAAGATGGATGTCACGGATACCCTCTACTCCAAGCGCATCGATGGGCTGTGGTGCCGCGTCCTCAAGACCGGTACGGCAGAGCGTGTCAAGCGGCGCGGATTGAACCTGCCTGCTGCATTCATCAATGCGCAGGACATTGCGAAAACCCTGCGCCTGCCATTCATCAAGCTGTTCATCGGTGTAGTGCTGTCCGGGTGGAAGAACGCAAAGCAGCTTGCTTATCTGGCCAATGCCTCCAAGGCCTTCCAGCTGGCAACGGAGGAGGGTAATCTTCAGAAGGGCGTGCTGCCTGTGGGCCAGTGCACCGGCCTGATTCACGACGAACCATCGGTAAAGGAACTGTTCGATCGGATCGTGAGGGAGGCTGAGACCATCGAGAAAAGGATGGCAGGGGTTTTCGTTTGAGAGTTACCTGCAGATACCATAAGGGCTGATACGGAGAGAAGATAACAGGAGGATATTAAGATGAATGCAAAACTTAAAGTCGGCGACAAGGCCCCGGACTTTTTATTCGAAACACCCTGGGAAGGTGAGAAAAGATTTTATGAAGCGGTGGGCGGTAACCCGGCGGTTCTGGTCTTTCTCCGCTACCTTGGGTGTCCTATCTGCCAGATCGATATGGCAAATCTGAAGCGCGAGATCAACCTCATCGAACAAAAAAAGGCAGTGCTTTTTGTCATTATTCAAAGTTCTCCTGAGACGGTCGCTTCAGCCACCAAGCAAGAAGACTGGCCGTTTACTATCATTTGTGATCCAAAGGGTGATCTTTTTAAGCTGTATCATGTGGAGCCTGGCAGTATCCTCAGATATATGCATCCGGCAGGTCTGATTATGGCTATCAAGGCAACCTTTCAGGGATACAAGCACGGGAAATTTGAAGGTAAAGAGACACAGCTTCCCGCTGTTTTTATTGTTGCCCCGGATAAAACTATCAAGTTTACCCATTATGGAGAACACTTGAGTGATGTTCCATCAACCGCGACAATGGCGGCGAATATCTAATGATGGAAATAGTGGGATAAGATAACTGATTTAATTTGCAGAGAATCAGAGAATTGACTTAAAGACAATTTGGAGAGTTGAATCACTAGGTCATGGGAGTTCTATAATATCTAATACTAAGAGTCACTTTCATTGCATGAGGGCTTGACTTTTTCAGCAAGTTATTATTGGAAATAAAAATAATATTCAACGAGAATACCTTAAGCCAACATTTGAAATCTGTGCCCCAAAAGGATGGATGCAATGGATATACTGATCCTGTTGATAGGAGCTGGGCTGATTGTTATTATTGCAGTTGTGCTATTCAGAACCATGATGCTTTCGTCCAGGCAGGTGCAGGTAATGCCTGTCAACAATTCCGCATTAGATTCCCAAGCCCTGGCTGGACGATTAATAGAGGCCATCCAATTCCAGACCATCTCTCACGAGAACCCGGCCCAGTTCAACGTAGAGGAATTCACCGGGTTTCACAAATATCTCGAGCAGGCCTTCCCGAAAGTCCATGCAACGATGAGCAGGGAAGTTGTGGCAGGGTACAGCCTTCTGTACACATGGAAGGGGCAGGACGAAAAACTGGAACCTATCCTTCTTGCCGCCCACATGGATGTAGTACCTACCGAGTCGGTATCGGGTAGCACCTGGACGCATCCTGCCTTTGTGGGACGTATTGACGATGGATTCATCTGGGGAAGGGGTACACTCGACGACAAGGGCAGCTTGCTCGGCATCCTCGAGTCTGTGGAGGGACTGCTGCAGGAGGGTTATACACCTCGCCAGAACATCTACCTCGCATTCGGCCACGATGAAGAGATCGGGGGGCAGTCAGGAGCAGCCAGAATTGCAGCCCTTCTGAATTCCAGGGGCATCAAGATGGACTATGTGATTGACGAAGGTCTCACCATCGTTGAGGGCATTGTTCCTGACATAACAAAACCTGTTGCCCTGGTGGGCATAGCCGAAAAGGGCTACGCAAGCATAGAGATGACTGTCGAAAGCGAAGGTGGGCACTCCATGATGCCTCCTCAGCAAACGGCAATCGGAATCTTAAGTGCAGCCATAGACAAGATCGAGCGAAACCAGTTCCCAACACGAATCGGAATTCCAATCAGGCAGATGTTTGGAACCCTGGCCCCGGAAATGCCCTTTGGCATGAGGATGATATTTGCCAATCTCTGGCTTTATGAAGGACTGGTTAAAAAAAAGCTTGCCGCAGTACCTCGGACGAACGCCTTGATACGCACCACCACAGCGCCGACGATATTTACATCCGGGGTCAAAGAGAACATCCTGCCGACAAAGGCACGTTCTATGGTGAATTTCCGGCTGCTGCAGGGCGAGAGCATCGGCAGCGTTATGGAGCATGTGCGTCGTACCATCGACGACCCGAGGGTGGAGATTAAGCCGTCGGGAGGATTCAGCAGCGAACCGTCGTTTATATCGGACACTGGATCGTCGGGTTTCAAGGTAATCGAGCGGACGATCCACCAGGTATTCCCAGAGGTGCTAGTCGCTCCCGGGCTGTGTATTGGTGCAACAGACAGCAGGCACTATGCCAAGTTGACCAGCAACATCTTCCGCTTCAGCCCATTATGGCTGCACCCGAATGACCTCCAGATGATCCATGGCATCGATGAGAGAATTTCCATTGAGAACTATGCGCAGGTGGTGAGGTTCTACACGCAACTCATTCGCAATATGGGGTGATGCGATGAACGATCGGGGTCTGGTTCAGTGCTCAACCGATAATTATTCCTGGTAATAGTGAAAAATCTGTCGGTAATTATAGGAATTAGGATCGAGTCGATTTTCTAAGTACTGTTGATTTCTGCGATTTCTTCTCGGTTTTAGGATGACAGAAAACCGAAGATATGTTTATGAAACCTATGTAACCAGTCACACAACTTCAGACCGTGTCCTATGGCACGTTATCTTCAGTCTTGGTCAATCACCTATTACTTCAATATTCATTCTTTTCATGTTTTTAGGTTTTTATCGTATGTATACAGACCTTGCAGCTTTAAATTTACATTATTCGTTGGCCGATGTAAGTTTCATTTCTGGTAATAATGAGTTCCAATCATTGCTTGCAACAGCATATGACGTGTTGCAGCTGAAAAAATTGGGTGCACATTTACCTTGGTATTTATATATAAATGATTTTATTAATATCCTTCCTCCCCAGCAGTTAGTCCCCTTTGAAAAGATAACAGCATCTGAATGGTATCTCCGAAAGATTGGCATGAGTGGAACGGGTGTTGGATTTATGTGGGGTGTTATCTCCCAATCAATCATAGGCTTAGATTGGTTCGAACTTGCATTCAGCGGCTCCATATTAGGTTATATTTTAGCACTTGTTCACCGATGGTATGTGAGACACCAATCCGATTTCATAGCAACCATAGTTTATATATACCTTTGTCTCAGGATTTATTACACATTCAGGGATACGACGTTCAGTGTTCTAGCATATTTTGTATGGGAGATTGTTCCCTTTTTCATCCTTCTGAGATTAGTTACTTCAATGATGCCTCACCAAAAATATAGAAGTCAGCATAATTTCTTATAGAACTTTTTACTACTGAATATCTCTGCGATAAATGATCGGTTCCACAAGTCCTGAGAAACTTATGATTACGTGATAATCATCTAAAAGGCACCTCCGCCAAGATCGCACGGATATAATAGAGGCAATAACTCAGGAGGAGGTGTGTCATGAGAGAGCTGTATGGCGGGTTGGATCTCCATTCAGGGAACACTTACATTGCTTATGTCCCCCAACGTCGTTATTAAGGGGAAATATCCTCTGATTTAACCCTGTTTGATATCCTTAAGTGAAATAATCTCTGTGGGGCATTTAGTCTTGTTGCAGGATTTCGTTTTGAGGCACAGCTCACATCTGTTATCGCAGCACCATCGGCAATAATAACAGTCAACACATGGGTGTTTCTTCGAGCCCCCATTATCATCTGGGACATATACCAGACCTTCAACACCTTTCATCCGCACAAATGCCATGGAAAACCTTTCGAAAGGTCAGCGAATATCATAATATCGAAGATTGCCCCATCACATTCATAATATTATCATCTTCCCTGGTGTAGTGAATACTTGAAGCGCTTATTCCGAGCTTGCCCGTGTCAAGACTCAACCCTGGTATGACCTGGAGCATTTCTGCAAGGCTTAAATCTTTATTCCAATAGCCGAACGCAGCTTCTATCATGGCCTTGGCTAATGTACGGGCATCTTGAAAAAGATTGCTAAGCGTCGTGGACCTTTCATGGCCGTCCACGAGATCGGCTGCTTCGATCACGAATGGCAAACGCTCACCATGTTCTACATCCCCGTAGAAGAGTCCGAGTTGTGAGGTATCTTTGAACAGCCCGGCCCGTGATGATACCTTGGCAAGGCGATAAGCCGCCATGCTCGTAAACAGCATGTTATAGACGATCTGTCTTCTCAGGGAATTTCTTATGCTCTTTACCGATACCTGGAATTCATGTGAGATGATATCTTCAAAGATGAGCCCTTTCAGATATACTGTCCTGATGAGCCTGTGAAGCCGCATTGTGTTCTGAATGTCTATATCGAGGCAGGTTTCCAGGTGTCGGTGAAGGTAGATTGCATGGGTCCTCTTTTCAGGGGATTTATCATAGTAATTGCCCGAGAGATAGTAGATGACCGGGTGAAAGGTGATGTCCAGGGCACAGTGTGAGATATACCCACATATGAATGCAATATCCTTCAGGTCCTGTGCATGGTCGAGCACCTGCACGATTGTGGTGTTGGTAGGGTTTCCGTCCTTGCCGTGAAATGTCTCCGAGATACGCCTAAGAGAAGGGCTGCCGCCATAATAGCATGTATCCGGGATGATGGAGCCCAAAAGATACTGCCGGATATGTTCAGAGACATCCTTCAGGATATCCTGCCCCTGGAACTCTTCAAGCAGACCATATGCAAAATGAAGATGGGTGTTTTCTTTGGGCATAGCCCCCTGCTGTGCTCTTTGATTAATGTACAGTGACTAGTATAATGTTACCGAACTGACCTGTAAAGATATCCTTCTCCCATCCTGTCAGGATTGACAAATTTCCGGGAAACAGAAAGAATGATATCGAGAGGTCCATGAGCCATCATGTCTGAGCGAGGGGTCACCATGAAAAGTACTATTGAACAATCAGACAACAATGAAGTGTTTAATCGCATCTTCCATCCCAGAAGCGTGGCCATCATCGGGGTATCTCCCAAGGGCACAGGTTTTGGCAGCGGCATGTTGAGCGCCCTTAACGCCATAGGGTTTGCAGGCGAGCTCTATCCGGTTAACCCGAATGGCGGCCAGGTCAATGGATGGAAGATCTACCGGAGCCTCGATGAGATCCCGGGACAGGTCGACTTCGCGATTATCGCCGTACCTGCGGAGCATGTCCCGCTGACCTTGGAAAAATGCAGGATCATGGGTATTGCAGGCGCCGAGATCCTTTCTGCAGGCTTTTCTGAGGCCGGCACTCCGGAGGGCGCTGGCCTGGAACAAGATATTAAGGAGATTGCTTCCAAAGGGATCAGGGTGATCGGGCCCAACTGTTTCGGTATCTATTGCCCGGCGAGCGGCCTGACTCTGCTGCCAGGCCCGGACCTCTCCCGGGAGAGCGGGCATGTCGCCTTTATATCCCAGAGCGGAGGCATGTCCATAGATTTTGCCCATATCGGCAAGTGGATGGGGGTGAGGTTTTCAAAGGTCATCAGCTTTGGCAACGGGGCAGACCTGAGAGAGACAGAGCTCCTGGAGTACTTCGGCAAGGACCCCGAGACAAGGGTCATTGCCATGTACATGGAGGGTGTAAAGGACGGTAGGGAGTTCTTCAGGGTCCTTAAACAGGTGGCAGCCACAAAACCCGTAATCATCAATAAAGGCGGCCTGTCGGAAGCAGGAGGCAGGGCTGTTGCCAGCCACACGGCATCCATGGGCGGGAAGAAGGTAATCTGGGAATCTGCACTTCGCCAAGCCGGGGCCATTCAGGTGGTGGATCTGTGGGAGCTTGCCCAGACGTGTCTTGCATTTTCCATGCTACCCATAAAAAAATATCAAGGCATCAGTGTCGCCGCCGGCGGCGGGGCTTTAGGAGTAAGCGCCGGTGATATGGCCGAACGGTTCGGAGTCAATCTGCCCACATTCGATGATTCCTTGAGCGAGAAGATCCTGGAAGTTCTTCCCAGGCCTGGATCCAGTGCAAGAAACCCGATTGACGCCGCAAACCCCTTGGTGGGCCCGGATGCATACCGGCATGTATTCCTACAGTCCGGCAGCGACCCTCGGGTGGATGTTCAGGTACTCATCCAGCTTGTGCACCACTACAAGGCTGTTGCCATGGGATTGGGAATAGACTCGATTAAGAAGATTACTCCATATCAGGAGCTCAGCAATGCCATGAGAGATGCTGCGGACTCCTCCGGCAAACCCGTGATTCTAGTGATGCCTGAGTTCAAGCAGGGCCTGGATTCACTTGATATAACGGATCTCATCAGGGAAGCCCGGCAGGTTTTTCTCGAAAAAGGCATCCCGGTGTTCAGCGACCTCGGATATACATTGAGGGCTCTGAGCCATGTATCGAAATATTCTGAGTTCAGGAGTTCCCTGACCACAAACTAAAAAGGGGAAGGGAAAGATCTATGGAGAAGATGAGGCGGCAATTTGCGAGTGACAATTACTCGGGTATCTGTCCGGAGGCCTTTGAAACCCTTTTCCGTGCGAATACAGGGCACTGTATTCCATATGGTGAGGATGAATACACTGCACAGGCCTGCGACTTAATTAGAGATTTTTTTGAGACAGATTGCGATGTTTTCTTCGTCTTCAACGGAACTGCAGCCAACTCACTTGCCCTGGCATCGCTCTGCCAATCGTACCATAGCATCATCTGTCAAAGGCATGCACATATCGAGACCGATGAGTGTGGGGCGCCTGAATTCTTCTCAAACGGTACCAAGATCCTCCTGGCAGGAGGAGACAATGGTAAGTTATCACTCAAAGAAGTGGAAGAGGTCGCCCTGAAGAGAACCGACATCCATTATCCCAAACCGAAGGTCATCAGCATTACCCAGGCCACCGAGGTGGGCACCGTGTATACGGCGGATCAGCTTAAGGCCCTGGGCGGACTTGCATCAAGCCTGGGCTTGCGTCTCCACATGGACGGCGCGCGGCTTGCCAATGCCCTGGCCACCCTGAAGGTTGCACCGAAAGAGATCACCTGGAAAGCAGGCGTGGATGTGCTCTGCTTCGGCGGAGTAAAGAATGGGATTGCAGCAGGGGAGGCCGTCATTTTTTTTGAAAAAGAGCTTGCCCGGGAATTCGATTACCGGTGCAAACAGGCAGGCCAGCTTGCCAGTAAAATGCGGTTTCTCTCGGCCCCGTGGATTGGGCTCTTGCGTGGTGAGGTCTGGCTTAAAAATGCCGAGCATGCAAACCGCTGTGCCCGACTCCTGCACGAAGAGCTTAAAAAAATACGAGGAATAGAGATTATGTTCCCGGTTGAGGCCAACTCGGTTTTTGTGAAGATGCGTTTATCTATTATAGACGGTCTCCATGAGATGGGGTGGCGATTCTACACCTTTATCGGCGAGGGTGGGGTGAGGCTCATGTGCTCGTGGGACACTACAGATGAGGATATTCACGAATTCATCAGGGATATAACAGTCCTGACGGAGCGAGTCTCATAAGAGACTATTCCCTTGGATAAGATTAAACTTTATACCTCGAAAAGGTTGACATGAAAGCGAAACCGGGCAGCACTTTGCTGCCCGGTCTTCTATGGAGAAGTCTCACAGATGCGGAGTCTTCGTTGATAATATTCTTTTCGTCATGTTCGGGAAACCCATAACTCCCTTTTTAATAATTGAGATAGTCTTACAATCTGACCTCATACTGCCATGGATTTCATCTCATGAAGGAGGCGGCACAACAAAGAACGGACTTTGAGAAACGTCTCAGGCAGAGCGACAGTGCCTATGGGGATTCTATTGAAGGGGCATGATTTCTCAGAGTGAGTTGGTGATGAGAAATCAGTGACCAGTGACTTGTGAATAGCCCTCACCTGGCAATTGATGCCGAGCGTCTATTTTTTGGGGATCAGGGTTTTCAATACATCTTCCTTCCCAACAACGCCCGCTAAAATGCCGTTTGCATCAATGACCGGGATGGTATGGATCTTTTTATCCACCATGAGACTTGCAACTACTTCTATGTCGGTATCAGGGGTTACGGTGACGGGCTTGATAGTCATTGCATGTTCTACATTTGTAGCCGCAATCTTAGCCATCTCTTTTTCTATGTGTTTGGAAGACATGAGGGGGATAATACCGTCAAGTACAACGAAATAAGAGGGTAGGGGCAATTTTTTCTGCTGAGAGATGAGGTCATCGCGACACAAAATGCCGATAAGCTTACCCTCTTTGTCCAGGACCGGGGCGCCGTTGATGTGGTTGTCCATGAGGATCTTGGCAGCATCCACAATACCCATATCCTGTGTCAGGGCTATTACCTTGCTTGTCATGATATCTTTGACTTTCATGGCATTGTCCCCCGTAGGTGATCTGGTCCTCATCTAGATGCTATGTCCAATTCCAACAAGTCTAGTGCTGTAGCATCATGAGAGGTCTGAATCCAGCAGAATTTAAAAAATGAGAAAAAGTGCATCAGTCACTCTGTAGTCTTTTATAAATAAATGTTGTTAAAGAATGGGAAGGTTTCTGACGAAAAGCATAAGTGATGATAGAATTCAGGTAAAGGTGTACGCATGAAAGCAAAAGATAAAAGGCAGTATACCAGGAAACCTTTGAAGATCGAGGCCAGGTACCAGGACTCTAACAGAAAAGTTCTGAAGGGCACGGTGAGAAACATCAGCATCGGGGGTGTATACATTGAAACTCCTCATACCCTAGAACGCGGCGAGATCATTCGCATGACCCTGGATGCGGTTGACGTGGGAAGGGTCATTGATGTGGAAGGTAAGGTAGTCCGCTGTGCGCCCGAGAAGGGGATGGGCATCGAGTTCACGGATCAGGACAACCGCGAGATTAAAAAGCTCATCAGCACTATGAGGAAGCTCGATCAGGCATCACTTCTTGCCCTGAGCAGATCGGCTTTTGATACTGACTAATAACTGATACTGTTATATGAAAAAAAAGGACGCTTCCTCATTTAAGAGGGGCGCCCTTATTTTATATTCTCAAAGGCACTGTTACATTTCTGCAAGGAGCCGTTTCGCCCAATCGGCAAAGTACTTGTTACTGGAAGTTGATGCCTTCTGGAGCAGTGATTTAGCCTCGTCTTTATCGCCGGTCTTCATGAGGGTCTCGGCTAAGAACACCTGTCCCTCGTCGTCGTTAGGGAAGGATTTCTGGAATTCCCTGAGATACTTCAGCGATAGTTTTTTGTCTTGCATGGGCCAGGGCAGGACGAACCAGAAGCGGCCCAAGGCCTTGATGGGGCCGCCGTCCTTGTACATCTTATCAATCTGGTAGGATTTCTCGAAGCTCTCCTGGGTCTTGTTTTTCAGGCCTTCTTTTAATGCTGTAAGAATGCTCACGCCATCAGAATAGTTACCTACTGAACACCCATACCAGAAATTACCCTCAACACCGTTTGGGTTGAGTGCGATGGCCTTCTCACCATACTTCATGCCCAGCTTCCCATATTCTTTGCAGGTGGCCTTCCAGTTGGGGGCGTTCTTTTCCTTGGATTGGTTGGCAAACTCCCTGTATGAGCGTGCCGCCTTCCAGGCTGCCTCATAGTTGGTGGGGGCTGCCTCAAGGGCCTTTACAAACATCTCACCCGACTGTTTGTAACTCTCATAATTCGACGACTTGCCCTTATCGTAGAGGGCATTACCATCGGCCATGAAGTCTTCGGCGAGCAGGGCCAATGGTAAAATGGAAAATACACAAAGACATAGTGCCAAGTTAAGAACTCTCCTCATATCAGTTCCTCCTTCATTCAGGATGAGATATACATATCCCTAACATCATAACGTTTTATGTTCAATATGATTATGTTAAATTAACACTTGCAATTCGGCTTCATGATGCTTATACATAGGGATGATGCCTTATAAGGATCAATTCTCGAGCTATCCCACTATGAAAGGGATTGCAATTGAGCTTCCCTTCGTTAAATTCAAGTATGTAAAGGTCGACTGGGGGGAACCGGAAAAGTCCAAATCTGCGAAGACTATCGACGTAACTATTCCAAGTAAAGCAAATCCTCCCGCAGCGCTTTCCCGGGTGATCATATCGAGAGAGGCCGAGGTCACCACACTGGGTATGGATCCCATGATCTCCAATGCATCGGTAATTCATGAGTTGACCTATGGTCGTATAGAGACGGCTCAGGACTTCAAACAGGCAGCATCATACCCTGCCGTTCTCGAATCATCATCTTATTCACTCGATATCATCGTCTAGGGATACCATGATAGGAGTTGTCTCGGACCCACTTTTCATGAATCATGACACCGGGGGGTACCATCCAGAGGCCCCCATGAGGATCCATTATATCCATACCCTTTTCTCCGGCAAAGACCCTGATATAGCAATTATCGACCCAATCCAAGCAAGCACTGAAGACATTATGCTTAACCATGAGCGATCTTACATAGATAGTGTTAGGCGCTCATGTTCGTCCGATAGATATGTTGATCTCGACCCTGACACGGTGTGTTCACAGGATTCCTATGAAACGGCCCTTTATGCTGCAGGCTCGGTGATCAGGCTTGTCCGGATGGCATTATCAGGTGAGATCGATGCCGGATTTGCGAGCATTCGTCCCCCCGGCCATCATGCCACCCCTGATGAGGCTATGGGTTTCTGTCTGTTCAATAATGTAGCCATTGCCGCTCATAAGGCCATTAATGCATTTGGAGTAGACAGGGTTATCATCATCGATTTTGATGTACACCACGGAAATGGTACCCAAGAAAGCTTTTATAGCAATAAAGATGTCCTGTATTTTTCATCGCACCAGTTTCCATTCTATCCCGGCACAGGAAGACTCAATGAAACAGGAGCGAAAGGTGCTCAAGGGTATACGATAAACTGTCCCTTAAGAAGCGGCAAGAGTGACGGGGAGATGATAGCTCTTTACCGAAGTGTAATGGTTCCCATTATCAAGGCTTTCAACCCAGGACTGATCCTCGTTTCTGCAGGGTTCGACGCCCATGCTATGGACCCCATAGGAGGCATGGAAATCAGTTCCAAGGGTTTCGGCGCTTTGGCCGGGCTGATCCGGGATGCTGCTCAAAACGTGAATTCACCTATTATCTATGCACTTGAGGGGGGTTATAACTTTGATGCATTGCGGGATTCCGTTAAGGCCGTGATTGATGTCATGAAGGGAGGGCCTGCACCGAAGATAGAGGAAAGGTCTTTTCCTGAACTTGATGAGATTATAAAGGCCCACTCACAATACTGGTCATTATAGCTTATGTAATTTTAAGTTTGCCCCCCCTGATGCCGAAAGGGCTGATATGCTCGATGAGAAACCCATTGAGTCCGTGGAAGTCCGTGAATACAGGCCGGGCGAGGTTATCGTACGGGAAGGCGAGCCGAGTCGGTATTTTTATGCAATCCTCCAGGGCGAAGTGCAAATCTATCAGCTCGACAAGCCTATCCGCATCCTGTCGGATAGGGATGTCTTCGGTCTGGAAAATTATTACCGGGGCATCCCATACACCACTACAGCCAAGGCCACCAAAACATCACGCGTAGCCGCCTATGAAGCTGAACTCATCGACGAGATTGCCTACGCCAAGCCGGCACTAGCCGCTATGGTTATGCGATCGGCCTTCCTTCAGCTCGAACAGACCACATCTATTGCCGAAGCCAATATCCCCTACAGCGAGACTATCAATCTCGACCTGAAGGAATATGATGACGGCCAGATAATCATCGAAGAAGGCACCAGTGGGATCGAGATCTATAAGTTATTCCAGACCGAAGGCGGGCTCGAGGTCCTCAAGAAGGGTGTCCGTATCGGTGTCATCACCAAAACCGGCGAGTATTTCGGCGAGATGAGCTTCATCCTGAACGAACCGAGAAGTGCCACCATCCGTTCCATGGGTAAGAGTATCGTTGAAGTCCTCCCGGTCCAGGAAGGCGGTCTGGAACGTATCCTCAATGATAACCCCGAGATCGCAAACAAGATTATAACAACACTTGCCCAAAGACTCAAACAGGCAAACCTGCTTATCGTAAAGTAGACCGTCTTTTTTCTTTAATCATCCTGAGGATCTCAGGAATAGCATCTTGTGCCTTATTTCTCCCTTCCCCTATGGCAGAGGCCCCTTTGGTGAACTCCAAAGCCCCGATGTCTACTACATCCGGTTCGACCAGGATGTCCGGGGGCTCATACCTGAGCATGAGTCTGTTTTTCTGGTACTGCTGGATATTGGTGGCGCTCAGGAGGATCTCTATGATGTTGAGCCTCTGCTCAGAACCCATGGTTAAGAAGGGCTTCGAGATGATCTCGTTGAGTTTTTGCTTGCTTGCAATGAGATGCTCTTTCAGGGTCTTGGCAAGATCTATCTCTAAAGCCTTTTTCGCGCGCGGTATATTGACGAGTTTGAGGATATTTTCGGCCAGAGGTTTGAGGCCTGTGTGTATGGTCTGAGTACGGAGAAGTCCTGCGACGCGTTCTATCATGCCTGATGCGAGGTCCTCTTCACCTGCAGAAGCCATCTGCTCAGCCTTGATGATGTCCCGTCTCTTATTAGATGAGTATCGAGAAGGCATATGCGGGTGGAGATTGCAGGCGATGGAGATGTCAGGCGAGTGAGCCTTGAGGATATCGAGCGGCAAGGGGTCTGACACCCCTCCATCAATGAGCAGGCGTCCCATATGGACTACAGGCCTGAATACGCCGGGTATGGCTATGCTTGCCATTACGCCATCTGCCAGAGGACCCTTGTCAATGGCAACGGTCTCTCCCGTAAGCAGATCGGTAGCTACGGCAATAAAGGTAATCGGCAGATCTTCGATAAGGACGTCGCCCACGATGGATTGTATGAACTTGTATGCCCGGCTGCCGGCCAGCAGACCTGAGGTTGGAAATACAGGATCCACATAATAACTCAGTGAGTGGATGAATGAGAGATCGGTGATGAGTCTTTTAAAATCCTGAAGCTTTCCTGCAGCGTAGAAGGCACCTATTGCAGCGCCGGCGCTGGAGCCCACGATGATGTCGAGAGGAATGGAATTCTCATCAAGCACCTCCAGCACACCGACATGGGCACCACCCATGGCACCGCCACTATCGAGCGCTAAACCTATGTGTGGGTTTTTTGAAGCCATGATCTTTTTGTACCCGAAAGGGCATGCGTAAGCAACGTCTCTGTATGACCCGTAAAGAAAATAATCCGTTTTTCCGAATGAGTGCCTATGGATGCCTATTGGCTTGGAAACTCGTCTCCTCCTGAAGGTTCTGATGTTCATCATGTTCATGCACTTGAAGATACAAAGGACAGCTGCCTGCTTTTTATCGACGACCCCAAGGCCCTGAAGGGAAAGAATACCGGCTCCCGCCGAATCTATCTGGTACATAATGGCAAAAGTCCGAATAGGATGCCTTTAGCGATCATGGGGGTAATCCCGAAGGACGCTGCAGTTATACGGGCTATGGTAACACTGCATAATGAAATGAGGGAATCTTTTGAGGTCGGCGATATGCTCATCGAGTCGCTGAATGAGAAAGATCTTACCATCAAGGAAAAGCAGAGATTGATCCTTCGCGACAGCAAACGGCACAATGCCATCATTAAAAACGCCAATGACCTCATATTTATCCTGGGGCCTGCCGGGAAGATAATGTTCTGCAATGATACATTTAAGAATTATCTCCAAGGAACAGGTGCATCAATCATGGGCAGATCGTTTGCCGACTTTGTTGTGGAGGAGGATCGCCAATACCTTAAAACCATGCTTGAAAAAGGTTTTATCAACAATGTCCCTGTTCGATCGGAAGTGAGGATGCTCCTTTTAAGCGGGAGGACCGGAATCTTTTCACTCCTGAGCACGCCATTGGAGGAAGAAGGGCAAATCTATGCACTATCTGTCATTGGCAGGGATATCACCGATATTCGGGCCATGCAACGCAGACTCACCATTCAGGCAAATGACTTGAGCCAGATGATCAACGGATTATCCCATGAATTACGCAACCCATTAACCATCATCGGGGCATATATCAAACGACTGGAGCGTGAAAAGGGGAAAAAGACCAGAAAATGGGAGCAGGCCCTTTCCGGCATCTATTCCTCAATCCGGCGAATAGAAGACATGATTACCCGCATTGAGCAGTATGAAATGCTGGTGAGGATGGAGCCCTCCTGCAGCCAGGTGGATGTGCGCAAGCTCATTTGTCAGGTCGTATCGGCTTTTGCGCCGCCGATCCCAGTCAGGGTAAACGCATCAAAAGACATCCATGCCTTCTGTGACACCGAACACGTACGCATAGCGTTCAGCAGGATACTTCAAAATGCGATAGAAACAGGCACCCCTGAAGTTATAATCGATATATCCTGTGATAAAAGCTTTGCGATGATTTCTGTTCGAGATTTCGGTCCGGGGGTTCGTGACAAGGCACAGACCATCTACGCGCCGTTTTATTCCACTGACCCGATGAAAACGGGCCTTGGCCTGACTGAGGCACGCATAGCCATGGCAAAGATACATGGAGATATCGATGTGGTACGTCAGGCCGACCCGGGCGCCATCTTCATCCTGAAGATCCTCCTTGACCGCAGAATGAAGCCGAGAAACTGATTTCTGCATGTATTTGAAATAAGAGATAGACATATCATTTACCACATTGCCCTTGCAGCCGACTTTCGGGTATGCTCCCGGTTCAAAGACCCCTGGATGATTGAGACAAGCATTTTTTATCCACAAAGGGTAATAGGCGCATACGAATAGCGGTATCGCCCGTTTTTCGGGGAGGGTATCATGGGTGAATATGAGACCGTAGCAGAGGGGATATACCAGGTCGGAGGTTCGGATCTTTCAGATCCGTATGATGCTGCAGTATATATCATAACGTGCGGGGCGGACCTTGTTATGATAGATTGCGGCGCAGGCAGGGCACCCAAGGCAATAATTGATAATATCAAGGAGACGGGACTTGATCCGGCCAGGATCACTACGCTGGTGTTGACCCACTGTCATGTAGACCATATCGGATCAACAACATTCTTCAGAGAAACATTCCGGTTAAGTGTTGTTGCCCATGATCTTGATGCGGATGCCATCGAATCCGGAGACCCCAGACTCACGGCTGCGCGCTGGTACAACACCAAGCTCCCAAGGACAACGGTAGACAGACGGTTGAAGCAGGAACATGAGATCATCACCTGCGGCGCTGACGAACTCCACTGCATCCATACACCCGGCCATACGCCGGGCTCCATCTCTGTCTATGGAGACCTTCAGGGGGTGCGTATCCTCTTTGGCCAGGATATACACGGCCCCTTCACAAAAGAGTTCAAGTCCGACATCAGCCAATGGCGGTCATCCATGCACAAGCTCCTGGATCTAGGCGCCGACATTCTCTGCGAGGGTCACTTCGGGATATACAAGCCAAAGGCACGCGTAGAGAGCTACATTAGAGGCTACCTTGACCAGCACTCATCAGATTATCTCTAAAGAAGCTGAAAAAGGGATTCTCCATTGCCCTTGACTTCATCGGCCGATTTAGTATATCGAGCCAGGACTTGCGCATATATACGGGCACTCTGAAAAGTATATCAGTGAACAGGGGTATAAGTATGGCACATTCATACAGCATCGCGGTTCTTCCCGGCGACGGGACAGGTCCCGAGGTGGTTGCCGAAGGCATCAAGGTTCTCAAGGCAGTTGCTGCTGTTGAAGGCATTAAGATTGACTTTACCACCTATGACTTTGGTGGTGACAGATACCTGCGTACCGGCGAGATCCTGCCCGATACGGCCACGGATGAGATGAAAAAACACCATGCCATGTACCTGGGGGCCATCGGTCATCCGGATGTAAAACCGGGCGTCCTGGAGAAGGGCATCCTCCTGCGCCTCAGGTTCGAGCTGGACCAGTATATCAATCTCAGGCCGGTTAAGCTCTATCCCAATGTGGAAACACCACTTAAGGATAAGGGCACTGAACATATCGACTATGTAGTGATCAGAGAGAACTCGGGGGGTGTTTACACGGGCTTGGGCGGCATTACTATGAAAGGCACGCCCCATGAAGTGGCTGTCCAGGAGATGATATACACGCGTTTCCAGGTGGAGCGGTGCCTGCGTTATGCCTTTGAATTCACAAGAAAGAGGAACAAGAGAAAGATCCTGGCCCTGGTCGGCAAGACCAATGTCCTGACCTATGTGTTCGACCTATGGGAGCGGGCTTTCCACGAGATTGGTGAAAAAGATTATCCGGATATCAAACGTGAATATTACCATGTGGATGCTACGTGCATGTGGATGGTCAAAAACCCTGAATGGTTCGATGTCCTGGTGACCGAGAACATGTTCGGCGACATCATCACCGACCTGGGTGCCATCACCCAGGGCGGTATGGGCATAGCTGCAGGCGGCAATATCAATCCCCAGGGCGTGTCGATGTTCGAACCCATCGGCGGATCTGCACCTAAATACACGGGTATGAACATCATTAATCCGCTGGCTGCCATCGCATCCGCCCAGATGATGTTGGAGACCCTCGGGGAGGATGCAGCAGCGGCACGCATTGAGCGGGGTATCGTCCAAACCCTTCAGCACGACATCAAGTCTCTGTCTGCAGGAAAGATGGGCCTCACTACTACGCAGGTTGGAGACAAGGTTGCTGGGTACGCAGTTGAGTGATGGTGAGCCGTTTACGGATATAAAGGCAGGGGCGGGTCTTCAAACCCGCCCTCTTCAGTGATCAGGGTACTGAGTACTTTTTCAGCTTCTTATGGAGCGTGGCCCGTGTAATCCCTAGCTTTCTTGCAGCCTCGCTCTTGTTGCCCTGGACTGACTCCAGGGTTTTTAAGATGGTGAGACGCTCCATTTCATCAAGACTGATGGCATTTGCAGCCCCTATTTCTTGGGGAGCATTGTATGACTCATCCCTGAAGATGGGGATGTCTCCGTCCGTCAGAAAGGTTGAACTGGATAGGACTACAGCGCTCTCAACAGTATTCATCATTTCGCGTACATTACCCGGCCACGGGTGTTTAATGAGCCGGTCCATGGCTTGTGGTGTGAAGCCTTTCAAGGGTTTGTTGTTCTTGATGGCGAACATCTTTAAAAAATGTTCAGCCAGCACGGGGATATCCTCGGCGCGCTCACGTAACGGGGGTACGGAAAGGTTGATGACATTGAGCCGGTAGTAAAGGTCTTCCCTGAATCTGGCAATCTTTATAAGGGTTGGGAGGTCTTTGTTGGTCGCCGCAATGATCCTAACGTCCACCGGTATCACCTCTTCGCCGCCGACACGGGTGATCTCTCTTTCCTGAAGCACACGCAGGAGTTTGACCTGCATGGCAAGCGGCATCTCGCTGACCTCATCCAAAAAGAGACTGCCGCCGTGGGCCTGTTTGAAGCGGCCCTCTCTGCGGCGCAATGCCCCGGTGAATGATCCCTTTTCATGGCCGAACAGCTCGGATTCGAGCAGGCCTTCGGATATGGCGGCACAGTTCATCTTTATGAAAGGGTGATCTTTCCGGGGAGAATTGAAGTGGATGGCGCCGGCAATCATCTCCTTGCCGGTCCCCGACTCACCGGTGATGAGAACGGTTGCATCCGAGGAGGCGGCCCTGGCAGTTGTTTCCAGAAGCCGGATCATGGCCGGGCTTCTGCCGATAATGCTCCCGGTGTCGAAGCGGTCACCCACAAGCTCCCGCAGGAGGCGGTTCTCCTCTTTGAGCATGCTGTGTTCCATGGCCTGTTCCATCTTCAAACGCAGCTCTTCAAAGTCAAGAGGTTTTGTCAGATATTCATAGGCCCCTTTTTTCATGGCATCGATGGCTGTATCGACCGATGAATAAGCAGTCATAATGATCACCGGGATAGCAGGATTGGTCTCCTTGACGACTGCAAGGGCCTTAAGACCTGACACCTTGACCATTCTTATGTCCATAAGGATAAGGTCATACGGTCTTTCCTGGACCATATTGACGGCGGCCTGGCCGTCGTCGGCCTCACTCACCTCATAGCCCCATCCCGATAGCAAGGTCTTGAGCATAGTGCGATGGCTGAAGTCATCATCCACTACCAATATGTTTCTGTTACTCGTGATTGCCATTATCAAACTCCTCCGGCAGGCATGTTCAGAGAAACCGTCGTCCCTATACCCGGTATACTTTCCACCTTGATGTCACCGTCATGAGCCTCCATAATCTTGTGGACAATGGCAAGTCCTAGGCCGGTCCCGGATTGCTTGGTAGTGAAGTACGGGTCGAATATGTGAGGCAGGTCTTCATGTGCGATTCCATTGCCGGTGTCTGAGATACGGATGATAAATCTGTTTGGCTTGTCATCACACCTGATAGAAACCGTAAGGGTACCGCCTTGTTCCATGGCTTCGAAGGCATTAAGAAAAAGATTAAGCAGTACCTGGCCCATTTTATCAGGGTCTATTTCCGCATTGCAAGGATCTTGAGGAAGCCCCGAACGGTCGATCATGATGCCTTTTTCTAAGGCCTGCTTTTCAATCATTTCCACTGAGCGATTAAGAAGCTCAACCAGCGAGGTTGTCTTTATTCTCAGATCCATGGGCCGGGAGAGATCCAGGAGTTGGCTGATCGCCCGGTTGAGGCGTTCAACTTCTCCCACCATGATCCCGGCAATCCTCTGGTCTTCAGGGATATCACAGTAGCGCTCCTGGAAGTAGGTGGCAAAACCCTTGATGGAGCTTAAAGGGTTCCTGATTTCATGGGCCACACCGGCAGCAAGGCTCCCTATGGCCGCAAGCCTCTCTTTACGCTCCATCTCCCTCTTCAAGTGCTCTATCTCGGTGATATCCCTGAGGAGTACTATATGGCCAAGGAAATTATTGTCTTCATCGGTTAAAAAACTCGCGCTCGCCTCATAGACCATGATCTTTTCTTTCAGGGGAACACGGAGGTTTCGCACGGCTATATCATGTGGGTCATGAATATCTTCGATGAGGCTTACGATCTGTTCGGGCAGCACGTCTTTTGCCTTCTTGCCCCTCACCTCGGAAGCCGCGATCATGAGGAGTCTCTCTGATACATCATTGAGCGTCACTATGCGGCCTTTCTCACCGATGAAGATGAGCCCTATGGGCATATTGTCCACCAACGTATCTGAAAAGGCCTTGATCCGTGACAGTGATGCCTTGGTGGACCGGTAGTTCTGTGCAATGACGATGGAGACGATCCCAAGCAGGCCGTACATCGACAGGATCACAGCCAGGAAGATCTTTTGTTTTATGTTTTCATTAATGATCTGCTCAACGGGTTCCATATTAAGTCCCACATAGATGGTCTGTATGGGGGGCCTTTCAATCTTCGGGATCATATGGGGATAGAACCAGTCATGGAGAGGTGTTTTGCGCCTGAGGATAATCATCCCGCTTCGGGAAGGGTGGAATCTTCGATATACCTCGAATACGTGCCTGCCTTTGTCGTCGTTGAGCACCCTCCACCTAATAATGGGACCTAACCGCGCCTGGTCGATATCGAGCCCATACATCTTCCCGATATTCTGAACCTGGTTATGGGCAACGATCTTCCCATCCTTATCCGTTATAAGGATATAGAGGATATCCGGCTCCTGAGAAGTCTCCATGATGAGGCGCTGGACCTGGGCCCCACTCCAACCTATGCCCATCATACCCGTCCTGGTGCCTGCCTCAAATGAGCGCATGAGGGCATCGCCCTTCTCACTGAGCATGTGATACATGTTCTTCCTCTGGGTCCTGATACTCTCCATAGTTGTAAAGATGAAGATAGGTACCATTACCACGAGGGAGCCCATGATCACCCAGGGGGATATCCTGATCCAGGCCTTCCTGGAATACATACCAACGCTATTATCCATAAAATTACCTGGATTATGCTTTTCAACTCTCATGCCATCGGCTCCCGGCAAGCAATCTCCCTGTTTGAGAGGTGGTGCCATGAAGGTGATAGTGTATATCTTTTATACAACTGTATATCCCAATTGTATATAAAATATACACATTTGAGGTTTCATGGTGAGCACTTGAGCGCGTTAGAATTTGGCGAATTATCAAAATCAACCTGGAAATACAGATTGATAGTTGGTCAAAAGCTATGTTGGCACGACCATTGCTGATAGGTAGTCATCTGGTGAATAAGGGGATTACGATAACAACAACTAAAGGAAACTAGAAACCGAAGAGAGTTGGAACCCCTCTTCAAAGCCACATAACTCCTAACTACCTCCTCTAGGGATGGCGGGCAATGCCCAAACCGCCATCCTATTTTTTCTTAAAGAGATAAACATCACTTCATTGGCGGATTGACTAGCTCAATATTCTCATATAGTAGGTAGGAAGTTGGGGGTATCCATGTCTTTGACGTATCGTGATGCTGGTGTTGATATTGATAAACAGAACATTCTTGTCAGGGCTATCAAGTCAAGCGTGAAGTCCACCCATGGGCCTGAGGTCATAGGCGGTATAGGCGGATTTGCCGGCCTCTTTAAATTGGATATCGGGAATTATCGCGAACCGATCCTTGTCTCCTCTACGGACGGTGTGGGGACCAAGCTGAAAATAGCATTCATGGCCGACAACCATGAGGGTATCGGCATCGATCTTGTGGCCATGGTGGTCAATGACCTCATCGTCGTGGGGGCACAGCCCCTGTTTTTTCTCGATTATTTTGCCACCGGCAAGCTCAATCTGGATCGTGCCAAGGTCATTATATCGAGCATCACCAGAGGATGCAAGGAAGCCGGCTGTGCATTGATCGGCGGTGAGACAGCCGAGATGCCTGGTTTTTACCGCGAGGATGAGTATGACGTTGCAGGCTTCGGTGTTGGAGTTGTAGATAGTGACAAGATCATTGATGGATCTCGCATCTCTGCAAAGGACGTCCTCATCGGGATACACTCCTCGGGCCTGCACAGCAACGGGTTTTCTCTCGTAAGGAAGGTCCTTTTCGAGCGCGCCAAGATGCGCATTGATGATTATCTGGAAGATGTTGGAAAGACATTAGCCGAAGAACTCCTGACCCCGACACGAATCTATGTGAAGAGCGTGCTCAATGTTCTGAGGGGATTTGAGATCAAGGGCATCGTGCATATCACAGGAGGCGGGTTTATTGACAACATCCCCAGGGTGCTACCTGCCCGTTCGTCCGCAGTGATAGAGAAGGGCTCCTGGGGTGTCCCTCCCATATTCCGCTTCATTCAGGACGTCGGCAAGATTGAAGGTGCAGAGATGTATCGGACCTTCAACATGGGCATCGGCATGGCGCTGGTCGTATCCCCCAAAGATGCGGATGATGTGATGCTCAGGCTGAAAGGGCTCAAAGAATCAGCCGATGTCATCGGCTATATCGAGTCCCGGCCTAAGGGTGGTGAGGCGGTTATCCTCTCGTAGGGGTACATAAGTGGTTCGCATTGGCGTTCTGGTTTCGGGTAGCGGAAGCAATCTTCAATCCATCATGGACTCCTGCGATCGCTCGGAGATAGATGGCCAAGTATCAATCGTCATCAGTAATCTTCCCGGTGTATTCGCGCTGGATCGTGCACAGAAGAGAGGCATTCCGATCCGGGTAGTTTCTCACACCCAATATCCTGATAGAGAAAGCTTTGATGAGGAGCTCATTAAGATCCTTAAAAGCTTCGAGATTGACCTGGTGGCACTTGCGGGATTCATGCGTGTGCTTACACCAGGATTTCTCAGGCAGTTTCCCTGCAGGGTCATGAACATCCATCCTGCATTGCTGCCGTCTTTCCCCGGTTTGGGGGTCCGCCAGAAGGCCATAGACTATGGAGTGAGGTTCTCCGGATGCACGGTCCATTTTGTGGATGAGGGTGTTGACACCGGGCCCATAATTATCCAGGCCGTGGTCCCGGTGTACCCGGATGACACTGAAGACATCCTGAAAGAGCGCATTTTGCGGCTCGAACACAAGATTTACCCAAAGGCAATAGAGCTTTTTGCACAAGACAGGCTCACCATTGTCGGGAGAAAGGTATTCATCAAGGGCCTTGATAAGGATGACGGGGCATGTATCGCCAATCCCCCTTTGGCCGGCTAGAAGGCCCGGTTCTCGTGAGTGCCTGTCTCTTGGGCATCCGGTGCAGGTATGACGGATCATCAAAGACCCGCAGGTCCATTCTGAAAATACAAGACATTATCATGATTCCTGTCTGTCCCGAACAGCTTGGAGGGTTACCCACCCCACGTCCGAATGCATATTTTGTTGGTGGAGACGGGGCGGCGGTTATCAAGGGCAGGGCTTTTCTCAGAGATATACATGACCAGGATGTAACACATGCCTTTCTCTTTGGTGCCGGACAGGTATGTAAAGTTGCTCGCACCCTCAGGGCAGGGTATGCTATACTAAAAGAGAAGAGCCCTTCGTGCGGGACCCATGCAGTCTGGATAGAAGGGAATTTGCAGCGCGGTTATGGCGTAACTTCAGCGATGCTTAAAGACCTGGGGCTTAGCCTGATGAATGAAGATGGGCTAATGTTGTGAAAAGGACCTATGACGTTATTGCATCGGGAGAGGGCATATCAGGGCTTTTTGCATGTGCGCTTCTCACGAGTAAAGGATTGACATGTTTGTGGGTTGACAATTCCTCGAACATCCCCAACGCCGAGCTCTTGGCAGATACCCCGATGTTGATTACCGAGACGTTTTCAAGGGGCCTCCTCGAACCGATTCTGAGTAAAATCGATAAACGTCTGATGAAATCCATTGAGCCTGAGCACGGGCTAGTTTTGCAATTGATGGACTCCTCCGAGGCCATCACCAGGGAACCCGGGATAACAGAAAGTACCCGATCTATAGTCAAAAAGAGCAATGAGACATATCTTTCACTGATCAAAAAGTCATCTACAAAGCCACAGCGCTACTTGAGGCAGCTAGGAAGCAGGGCCGTAACACATGAGTCATGGGAAGATATCATAGGATCAGCCTTTAGTTCTCCGGAGGCCGGACGCCTGGCTCAAATGAAGGCCCATGTTTCCACTTTTGGAATGTGTGCCATTAAGTATGGAAAGATCAAGACAGTTCTTAGTGCATACCTTAAGGGAAACGGGAGTGACTCCATCAGAGACCCCAGTGCGGTTCTGGTAGTGAATGGGAAAGAAGTGCTCGGCATGCAGCTTGAAGAGGCCGTGTATAAAGGGCTTTGCTATCTTACCGAAGACCCGCCCGAGCAAAGACCTTATCATGGCTTCTATTTCTATGGGCAATGCAGGGCGCGGCTCGGTATGTTTCCCAAGGGGGTAGGGGACCTTGTGTTAGTCTCCCCCCCTGATGACCTGAAGTATCCCATCATTGTAAAGGTAGACAGGAACCAATACGCCCCCAAGATAACAATCCAGACAAGGGTGAACCTTGAACCGGGGCTGGCCTCATTCACTGAAATACTATCATGGGCTTCAGGGATGATAACCAAGAGACTGTCTCGGCTTATGCCCTTTCTGTCTGTACCGCTTCAGGCCTTTGAAGTGGTCAATCCCATGGGCAATGATATGATACGACCCTGGTTCCGTTTTTCCGAAGATGTTAAACCCCCTTCACTTTTTCATTGGCGACGTTATATTACTCCTATTGAGAGGATATACGCCTGTGACCGGGACAAATATGCTTGTCTCGGCAATGAAGGCGATTTTTTCTGGGGTGTATGCATTGCGAATGCTATTTTAAAGGGAATGGGGAGGTCAGACCTCGTCACCATCTAGGATCCCTGAGGCTCTGTGGAGGGGTTACCCTTGCAGAGCTTGTGGTGACCCTTGCCATTATCTGTATTATAGCTGCTATTGCCATTCCGGGTCTCAGTGCATTTTATTCAAGAAAGGCAATTATAAATCAGGCAGATCAGATGGGCGCGTTCTTTCATCATGTGCACGAGCGCTCTATCCAGGAAGGGGTCCATTGGCGAATTGTATTCAAACCTGAAGTGGGGCAATGGAGCGCCTTCGGTGATATCAATGGGAACGCCCGGTATGACCCGGGCGAACAGCGACTTGGACCATACACACTGGAGCAAGGTATTAAATTCGGATCCCGTGCCCGGGTCGGGCCGAATAATACGTTCATCCCAACTGACGGCATCAGCTTTGTTGATGATCGTGTGTGCTTTTCTCCCATGGGCGCTTGCAATGCCGGGACCGTCTATCTATTCTCCAGTGACCGGTCGGTCGCGCTGAGAATACTTCCGGCATCCGGCACCGTATTGGTATATCAATACATAAGTTCTTGGAGGCAGCTCGAATGAAGAAAGGTTTCACCCTCATTGAAGTGTTGATCTCGCTGTGCATTCTCATGATCTGTATTCTTGCCTTTACCAAGATGAACCTTGCGTGCATCCATGCAAAGGCCTATGGCGAACGCCTCACCAGGGCCACAGTCCTTGGGAATACAAAGCTTTGTGCATTGCGGGCCCAGCCTCTTACTCTATCGGATTTTCATGAAGGGTGGCATCAGGATCAGAATAATCCTTTCAAAGACGGTGAAACAACTTTCTACAGGTTCTGGACTGCCCTTGACAGAATATACGGCAAAGATGTGATTATATTTGTAGCATGGGATGATAAGACAAGGGCAAGGGTCCGGGATTTCAGTTCCCTCGAAGAGCTGAAATCAAGTTCCTGCCCTTCCATTAGTCTCGAAGAGGTTTTCTTGAATCAAAGATGACTTATGTATCGGAGATGATTTCACATAGGACTTGATCAGCGAGTAGCAGCAATGTTACCGTCTCTTTAACAATGAAAGTTCTCCATCTATTAAGCGACTGGAAATGGACAGGTTCTTCCGAACCAGTGGTTTCCCTCTGCGAGGCCCTCACGAGAGAAGGGGTCGATGTCAGGATTGCATACAGAAAGACACCCAACCAAAACTTTCCTGAAAATACCGTTGAAAAAGAGGTTAAACAAAGGGGGTTGAGGGGGTTCGAAGGGCTCAGGCTTAACCGGTACTTTTCTTTGAAGGACTGGCTTTATGACATAAAATACATAAAAAAATATGTCGAACAAGAAGGGATAGATATTGTCCATACCAATCTTGACCATGATCATTTTCTTACACTGCTTTCTTTAAGATTCTTTAAACAAAGACCCCTGATCGTGAGGACTGATCATAAAAGGGATGGAATACCGGCCAGGCCTTTCATGAAATGGGCGTTATCCGAAACCGATGGACTCGTTGCCTACAGCAAGAAGAACATCGATCACGATGCAAAGACATTCGAATATCCTGTAGAAAAGACATGTGTGATTCCTCCCGGGGTGAAACCGTATAAAGGTGAAATAGAAGATGCACGCCATGTTTTTCATATCAACGAAGATGAAAGGATTATCGGGGTTGTGGGGAGACTGAAAAAAGACCGCGGCTATGACATAATCCTGAAGGCATTCAAGATGGTCAAAGACCGCATGGATAAAGTAAGACTGCTTGTACTGGGCAGGGGGGGGTCTCGGGACAACATCGTCATAAATGGTTTGATTAAAGAACTCGGGATAGAAAACGACGTGATACTTGCAGGGTACCGTGTAGAGGATTATTTTTCCATGATATCGGCATTCGATATTTTTGTCATGATGCGGGCCGGGACGGATGGAACGGCCAGGGCATTAAGAGAGGTGATGTCCATGGGGATACCACCTATTGTTTCCGATCTTGGCATGTTGAGCGAGTTCGTGGATGACGGGGTCAATGGTTTTGTGGTGAAGCCGGAAGAAGATGTTCTTGCTGAAAAGATAATCGAACTGCTTGCAAACAAAGAGAAAAGGCATGGCTTCGGGATAACGGCTGAAGAAACCGCACAAACGAGATGGAGCTATAAAAAACAAGCATCAACCCTCATACATTTTTACAAAAAAATCTTAAATGTAATAGTTGAGATCTGATCATTCGATGAAGCTGCAGTAGGTATGATGCTATCGTACAGTTTGTGCGATTTGTGATGATCAAGGATCTTGCATCTCTTATAGATCGTTATACTATGCTATTCTGAATGCCCCGTCGAAGTCTCCGAATAATATCTTCAGTATTACCTGGTTAGAGATAACCTCACGCAATCTTGACTTTTCTAAGCCAAGCTATTTTTCAAGGTTGCGGTGACACTACCGCGTTGAAAAGACCATTTGCGGTAGGCTGCGGGGAATTAATACAGAGAAATTTAGCGAGGGCATCGAAAGATGTAGCCGACATTCCGCACATCCGAACGAAGTGATCAGGAATAAAATACGCCATAGCATTCCCGAGCAGATTGAGGATGAGCCGATGGGCATCGTTGAGGTTGAGGATGATCTCCTGAATCCCTGCGATCAGCCATATCCTTCTGCAGGGATGCAGAAGAATGGCCTTTTCTAAAAAATATTTTCAAATCGATTACAACCATTCCTCCCCGTAAACCTTCTTATTTACTTGATCTGCAGCTGTCTACCTGTTAACGTTGGGACAGTTGTGTATATAAGCATTGTTCCATCCGGATGCCATGGCCGGGCAGGCAGTGAATTACTATTCCAACATGAGGGAATTATGAAAGTATCTCTCTTTATCCCGTGCACCGTGGATATCATGATGCCGGAGATCGGAGTGGCCGTGTTCCGGCTTCTTTCACGACTCGGTATCCAACCGGTTTTCCACAAGAAACAGACCTGCTGCGGCCAGCCGCTCTACAATGCGGGATATCGTGACCAGGCCAAGCATGCGGCCAAACACTTCATCAAGGTCTTCGATCAGGATGAATATGTGGTGAGTCCGGCGGGGTCGTGCGTATGCATGGTCAAGCACCACTATCCGGAATTGCTTGCGGACGAACCGGCCTGGCATGCACGCGCAATGGGGTTGGCCCAAAGGGTGTTCGAGCTGAGCCAGTTCATGGTGGACAAACTGGCCGTAACCGATATGGGCGCCGCCTTTGACGGCAAGGTGACCTACCATGAATCGTGCCATATCCTCAGGGGATTGGGTATTTCCAATCAGCCCAAACAGCTAATCAATGCTGTGCGTGGCACGCAATTCATCGAGCTGAACAATGCAACCACATGCTGCGGGTTCGGGGGCGAATTCTCAGTCACCTATCCCGAGATATCCGAGGCCCTGGTCAGAGACAAAGCCAATAATTTCCTGAATTCGGGCGCTGACGTGCTGCTCCTCTCCGAGCCCGGCTGCCTTATGAATATCAGTGGCTACCTGCACCGCAACCATGCTGGGAAGCGGGCCATGCATTTGGCCTGCTTCCTGGATCAGAATATCAAGGAGACCGGCCATGCATAATAGTGCCGACGGATTCAGGGCAACCTATCGTGGGGAACTCAAGAACGAGCGTTCGCAAACCTTTTTGTCACTCTTGAGTTTCGGCGGGCCGCTCATGCGGAAGCTGGGCATGGCATCCTTCCCAGATCCCGACGCGGCGCAGGCCTATGCGCATGCCATCCGGGCTCAGGCCGTGGAACGCATGCCCGAACTGTTGCAGGAATTCGAAAAGAACGCCACGGCCAGGGGTGCTAAGGTGATCTGGGCCGCAGATGCAGCCGAGGCCAATGCGGCCATCTTGGAAATCGCCAAACAGCGCGGCATTGAGTACATCACCAAAGGTAAATCCAAGATCACCGAAGAGATGGGCCTGAATGAGTACTTCAGCGCGCACGGGGTCGAGGTACTGGAGACAGACCTAGGCGAAGTGATCACCCAGATGCTGTCACTGCCCCCCTTCCACAGCGTGGGTGCTTCCCTGAACGTCCCGGCCAAGGACATATCGGCCATATTCCTGAAGAAAGGCATTATCAAAGAGCCCACCACCGACCCGGTCGAGCTGGGCAAGGCTGCCCGCAGGCACTTGCGCGAGAAGTTCCGGCACGTGAACATGGGCATCGTGGGCGTAAACATGGCCGTGGCCGCAACTGGCACTATCATCAACGTAGAGAACGAGGGCAATATCCGCATGGTCAAATCGTCGCCCAAAACGCTGGTGGCGGTCATGAGCATCGAGAAGGTGGTACCCGGCATGGAAGAGGCCCTGCATATGGTGAGGATGCTGTGCCGGAACTGCACGGGCCAGAAGCTGTCGAGCTACGTGTCCATGGATACCGGCCCCAAACATGCCGACGAGTTGGACGGTCCAGAAGAATTCTTCATCGTGATCATGGACAATGGTCGATCGGCCATCTATGCCGATCACAAGATCAGGCAGATCCTCCGCTGCATCCGCTGCGGTGCCTGCCTAAACTGCTGCCCGGTGTACGGCAAGATCGGCGGCTACCCGTATGGCTATCCGTACTGCGGTCCTATGGGCCAGATCCTCACTCCCCAGTTGCTGGGGTTGGAAAGCACATCCGACTTGTATCGGGCCTGCACATTGTGCGGCACGTGCAAAGAGATCTGCCCGGCTGGCATCGACCATCCTTCCTTGCTGCTGGAATATCGGGCCCGCGAGCTCGAGCTTAGGCGTAAGGGTAAAAAGGCATTGCTGTACACAATCGAACATGTCCTGGCCTGGCTGGTCGCGCTGGGCATGAGCAACGGGCCCCTGTGGCGCCTGGGCGTGAAATGCGCGCGGCCTCTCTTAAACAGTCAAGCCCGCGATGGATACATAAGCGGCATTCCCATCGGGCCCACGGGCTGGTTCTTATGCCGCGATCTTCCCGCCATGCCCAGAAAAGCTTTCAATGAACTCTGGCCTGAGCTGCAGAACCAATCCAATACAGCCACGTATTATCCGGGAAGGGCACGGTCATGAATACACTGTCACGCGATCGAATTTTAGGTAAGCTCATGTCGGCAAGGAGAGTTACCCTGGCGGCCCTGCCGCCCAGACCGGTCCTATCCGAGACAGCCCTGGACCGTGCCGGCCTGCTCCAACGCTTCAGCAACGAGCTGACTTCACGAACCGCCTCTGTCTACCTTGCCAAAGACGCGAAACATGCCCTGGATATTCTGAAGGACATTACCGCGACCGAGGGACTGACATCGATTATCACGGCCGGGGTGCAGATTGCCGGCATTGACTTAAAGGCCTTTGGCAAGGCCAACCGCATCACGATCACGGATGCCTCCGATCTCAAAGACCGGGAGACCTTGCGAGAACACTCTTTTACTGCCGATGCCGGTTTGACTTTCGCAGACTTCGCCGTGGCTGAAACCGGCACCGTGGGCCTGATATTCAATACTCGTCAGCCACGCCTGGTTTCCATCGCCCCGCCAGTGCACATCGCCATCATCCAGGAGAACAGGCTGTATCCGATCTATGAAGATGTCATAGCCCAGGTATTCGCACAAGCGGATCGCATACCCGGGCAGTTCGCCTTTATCACCGGGCCGAGCGCTACCTCCGATATCCAGGCCATGGAATTCAAGGGAATGCACGGTCCGGTCAAGGTCATTGCCATATTCGTACTGGATCAGACTTAGACAGAGACGGCGAAGAAAAATCGCAAAAGTAGACGTTAGGGGATAATCATGCTCTATGAAGGTATCTTCCCGGTTGTGCCAACTCCCTTGTATGAGAACGAGCAGGTGGATCTCAAGGGTTTGCAACATCTGATCGACTATTACATCGCCTGTGGGTGCCATGGCCTGCTCGTGCTTGGCAGCGGTGGGGAATTCCCGTATTTTACTTTTGAGGAAAAGCGTGCCATCATTGCGGCAGCCGGCGAGGCCTGCGCACGGCGCATACCCCTGCTGGCCGGCTGTGGTTTTTACGGTCTACAGGAAACCCTGACCTTTATCCGTTCCTGCCAGGAATTGCCGCTCGACGGATTGCTGGTGGCCCTGCCCACGTATTATCCGCTGAAATTTGATGATGTGTACAGCTATTACCAGGAAGTCTGCCGGAATGCTCCTTGCCCTATTTTCTATTATCATTTCCCCCAAATGACCGGCCTATTCTATACCCCGGAAAAGCTTGGACGCATTCTTAGGATTCAGGGCTTAGCCGGCATGAAAGTGAGCGCCTTTTGTCTGCGCGAGATGCGCGGCCTGATCGCTCAAGTGCAGGGCAAGCAGTTCAGCCTGTTTGCCGGGGTGTCTTTTCTACTGCGCCATACCTTGGCCATGGGCGGCCACGGGGTTCTCGATCCCATAGCCTCCTTTGCCCCCCACCTGGTCGTGGAAGCCTACAATGCCTGCAAGAACGGTCAGACCCAACTGGCCAGTATGCTTCAGGAGAAAATCCTGGATTTGATCCCTGTTATGAATTCCCTGACCCTGCCTTCCCTGATCCAGAAGCGCGCTTTTCAGGCCATCTCGCATTTCAGTCGGCCATTGCGCAATTCCGGCACCTCATCCCGCCATGCCATCACCAAGGAGGCACTCCGCCAACTCGGTCACCCCATATCGGCGCGCGTCAGATCTCCCTTGCCCCAAATCACCGAACAAGAACGCGCGAGCATCATATCCTTAATCGCAGGCAATGCGGATTTGCAGAGAGAATCCTGCCGCTGAGCACATAATGCATTTGATGAAGAGGCGGTATTAATCACCAATAAAGTGTAACTTCTGGGCCAGACTACACGGATTGCCTATATTGAATATATAGATAATCATCACCACCAGGGTATTAAGGAGAGTCCACAGATATAAAGAAATGGTTTCAGCAGACATTATCCAGATATCTGTAATAGATGGAAGCTTTCATATAGGCCTAAAAGTAAAGGTCAATCGGATGTTATCTATACTTTTGAGGCCTTACGTCTGGACTAGAGATAGTGGCATGCGATCTTGACTTTTTATCAATATGCAAAAGGGTCCATTGTCAGATCTTGATTTAGCTCCGGTTCCCTATTTGTAAGATCAAATTGTAGTTAAAATATTATTACGAGCCAAGACCTTTTTATTCAATGGATGAATAACTCAGATATGCAACTACATCTTTCTGTTTCTCTCGGAGCGTTGACGGGCAGCTTCTATGATGAGGTTCGCGGTAAAAACACCTATATATATGAAAAGGGCGGTGCCTCCTTTTAGAACAATTAATCCCGGTTGCATGATGTTTATCATAAAGACGATTGCAACTGTTGCAACGAGAGACACAATTGCGGTAATGACGACAAGCTGAAAATCAATTTTAAACAGCCCCATAAATTACTTTTTCCTTTTTTGTTGGGAACACCTTTATTCCATTGAAGGATTCATATGCGCGGGCATCTTTACGGCCACCACTTCACCCCGTACGCACACAATTCCCCGGGCAGAGACCGTGACGGTCACTATGACCTTGCGTCCTTTGATTTCTTTTATCTTTCCTCTGAGTGTGAGCTCCACTCCCAATGGAGTAGGATGCAGATAATCCACGTGTAATGAAGCGGTAACGAATCTTATGGCCGGTTCAGTCCCCATTTCGCGGCCTTCTTCCCTGTATGCAGCAGCCGAAGCGGTACCGGTTGAGTGGCAGTCTATGAGGGATGCAATCAACCCGCCGTATACATAACCGGGGATTGCAATGTGATAAGGCTGCGGGGTAAACAGCGCCACGCTCTCATCTCCATCCCAGTAGCTCTTGATATGGAGGCCGTGCTCATTGAGGCGGCCGCATCCATAGCAATGACTCAGGCGGTCCGGATAGTACTCCTGGAATGCCTTTTCATTCATAGAGTGCCCCGTCGAGTGGCTCATTTAAGTCCTTTCAATTTATTTCATCCTCAGGGCCTTTCGGATTGCCCGTTTAAAGAAACGATTCAGCAGATTATGTTGAGTTATGCAGCGCCTCCCTGGGTTGCAATAAATCCCTGGGCCGGTGTTCCGGTATCGGCCGGAGTCCCTGCAATCTGAGAGAGATAGGCTGCACCGAGCTTGGCAATGTGATCCGCGACATTGTCAAAGTAATTGAAATGGATCTGCTCTTCATCGATGATGGTCTCGAAGAGTTTCATGCTCGTACTGTCACCGTTCTCCCGGCATATCAGCAGAAACTGGTTGTAAATATCGATGGTGTCATCCTCGAGCTTGGCATCAAAGGGAAAGACCGCCTCGATCTTCTGCCCCTTCTCGACCTTTGCGGCAGCATCTGCGGTGGGTTCACCGTCAAGCTCCTTGATCCTCTCGGCAAACATCTCGGCATGGCGCATCTCATCGATGGCGATCAGCTTTACCTTCAGTGCCAGATCCCCGTAATCCATGTTGTCCAGGTTATAGTGCTGGTTCATATATTGATAGATAGCCTGCAGCTCCATAGACCGGGCCTTGTTGAGCACCTCGATCACCTTTTTCTTTTTCGTATCCCTGGGATCACGTGCCATTGCATACCTCCCTTTCGATTTATAGTAATAATTAAGTTTTGAAGTCGTACAAACAAGACCTATGTCTGCGCTTATAAGCTAATCACCGACCGTGGACGAGATCGATCACCGTAACCTCCGGAGGGGAGAGGAAACGTATGGGCGGGCCCCAGGTCCCGGTTCCCCGGCTCACGTAGAGGTGGGACCCCTTGGGAAGGTCGTACCATCCTGCAATGTGTGAGAAGAAGAGCTGTACCAGATATCTGAAGGGGAAGATCTGTCCGTTGTGCGTATGTCCCGACAGTTGGAGATCAAAAAGGCCCAGTGAGTTTATACGGACAGAGGGTTGATGCTTGAGGAGAAGCGTGAACTTATCCCTCGGCAATAAAGAGAGCAGTTCTTCTTCCGGCATACCTCCGGACAGGCCGAAATATTTCCCGGTAGGGTCGTCGACACCTGCAATGTTGATGATGCCCTTGACGGTCACTGCCTCATTCCTCAAGACGGTGAAACCGGCCCTCCTGGTAATATTCCAAGGCTTGCGGGAGCCCTGCATAGAATTCGTGGTTCCCGGTAATGGCATATTTACCATATTGAGGTTGTATTATCTGAAGTGCCTCAGCCAACCCTGCAAGGCTGTCGATCTGTCCGTCCACAAGATCCCCCGTTGATACGAGGATGTCAGGG
>CAWKAM010000021.1:0-48130 GCA_963847605.1 uncultured delta proteobacterium | reverse complement strand
GAGGGCCCGGGGAACGAGTGAGGTGCTGATCCATGCCGGCTGTTCACAAGCATGGTCGCAATCATCGTCATCTTAAGTTACCTTAAGTACGGAATAATCCCTCCAGACTCTTAAGGGCTTGTGTGAGATTTTCCTGGGCCTTTTCCGATAGCCCTTCCCCGTGCTCGAAGTCATAGCCTCTTATGGCAAGGAGCCAGGCCTCGGGGCAGGTATGGTAGAGCACCTCGGTCAGTGCAAGGATACCCCCGCAGGTGATCTGGTGGAACAGGGGCAGACTCGATTCTTCAGGGAAGATCCTGCTGAGCTCGACAGGGTCTCCTTCAACGGCCGCGTCCACGAACACGACCATGTCGTATTCGCGTAAAGTCTCTGCCAGCTCCGGGTATATGCCGCTGACTGTCAGCACATCGGCACCCGGCAGCGATGCACGTTCGGCGAGACGTATCCCGATCCCGTCGTCCCTGCGGATACTCGTTGCCGACACCTACGACGAGCCTTTTCTTATGATCGCTTCCGGGCGTCAACGAGGTCCCCTGCATGATCATAGAGCTCCACCACCATGGGCATCTTGCCGATGGCATGGGTGGAGCAGGACAGACAGGGGTCGTAGCACCGGATGGCCCCCTCGATCCTGTTCAGGACGCCCTCGGGGACGTCATTGCCCTTTATGTAGCCCCGCGCTATACAATCCACTGCCTTGCTCATGGCCCAGTTGTTGTGGCCCGATGCAACGATGAGGTTGGCCTTGGTGATCCGGCCGTCATCATTGACCCAGTAGTGGTGTATCAGGGTGCCCCTGGGGGCCTCGATGATGCCGACCCCCTGACCGCAGCGCACCGGCCCTTCATGCAGGAGGTCGGTGGAGAGGATGTCCGGGTCTTCCAGGATCTGCCGGGCCCGTTCCAAGGCATAGACGGCCTCGATGAGCCGTGCATAATGGTAGTAGAACGAGCTCTCCACGGGTTTGCCGTTGTTCATGGCCTTGAACCGCTTGAACTCCTCATGGGCCTTGGGGGTGCTGATCCTGTCAGCCACATTCAGGCGGCCCAGCGGACCCACCCGGTAGAACCCTTCCTTGTCGCCCAGTGGTTTGAAGAAGGGGAGCTTGAGGTAGGTCCAGTCATCCACCATCTCGCCGATATGGCTCAGATAGTACTTGCCGGGGAACTCATCGATGACATGTCCGTCCTTGTCCATCATCCTGACAGCGCCGTCGTAGAGCTCAAGGGCCCCGTCTTGACCCACCAAGCCCATGTATCCGGAGGGGAACGAGGCAAAGGTATCGCTTTCCTCCTTGTGGGACATGATGAAATCGCGGATGATGGAAACCCCTTCCTGGATGTGCGAGATGTACTCATCGATGCCCTTGAGCAGCCTGTCTCGCTTTTCCACTGATAAGCCGTTGTTCACACCCCCCGGGATGGCAAAGGTGGGGTGGATCCTCCGGCCTGCAACCTCTTCTATGATGGTCTGGCCGTATTTCCTCAGGCGCACCGCCTTGAGCGCGAGTTCGGGGTTGGCCTTGACCAGGCCCACGACATTGCGTAGCGCCGGGTCCGAGTCCCACCCGAGAATGATGTCGGGCCCTGCCAGCTCGAAAAAGTGCATGGCATGGGACTGGATGACCTGGCCCATATGGATGAGTTCCCTCAGGAGCTTGGCAGGACGTGGTATCTTGACGCCCAGGATTTCGTCGCACGCCTTGGCTGCACCCAGGTGGTGGCTGATGGGGCAGATGCCGCAGATGCGCGGTGTTATGACGGGCATCTCCGGGAAGAACCTCCCTTCGGAGAACTTCTCGAACCCCCTGAACTGATCCACGTGGAAATAGGTGCGGTCCACCTGGCCTTCATCGTTCAGGTATACAGTGACCTTGGCGTGTCCTTCTATCCTCGTGACCGGTGATATGGTTATCTTCTTTGACATGGCAGCACCTCTAGTCGTAGTACAAAAGATCTTGGGTAAGCCTGGGGACCCTGCCTTCGACAAGCTCGTTCAAGACATGGTAGATCACGTCCGCAGGGGGCGGGCACCCGGGTATGAAAAAATCGACCTTGACGACCTCGTGCACGGAGAGCACCTTGGGCAGCAGCTTGCCCAGTTCGTTCGACGTAGGCGGCGTACCGTTCACCGTGCTCTCGGTCGTGACATATCCGCGGTGGAGGAGCTCGTCGACCGTAAAGTAGTTTCTCATGGTATTGATCCCGCCGAACACGGCGCAGTCTCCCAGGGCCACGATCATCTTGCACCGGCTCCGGAGCTCCTTGACATCTTCCATGTGGTGGTCCGTCGCCACGGCGCCTTCGATGATGCCGAGATCGGTTCCCATGGGGGGTATCTTCAGGTCGGTGATGGGGGTTGCGGTCAGCACAAGTCCCTTTCCGATGAGCTCCACCAGACGCTCGTCCATATCCAAAAACGACATATGGCAGCCCGAGCACCCCTCACACCATGTGGAAGCCATTGTAATCGTCTTCATGTCTCACCCCTTTGGCAGCATTCTTACGAGCAGTTCCTTGAGATCGATCCTATCCGGTCCTGGCGAAAGGACTCTCACCCGCTTGACGATCTCTCCTTCAAGGTTGTAAAAGGTCCCTTCCCTCTCGAAACCGTCCCTGATGGGCACCACAAGGTCGGCCCGCCGGGTCAGGCGGTTCTCATGCGGGCTGAAACAGGCTACGTAAGTCCCGTCCTCGATGGCTACCTCGGGGATATCTTTACCGAAGAAGAAGAGCGCCTTGCCCTTTGGCGCGGCATGTTCGATGCCGAGCTTGGCCAGGCCAAAAGTATTGGTCTCGGGTGGGAGCCAGAGAAATTTCATGCCCTGCTGCGAACTCAAGACATCTCTTTCCTTGTCTTCAAGGTCCTGGTAGACCAGCAGGCAGTCATTGGTTCCGGTCAGACCCTTTATGTCTGCAAGGAACTCGGATGAACCCAGGCGTTTTCTCGGCAACTTCGAGAAGGTATTCTCCGGTGCATCTACCAGGATGAGACTTGCCTCGTTCGTCGCCACCCTTCTCTTGATCAAGGAGCCCAAGGCCCCGTACTGTGCATCCAGGTCAAGACGGAAGACAACGATGGTACCTGCGGTGTTCAGATCCTCGATGCGCGCCGTTGAGGGTATCGGGGCATTCACGGGCCTCAGCGAGTATACCTTTTCGCCGAAGAGGTCCTTGATCTGAGAGAGTTCCTCATTAGAGAGGGAACCGTCCACATAGGCTGCGCCGCTGTCGATCTTTTCCTTGATCACACCCTCCAACTCTCCTGCCTTTATCTCTTTCATTGAAGTACCCCGGCGCATTCGCGGGGAAGAAATCACCTGATGCTCTTCATAGAGAGAGAGGTATCGGCCGTTTTTGCACAGGAGGCCGTTGGTGGGTCCTGCATGCCAGTCGCCGTGGATCTTTATCACGGAGTTCGTACCGGGGTTCTTGTGAATCTCGATCCCGCAGCCCACCGGGCACATGTCGCAGACCGCCTTGATCTGCTCGTTCTTCTCCCGGTTCCTCTGATATGCCGCCCTCTTCTCTATCAGCGCCCCTGTGGGGCAGACCTGCACGCAGGCGCCGCATGAGACGCAGCTCGACCTTCCCAAAGGGCTTTCGATATCCGCCACGATCAAGGTCTTCACCCCCCTGCTCCGTTCGGTAAGCACGTAATGCCCGGTCAGATCGGTACACGCCCTGACGCACCGGCCGCACAGGATGCACCTGTTGTGCTCGAAGATGATATAGGGGTGGGATGTGTCCACAGGATAGCGATTCTCATAGGTGGCGAAGTTGAAGTGATCCATGCCCAGCTTGTAGCCGAGGTCCTGCAGCTCGCAGTCGCCGCTCACCTCGCAGTACATGCAGTAATGGTTCCTGCTCGTGAAGATCATCTGTATGGTGGTCTCGCGGATGTGCTGGATGCGGGGCGAATCGGTGATAATATCCATGCCGTTTTCCGCCGGCATGGTACAGGCGGCCTTCAGCCTCCCCTTGTCTTCTACGATACACATGCGGCAGGCCCCCCTGGGGATCAAGGCCTCATGGTGGCACAGCGTCGGGATGAATATCCCGAGGCCCTGGGCCGCCTCAAGGATCGTATTACCCTGCTCCGTTTCCACATCTATTCCGTTGATCCGTAACTTCACCTCGCTCATCGAACACTCCTCTCGCAGTACTTAATAACTTGTGTTCCTCTCCTGGTCCATGGGTGTCTCATCCCATACATCCAGGGAGATCAGACCTTATGTCCGGCAACGGTATGATAAAATATATACCAGAATCCCTAAAATGAAAAGGGTTAAATAAGAATCATTCCTGATAGACAAATGGTTATTTGAACCTCTGTTCCAGGATGACGGAATCATAATGTCATTCCGGGTGAGGCAAAAAATCTCAGGATGCGGCCGAATATGTGTGCAGGAGGCGGTTATTTCTTGTCACCCAGCGGTAGGACGACCCTCCCGTAGCTCTCATTTAATACCTGGGCCATGGCGCAGTAGATGGCAGAAGCCCCGCAGAAGATCCCCTCATACCCGGTGACGATCGCCCAGGAACCTTTCCACCCGAAGCCGTCCCGTGCAGCCAACATCCAGAAGAGGATGGTGAGCGAAAGGAATACCACCTGAAGGCCCCTGTTGGCCTTCCATGTGCCGATCCACATGAAGAAGGTGAAGAGCCCCCAAAGGAACAAATACCAGGACATGAACACCTCGGTGTTTTCAGCAATGCCGAACTGCTTATTGAAATAAACAAGAAATACAAGGGTAAGCCAGAAAAACCCGTATAATGAATCACTATTCAATTGACAGATTTGCTTGATATCAGTATATACGCCAGCTATTGCACCTAATTTCAAAAGTATTGGAGGGGGGGTTTCCAATGACTGACAATGTTAATGTTTTCGGCATGAAGGCCAATTCCGGGAGATGGCTTTTTGTTATCCTGGGCCTGATCATCAATCTCTGCCTCGGCAGTGTCTATTCTTACAGTGTTTTCAAGAAGCCGGTGGAGCTCTATTTCAACAAGACCACTGCGCTGCAGGTCGTTCCCGAGATCAAGGAATTCAAGAATGATCTCCTGGGCAAGATCTTCGCCCTTAAAAAGGAACAGGCAGATAAACTCAAGGCCGAGTTCGCGACTCTTGATCCTGCCATGCTGATGGAACTTTTCAAACTCGACAAGGAAAAAGATGCAGCAAAGGCTGCAGAATATGTAACCCAGATGAAGACACTTACACCTGATCAGCTCGACAAGCTCCTGTCGATTCAGAAGGTTTCCTCCTTCCAGAGCAACTTCCCGTTTATGGGGTTCCTCGCCTTCTTCTCCATACTCATGTTCTTCGGCGGGCAGATCATGGAAAAGCTCAGTCCCAGGAACCTGACTATTATCGGCGGTATCATCGTCGGAGCCGGATGGTTCCTTTCCAGCTTTGCCACGAGCATCGGCATGCTCACCCTGACCTACGGTGTGATAGCAGGCGGCGGCGTGGGGCTTGCCTACGGCTGCCCGCTGGCGGTCTGCGCACGCTGGTTCCCTGACAAGAAGGGCCTTGCAGTCGGTCTTTCCCTTGCAGGCTTCGGTGGATCAGCACTGCTGACCGCAAAGATCGCAGATATACTCATTACCTCCGCGGGCCTTGCCGCTACGTTCAAATACTTCGGCATCGCATTCCTGTTCATCATCGTTATCCTGTCTCTTCCGTTGAAGTTTCCGACGGCCGGATGGAAACCTGCAGGCTGGACACCTGCGGCAGGGACAGTCACAGCAGCTGAACTCACCACCGGCGAAATGGTGAAGACAGGCTCCTTCTGGGGGCTCTTCCTCTGCTATATTATCGGCTGCCTGGCAGGACTCATGGCCATCGGCATATCCAGCACGGTCGGCACCGAGGTCATCAAGATCGACAAGGCTGCCGCCGCCTCTCTGGTCGGCATATTCGCCATATTCAATGCCATAGGCCGTCCGATCTTCGGAACGCTGACCGACAAGATCACACCGCGCGGCGCAGCAATACTGAATCTGCTCATTGTTCTCATTGCATCCATCATGATGCTACAGGCCAAAGAAGGCGGCCAGGGCCTTTACACCATTTCCTTCATGGGATTCTGGCTCTGCCTCGGCGGTTGGCTTGCCATAGCACCCACTGCCACTGCAACGTTCTTCGGCATCAGAAACTATGCGAGAAACTACGGCGTGGTCTTCTTTGCATACGGTATCGGCGCCATCCTCGGCGGGTTGATATCCGGCAAGGCCAAGGACATTTTCGGCTCCTTCACATTTGCCTTCTACCCGACCGCCGGCCTGGCAGTGATCGGCATCATCATTGCCCTGCTGCTCATTAAACCGCCCAAGGCAGCATAAGATCATTTTACCTGGGCGATACACAAGGAGCGGTTCCCAACGGGACCGCTCCTTTTTTTTAAATACCTATGCCACCTTCAAAAGCTTCACCGCGCACACCTTGTATTCGGGGATGTTGGCCACCGGGTCGATGGCAGAGATGGTAAGCTTGTTTACCGCAGCCTCGGCGTAGTGGAACGGGATGAATACAACCCCTGTATCGCATCTGTACGAGACGTCCGCCAGGGCCTCGATGGTGCCCCTGCGGCTGGTAATCTCCACCTTGTCGCCCTTCTTGATGCCCAGTTTCTCGGCATCTGTCTGGTTGATCTCCACAAAGGCCTTGGGTGTCCTGGACACAAGCCCCTTGGAGCGGCGGCTCATGGTTGCGGTGTGGTACTGATAGAGTATCCTTCCGGTGGTCAGGACAAAGGGATATTCGGCATCGGTCTGCTCGGCGGGCGGGATATGCTCGCACACACTGAAGAGCCCCTTGCCCCGGGTGAATGCATGGGTATGCAGTATCGTCGTACCCGGATGGTCGGTATTGGGGCACGGCCACTGGATGCCTTTGAATTCGATACGGTCATAGGTGATGCCCGCATATGATGCAGTAACCTTTCCGAGCTCCTCCATGATGTCCTTGGCGCTCTCATAGACCCAGTTTGCACCGCACTTGTTTGCAATCATGGTGATGATCTTCCAGTCATCCATTGCCTCTCCCGGTGCTTCAACGGCCTTACGCACCCGCTGGACCCTCCGTTCGGTGTTCGTGAAGGTCCCTTCTTTCTCGGCCCAGGCATGGCTCGGCAATATCACATGTGCCAGCTTGCCCGTCTCGTTGAGGAAGATGTCCTGCACGATGAGCAGGTCGAGGTTCTTCAATGCCTTTTCCACATGGGTGGTATCAGGGTCGGACATCATGGGATTCTCGCCCATCACGTACAGCGCCTTGATAGTGCCCTTGGCAGCCCCTTCAATGATATACGGCACGGTGAGTCCGGGTTTACTTAGCAGCTTCACACCCCAGGCATCCTCGAAGGGCTTCCTCTCAGCTTCTTCGGCAACCCGCTTATACCCGGGCAGGTTGCCGGGCAGGCAGGCCATATCACAGGCGCCCTGTACGTTGTTCTGCCCGCGCAATGGATTCACGCCGGTGCCGGGCCTGCCGATGTTGCCCGTGAGCATGGCCAGGTTGGCGAGCGACTTCACATTATCGGTGCCTGTGATGTGCTGGGTGATGCCCATGGCATAGACAATGGAAGCAGCAGGCGATTTGGCATAGAGTCGTGCCGCCTTTTTCAGGTCTTCTGCCGGGATACCAGCGATCTTCTCCACGTATTCCGGGCTATACTTCTTGACCGTCTCTTTAACAGCCTCAAAGTTTTCGGTGCGCTCGGCGATGAAGGCCTCGTTCAGAAGCCCTTCGTTGATGATCACGTTCATCATACCATTGATCCAGGCAATGTCGGTACCCGGCTTCTGGCGGAGCCACACGGTTGCAAACTTAGAGAGCTCGATGCCCCTCGGGTCTGCAAGGATCAGCTTGGCACCGCGCTGGGTCACTGCCCGCTTAATGAAGGTGGAGATCACCGGGTGGTTTTCCGTCGTGTTGGTCCCGGTGATGAGAAAACACTGTGACTCTTCCATATCCACGATGGAGTTCGTCATGGCGCCCGAACCGAATGCAGTGGCCAGACCGGCCACAGTGGAGCTGTGTCAGAGCCGGGCGCAGTGATCCACATTGTTTGTGCCTATCACTGCACGCAGGAATTTCTGGAAGAGGTAGTTTTCTTCGTTGGTGCACCGGGCCGATGCCAGGCCGGCAATGGCATCCGGGCTGTTTTTCTCTTTTATGGTGCCCAGCTTGTCGGCTATGTATGCGAGGGCCACATCCCAGCTTGTCTCTTTGAGTTCTCCGTCTACCCTGATCATGGGTTTGGTGAGCCTGTCCGGATGGTCAAGGAAGTCATATCCGAAACGGCCCTTGATGCACAGGCTGCCATAGTTGGGTGCGGGTGCATTCCACCTGGGGGTGGTCACCTTGACCACCTTGTTGTCCTTCACATTAAGCTCCATCTGGCAGCCAACACCACAGTATCCGCAGGTGGTTCTCACCTTCCGGGTTTCGCCTGCCCTGCTCTTGAAACGGCCCTGTTTCTCAAATATGGCACCCACCGGACAGAGTCGTACGCACTCGCCGCAGAACACACAGTTAGAATTCTCATAGGTCGTACCAAAGGCCGGTCCTACACGTGCCGTAGGGCCGCGTCCTGAAAAGTCGAGCACCTGGTTTACCTGGATCTCATTACATGCCCGCACGCACAAGCCGCACAGGATGCACTTGTTCATGTCCCGCACGATCATCTCATTGGCCTGCTCCAGGGGTTTGAACTCTGTGGATTCCTGGAAACGCGGGGTGTCGATCCCCAGCGAGTAGGCCAGGCTCTGGAGCACGCAGTCACCGCTGCTCTCGCATACCAGGCAGTTGTGATGCCCCTGGGTGAGGAGCAGCTCCACGGTGAGTTTGCGGGAGGCCAATACCCGCTCGGAGTTTGTGGTCACGATCATGCCCTTTTCCGCAGGCATGGCGCAGGAAACAACCAGTGAGCGGGCACCCTGGACCTCCACGACACAGACGCGGCAGGCCCCTACGGGCTTGAGCTGCTCCTGGTGGCAGAGGACCGGGATGGGAATGCCGTTTGACCTGGCCGCCTCGTAGACCGTCTGGCCCGGGTTGAATGTACATTCCTTGCCGTCAATAATCATTACCATTCATATCCCCCCGGCATACGAAAATCAGTGCTTGCAGTCTGAGTATTGGGAAAGAGGTGTATTTCATTCACCCCCTACAGCAGACTCTGCTCATAGGGAAACGGAGAAAGAGCCTTCTTCAACACACCATGTACGTACGAGATGGCCACCCCATAGTTGGTCATAGGAACGCTTTTCTCATTCGCATCTCTGATCCTGCCGAGCATCTCCTGCCGGTTTATCATGCATCCGCCGCACTGGATGATGAGCCGGTATTCCGAGATGTCCCTGTCCAGGATGGGGCCGGCATGGACATCAAAGGTGATGTCCTTGCCGGTATAGATCTTTACCCACCTGGGTATCTTGACGCGGCCGATGTCATCCGGCAGGGGGTGGTGGGTGCATGCCTCGCAGATGAGCACCTTGTCACCGTCATGAAGCGTATCAATGGCCTTGACCCCTGACACGAATTTAGCCAGATCGCCTTTAAGCCTGGAGAACAGGATGGAAAAGGTGGTGAGCATTGTACCCGACGGCAGGTCGCCCGCCACCTTCAGGACCACCTGGGAATCGCAGATGACAAGGCCCGGCGGGGTCTTGAGGCTGCTCAGGATGTATTCGATCTCGCGCTCCTTGACCACCATGGCCACGGCGTCGTTGTCCAGTATATCCCTGATGACCTGTACCTGCGGGAGGATGAGCCTTCCTTTGGGTGCGCCCAGGTCGATGGGTACCACCAGGAGCACGAGCTCGCCGTGGTCGATGATGTCGCCTACTATTGTTGATCGCTCGGCCTGAAGGGTCTTTGCGATCTCCACCATGCGATTTCGTGCCTGGCCTATGTTCTCTCCGGTGAGACAGCTCACGGCGGTAAAGGGGATCTTGTCAACCTTCAGGCCGGCAGCAACGCCCTCATCTACCGGAAAGAGGTCTATCTTGTTGAATACAAGAAGAGATTTGGCTCCCCGTGCCTTGAGTTCATCCAGAAGGGCTTTGTCGGCCTCGTCAAAGTCTGCAGAGGTGCTTACCACCACGGCAAGGTTGATCTTGCCCATGATGGCCTTGGTGCGGTCCATACGCATATCTCCAAGGTCCCCGGTGTCGTCGAGTCCGGCGGTATCGTAGATATAGACAGGCCCGATACCATGGATCTCCATGGCCTTGCCCACAGGGTCGGTGGTAGTGCCGGCCACGGGCGAGACGATGGAAACGCTCTGACCGGTTAACGCATTGATGAAAGAAGATTTGCCTGTATTGCGCTTGCCGAAGATGCCTATGTGCAGCCTGTTGGCTATTGGTGTGGTGTTCATTTCTTGTACCCCATCATGCGGATCCTTTCGGGCGAGACCAGCTCGTCATACTGCTGTTCGGTCATGACTTTTTCGTCCAGTAGGATCTGCTTCAATGTCCTCTTGTCGCTTTTCACTATCAGGTAGATGCGCGCTGCTGCATCGTGCCCGATGTACTGGGAGAGATAGGTCAGGATCGCTACCGAATCATTCAGGTTCGCATCGATCTTCTCTCTGTTCAAGGTCAATCCCTTGATGACCTTGTCCTCGAACTTGATAAGGGCGAGCCTCAAGAGCGACATGCTTTTCAGGACAAGGTAGGAGACCAGCGGGAAAAACTGGTTCAGCTCCAGGTTGCCCAGGGCTGCTGCCTGTGCGATGGTATTGTCATACGCTAAGATGACAAGGCCGATCTGTGTGGCGAACTCGCACATGACCGGGTTGACCTTGCCCGGCATGATGGATGAGCCCTCCTGCCGGGCAGGGAGGATCACCTCGCCGATACCCCCTGAAGGCCCTGATGACAGGAGCCGCAGGTCTTCGGATATCTTCATGAGGTTCACTGCACAGGTCTTCACCAGGCCTGAGACCTCAACAACGGCATCCAGGTTCTGTGTGGCATCCACCATGTTCTCGGAGCGGCTGATGGCAAGACCTGTGAGCTCCTTGAGTTTCTCGATCACCAGGAAGATGTATCTCTGGGGCGCATTGAAACCTGTGCCGATGGCCGTGCCGCCTATGTTGAGCACCTTGATGCGTTCGCGCGCCTTGAAGATCCTCCACCTGTCTCTGGCTATGGCCTCGGCATAGGCGGCGAATTGCATGCCCGCGGTTATGGGCAATGCATCCTGGAGCTCGGTGCGGCCCAGTTTGAGGATGCCGGTAAAGGCCCTTTCCTTTTCCTGGAGTGCCTCCTGCAGCTTGATAAGTGCATCTTCCAGTTTGTCCAGGTGCATGAGCATCGCAACCTTACACGCCGAGGGGTATGTGTCATTGGTGGACTGGTGCATGTTCACGTGATCAATGGGGTGGATATACCCGTAATCTCCCTTTTCTCTCCCGGCCGACTCAAGGGCCCTGTTGGCGATGACCTCGTTCACGTTCATATTGAGCGATGTCCCTGCCCCGCCGCTCATGGGGTTGACCACGATGTCTTCGAAGCTTTCCCGGGTGAGCATCTCGTCGATAGCACTTATGATTGCATGGGCCTTCTCTTTTTCGAGGAAACCAAGCTCTGCGTTCGCAAGCGCAGCCGCCTTCTTGACCAGCAGGTAGGCCTTCACAAAGAGCGGGTCGTGCCTCTCCCCGATCTCGCCGAAATTTTCGAGCGCCCTGGCGGTATGCACGCCGTAGAGGCAATCGTCCGGTATGTCAAAGACTTCCAAGCGAATCGTGTTCTTTCCTCACACTCACCTCTGAAATGCAATTGTTGGTTCTTTGGTGGGTTTCGCTGCACCCCTCACCCTGTCCCTCTCCCCTCAAGAGGGGCGAGGGGACTTAAATTCTACCCTTTATTTATTGAGACTATCTTACTCATCTTTCGTTTCTCGTTGTGAAGCTATCTCCTACCCATGCATCCTCCTACCCCCCGGACCTTTCCCGATAGGTCTTCCGATGGAGTCGAAGAAGGCCTTGAAGTCCAGGATCGCACCGTCGGCCTTCTTCACATCGCCCTTGCCCGGGTAGAGATCATAACGCTCAGCATAATCCTGGGGCGTGAACACGGGCATGAAGATGTTCGCCCCTGCCTGGAATGCCTTTTTTCTGCTTACCCCATCCAGTACCCCGAGCGCCGTTGTGGAGGGGATGTTGGTGTCCCTGGTAACCAGGCGGATCACAGAGAGCAGCTTGAGCACCTGGAGCGTATCCCCTGGGAGATGCTTTCTCAAAGGGGTATGCTCATGGGGAATGAAAGGACCGATGCCGATCATGTCCGCATCAAGCCCCTTGATGAGGAGCACGTCGTCTGCAAGGTCTTCCACGGTCTGGCCCGGCAGCCCAACCATGCATCCCGAGCCCACCTCGTAATCCAGCTCTCTGAGCCACCGCAGGCACTGAATCCTTTCATCGAGTGTCCTGCCCGGGCACAGGGAGGCGTACAGCTTTGGTGATGCCGTTTCATGCCTGAGCAGGTAGCGCTCGGCACCGGCTTGCCTGAAGGCCTTAAGGTCTTCATATGATCGCTGCCCCAGCGAGAGGGTTACGGTCAATGCAGTCTCATCCTTGATCCGGGATATGATCCCGCACATGCGATCTTTGGTATAGTACGGGTCTTCACCCGACTGCAGGACAACCGTGCCGCATTCCCTTCGCTCAATGGCCCTGGCAAGGCCAAGGATCTCATCATCATCCATGCGATAACGCTCTGTATCGACATTGTCCCTGCGCAGGCCGCAGTAGAGGCAGTTGTTCCTGCAGTAATTGGAGAACTCGATGATGCCCCTTAAGAATATCTCATCGCCCACATATTCCTTGCGGACGCGGTCAGCGGCCTGAAAGAGGACATCAATGTCCGCAGGGTCATTCAATGACAAGAGCTCTATGATCTCATCGCGATTAAGCTCATGGCCTTGCTCAGAGAGCAAGATCATTCCTTGAGCAGTATCAGATGTACAGGTCATGCATTCCATGTTCAATCTTTTCGAGGCGGTCTTGCAGCAGATCCTTCACCTTTACATCATCTGTCTCCCTCAAGAGCTGATGGATGAGATTCTTCCCTGCTTCTTTCGTCTGTGCGGATGCATAGTCTTCGAGATATTCCTTGAAGGTTAAAATGGCATTGGTCCGGCAGAATTTCTGGATGAGCCCCGGCTTTGCCAGGTCCATAAAGTCCTCGCCCACCCTTCCGAGCCGGTAGCAGGCGGTGCAGAAACTCGGGATGTGTCCGTGGGTGGTGATGTCGTAGATCACTTCATCAAGGGTCCGGGTGTCGCCCAAGTTGAACTGGGCCGCCCTGAACCCGTCGCCGCCATCCTCCTTGTAACCGCCGGGATTGGTGCGGGAGCCTGCGCTTATCTGGGAGATCCCCAGATCGAACACCTCGCTCCTGAGCTCGGGCCGCTCTCTCGTGGAAAGGATCATGCCGGTGTAGGGGACTGCAAGCCGGATGATGGCAACCATTTTCTTGAATTCATCATCAGTTACGGGCATGGGCGGTGTGATGGCGGCAGGTGCGTTCAAGGCCGGCTCCAGCCTTGGTATCGAAATGGTGTGAGGTCCCACGCCGTAGACCTCTTCAAGGTGCAGAGCATGGTGAAGCAGTCCCAACACTTCATATTTGTAATCATATAATCCGAAGAGCGCGCCGATACCCACATCATCGATACCGCCCTCCATGGCCCTGTCCTGGGCGGTCACCCTCCAGGTGAAATCGGCCTTGGGCCCGCTCGGGTGCATCTCCTTGTAAGTTGCATGATGATACGTTTCCTGGAAGAGCACATAAGTCCCTATCTTGGCAGCCTTGAGCCTCCGGAAGTCTTCCACACTCTGGGGTGCGATCTCAACGTTGATGCGCCGTATCTCTCCGCCATGTTCGGTGGTCGTGGCGTATGCCGTCTCGATGGCCTCGATGAAGTAATCCATGGAACTCTTCTTATGGTTTTCACCGCAGAGCATCAGCAGCCGCTTGTGCCCTTCCCTCTCCAGCGTCCTCACCTCGTCGGCGATCTCATCCATGGTCAGCGCCCTGCGCTTCAGCTCCTTGTTGTCTCTCCGGAAGCCGCAGTAGAGGCAGTTGTTGGAGCAGTAGTTGGAGATGTACAGCGGGGCGAAGAGCACGAGACGGTTGCCGTAGATGCTCCGCTTGATGGATCTCGCGGTCGTATAGATCTCTTCGATGAGGTCCTGATCTTCGGTTTGGAGCAGACCCGCCACCTCATCAGGGGAGAGCCCGTGAAGCTCATGCGCCTTGTTGATGATCTCCATCACCCTGTCTTTTGTAGGGTTCTTTGCACGCTCCAGCGTTTCTTGGATGAGTGTATCGTTGATGAAATCCTGCATGGTTTCCTCCTCATGCCTTTGTCAGGACCGATTTGACCTCAACCTCCGGCAGTGATCCGAGCTTGCCTGTCAAGGCCCCGATATCGTCGGTTGTGCCGTGAATGATGAGTGCAATGATGTTGATTCCTTTCGGTTCATAAGGAATACCCATACGGCCGATGATGCAATCGCCGTATTGGGTCAATATTTCATTCACCTTCATCGCTGTCTCTTTTCTCTTATGGATGATAATACTCACCACACCGATTCTCCGCGACTTTTCTTCCATGTGTATTCTCCTGCATAAATAAAGGGCCTTTACCCGCGAGATAGGGTAAAGGCCCTGTTGAGAGTCCTTCTTATACCCTCAAGGTCAGTCCTTAAGACCTCCCTCGCAGGTTGCTTGATGGTTACTTTCTTAAGTTTATTTCTTCACTCCCTGCTTCTTGTGGGGCATGTCTGTTCCCCGCTTCACATAATGGGTGTGGAGCAGCTCGTGGGACTTGTGCCCGAGAGGCTTCTCAAGGAAAACCTCATAGATCCTCTTGACGGATGGGTTTTCATGAGACTGGCGGAATTTCTGGACTGCACCGTCGTCCTGGTACAGGGCTGCCGCCCTCTTCATCCTGATCTCATTGCTGGGCGGGATGGGCTGTCCTCCGCCTGCTATGCAGCCGCCTGGGCAGCACATGACCTCGATGAACGCATAGTTTGCAGTGCCTTCGCGCACCTTATCCATGAGCTTCCGTGCATTGCTGAGCCCGTGGGCAACGGCCACCTTCACCTCGCCCAGAGGACCGACGTTCACCGCAGCCTCTTTCACGCCGTCAAGACCGCGGACCGGGGTGACATTGAGGTCTTCGAGGTTCTGGCCGGTCACCACTGCATACACTGTCCTCAGGGCTGCTTCCATAACGCCGCCGGTGGCGCCGAAGATGGTGCCTGCACCGGTGTACTCGCCCAGCGGGTTGTCATAGTCGCCATCGGCCAGGTTAATAAAGTCGATGCCTGCCTGCTTGATCATGCGGGCAAGCTCTCGGGTGGTGAGAACATAGTCGACATCCTGGTAACCACTGTCGTTCATCTCATCGCGGGCGCACTCAAACTTCTTGGCCGTACAGGGCATAATGGAAACCACCGTGATATCCTTGGGGTCTATACCCGCCACCTTTGCGTAATAACTCTTGGCCAATGCGCCCAGCATCTGCTGCGGGGATTTGCAGGTGGAGAGGTTGTCGAGCAGGTCCGGGTAGAAGTGCTCGCAGAACTTGATCCAGCCTGGTGAGCAGGAGGTGATCATGGGCAGCTTGCCGCCCTCTTTCACCCGCTGCAGAAGCTCATTGCCTTCCTCGATGATGGTGAGGTCGGCGGTGAAGTTTGTATCGAACACCTTATCGAATCCCAGCCGCTTGAGCGCCGAGATCATCTTACCGGTCACAAGCGTGCCTACGGGCAGGCCGAACTCTTCGCCCAGCGCGGCGCGGATGGCAGGTGCCTCCTGGACCACCACGTGTTTTGTGGGGTCCTGCAGTGCGGCCCAGACCGCTTCGGTGTCGTCCTTTTCATAGAGCGCACCCACCGGGCATGCAACCACGCACTGGCCGCACATGGTGCAGTTGGTCTCGATCAGGGGCATGTCGAACGGCGGGCCGATGAACACCTTGTCGCCCCGGAATGAGGGCTGCAGAACATTGGCGGTCTGAATGCTTTCGCACACGGTCACGCAGCGGTAGCACTTGATGCACTTGCTGGGATCGCGCACAATGGCCGGGCTGCTCGTGTCGAGCCTTTTTTCCTTGTCCTGCGGGTACTCGAAGCGTACTTTGCGCAGACCGACCGCCTCGGCTACCTTCTGAAGCTCACAGTTGCCGTTACGGATGCAGATGTTGCAATCCGTGGGATGGTTCGCCAGAAGCAGCTCGACATTGAGCTTCCTGGCATGTCTTACGCGCTCGGTGGTAGTCTTCACGATCATACCTTCTGCCACCGGGAACACGCAGGAAGCAACCAGATTCCTCTGGCCTTCAACCTCGCACAGGCAGACCCTGCAGGCCCCGGGCGTGTGGCCTATCTCAGTCCAGGCACACAACGTGGGGATATTAATACCCTCGGTCTTGGCAGCCTCTAAGATGGTGCTGCCCTCTTTTACATTAACTTTTATCTTATCAATTGTCAGATTAACCATTACCGTCTCTCCTGTCGTCTCACCCTAGAGCTCTGCGTCGCAGCGCAGGCACCTGCAGGCCTCTTTGTAGGCAGTCTTCTTGGAATAACCCAGTTCCACCTCTTTGAAGCTGATCATGCGCTCCGACTTCTTGAGCTCGGGCATCTTGGCCTTGGGGGTCTCGACGACCTCCTCATCCACCTCGAAGGGGATTTCGATTTCTTCCTCGGGCGGCATCCTGTAGGCAGGTTCGTTGTTCTTGGCGCGGATGAAGCCGTCGACATCATCGGCCGTCTTGTGACCCATGGCAATGGCCTCCACCACGGTGGCCGGGCCGCTTGCCGCATCACCTGCGATGAACACGTTCTCTGCCGTCGTCTTGTTCCTGGCCTTGCCCAGCGTCTTTATGCCGCCCTTCTTGTCGAGGTTGACATCAGATCCGGCTGCGATGAACGAGGCATCGGTATTCTGAGAAATGGCCGGGATGATCGTGTCAACGGAGAGCACGTATTCGCTGCCTTGAATTGCTTTTGGTTTGCGCCTGCCGGAGCGGTCGAACTCACCCAGCCTCATGCGCTGGCATTCGACACCGGCGAGTTTGCCGTTCTTACCGATGAGCTTCACTGGTGCTACGAGGTATTCGATCTTCACACCTTCGTGCTCTGCCGCTTGAATCTCGTTTTCCCACGCGGGCATGTCTTTGCGCTCGCGGCGGTAGAGGATGGTAACGTCCTTTGCGCCGAGGCGGATGGCGGTGCGGGCCGCGTCGATGGCGGAGTTGCCGCCGCCCACGATGGCGACCTTGGAACCTACATTCACCTTCTTGCCCAGGTTGACTTCGCGGAGGAACTCTACTGCGCCCCAGACACCTAAGAGGTCTTCGCCTTCGATGTCGAGCTTCCAGCTCTTATGGGCGCCCGCGGCAATGACGATCACATCGTAGTCCTTGCGGACCTGTTCAAAGGATATGTCCTTACCGACCCGGGTGCTTGTCTTGATCTCAACACCGAGAGCGCGGATATCAGCAACTTCCTGCTCGATGATGTCCCTCGGCATGCGGTACTCGGGGATGGCGTAGCGCATCATGCCGCCGGCAAAGGGCAGTTCCTCGAACACCGTAACCTTGTAGCCCCTCATGCACAGATCCTGTGCAGCGGTAAGGCCTGCAGGCCCTGCTCCGATGACCGCGACCTTCTCTTTCCTTGTGACCGGGACTGCGTCTATCTTTGGTCTCTTGGCATTGTCTGCGATATAGCGCTTGATCCATGCAATGGCCATGGGTTCGTCGAGCTGACCCCTGCGGCACTTGTTGGCGCAGAACTGCGGGCAGACCCTGCCGCACACGCCGGGGAACGGGTTGGTCCGCTTCATGACCTTGAATGCATCTGCCAATCTGCCTGCCCTGACGAGTGCCATGTATGAGGGCACGTCCATTTCGATAGGGCATGCGTGCTGGCAGGGTGACTTGAACAGGTTCGAGCAGACGACTGCCGGACACTTCTTGTCGTAGATATGGGCCTCATACTCGTGCCTGAAATATTTTATGGTCGACAGAACCGGGTTCGGGGCTGTCTGGCCGAGACCGCACAGGGCGGAGTCTTTGATGACTGCCGCCAGGTCTTCCAGGAGCTCGATGTCGCCTTCCTTGCCTTCGCCGTGGCATATCCGCTGGAGGATCTCGAGCATGCGCTTGGTGCCTTCACGGCACGGGGTGCACTTGCCGCAGGACTCTTCCTGGCAGAACTCCATGAAGAACTTGGCCGTGTCCACCATGCAGGTGTCCTCGTCCATGACGATCAACCCGCCGGAGCCCATGATGGCGCCGAGCTTGATGATCTCTTCATAGTCGGTGGGGGTGTTGAGCGCCTCTGCCGGTATACAGCCGCCGGACGGACCGCCGAGCTGGGCGGCCTTGTACTGCTTGCCGTTCCTGATGCCGCCGCCGATGTCGAAGATGATTTCGCCGATGGAGGTACCCATGGGGACTTCAACCAGACCGACGTTGTTGACCGCGCCGGTCAGGGCGAACACCTTGGTGCCCTTGGAGCGCTCGGTACCCATGGAGGCGTACCATTCGCCGCCGTTTAGGATGATCTGTGAGATGTTTGCAAAGGTTTCAACGTTGTTCAAGACCGATGGCTTCTGCCACAGGCCCTTGCTCGCCGGGAACGGCGGACGGGGGCGCGGCATGCCTCTCTTGCCCTCGATGGAGTTCATGAGGGCCGTCTCTTCGCCGCATACGAACGCTCCTGCGCCCTGGTAGACGTTGATGTCCAGGCTGTAGCCCGAGCCCAGGATGTTGTTTCCGAGCAGCCCGTATTCCCTGGCCTGGTTGATGGCAATTGTCAGCCGTTTGATGGCGAGCGGGTACTCGGCACGGCAGTAAATGTAGCCTTCGTTGGCGCCGATGGAGTAGCCGCCGATGATCATGCCTTCAAGCACGGCATGGGGGTCGGCTTCAAGGACGGATCTGTCCATGAATGCGCCCGGGTCGCCCTCGTCGGCGTTGCAGAGGATATATTTTACATCGCTTTTTGCCTTGCTTGCAAAGGACCACTTCATACCGGTGGGGAACCCTCCGCCCCCACGGCCGCGAAGACCGGATTTCTTCACCTCTTCGATGACCTGTTCCCTGCTCATCTCGGTCAGGGCCTTGGCCGCGCCCATATAGCCGTTGCGCGCAATGTATTCATCGATCTTCTCGGCATCGATGAGACCCCTGTTCTTCAGGACAATGAGCTTCTGCTTGCCGAAGAACGGGATGTCCAGCATGTGGGGGATGGGCGCTTCGGTGGTAGGCTCCTTGTACATGAGCCTCTTGACCGGCCTGCCTTTGACGATGTGTTCCTCGATGATTTCGGGGACGTCAAGGGCCTTCACATACTGGTAGAACGTTCCTTCCGGATACATGACCATGATGGGGCCTGCTGCGCAGAACCCGTTGCAGCCTGTTTCCACTACGGTTACTTCGTTTGAGAGATTCTTTGCAGCCAGCTCCTGGACAATAGCTTTATGGACGTCTTCACTGCCCGTGGCATGGCACCCTGTACCGCCGCAGACAAGTATATGTGCTCGAAAAACCTTCATTTACGGACCCCCTTCGTGTCGTGTTCCGTGCCTCGTGCCATGACGAAATCCTTCTGCACCTCGCCGTTCATGACATGGCGCTTGAAGATCTGCCTGGCCTTGTTCGGGGTTAGATATTCATAGACGATTGCGTCTTTGCCTTGCTCTTCGAGGGTTGCCAGAGGCTCCCTGCTGCAGATGCCGATGCAACCCGAGGTGGTGATAAGGACATCACCAACGTTGTTTTCACTGATCTCGCTCATGAAGGTGTCAAGGATCTCCTTGGCGCCGGATGCGATACCGCAGGTGCCCATATGCACGGTGAGCTTGATGCGCTTCGTACCGGCCCTGAACTGGTCCTCTTTCTCCACCCTGTCTTTTATCTTTTTCAGATCATCAATAGTCAGCTTCGCCATAGAGCCCCTCCTAGTTATACTTCGCGAGCGTCTGCTCGAGTTTGGCCGGTTTTACCTGCCCGTGGGTGTCGGCATCGACAACCACCACAGGTGCAAGACCGCATGCGCCGAGGCAACGCACCGTCTCCAGGGAGAAGTTCCTGTCATCCGTGCATTCGCCCGGGGCGATCTTGAGGATCTCGCCCATCCGGGCCAGGACCCTCTGAGAGCCTCTTACGTAACAGGCCGTACCGAGGCATACACGGACAACATGCTTGCCCCTTGGGATCATGGTGAAGAAGGAGTAGAACGTGACTACACCGAACACGTTCGCTACGGGTAGGCTGAGACCGTCAGCCACCCTCATCTGGATGGCCATGGGAAGATACCCGCATACATCCTGAACCTGCTCAAGAACAGGGATCAGGGCACCTGGTTTTCCTTTGTGATCTGCAATGATTTTGTCAACCTGCGCAAGTTGCTCAGAGGTGAACTCCGCCAACCCCGCACTCGCCTGGGTACTATCAATCGCTGCCACGGTAAACCCCCCTATCGCGTATTAAGTCTCTTTGATTGTCGTGACTCTTTCGAGCCTATTTCCTTATCATGCATTCATCCCGGCATCAAGAATAAACTGAATGGTGGTTCACCGTTCAGCTTTATCCATGCAATATGTACTTGATCTTTAAGAAAATTATTGGGGAAAGCGGCAAACCTCATCTTATAACTGTCGCTCTCAGACTCGATTTGTTGAAATGGGAAACGGAAAATCGTATGCTGTCTGCCTTATCTTGTATTAGTGTATTCTTGTATCCAGAATATCTATAGTACGTAATTAATAAGGAGTCAATGGGGATGTATAGAGAGGTATCCAGGTCAGGTCCTCAGACTATCTCCACCTTAGCGTATCTGCGCTTGCCCACTTTGATGATATGGCTGCCCTTTGAGAGGACATATTCACCATCAATGATCTTTTCTTCGTTGATCTGGACAGCCCCCTGGGAGATCATACGCCTGGCCTCAGAGGTTCCTACCACAAGCCCTGCCTCCTTGAGAACGGCACAAATCCACGGCCTTTCGATATTGAGGGTGAGAACAGGCATATCTTCAGGCAGTTCGCGGGATTTGAACACCTTCACAAAACCATCCCTGGCCGCATCCGCATGGGCCTTGCCATGGAACCGCTCCACCATCTCATAAGCCAGCTTCATCTTGGCATCCATGGGATGAAGCGTACTCGTTTCAACAGCCTTCTTCATTTCTTCGAGCTGCGGAATTGTCCTTGAGCTGAGCAGTTCATAATACTTCCACATGAGCTCGTCCGAGATGGACATGACCTTGCCATACATGTCGGAAGGGGCATCATCCACTCCGATGTAGTTATTATAGGACTTGCTCATCTTCTGGACGCCGTCAGTACCTTCCAGCAGCGGCAGGGTCATGATGACCTGGGGCTCCTGGTGGTATGCCTTCTGTACCTCACGGCCCATGAGCAGGTTGAAGACCTGGTCGGTGCCGCCCAGCTCCACATCGGCCTCTAACGCCACGGAATCATAGCCCTGGACAAAGGGATAGAGAAACTCGTGGATACTGATGGGGTGCTGCGATTGAAAACGCTTTTTGAAGTCGTCCCGCTCCAGCATCCTGGCAACCGTCTGAACTGAGGTGAGCTTGATGAAATCAGCAACAACCATATTATCCATCCATTCGGAGTTGAATCTCATAATCGTGCGCTTGGGGTCGAGAATCTTCTTCACCTGTTCCTGGTAGGTCTTTGCATTTTCCAAGACCTCCTGCCGGGTGAGCGGCGGCCTTGTGCTGCTCCTGCCGCTCGGGTCGCCGATCATGCCGGTAAAATCACCGATGAGGCAGATCACATCGTGCCCGGCATCCTGGAACTGCCGCATCTTCTGGAGTACGACCGTATGCCCTAGGTGTATATCCGGGGCAGTCGGGTCGAATCCCACTTTGATCTTCAGCGGCCTGCCCTTCTTAAGCTTGGTTATGAGCTCTTCTTCAGAAACGATGTCAACGATGCCCCGTTTGAGTTCAGCCAGTTGTTGCTCTAACACGATATACCCCTTTCCTTGAACGGGTCAGGTCTTGCTTTTTTTAACCGCTCACGGCCGCCCTCACCCCTTCCCTATACCGCAAGGGACTCGATCAGGCGGGCTCTTTACCGTTGCACACGAGCAAGACTTAAATCCCCGATAAAATTCTACTTGGCGAAACGCACCGCCCTGCTCTCGCGAATCACTACCACCCGTATCTGGCCGGGATAGGTAAGCTTTTCCTCGATGGCCTTGGTAATGTCCTGGGCGATCAGGTCGGCACCTTCATCGCTGATCTTCTCCACATCCACCATGACGCGCACCTCTCTCCCTGCCTGGACGGCGAATGCCTTGGATACCCCTTCAAAGGAGCATGCGATCCCCTCGAGCTCGGTGAGTCTCTTGATGTAGTTTTCCAGCATCTCTCGTCTGGCGCCGGGCCTGGCCGCGGAGAGGGAGTCGGCAGCCTGCACAAGGAATGCGTAAACGGAATTCACCTGCGCCTCATTATGGTGGGAGGCTATGGCCTCCACCACCTTGGTGGACTCACCATAACGCTTCGCGATATCAGCACCTATGATGGCGTGCGAGCCCTCCACTTCGTGGTCCACGGCCTTTCCAATGTCGTGCAACAGACCTATTCGCTTGGCGGTCTTCTGGTTCACACCCAATTCCGCAGCTATGATGCCGCAGAGGTGTGAAACCTCCAGGGAATGCTGGTAGACATTCTGGGAGAAGCTTGTGCGATATTTGAGTTTACCTATCAGCTTGATGAGTTCGGGGTTTATCCCGTGCAGGCCGAGTTCAAAGGTGGCCTGTTGCCCGGCCTCCCAGATATTGTCATTGATCTCCTTGGTGACTTTCTCCACCACATCCTCAATGCGTGATGGGTGGATCCTGCCGTCTACTACGAGTGTCTCCAGGGAGAGCCGTGCGATCTCTCGTTTGATGGGGTCGAAACTGGACAGAATCACGGCGTCAGGGGTGTCGTCGATGATGAGGTCCACGCCGGTAACAGCCTCTATGGAACGGATATTGCGCCCTTCGCGGCCAATAATGCGGCCTTTCATCTCCTCGCTCGGCAGGTTCACTACCGAGACCGTCCGTGCACTCACTACATCGGTGGAATATCTCTGGATGGCGGTTGACAGGATCCTCTTGGCACGCTTGTCCGCTTCCGCCTCGGCCTCGTCCTGGATCTGTTTTAAGAGTTTTGCCGCCTCATGCCTTGCCTCGCTCTCTAGCGATTGTATGAGCTCCTCCTTGGCCTGCCTTGAGTCCATGCCGCTGATCTGCTCAAGTTTCTGAATCTGCTGGGTCCTAAGGGTTTCAACTTCGGCCTTCATGTTATCAAGGTACTTTGTCCTGTCGGTGATTGACTGTTCGTTCTTTCTGATCTCCTGTTCGCGCTTATCGATCTGGGTGAGTTTGTTATCGATCATCTCCTCCCGCTGGTGGATCCTTTTTTCTATGGCTGATACTTCTTTCAGGCGTTCCTTGGCCTCTGCATCGCTCTGGGTCTTGGCTGCAAAGATGATCTCCTTTGCCTCAAGCTGTGAGTCTGAAATAATGTTTGCCGCCTTCTTTTCAGCATCTACGATTCTGCCTGCAGACTCTATCTTTGCATCATGGATGGCTTTGCCTTTGATAAAAAGGTTCATGGCAAACCCAATTGCGGCACCGGCAAGCAGTGCTATGATTATGTATACAAGTTCCATCATTCTACCTCACTTTTATATATTCCGGCTTGGGATATCACGAAATCGACTCGTGTATCCCAGGGGTCAACCGGCAGACTTTCGATGCAGAATTCATCCGAACAAACACCGATAAATGTTACGTCCGGATGCTTTCCGATCAGCCTGTCGTAATAGCCTTTCCCGTACCCAAGCCGGTGGCCGTACGGGTCAAAGGCAATTCCCGGGACAAAAATCACATCGATCTCGCTTATTTCCATGTTTCTGCTTGAGATGGGCTCAGGGATTCCGTAAGCCCCCTGCCTAAAATCCTCTTTTGATACGGCAGATGAAAAGACGAGAATTTCATTCGATACCTTTGGAAAGAGAATCAGTCTTCCACCAGGTTGCCACAGGGAAAGCAGGCTTACCTCCCCCTTAACGGGCATGTACAGAGCCATGGAGGCCGCTTTAGCAAAACATGGCAATGCCTGGATGTGCTCAATAATCGCCCGTTCGTGGCGTATCCGCTCACCCTCGGCAATTGCTTGACGTCTCGCAAGCATTGCTTTGCGTAATTCCGACTTGCTCTGCATATTCCCCCGGTTCAAGAGGGGATGTGTGGAAGATTAAGATTTCGCAAAGAAACCTTTATTGAGGCTATACCGACACAGGATCGTATGAAGACCTTATGAGGTCTTGCTTCGCTCGCCGTATGTGCTTACAAGTTAGGTTTTCCTCTTAGCGCAAAACCCTTTTCCCAACATGAGTCATGGCGATATCCCATATCCTCGATGACTCGGGAGGTATTGCATCAGGGCCGGGGCAGGCCGTATCTTCTTCATTTCGTTGCCTTGTCGATATGTGCTATCAACTGATCTATCTTTTCCGTAAACGTACGTTTTAGTATCTCCAGTTCCTGACGTGTCTTTGCCACATCATCGGCCATGTGCAACATGACCATTGCCACCAGTTCCGTGGTCGTCACTGCAGTGCCTCTTTGCTGAACATCAAACACCTTCTCATTGATATATCTCGACAATGACTGAATGTGGCTCGTGTCCCCCCCAGCCTTCACCTTATATTCCTGCCCGAGTATCTGTATGGTTACTGTGTCGTACAAAATCTTACAATGCTTCCACGCACTTGATCAGGTGTGCCACCTTCTGTTTGACCTGTTCTTTCTCTCCCAAGAGATTGTCCATCTCCCGCTTTAACCCTCTTGCCTCTTCCTCCTTTTCTTTGAGCTTAATGGTCAATTCTTCATTTGTTTTTTTCAGGCTATTCACCGTTTCGACTAATTCGTATATTTTTTCTTCAAGGATCTCGAGTATCTCCAAAAGATAGTCTCCTTCCATTATCCCCTAAGGATTATACATCTATGCTGCCTATCAAAGTCAAGTCTCTAAAGGGATGTAAAGGAAATTAATTACAAGACATAAAATATCTGTTATTCTTTTTGTTCAGACTTCATTATGATTGATAAAGGAGGTGCTATGAAAAATCTGAAACTTTATATTACATTATTATTTGTTATTTTAATTAGTTACGGCTGCGGAAGCCGTGGAGGCAATGGTACTGGTAGTGTAGGTTGGATTCCTATAATCAATGAGGTTGATATGTATAATGTTAATGATCCTACGAAACCATATGTGGCTTCAACATTTGGAGTTGGTGCTCATGCAAGCTTTCATATTGATGCTGAATTTTCTGATGCTGATTCTTTTACTATTGATAATAATAAGACTATGACATACGTTAGGGTAACTGATGTTTCATTAACTACTACTGAAACGACCACACTTGTTAGTGGCCCAACCCTTGTTCCATTACCTGGAGAAAACGGCCTGCAGGTCGTGACGTTTACTAATATTGACCCGATAACAATATCACCGCCAAAAGGAAATCATAGAATGGATTTCCAGATAGAGGATTCAAAAGGCAACTTCTCAGATGTAATTTCTATAACTTACGAAGTTATGTGAACTAATATGAGCTTTATGGAAGGATATTATTGAGTAGGATGAATTCTACCAACTACAGGTGTATCTTCCGATTGGTACAACAACATTATCAGGATCTACAGGTACTTATACGATCGATATTCAGATAGAGGATGCGCATGGCAGTAAATCTGATGTATCTAGTCTTACCATTCACGTAGAATAATTTATGAATATTCACACATGACTCACCGAAGGCCGATATGGTAAGAAGATTACTTATATGGAGGTGAGTTATGGAGAGACCCTACCTGGAAACACTCTATGAAATGGCCAGATATCTCAACGAAGCCGAAGACCTGCCGACTATACTCGACACCGTGGTAAATCATCTGCCGAAGGTACTCTATGCCAAATACTGCTCGCTCTTCACGAGAAACCCCTCCTCCGGGGATCTTGAAATCAAGGCCCATAACCACATCGACATCGGGCAAGACCCCTTCATCTCGGTCGGCTCCCAGCGGGACAGCATCATGAACCTGGCCCTGGAGCGCAACAGCTCACTCATCATCAAAGATATCGAGGAGGAGATAGGGCTGCAAAACAAAGAAAAGTATTCCACCAAGTCGTTCATGTGCATCCTCATAAGGCAAAAGGAAAAGGTGCTCGGCATTTTGAACCTTGCCGACAAGGCGGCCGGGGGATTCACAAAGGATGATATGCTCATTGCATCCATGATATGCGATCTGCTGGGGGCGTTTCTGGCTCGAATAGATTACAGTGCGCTTTAAGGCATTGATATGAGCTTTACATGCGGCATTGTCGGACTGCCTAATGCGGGTAAATCCACCCTCTTCAACCTCATCACCAAGGCAAATGCACCGGCGGAGAACTATCCGTTCTGCACCATTGACCCCAACATCGGGATTGTAAATGTGCCTGATGAGAACCTTGAGGCAATTGCCGGGATCATTAAACCGGAAAAGATAACTCCTACCACATTAAAACTTTTCGATATCGCAGGGCTCGTCAAAGGGGCCTATAAGGGCGAAGGTCTTGGAAACCAGTTCTTGGGCCAGATCAGGGGGGTGGATGCCATTATCCACGTGGTCAGGTGCTTCCGGGATGCAAACGTCAGTCATGTCTACACTGACATCAATCCCGTTAACGACCTTGAGATCATCCTCACAGAGCTGGTCATGGCCGACCTGGACCTTGTCCAGAAGCGCCTGGAAAACCTGAAAAAAGGCCTCAGACTCGGCAAGAAGGACATTGCTGCAGGTGAGATTGAACATCTGGAAGCCATCCAGGGCGCACTCACTAAGGGTTCCTGTATCATCGACACCGGCATCCCCTTCGATCAGGGTGAGATGAAGGCGTTAGGGCTCCTCACTGCCAAACCCTACATTATCGTGGCGAACGTCGGGGAGGATGACCTGACAATTGGATCGGTCCACCTTGATAACCTGAAGGCCTGGGGAGAGAAAAAGGGCAAGAAGGTCGTCCCTGTCTGTTCAAAGTTCGAGCTGGAGGCATCGGAGCTCGATGATGCCGAGCGAAAAGAGTTTCTGGAATCCGTCGGCATCAAGCGCTCCGGCACCCAGGAACTCATCAGCACCTGCTATGAGCTGCTGGATCTCATTACCTTCTACACCCCTGTCGGCAAAGAACTGCGGGCATGGACACTAAAGAAAGGCGGCACTGCGTATGAAGCTGCAGGGCTCATCCATACCGACATCCAGCAGGGTTTCATTAAGGCGGATGTCATATCTCTCGATGACTTTCAGAAATATGGTGGGCTCCACGGTGCACGTGATGCCGGCGCTATCCTCATCGAGGGCAGGGAATTCATCCTGAGGGACAATGACATCATGGTGATACACTTCAGATAGAAGCATCAATGTATCATTGGGTTAAGTTGTAAAACAACACAATGGACCAGCAATCTGTTTGACTGCAGCAAATAATTATAGGTGGGACCGTCACCATATTTGTAAGGGATAAGTTTAATCCGGCCTTCAAAAACCGTCCCGGGTTTCGATGCATGGTATAAATCCGCTATGGTCTTGTTGGTGTAATCATTCTCTGAGATCCCCACAAGCCGCTTCTCAGGCGTATAGAATCTGAATATGAATACCTCCTTAAAAAATGAACCCGTTGAGGTCGGTGGTGGCCTCAACGGGCTCTGAAAACTTGGTGTGTCAGGGTTGTATTGAAGACGATTTTAATAGTTTAAATTGGTTTTGCAATAAGAGAAAATTATTCTTTGTAAGCCACTCTACAGACCGCTCAGGAACAGGTCATGATGAATGATGACACATCGTGGATATTCCGGGTGCTGTGGTGCTCAAATGGAGTGAGTTTATAGAGCAATACGCATTGATTTTCTATCTCTTTCAATTAATAATGGGTAATTATCTGTGGAAGGAGGAATATATGAAAAAGGCAACGGTTTACCTTCTTATTCTGGCAATATGTTTAATGGGCTGCACAGGATCATTCAAGATGACCAGGGCAGTTTATCATTTCCATCGGAGTCAGCATGAGAAGTGGGCAGATGAGGCACTTTTTTTAGTCTGCGTCATAGTTCCAGTCTATGGAATTTCATTTCTTGCTGATGGTATTGTCCTCAATACAATTGAGTTTTGGACTGGAAAGAATCCTTGGGTGAGTAATGTTGGAACACAGAACACGATAGCCCAGAATGGACAGGAAAAGGTACTCATGAAGTATGATGCAACTAAGGACACGGTCGAGATAAGCCCGACGGCCAACAAGGGCAACACCTTCATTCTATCCCGCACAAGTGAAGGCGTTGTAGCAATGGACAATAAAGGGAACGTTTTGTTTACATCTAAGGAAGATATAAAAGGTGGTGTCACAATCTTCGATGCCAAGAACCATGTGGTTAATTACTTCAACCCCGATGCTGTTGAAAAGGGAAGAACACAACTATTCCAGAACTGAAACCCATTTTAAAACAAGCGCCGGGCTCTCTGCCCGGCTTTTTTACGTTACTCAATCAACTCGAAATGTTGAGACGGCAACGCCAGATTATTAGAGATTTTCAATGATTACCTACGTTGCCAGTGATGAATAGACAGTTAGTATTGGAAGGTAATTTTTAATAATGATACATTCAACATTATGGCAGAGGCTGTCGAAAAACTCCGGTAAGCTCAAAAACCATCAAATTTGGATCATCAAAACACAAGCCCGCTCAAAGATTTCCAATCGTAGGGTATTCTACGAGGTCGTTTTTTTGTCACTTTCCATCCTTTGAGTTTTTCGACAGCCTCGCACGTAATCTTCAGTCTGTGTCAACAAAACATTACCGCAGGAGATGTTCAAGGCAATGCACTTATATGAATGTGAGCTAGCCCATATCACGCGTCTGACCACATACCTCTCACCAACCACTCGTATTCTTCTTCCCTAGCCGAATGTTTGATTAACCGATATGACTCACGTTGAGAGCCCGGTGCTTAAATTACACACATTCAAATCTCTGCACGATGTACTCTGTACTGTGCACCCCTATCGGGATCTTTATCTCTGATAACATTGAGATTCAATAGTTCTTTTTTATTGCGTATTGTATTTAATTCAGCTTATTGACTAAAGCCTTGCGTCTCTTCTCATATTCTTCTTGGGTCAAGATTCCTGAGTCATAGAGGTCTTTGAGCTTTTTGAGTTGTGACGATATGTCATTCGTATTGGGGACTTCCATAGCAGTGGCAGCGTAGATTTCGACAGTTGCAGGATGATACCAATTTAGTACAAGAAGCCATGAAAGAAACGCAGCAGCACTATTTTGGCCAAAGGTATGATATTGTTCCACTTTATAAAAGCCAGCATCTTTTGTATTATAATATTTTGGAAGATCGATAGGACCAGAATAATCTACAGGGCAAGGAAACATTCTAGAAATTATGAAAAAGAAACCTCCTCCCCCAAGACCAAATCCATGTGCATAAGAGATTTTTTGCACTGCCGGAGCTGAGGGCGGGGTTGCAGAAGAACGCAGATATGTTATGCGATAGGCTCCTCCACATCCAACCAAAAAAACCGAAATAACGAAGAAAAGGAATATGTTAATAAAATAGTGTTTTTTATTCCTCATGTTTCACCTCGCTCTTTACTTTTTGGTCAGATGCTGCTGGGATAACATAAACAGTTTGAGGTGTATAAAACCCAAGGGTGAAAAAAGCACAAAGCCAATCTGGAAATGATGTATAGCTCCCAAATTCTGCAACTTCCCCTGGGCTTAGTTTGTCGAGATCGACCGGTTCAGTATCAGACGTACCCCAACCTAATATATCACGCCGCTCAGTGATTTTTTCATCCGAGGCTTTCAGACCTGTTTGATAACGAAATTGATATGCACAGCCTACATTAAGCAGTAAAACTACCAATAATAAAAAACTAATTCTTTTCATATTGATATCCCCTCTTTAATATAAAATATAAAAAAATATAAAACTTTCCATAGGTAGTGTCAACAATGTTTCGCACTTTTGATCAGGGTCTCTGTTATCCGGAGTAGTGCCTCCTTTTTTTACCCAATATCCCTTTGTTTGAGATCGAAGAAGCCATTCCTCCTCCGTCGGCTTGGTTTAACATGCCCATCCACATAATTGAAGATCTCTGCGATAACTTTATGATTTTTATGTGATCAGATTATCATGTGTCTTCAATGCTTACCTATGACGCCAGTGTCGCATAGACAGTCAGGTTGATCATGGTGGAGCACCGAGGGCATTTAATGCACAGGAAACCTGACAAAATCCTACCTTTTCCCAGCAAACGTCCGCATGCCAGGCAGCGAAACTCCGTGTTCTCGGAATCGCTTATGGGTGGCGGAGGTTTGGGCGGCTGGGGTCTCTCGATCATTTAGAGCACCTGGTACTGTATAATTGTGTCCTGGGTCTTTACATAGGCCTTGAAAAACTCGGCTATGCGCAGCTCACTGTCAAGCTGGTTAAAGGCCAAAAAGTCTTGGTGCATCTCCTGCACGGCGCGGAATGCATTGCAGCCCTGGCTGCATGGCATCACCTTGGAACCGCCCAACATGAAACATAGGCTTCTTTTGACCGTGGAATTTTGCTGGCAGTCGAGGTGATCTAATTGGTACATGCTAAGGATTTCGTTGCGCAGGCTCCAGACTGCCCATCCCAAACTGTAGACGAAGTCGTCGTGCCAGCCTGGGCTTGCACCGAAGCTATAACTCGCTCCTTTGCGCTGATTATAGCGGAATGCTCGCAGCTCATTCACCTGGTCAGGGCAATTGCCTGGCAGATGCAAACGTCCATCGCGGACTATGCGGTACAGCTCTGGGAACAAGGCATTCTGCGCGGGGTCCGTGGCATGAATGCACTCGTTGGGGATGTTCATGCTGGCCAGGTATGGCAATATGTCCACGACTTCAAAATTCTCAAGTACGATGTTTGCCAGCGTGTACCGCTTATGGGCTTCAACAATCTTGCTCTTTATGTTCGCGCTCGTGTTCATGAGGATATCCGTAGTGTCCAGCACATAGAACTCCGGCTCTCCTTTTACGTTTGCGACCTTTGCAACAAAGGTGAGGACGGAATGGTCGCCGCCCATGAGTGGACTGAGGAGCTTCGCGCGGTCGAGGCCGCCGCCTACCTTGTATGGCCTGCCATGTGCAACGTATTTGAGGTCAATGAGCGGTTGCTTATAGTGGCCTATGGCACTTTGGATTAATATTTCAGGGAACAAGCTGTTAACGACTGCACTGCGCTTGACCAAAATATCACGGTTGAATGCGGTTTCGAGGTCGCGCTTGCTGGCGATCCGCGCTTCGGTGCGCGATATCCATGCGGGTGCACGTGCATTGTAATCGTCAAGGTTCTCATACTCAATATGGCTGCAGAACACCCGGGGTCCTCTTGGGCGAGTGTTTCAAGTGCATGGATCGGTCCACCGATGTGGTCCACCTGGCAGTCTATGAGTGTGATGCCTTCTTTAGCATCCAGCAAGGCGCTGCGCCATGCCTCGAAGGGTTCCATGTCCATGGTTGCGTGGAGATCGCTTGCAATAAGTATGTCCAGCGTTTCGCCGAAGGCGCCTGCCATGCTGCATGCACACTTGATGATCCGGTTCTGCCAGGTCGTGGTCTGTTTCGGGTCCTGGAGCCGTGCATAGTCGTTCAAGAAATTTTTATCGGGGTCTATGCGCCTGCGCAACTCATTCGTATTTCGGACGATACCCTCCAACCGTTTGTACATGGTGCGCTGGCAGTGGTCATCACTGTTACCGAGCAGGCCAATGGTGACGTTGCGCCTGGCTGTGAAGTAGAACAACGCAACTATAAGGTGCACCGTGCTTTCCCCGTGCCTGCGCGGCTGCACTGCCAGGACTATCTTGTGCTTGCGCTAGTCGCCATCCCTTGCAAAGATGGCCGTAATCAGCTTCCGCTGCTCCGGGGTCGGTGTCCAAACCTCATACCTGTTGCCTTGTTTAACCCGCGGTTTGACGTCGGCAAGCCAGGTATAAAACGCTTCTTTATCGTTGGACTGCCATTGCTCTATCTTAGATGGATAATTCGGCTTGCCCTTTGGAAATCCCCTGCCTCTTTTTATTGTGTGCTTATTGCCTTGATCGGTATCGGTTTCGGGGTCAATGCCGTCTGTAATGTTGTCTTTACTCATGGCGCAATTTACCTCGCAACTCTTTGTATTAAATAAACAATCACTCGTTTAACTTTAACTACAACGTTAAAATCCGCTTCGCAAAACCTGAAGCTTGATTTCAAGGTTCAGGTAGGTCTTTTGCACGTCTTTGGTCGGGCTATTCTTCCAAATTATGGGCATGCGGTGCGCCTTGGTAATCTGGTGCATGTAACTCACCTGCGACTATCAAGGTAAGTAACGACCCATGCACCTGCTTATCATGTCTCCACGTCTGTAGTTTCCTGTATAAGTCCATGCTTACCCAACGTACCGTTTCCATACTCCCGCACGCCGCGGAGCGGGCGGCTCCGCCGCTCCGGAACGCCTGCTCAGTTGCGTGTGGTAACTGGCTGGCGACTGCATGGCCGGTTGCGTGTACAGTGTGTCCCGCTGGCAGATAGACGCTAAGGATCACTTTCGGTGGGGTAATACCTTTGTCCATGTGGAACCTCCTTAACTCAAGGCTCCCGACGTCATTACATTCCCATTTGAGTGGGGAAGGTATTTACTTTAATCGTACCCATAAAAATTATAGTGTATTTATCAAGGCACTTGTGTGCTTGCACATGAGTGCTGTTAATGACAATGAGAGAAAAGAATTGAAGCGCCTGGAGTTTCAGCCATGGAAAGGCTTGATGTTGCCAAAATATAATATTTTTTTAACCAAAGAAATTATTCAATATAACCTCTCATCAAAGAATCTTATCACTTAAGATAATCATCTCTGCATACGACACATAGCACAAAACCGGGTTCACCATAATAACAATATGTATTTTCTCATAAAAAGCAGCTTTGTTGGTACAGAACTATATATAAAAGGGTGGGGAACATCAGTCAAGATGGTTACTAAATATTGTTCAAAGAATTTAAGACCTGCCCTTCTTGAGGGCATTCATTCGATAGATGAACGCAAGGAGCTCTGCCACAACCTGGTAGAGCTCTTCGGGGATCTCTATAGTGACCCCTCATGTCTTGATTCAAATAATCTATAATTAGAGAATCTGGGGAAGCAACAGGATCCCCCACTATCATACGAGTATGCAGATCTCTTCATCGGCTGTCGGAAAAGTCAAAATAATGGGGTTTTAGCATTTTTAGGTGTAGTAAAATCAATCAGTCAAAAATCTGAAAGATTGATTTTTAGGGTTTTTCGACAACCTCTCATGAGACCTTGTATAATCAGTGGTTATGACAGTCCTGAACTATATGACCCTCCCATATTATTGAAGGGAGCGAATACAACCCCCCGACAAAATAATACCGGCATGCTCTATCGCCCGCATAAGGGAAGACATCAATAAGACACTTGAAGTGTCAGGTCAGGGCTTCAGGATCGCAAAAGAGAAGTTTGGAGACTAAAAACCATGAGCAGGGAACGGCCGTAACCGTTCCCTGTGTGAAATACTGTTCACGTCCCTATAAGGCTTCTGCGAAAACACATTGTTGATGTGTTTTCGCAGAAGCCTTTATTGGGGAAATTCGACGGTCCGATCAGATATGCTATTGGCCGTATACTACTACCTTGTAAGTACCAATAATCCCCAAGATATTCTTTGCTTCCCAATCTACATGGCTGATTTTAGTGATTCCACCGTTTTTCATGGCTGCCTCAATACTCGCATCTCCTGTAGCCACAAGGCCAAGGATGCTTGTACATTCAGCTACACCTACCTTGTTCTTTGTAACTTCTCCTGTTGCTGCTACGGGAAGTTTCAACTCTGTGTAAAGACAACCAACAGGCATCGAAGTTGCGCAGCCTGTGATGATAAAACAAACTGCAACAACAACAAGAATAAACATTTTCCTCATTTTCCCTCCTTACTATTTTAAGGCTTACCGCCGAACTCCCCATTTATTATGTGTACACAGTTCTGTTTATATAAATATATTAAACACTCCTACTATTATAATTCATGGTTCTGGCCAAGCAAGGGACCAATAATATTAACTCTGATACATGTGATATTATTTTATAGCATAAGTTTTGGTCACATACTGTTAGTTCTGATCCATAAGTCCTTATGTATCCTTGGCAAAATTCTATAAAACATCCTTTCTCTTTTCACAAGATATTACTGGAGCCATGCAGGCGATTTATTCATTACGTGAAAAATTATTATCTTTAACCAGTGTTTCTTTATCTTGTTTTAAAAACACTATATCATCATCTATCTTGAGTAATTGGGCTTTTATAATAGATGGTTCAATATTGTAAACTGCCCCATCAAAGGCATCGATGACAATAACAGGCAGACTTAAAAAAAACAGAAGGTCCCCTAATATCCATAAGCTTGGGTCCCTCATTGTAGTAATTTCATATGGTTGGTATCCGTCCATTGCTAATGAGATTTTATGATTCCCATTACGTTTCAATTCTAGTGTTATAGGAGTGACCCCTTTCTGAACGCCATTTACAGTAACCAATGCACCAGGTGGAATGCTGATTACATCAATGTTTTGTTTGGTCGTATTAATAATGCTGCAGCATCCGGGAATAAAGAATAAGAGAATAATCATTCCATGAGATAAGACTTTGCTCACTGATAACCTCTGGAAATATTATTACCAGAAATAATGTTGGACTGTAAATTTATTATCCTGAGGCCCTGCCCTTCTTGAGGGCATTCATGCGATATATAAACGCAAGGAGCTCCGCCACAACCTGGTAGAGCTCTTCGGGGATCTCTTCGTTTATATCAAGGCGGTAGAGCGCGTCCAGCAAAGTGGAATCCTTCTCGATGGGGACCCCGTGCTCCCTGGCCAGGGCAAGAATCTTATCAGCCACGACACCCTTGCCCTTAGCCTTGACCTTTGGTGCCAGGTCTTTTCCCCGCTCGTATTTCAAGGCAATAGCCTTTTTTATACTTTTATTTTCGTCCTTCATACCACCACATCCACCCCTGCACTTTGCTCTGCCTGCGGTTTCTTCTGTACGATCTCTATGCCTGTCACCCCGTAGGGTTCGAGGTTCTGGGCGAGCTCTTTCAAATGCGTCTTCAAAAAGTCCACAACATCCTGTAACCCAGAAGAGATCTCAACGGCTATACCGCTGTTGGTCCTTAAGGCCGTGCTTTCTATGAGGCCCAGGGCATCGGTCTCTACCTCGAAATGGAGCCGGTAATCCTGGCCATTCCTTTCTATTGTCACCTGAGCCTTGCCTCGGCAGTTCTCGTCGACAAAAGGGATCAGGAGGTAAGCAATAGTGTTGGGCGGAAGCTGAGAAAAAGTTTCAACAAATTTCAGAGCGGCCTGCAGAGTCGTCATATCTTTGGGCGATTCGGATAAGAACTTCTTGAGGATCTCTTTTACATCGAAGTTCTGGACCTCCGAATCTCCGAATTTTTCGGCAATCTGCTCTACAAGGCTATCCATCAGCTTGAGGGCGGTCTTGGTCTCAGGTAATGACTCGATCGGCTTCATGACCACCTTGGGATTTGTGGCCTGTACCCTCAGGTTCAGGATCTGACCTTCCACGAGATCAAGGTTTGTCTCCACCAAGAGACGCTGGCCGAACATGGAGACCAGGACAAGGCCGTTCTTGGGGCTGGAAAGCACGGTTGCCACGACCAGCCGTCCAATGGCGAGAGAAGGAACCTGGATCTTACCCTGGATAGTGATGTCGCCAACAGTGACCTGGGCAGGAATTATATGCATGATCCCTTACGTTCAGTCCTGTGGGTTGCCGACCTTGATCATGAGCTGTATCTCACCCACCGGAACCCCTGTGATCTGTGAGATCTCAAGGGCTTCAAAGCCGCCCCTGTGAAGCTTTTGGACATCCGATGAATTGAATTGCCTTGCCTTTTTTACCTTTACAGAGGTCTCTTCCAAAGCCTTTATGAGGACCTCGGCATTCTTAATCTTACTATCCAGGTCACTCATGACCCTGGTGAGGAGGTCAACCCGTTGCTGCACATTGCCATGGAAGGTATCCGAAAGATCCTTGGTCTGTTTCACAACCGCCTTAAGCTCATCAAGTGCTTCGGGCCTCACCCTTCTGCGCTTTTCGAGAACAAGGAGGAATACCACGAACGCGATCAGGATTACCTGGATAACGAGTTGGGCTATGAGGAGGAGCCGTATAGGATCAGCAACAGGAAGCAGCAATGCTACACCACCACATCAATGATGTGTTTCTCGCCTTCGGGGTTTTCGTCCTCGTCAGAGGTTGTCTGTGATTCGGCCGTTTTTTCCTTCGGATTTTCTCTTCTACGGTCCCCTTTTGTCTTGTCACGCACGGATATCTCCTGGGCCTTCTTCGACTCAGCCACCTCTTTGTTCTTGCGCAGCCTTGCCTTTGCTTCTTCTTCAGTGAGGATCTGCCGCGCGACCTCAGACTGGACAAAGGGGTTCTGATTGATCTTCTCAATCCTCCCGGTCTGGGAAAGTATGGTAGAAATATCAGTCGGCCCTGCCATAGTGTTCCCTCTTATCTATTCTATCGACTTATACCAACTTAAACTTGAATTTGTAAAGAGTAATATGCACAATCTAAACGTAAAGATATGAGGGTAACGAGAAGAAAACAGTATGGGTAAAACATGGTGGGGGAGGCGCTAATCCTGCGACTCTCCCACCTTCTGGACTGATCCGCGCATGCCCGCCTCGAAGAGCCTCCCGCATGATTCGAACAGGATGTATCGGGTGGCGAGGAGGGGAATATTCTTTTCTTGGGCTAGTTTGATCGCATCAGGAGCCGGGCGTTTTCCCCGCACGAAGATGATGACCTTGAGGTCCAGCGTATCGGCCGTACGGACCACCAAGGGGTTCGTGAGACCGGTGAGGAGCATTGATCCCTCTTTTGCAAATGCGAGCACATCGCTCATGAGGTCTGCGGCAAAACCCCGTTCAACCTCCATATCCAGCTTGTCCTCACCTACGATCACATCAGCATTGAGGATCCTTTTTACCTCCGCAAGGGTCATTCCCCTCTCCTCTCTCGCTCCATTTATTTCTTTGACATCAAATACCGGTGCATTGCTTTGGCAGCCTTCCTCCCGGCACCCATAGCCAGGATGACGGTGGCTGCACCGGTCACGATGTCGCCGCCTGCAAATACACCTTCTCGGGACGTCTGTCCAGTCTCTTCATCGGCAACGATATAGTTCCACTTGTTCGTCTTAAGGCCCGGTGTGGTACTCTGAACCAGGGGGTTTGCACCTGCACCGATGGCGACTACCGCAGTGTCGATATCGATGATGAATTCGCTGCCCTTCATGGGTACAGGCCTGCGCCTCCCTGATTCATCAGGCTCGCCCAATTCCATCTTCAGGCATTCTACACCAACAACCCATCCCTTGTCATTGCCGATATAGCGGATGGGGTTGGTCAGGAGATGCAGCTCGATACCCTCTTCCTCTGCATGGTGGATCTCCTCGATCCTGGCAGGCATTTCCGCCCTGGAACGGCGGTAGATGAGGTAGACGTGATCCGCACCGAGTCTCATGGCGGTGCGCGCAGAGTCCATGGCAACATTCCCGCCGCCAACGACTGCGACGTTCTTGCCCTTGACGATCGGGGTATCGTATTCCGGGAATTTATATGCCTTCATAAGGTTCGATCGTGTGAGATACTCATTGGCTGAGTAGACACCGTTCAAATTCTCCCCTGGGATGTTCATGAATGTAGGAAGGCCTGCGCCGGTGCCGAGATATACTGCGTCGTATCCTTCTTCGAAAAGCTCATCTACGGTTGAGACCTTGCCTATGACATTCGAGGTTTCGATCTTCACCCCCAGCTTCCGGAGGTAATCCACCTCAGCGGCGACGATGGCCTTGGGGAGCCTGAACTCGGGGATGCCGTAGACAAGAACTCCTCCTGCCTTGTGCAAGGCCTCGAAAATGGTGACCTCATGGCCGAGCTGAATCAGATCGCCGGCAACAGTGAGGCCTGAAGGTCCGGACCCGACAACAGCCACCCTCTTGCCGGTCGGGGTCGCCTTTGCAGGGATGGATACCTCTCCGGCAGCCCGCTCGTAGTCCGCCACGAACCGTTCGAGCCTGCCGATGGCAACCGGCTCGCCCTTCTTGCCGCGTACGCACTTACTTTCACACTGGACTTCCTGGGGACATACCCTGCCGCAGACAGCGGGCAATGCGTTTGTACCTTTGATCTTCTTCGCCGCACCTATGAAATCCCCCTCCATGACGAGCGCAATGAACCCGGGGATATCGACTTCTACGGGACAGCCCTCAATACATGAGGGATTCTTGCACTGGATGCACCTGAGCGACTCTGTCTTGGCTAAATCGGGGGTATAACCCAGCGGGACCTCATCAAAGTTGCGTGCACGAACCTTAGGTTCCTGCTCCGGCATCGGCTGACGGAGGATCTTGAGTCTGTCTTTCATTTCCATGTTACCTGCCTCCCTTCCCTAGTCTGCATGAGCAGTAGTGATCGTAGCATTCCTTCTCTTCGGTCAGGTAAATCCTCTGCCTGTCTATGAGCTGCCGGAAATCCACCTGATGGCCGTTGAACTCGGGTCCGTCGACACATACGAACTGCGTCTTGCCGCCTACACTAACCCTGCACGCACCGCACATCCCCGTAGCATCGACCATGATGGAATTCAGTGATACCACAGTGGGTACATTATATTTCTTGGTGGTATCGCAGACCGACCTCATCATGGGGACAGGACCAATGGCTACCACCATGTCGATCTTCTTACCGGGCATGAGGTATTTATCCTCCAGGGCCTGACTGACGAAGCCCTTGTACCCGTAAGAGCCGTCGTCGGTGGCTACGATGAATTCATCGGACACCGCCTTCATCTCGTCTTCCATGATGATCAGGCCTTTGGTGCGGGCGCCGATGATGGATATGATGTGGTTGCCTGCATCCTTCATGGCCTGGGTGATGGGGTAGACAGGTGCGATCCCCACACCTCCGCCGATACAGGCAACGTTCCCCACCTTCTCGATGTGGGTGGGTTTGCCCAGAGGTCCTACGAGATCCATGAGCACATCACCCTCATTGAGGTCTGCAAGGAGGCCTGTTGACTTGCCGACTACCTGGAAGATGATCGTCACCGTCCCCTTCGTCGGGTCTGCATCGGCTATGGTCAGAGGAACCCGCTCTCCCTCTTCGTGTATCCTTAAGACCACGAACTGTCCGGCCTTACGTTTCTTAGCGATCTTCGGGCCTTCGAGAACCATCTTGAACACGTTTTCGGATAACTGTTGTTTCTCCAGTATCTTGGCTGACATAATCCCTCCATTATCCCTAACTCAAAAGAGCTAGCCTTTATTCCTTACCAGAAAAAAAAGTTGCAGGAGACTGATGATTGCACCCAAGCATCGCCTCCTGCAACTGCTCTCTTACTCATGTTTATTGCTATATGCGCCTAGTCTTCATCATCTCCAAGGGGCGCCGCGCCATCACGTTTCTGTATTGACCGGTACAGACCACGGGCAAGGATCAATGCAATGATGAACAACAGAATGAGCGATACGAACACCACAACGATGCTCGATTTCTGCCACCGCTCAACCTTGAGCTGAATATCCTTAACCTTATCCTCACTCAGCTTGTGGTACTTGTCGATATCGATCATCATGCCTACCCAGCCGAATCCCTCAGGTTTGCTGTAAACTGAACCATAATAAGGGATGTGTGAGTATGCTATGAAGATTCTCTTGTTGTCGACCGTATAGGTAAATGATCCGGACTTTCCGGATACGGCCAGTGCATGAATCTTGGGGAGGTTTTCATCCATGAAGCCCATATTGAGGACATTCATGCCGCCGCCCCCGGTCTTTGTCAATTCATTGTAATTCTTATCATCCATCGTGGGTACGGGTTTCTTGTCCGGCCCAAGGCCGCCGATAAGGTACTGTGTCGGATGAGCGAGGATCGAGCCGTCACGTCCTACGAGGAATGTATAGTTCGTATCATCAGCGTTTACCTTGGTGAAGACCATACCCGGTTCAGTGGGCACGATATGATCCGTGAACTCCATGATATGCCTGAAATCCAAGGCAAGCTCCACCACACCTGCAAACCCGGTGGAATCAAAGACAGGGGCTGCCATCCTGATGATTCCATTGAACTGTTTACCAGAGTCATACTCCTGCCTGGTGACATGGTATCCAACGACCGGCCCCAGGTAGATTTCTCCCGGCGCAAGCTGTTTTGTTTTCTGGAAATAATCCTCGGCACCAAATTCACCATTAACAGGACTGGACATATCCTTAAGCTTGTCCTTGGGTACCACGCCGTCGACCGTGACCTTTATGGTCTCTTTACCGCTTTTGTCAAGGAATGCAATCTCCCGATAGACCGGTACGGGGATCTTCACGATCCCTACATTGGAAGACTCTATCACACCCCTGGTATTGGATTTGAGAAATGTGGTGTACGACTGATCGTCCCTTGGAAGGATGGTAGCTATTCTGATATCCTTTTCCCGATCTGTGAGAAACTGGGCTACAGCATCAGCCACATTCTGGGCTCTACCCGCAATGGATAGCTTCTGATTGTCGTCGAGAATTCGCAAGTTTGCCTGTGTTGCCTCCTCACCCACCTTAATGACCCCTTTGCTGATGATGACACCGGTTATGGTAAGGGGAAGCACAATGAGGATAAAGAAACTTATGGCAATACTGGCAAAGGTGAAATTCTTTTTAGCTTCCTGCTCCATATCAATCTCCTGACCGTGTTATTCGAACCGTTCACGTTTCGATAACACTTAATACCTCACGGTTCACAAGACGAGTCCTGCCAGACCCCCTAAAAACCAGCCACAGAACGCCCTTGTAATGCCGATGATACAATGGGCTGAATCGGTGTTGCCTGGATTCATTCAAAGGGATCATGCAATCCTTTCACAAGCTATCCGAAAATGATGGCTTTGAAGGGATTCGCGTACAGAATGATAAGCGAAACAACCAGTGCGTAGATGGCGACGGACTCGATCATAGCAAGACCGACCATGAGGGTGAGCATGATCCTGCCCTGTGCATCAGGATTACGACCAACCGCATCTGTTGCGCCAGCTAATGCTGCTCCCATACCCGAACCGGTACCGATTGTACCGATACCCATGCAGAGACCCGCTGCAATGATTGATGCGGCACCAAAGATCACTTTGGCCCAATCAACAAAAACTGGTTGTGCCTGTGCTGCGTCGGCGGCAAAAGCGATACCGGATACAGCTAAAGTCATCATAGCAACAAATACCAAGGTCATTAATCTGCTCATCGCACACTCCTTAGAGTTTTTTATTCATGAATTCAGAGAATTATTCTGAATCATGATTCATTTAATACACTATTGGGAGTGTCTATGCAAGCAAAAAGTTGTACTGAATGACTCCTCGTTCATGAAAAAATGAGAGGCAACACTGTTTGTATCACGGCTCCAGAAGGACCTTCAAGGTATCTTGGTGGACCCATGGTTCATCTTGCACTGATTCATAATCGATCCGTTTGTTCTTGATGGCTTCAGCTATGCTTTCTTCGACCGGGAAATACTCTCCCCGCAAGGAAGGTGCCTGGCCTTTGATGTAATACACCTTATCATCTCTGATGTATTTTTGTATCCTATGCGTGGCCAGAAGTCCTTCCCAGGCAAGAATCATCTTCCTGGACAATTTCGAGAACATAAGTCTCTGGGAGAATGCAGCCAGGATGGAGCGTGAAAAAAGTCCCCTCATGTAATCACTCGAAAGCGAAGAGAGAAACTGCTCTATGGCGCTGAAGACATCCAGTGCATTCATGCCTGCAATTACAAGGATGCCCTTGTGAGCTGCAAGTACCGCGGTATCCATCATGAATGCGTCTTTAAGGTTTGTGATTACAAGCACATCAGGGTCGAGCTTGATAACCTTCTCAAAGACCTCTTGCAAGTCCTTATGGGTGTCATGGCCGATCTCCCGCTGATTCACGTTCGAGAGTTTATGGTGATGAATATACTCGATGGGATCCTCAAGGGTGATGATGTTACAGCTCTGTGTGCTGTTGATATAATGTATTAAGGCGGCTATGGTCGTATCCTTGCCCTGCCCCCTGGCGCTGCTTACGAGCAGAAGCCCGCGTCTGTCAAGTAAAGAGGTGAGCATCGAGGGAATGCCCAGCGATGCCGCAGAAGGGATCACCTCCACAAGCTTCTTCGCTGCGATGGTGACCTCCCCACCTTTCTGTAGATAGATGTTCAGGCGATATCTTCCATGCCCGGGTTTAATATACGTGCATTCGACCTCTTTTCTATCCTTGAGAATCTCCAAATCATTTTCTGATAAGATCTCCTTCAGGATCTTCTCCATAACCGTCTGTGTGATAATGGGGAGATTCCACCGTTTAAAATGACCTCCCATCCGTATGGCAGGCGTTGTGTCTATTGAGAGATGGAGACCCGTACAACCTGGTTCATCCAGGAGCTTGAGTACCGCTTCGGCGTTCACGTCCAGAGAGGCCATACTCATTACACTGCGCCTGACTTCATTAAGCGGCAGATTTTTTATGCCGTATCCGACATTATCGAGGTGGTTCAGGATGTCATTTATCTGTGCTGATGAGGCAAGCACCGGGTTAACATCTCTCTTGATGAGTAATTTGATGCTCTCGACTGCGACGTAGTTCAAAGGATCGGCTAAGGCTACTGTAGCCCTCTTGTTATTTGCATCCAAAGGGATAACGTTCATTTCCTTCATGCGCTCAGGGGCAAGCATTACCTGTACATGCTTTTTTATAGTCCATTCCCTCATGTTCAGGGTTACGATACCGGTTAAGTTTTTCAGAATATCAAGTACCTGGTCTTCACTGAGATATCCAAGGCGGATAAGCGTCTCCCCCAGCTTCACCCTTTCCTTTATAGATACATCGAGCGCATGCCTGAGCCTGTGCTCATCGATGAGGCCCAGCTCTACCAGAACCTCGCCCATCCTCTGTTTATCTGCCATTCAAAACCCCGATCGTTTGTGCATTATATCTTCACATCAAGATCATATTATCGGTTTCCATCTGCTTTTTTCTTAAATCTTCCGGCCATTGCCAAGGGGTATTGTCCCTAAGGGGTAGCCTTCTCGATTCATTTTCAGGTATCATACCTCCATGGGCACTATGGAACTTGCATTTATCACCATCGGTCTAGGGTTATTCTTTAATTACAGCAACGGATTCCACGATGCATCCAACATCGTAACCACTATCGTATCCTCCAGGTCCATGAACGAACGAAGCGCCTTGATCATGACTGCTCTGCTCGTATTTTTCGGATCGCTTATTCTGGGTACGGCCGTAGCAAAAACCATCGGGCAGGGAATCGTCAGCATCGACGCCATGACCATCAGGGGTATCCTTGCAGCCGTCGCCGCCGCTACTGTCTGGAACATCCTCACCTGGGTCATCGGGCTGCCATCGTCCTCATCCCATGCCGTTATCGGCGGACTCATAGGGGCCGCACTGCAGATCTCAGGGGTGAATTCCATCGAATGGAAGAATGTGCTGGTCATATTCGGGGTGATTCTGATTTCGCCACTGCTTGGCTTTATAAGCGCCTTCCATCTCACCAGGTTGAACTTCCGCCTATTCCGGCATATGCATCCGGTGGTGGCCTCAAGCATCCTCAAGAGGCTCCAGATCTTCTCTGCAGCCATGCTTGCCGTCTCTCATGGGACCAATGATGCCCAGAAGGCCATGGGGCTCATAACCTTAAGCCTGCTCGTCCTCTACCGTCACGATCCTACAGCCATGGCACCGTTCTATACCCCGGGGCCCGGTGGACTCTTTGTAGTCCCGACATGGGTTATCCTTGCCTGCTCGTTCGCCTTGTCACTGGGTATGCTGTCCGGCGGCAAGCGTATCATAAGAACTATGGGTATGAAGCTCTTCAAGATCAAACCTATCCATGGATTCGGCGCCATGTTCTCGACAGCTCTGGTCGTATTCCTCTGCTCGGTCTTCGGTTTTCCGGTAAGCACCACGCACATTGCATCATCGGGCATTGTTGGAGGCGGGGCAGCCCAGCGTATGGGTATAATCCGGTGGGGTCTTGCCAAAGACATCCTGCTCACATGGCTTATTACCATACCTGCATCAGCAGGACTGGCATATCTGCTATCGTTTATCCTCAATCGCGTCTTGATTTTGGTATCTGAATTTAACCCATAAAGATAATGGTGAGTTTTCTAAGAATAACAATGTCGATTAATATCAAAGTCTTGAAAATTATATTTATATTTAAGTAAACTAATTCTTTTCTCAATCGTCTCTATAAAAAAAGTGGAGGGAAACACTAAAATTGAAATATTTAACGTTTCTACAGGGAGGATAACTTAATGGCAAAAAGAGGAAGAAAGCCGATTAATTTGATAAATGGTGATAAGAATTTCAAACTCATTAAGAGAAATTACTATCTCGATGAACGGTATACTAAAGCCCTTACGGTACTTTCTGCTTTAACAGGGAAAGAGCTTTCTCTTCTCGTAAATGAGGCACTCGGTGATATGATTAATAAGTACCAGCCGATGACCGATATCAACTTACTCAGGTTGGAAGCTATTCAAGAAGATACTAGCCAAGAGCCTTTACCGCAAACTCATCCACAACGGGTTCACGAATAATGATGTTGTAGTTTTTCCAAAGATATTCTTGATCACATTGCCCAGGAGATGCGCAATGAAGCCACTTCAAAGGATTCCAACAAAAAGGACCGCCTATTGATCGGCTAATTTTTCTTCTGCAATCGAGAACAAAGTGACTCTTATGAGAATGCTCTTAATTACTGGTTGAAACCTTGAGAGAAGGCTATTGCTGTGCGGTTGCGACTTTCTGCCCATACTGATATGTTAAGAGCACCTCAAATAATCTGCTAAAGGCGGTAACATCTTGAAAGCATTCTTATTGTTTTGCAGTCTCCTGATCGGTACTATTTCATATGCTGCAGACCCCGGATATCACGTAATCAAAAAGCTGCAACTGGGCGGCGAAGGCGGTTGGGACTACTTGACGGTAGACAGCGCAGCCAGGCGGCTGTACATTTCCCGTTCCACCCATGTTATGGTGGTCGATATCGATACAGATAAGGTAGTAGGCGATATTGCCGACACTCCGGGCGTGCATGGAATCGCTATAGCGTCGGAGTTGAACCGGGGCTTTACCAGTAACGGAAGGGCGAATACGGCTACTATTTTCGACCTGAAAACACTGAAGGTCCTCGGTCGAGTGAAAACCGGAGAAAATCCCGATGCCATTCTTTACGACCCTGCCTCACAACGAGTATTCACTTTCAATGGCCGTAGCAAGGACGCCACTGTATTCGAAGCCGCTTCTGGTGAGGTTGCCGGCACGATTGCCCTTTGCGGCAAACCGGAATTTGCAACGGCAGACGGCAAAGGCAAGGTCTATGTAAATGTGGAAGACACCAATGAGGTAGTGGAAATAGATAGCCGGAAACTCGCACCTACAAAAAGGTATTCACTCAAGCCTTGCGAGGAACCCACCGGAATGGGATTTGATGCCGAGCATCACCGCGTCTATTCGGGATGCCACAACAAGGTCATGGCCATTCTGGACATTGAGACCGGCAAAGTAATTGCCACCGTGCCGATTGGCGAAGGTGTTGACGGAAACGGTTTTGACCCGAAAACGGGACTGGCGTTCAGCGCCAATGGAGATGGTACCCTTACCGTGGTATGGGAGTCTTCTCCGGGCAAGTTCGAGGTAGGAGAGATTGTTACTACCCAACGTGGATCTCGCACAATGGCGATTGATCCCAAGACCCATAACATCTATCTGCCCGCTGCACAGTTTTCTTTGCAAACGGCGTCAACGGCGGAAGGATCAAGGCCGCGCCCGACAATGATCAAGGACAGCTTCGCAGTTCTGGTAGTTGGGAAATGACGCATCAGTTAGCAGTTGCTTGTGCTTTTTTATTCCTCGAAATACTCGTTCTTCATCTCCACGGTCAGGCCGTCGCTGTTCATGAGGCGTCTTGCCAGCCCCTCGATCTTGGGAAGCTCATAGCCATAGAAATAGCGGCATGCATAGATCTTGCCGGTGTAGAAATTCATATCACCGCTCAGGAGACTCCCCTTTTTGAGGGCCTTGTTCGCAGTCAAGGCCTGCAGGAGCCACTGCCAGGCTATGGCGATGATGCCGAAGAGCTCCAGGTACAGGGTTGCATCGGCCAGGAAGAGTTCCGGGTCGCCCTTCATGGCAATGCCGATGAGGTGCGCCGTCACCCCCTCGAGTTGCGAGAGGGCCTTTTCCAAATCGTGGGCAAAGGTCTTCAGTCCATCATCTGTCTGCGCCGCCTGGATGGTTTTACGGACCTCGGCCAAGTAGAGCAGGCCGGCCCGGCCCTTCTTCATAGTCATCTTGCGGCCCAGAAGGTCCATACCCTGGATGCCGGTAGTACCCTCGTGGATGGGATGGATCCTCACATCGCGGTAATACTGCTCCAGGGGAAACTCGTCGCAGTAGCCGTACCCGCCCAGGATCTGGAGCCCCTGGCTGCAGGAAAGGATGCCCATCTCAGATGGGTAGGTCTTGGCGACAGGCGTCAGCAGCTCCAGGAGCAGGTTGTAGTCCTCCTTCTGCTCGCCCTCGCTGACCTTTTCCATGTCGTGATAGTAGCTGCACTGCATGAGCAGCGAGAGGGAACCCTCAACCACTGCCTTCTGGAACAGGAGCATGCGTCTGATGTCGGGGTGCTCGATGATGGGCACCTGAGGTGAAAGGGGATCTTTGGACGAGAGCCTGCGGCCCTGGGGGCGTTCCTTCGCATACTCAAGCGATGCATAGTAGGCGGCAGAAGAGATGCATGCCGCACCCAGGCCGACATCGATCCTCGCCCCGTTCATCATCTGAAACATGTATGACAGGCCCCTGTTTGCCTCGCCCACGAGCCATCCCCGGCAGTCGCCGCTCTCGCCGAAGGCGAGCTGGGTGATGGGGCCGCCCCTATAGCCGAGCTTATGATAGATGCCGGCGCAGTTGACGTCGTTGAACACGAGTTCGCCGCCGGATCCGATCCGCATCTTCGGGATGAGGAAGAGCGAGATGCCCTTGATGCCCGCTGGTGCGCCCTTTACCCTCGCCAGGGCCAGGTGGATGATATTATCAGCGGAGTCGTGGTCCCCTGCTGAGATGAATATCTTCTGGCCTCTGATCCTATAGTAGCCTTCCCCGGTAGGCTCTGCGGCGGTGGTGATGTCGGTGAGCGAGCTGCCGGCCTGGGGCTCGGTCAGAGCCATGGTCCCCTGCCACTGTCCTGCCATCATTTTTGGCAGATACAGGTCCTGGATCTCCTTGGGGCAGAACGATGCGATCAGCAGGGCAGCCCCGGTGGTCAGCCCGTGGTAAATGGATGCGGAATAATTGGCAGCTGCAAATATGGCCGTGGGGATCATCATGCCTACCATCTCGGGTAGCTGCTGGCCTCCATGTTCATAGTCGAAGGTGGCGCCGATCCACCCGCCGCTCCCGCCGCCGCTCCCGCATTCCTGCATGATGGTTCTCACTGCCGGATGGACCTTCACCTTTCCGTCCACATACTCAGGAGGGTTCTTATCCATTTCGGAAAGGACCGGTTTGAACAGGTCCTTTCCCATCTTCATGGCTGTATCCATGACCATGTCGAAGACCTCACGGCTGTGGTCGGCATAACGGGGATAGCCGAGGAGCGACTCCACATCGAACATCTCATACAGCAGGAACTTCAGATTTCTCTCAGAGATGAATTTTTCAGCCATGGTATATCCCCTTTCATGATGTGAATGTGCCCTGAACGGATACGGCAGTGCAGAGCATAGTATACATAATTCCAAGCCTCTCATCCATCCATA
>CAWKAM010000020.1:0-155660 GCA_963847605.1 uncultured delta proteobacterium | reverse complement strand
CTATTCCCATGAATGCGGTAACAAGAACGGCAACAGAAGTGATTCTTCCCAGGGTCTTGTGAATTGCTCTGTATCTCTTGGGGGCAGAGGCAATCAGCAAACCGGTGGCAGGGGTAATGATGAGCATGATTAATGATATCACACCGGCAAAGGCATGCGGTGATTTCAGATGCGGATAATGCATGGCTGTTTTAATAAAGAAGATATTCCTTAGAATAAACCCCCGTATTGATATTTTGATGATAGCATGTATTTTATCATAAGTGCTCCAGTGTTAGAGAATACAAATGAGGAGGCATCATAAATAGCCATGAATGATGAAGCTATGAACAAACAAGTAAAGGCAGCGGCAATTCAGCTTGCAACGAAGATAGCCGACCCGGCAGCGAATATCGCAGGCTGCGAGCGGCTTGCAGGGGAGGCTGTTCAGCAAGGCGCCCGATGGATCGCTCTCCCGGAATTCTTCACTACCGGGGTCGCCTGGGACCCGCGGATTGCAGACGCCATAGAAACGGACAGCGGTCCAGCTGCAACCTTCCTGCGTGATTTCTCGGCACGGCATCACATCGTTATCGGTGGTTCCTTCCTGTGCCGCATATCCGATGGAACCGTGAGGAACCGCTACATGGCATTCGCGAACGGCACGCTGATCGGCCGGCATGACAAGGACCTGCCGACCATGTGGGAGAATGCGTTTTACGAAGGAGGCGATCCGGGTGATACCGGTATTCTGGGGGAATATGATGGTGTCCGTGTCGGGGCTGCGGTCTGCTGGGAGTACATGCGCACCATGACTGCACAAAGACTTCGGAACAGGGTCGATGTCATCATGGGAGGCTCCTGCTGGTGGAGCATCCCTACCTATCTGCCGCGCTGGATCAAGAACCCCTGGGAGGCACAGAACGCCCTCAGTGCCCTGGCGTGCGTGCAGGATACAGCGCGGCTGGTGGGTGCCCCGGTCATCCACGCCGCACACTGCGGACAAATCAGGTGCCCCATGTTCGGCCTGCCTCTGCTGCCGTATTGGGGATATTTTGAAGGGAATGCCGCTATCGTGGATGCAGCAGGCATGGTGATCGCACTCCGTAGGCATGACGAAGGCCAGGGCATTGTCTGCGCCGATGTTTCTCTGGGCGAAGTGCCTGTCCATGAGAAAATCCCCGAGAGGTACTGGTTACGGTCAAGGGGACTGTTGCCCCTGATAGCCTGGCATTACCAGCGCTTCCTGGGAAGACGCTGGTACCGACGCCATGTCGTGCGCAGTCAGACGCACATATGATTACGGGCAATCCCTGCGGACCTCGCCCGAGACATCCTCATGTCTGGTTCATTACATGAAAGCATACTCGGATCATTGAGGAGCACACAAAAAATGCTTCACCAAGAAGAGCACGAAGGATACGCAGGATAATTTTTTGTAAACCCGCGAGGGTAATCAACTTCAACGTGAAGGTGTTTCGGACTGGCATTAAGAGATTTGTCCTATGATCTTCTTCGTGTCCTTCGTGGTGGAGAACAGAGTACCAAAGAAGATGCGAACCATGCCATACACCTGACCCTCAATTCAATACAAAATAAAGGGGTATTATCTTCAGATCTGTTGAGGGCCTCTTAAAAAGTATGCTTCAATGAGAAGAGCTTTATGCCTTGATCAGGCCTTCTTCTTGCCCATCAAGAACCCGAAGGCCATCCCGATGAGGAAGGTGCCTGAGACCACGATCCACTTGGGTGCGGTAAAGAGCGTCCAGATGAGGAACTGAAAGGAGGTCTGCTCGAAGTTCTGGAGGATGAAGATAAAGCCGAAGACCACGGCAATGCCGATAAAGATGAGCTTGGAATTTTCCCCGAATCCCTTCAACCCCATGAGCAACCCCGCCATGAATAACTCTTGGGGAATATGTCATGGGGGGCCATGTTGTGTCAACATCCTTGTGCGCATATCCAGGAGCTTTATTGTCTCATCCCTTTTTAAGCTTCCCTCTTGACAAAAGGGGAGAGGTGGATATTATATATAAATAATCCGACCAGTCGGTAGAAAGACCACATGGTCGGTTTATTGAGACAGCCGATTCCGCCGAGCAAAGATTCCCGCATCACGAATGCCATCCGCATGGGTGATACCCATGTGCGCTCTCAAAGAATAAGGGCATTATAACCAAAAGAAACCATAAGGAGGTTTTTTGATGCCGCCGAATGCGGAGCTCGAGGCGATTCGTAAGGCCCAGATCATCGATGCCGCCCTTAAGACCATTACGGAAAGAGGGTGCGCAAACGTCACCATGGATGACATCTGCAAGGCCGCAGGCCTCTCTAAGGGCGGTCTCGCCCACTACTACAAGGCCAAGAACGACCTCTTCAAGGCCGCGTTCCAGGAGTTTTTCCAGCGCATCTTCTTAAGGGGCGATGAAACCATGTCCACCTTCGATGACCCACTGGAGCAGGTTCTCTCCTTTGAATGGCTCTATAATGCCCAGGACCCTGACGTTGATACCGGATACCCCATCCTCTATGATTTCATGTCCATTGCCGTCCACGACCAGGAATACCGGGAGATCTTCAGCGACTGGATCAACAACTGGGTCAAGCTCCTGAAAAAGGCTATCCTCCTGGGCCAGTCCCAGGGACGCTATGATAATGTGGATGCCGAGTGTGCAGCGCGCACCATCTCGGCCATCTACCAGGGTATAGCCACCCGCTGGTACCTTGCGCGCGGCGAACATTCCGCCTCATGGGCCGTCGAGAGTCTTAAGCGGTCCGTCAAAGGACTCCTGGATTCATATGAAGGCCCCGCAAAACAGGAAAGGAGGAAAGCAAAGACAAAAAAATTGCGGAAATAATAAAGCGGAATGCGGGATGCACAATGCTATCCATTTGATTTTGTGAGCTTGTACTCACGACTCTTAGCATACATGGGATTTACGGACGTTATTTTTGTCCCGACCATACACGACAAAAAGGAGGATTCTATGGCAGTATTTGCAAGTACGGAGAAGATGTATGAGGTTCTGGGCAGTCTTTTCAATCTCCTCATGGAAGATAAAGCCCTTTTAGACAAGTACCTTGAATCGAACATCGTCATCAAGTTCACCATCAGCGACCCGGAAGGTTCCATCTGGCTCACCAACGACGGCAAGGTCATCTGCGGCCCTGCGGAATACAAGCCCACCATCGAGATGACCTTGAGCGGCGATACCTGCCACAAGTTCTGGCTCAAGGAAGTAAGCCTGCCGGTGGCGCTTGCCAAGGGGCTCATCAAGGCCAAGGGGCCCATGCCCAAGGTGCTCAAGCTCCTTCCGCTCTTAAAGCCTGCATACGCGAATTACCCGGCAATCGCCAGGAAGCACAATCTCCCCATCGCCGGCTGATTCTAGATGAAATGATAAGGAGGATACACTATGAGCGTTGAGAGAAGCCTCAAACAATTCGAAGAAGACCGCAAAGACGCGGTGCACCTGGCAGCCAGGCTGCTCCTGGCATCGGCAGTTACCTCGCCTCGGGTCGGCGGCGTGGGCGAGTGCACGGTCCATATCGTAGACGACGAGTGCGACATCGAGGATCTCTGCCAGGCCATCGAGGAAATCAGCAAAGAGAACAAGTCCTGGGAATTCTTCATGCGGGATGCAGCCATGCTCCGGGACGCCGATGCAGTGCTGGTGGTGACCTCTCTGCGGAGCCTCACCGACCCGTCCGACATCAACTGCAACCTGTGCGGCAAGCTTACCTGCGAGTATCTGCGCAAGGAGGAGAAGCTCCCAGCCGAGCCCGGCGTTGCCTTCACGGGGCCGCTGTGCACCTTCAGGGCCATGAACATCTCGTACGCCGTCGACGGCATCGTGTCGCTGGCACGCAACATGGGTATCGATTACGGGGTGTACTGGTCTGCAGGGGCTGCAGCCATGAGGATGGGAATCCTGCCCAAAGCAACAGGATTCGCACTGGCCGTGGCCATCTCGGTGACGGAGAAGAGCCCCTTCAGGGACATCCCCGTCAAGTACAGCGAGATCAACGAGCGGACCATGAACGACCGGATCATCCGCAGGCTCTGGCCGCAGTTTCGTTCGATCTACAGTTAAGGGTCGGGAGGTATATATGGCTATCAGAGAAATGGATGACATGTTACAAAGCGGTCTGGACAGGGCGGTCGAGATGATGGCCCTGGCGGCCCAGACGAGCTTCAGGTTCGGCAAGCGAAACACCATCAAACTCATCAAGATAACCAATGAGGAGATCGAGCAGCTGGCGGAATACTGCTTCGCACTGGGTGACATGGCCCCCCTGGCGGCACGCGACGGCAGATTCGCAGCGGACCTCATCAAGGAACCTTCTGCCGTGCTGCTTATCGGCGACAAACGCCAGTCGCTCTTCAATTATAACTGCGGCGCATGCGGCTACCGCACCTGCGCAGAGTTGAACAAGGCCGAGATGGTGGAGTCGCTCACCAGTAACGGCCCGAGCTGCATCTTCCGCAACATCAATATCCATATCGCTGCGGACGCGGCTGCAGCCATGGCATGGAGACTGGGCCTACATTGCAGGGTATTCTCCACCCTGGCCTTTGCGGCCAAGGCCCTGGAGATCATGCCGGATGTGGACATAATCGTGAGCATTGCCGTGAGTGCAGCCAAGGTCGACCCGTTCTTCGACCGTCACAAGTTCTGGACACAGGAGGTCTGGGACCAGACCTTCAGCAAGGAATTCCCGACCTTCACGAGGGGCTTCATCGGCGCCGTGGAAGACGAGTGATCACCATCAGGAGGGACAACATGTCAAAAACACACTTAAACCAGGCAATCGCATCCCACTTCGTTGAGATGAAGGCCGATGAATCACCGGATAAGGTTATCTATATCTTTGAGCGCGGCGAGAATGGTGAGGAGATCATCACCTACAAGGACCTCTACGAGAAGTCCAACAAGTTCGCCAGGCTCCTGCTGGATAACGGCATCGGGGCGGGTGACTCTTATAGTGTCTTCATGCGCAACGACCCGGAATTCGTCTACGCCCTGCTCGGCGGGAACACCATCGGCGCCGTCATGATCCCCATCGACCCGAGGTCGAGAGGCGACAGGCTCAGGTTCTTCTTCAAAAATTCCGGTGCCAAGGCGGCTGTCGTCTCAGATGAGTGCCTTGAACAATTCGAGGAGGTTGCTCTCGACCTGACCGATCTCAAGCTTACAACCGTCACCTACCGCAAGGAGCACGGTGTCCCGGTCTCCGGCAAGTACCATGTCCTGAACGAGGCGCTCGACAATACCTCATGGCAGGGGGTCGACCAGAAGATCTTCGATACCAACCACCCCATGCAGATCATCTATACATCAGGCACAACGGGCGACCCCAAGGGCGTGAAGATCCGCAACAACCGCACAGGCCTATTCACCATCGTCACCAAGATCGTGTGGAAGTACAAACCTACTGACATACTCTACAATGGCCTTTCGCTCACCCACGGCAATGCCCAGGCTGTTACCCTGTTCCCTGCCATGTACATGGGCATCAAGGCGGTCTTCAGCCCGCGGTTCACCAAGAGCAGGATCTGGGACATCTGCCGGAAATACGGCTGCACCTCGTTCTCACTGCTTGGCGGCATGATGGGCGCCATCTACAACGAGCCGGAAAAACCCAATGACGCCGACAACCCTGTGCAGGTGGTCATCAGCGCAGGCACGCCCACACCCATCTGGGAGGCCTTTGAGAAACGATTCAATGTCAAGATACTCGAATGGTACGGCTCAGTGGAAGGCGGCTTTGCGTACAAGCCCATAGGCTCCGGCCCCATCGGTTCCTTCGGCAAGCCGGTGCCCGGTGTCATGGAGTTCAAGGTGGTGGATGAGAACGACAGCGAAGTTCCTATCGGCGAGCGCGGCGAGCTCATCTGCAGGATGATCCGCGGCGACACCAAGGTGGATTACCTCGGGCTTCCCGATGCCTCAAAGGACAAGACCAAAGGGGGCTGGCTCAGGACCGGCGATATCGTTCACCGGGACAAGGAAGGATGGTATTACTTCGATTTCCGCAAAGGCACCGAGCTGAGGCGTTCCGGCGACTTCATCCAGCCTGAACATGTGGAAAAGGTTATTGGTGAGCACGATGATGTCAGTGAGGTGTGCGTCTATGGCATACCGGCCGCATCGGGGGCACCCGGCGAGAGTGACCTGGTGGCGGCCATTTCGCCCTTTGAGGGAAAGACCATCGACCCGAAGATCATCTATGATAAGTGCAAGAAGGACCTCGAGCCCAACTTCATCCCGAGCTTCCTTCAGATCGTGGGCGATATACCCAAAGACCATCTCGGAAAAGGCCCTGGACCGGAAGCTGCGGGATGATTTCCTTGCCGGAGGAGGCACCATCTACAAGTTTGAGGATTACAAATAACACGGCAAAGCTCATCCGTTAAGGGGTTCATGGGCATGAATCGCTTAAGCTGGTTGAGCGAATACAACAATGCTTAAATAAAAGGAGGGTTCCATGCCCTATACCGAGTTGAATCTTGAAATTTCTGATGAGCATATGGCTCTGAAAGAAAATGCACATAAGTTCGCCGTGGAAGTCTTGAGGCCTGCGGCCATCGAGCTCGACACCATGACGCCCGAGCAGGTCATTGCCAAGGGCTCCATCTACTGGGACTGCATGAAAAAGATGTATGAGAACGGCTACCACACCGTGCTCATCCCGGATGAGTACGGCGGCCTGGGGCTCGATCCGCTGGGCATCCACATCGTGTTCGAGGAGATCGCCTACGGCAGCGTGGGATTTGCCGTGTCCATCGGTGTTGCCTGCTTCTCTGCCTTCTATGCATCGCTCATTGCAGAAGACCGCATCATCGATAAGTTCATCCTGCCGTACGTAAACTGCAAGGATGCGAGCATCATGTCGTGCTGGGCCATCACCGAGCCTGATCACGGCTCTGACATCCTCATGCCCTTCACGGACAATTTCCACAACCCCAAGATCACCCAGCAGGTCAAGGCCACCAAAAAGGGAGGCAAGTACCTTCTCAACGGCCAGAAGGCGGCCTGGGTGTCCAATGGGACTATTGCCACGCAGGCAGCCCTGTTCGTAAACATCGATCCCTCCCAGGGCATGTCGGGCGGAGGCATCTGCCTTGTCGACCTCACTCAGACGGGTGTCTCCCGGGGCAAGCCGCTCAACAAGATGGGCCAGCGGGAGCTGCCCCAGGGTGAGATCTTTTTCGATAATGCCGAAGTACCGGTTGATGACATGATCATCGACAATGAGAGTTACGAGATGTTCACGGACATCACGCTTGCCACGGCAAACGCCTGTATGGGCGCTTTCTTCACGGGGGTTGCCCAGTCGGCCTATGACCTGGCGCTTGACTATTCCAAGGAGCGCATCCAGGGAGGCAAGAGGCTGTGCGACCACCTGACCGTGCAGAAGAAGCTCTTCGACATGTTTTCTAAGGTTGAGCTTGCCCGGGCCTATTCAAGGGCGGCATTGATCTTCAACCTCTCCACGACTCCGCCAAAGACCGAGTATTCCATCGCGGCCAAGGTGTTTGCAACAAGGTCGGCATTCGAGGTGGCCAGCGACGCCATGCAGATCTTCGGAGGGAACGGCCTGTCCAAGGAGTACCCCGTCGAGAAGATCTTCCGTGACGCAAGGGCCGGCATGATCGAAGACGGCTCCAACGACATCCTCGCCCTGGCTGCAGCAGGCCTGATCCTGCGCGAGGAATAATGACGGCTGACACGAAGGAGAACATGATATGAGCGATGTATTCGTAATCGGCACCGGTATGATCAGGTTCAATAAATACCCGGATGCCACTGTGCGCTCCATGGCCCACCAGGCCGTGGATCTCGTGCTCAAGGATGCCGGGCTCGAAAAGGGTGACATCCAGGCCGCCTATGTTTCCAACACCTTCTGGGGCATGTTCGGGGGCCAGCACTCCATCCGCGGCGAGGTCATGCTCTGGGACATGGGCATCGACCGCATACCCATCGTGAACTGCGAAAATGCCTGCGCCGGGGCATCAACGGCCTTATACTTAAGCTATACGGCAATCAAGGCGGGAATGTTCGACGTGGTGCTCGCGCTCGGTTCCGAGAAGATCACCCACGAGAACAAAGCCCTGTCGCTAAGCGCATACGCCACCTGCATGGACGTGGAGAACTTTGCGGCGCACCTCAAGATGTTCGAAGAACTGAGCAAGCGGTTCACGGTGAAGATGCCGGACGGCCAGTCACCCCCCGGTGAAGGCAGGAGCATTTTCATGGATGCCTATGCCATGGGCGCACGCTGGCACATGTCCACATATGGCTCCACCCAGAAACAGCTCGCCGTGATCTGCTCCAAGAACCATCTGCATGGATCTTTGAATCCCACTGGCCCAGTACCAGGACACCATGAGCGTGGAAGAGGTCCTTGCCGATAAGCCGGTGGCGTACCCCCTCACACGCTCCATGTGCGCACCTGTAGGCGACGGAGCCGCTGCCGCCATCCTCTGCTCGGAATCTTACCTCAAGAGACTCAAGGAGAAGAGGCCTGTCCGCATCAGGGCCTCGGTCCTGGGCTCGGGCATGCACCGCGACATCGAGGGAACAGACATCGGCGAGCGGCTCTCAAGGCAGGCATATGACATGGCCGGCCTTGGTCCCAAAGACATCCACCTGGCCGAGCTCCACGATGCCACCTCATATGGCGAGCTCCACCAGACCGAGGCCATGGGTTTCTGCAGGCTCGGCGAGGGCGGGATCTTTGCCGAGACCGGCGCCACAACGCTCGGCGGCAAACTGCCCATCAACACGAGCGGAGGCCTGGAGTGCAGGGGCCACCCCATAGGAGCATCGGGCCTTGCCCAGATCCATGAGGTCGTCATGCAGCTTAGAGGCCTTGCAGGCAAGCGCCAGGTGGGAGGGGCCAGGATCGGGCTCACCGAGAACGGCGGCGGTAATCTGGGCGTGGAAGAAGCCTCCATGACCATACATATATTCGAGAAGGTTTGACATCCTCATCCTCGGGGGCCCTGGCAGCATGGGGAGGGCCCCCTTTCTTGAAAGGAGGATCATGCGGTGAAGCGTGTCTTCATCACCGGGGTTTCGGGCTATTTCGGCTCGAAGCTCGTGGAGCATCTGGGCAGCAAGGAAGATATCGGAGAGATCATCGGCATTGACATTATTAAGCCCAGACGCCCTTCAGCCAAGCTCACGTTCATCCGTCACGACGTGCGCTCGGACATGTATCCCCTTCTTAAGGACAGGGATATCGACTGGGCCATCCATGCCGCCTATATCCTGCCGCCCATCCACGACAAGGGGCTTATGGAGGACATTAATATAAACGGCACGAAGAACTTCCTTTCATCGTGCCTCAAGGCAGGCATACCACAGCTCCTCCAGTGCTCATCCACCACGGCCTACGGGTTCCATCCGGACAATGACATGCCGCTCACGGAAGAGAGTCCTTTACGGGGTAATGCGGATTTCACCTATGCCAAGAACAAGCGGGAACTCGAGGCGCTCTGCTCGCGGTTCCGGCAGGAACATCCCGAGGTCGGCCTCATCGTTATCAGGCCGTGCTTTGTTGCAGGGCCCGGGTTTGACAACCCCCTGGCAAGGCACATTCAGAAAAAAATCGTGTTGATGTCGAGTAAGACCGCACCATTCCAGTTCATCCATGAGAACGACCTGGTAGAGATCATCTATCTGCTCATGAAGGGAAAGAAGACCGGCGCATACAACCTTGCTGCCGACGGTACCATGAGCTTCGAAGAGATGATTCGAATCATGGGCAATTGGATGCTTAAGCTGCCCTACCCCCTCATCTACATCATGAATAACCTCATGTGGATGTTGCGTGTGAAGTTCATAACCGAATTCCCAAGCCCGGCGCTCAACATGACGGTTTATCCATGGATAGCAAGCAACGGCAAGCTCAAACGTGAAATGGGCTACACCTTCAATTACACCACGCGAGAGGCATTTGAAGACTTTACCAGGCATGTGAAGGAGAACAAGGCCTCCATACTCTCACGTTCTTCTCTGCTTTTACAAAGTGAATAAGGAGCGAATTGCAATGGAGCTTGATTTCAGAGGAAAGAAGGTACTCATCACCGGGGCATCCATGGGCATCGGGAGGGGGCTCTCAAGATGCTTTGCAAAAGACGGGGCCAACCTGTTCCTCACGGACCTGCCTTCCCGGCATGACCAACTCGTGGAAGTGGGCATCAGAATTGGAGACAGACCCATGGCATCGGAGCCTGGACCACTGTATGGATCTCACGGCACCCAAAGGACCAGAGACCCTGTATGACGAGGTCATCACAAATGCAGGGGCCCTTGATGTGCTGGTGAATAATGCCGGGATCTGTTCCTATGGGAAGTTCGACGAAATGGATAAGGACCGTCTTGATAAGATGGTACTGCTCAACTGCCTGGGGTATGCCAAGCTCATGCGGCTCTTTCTGCCTTCCATGATCGAGCGTGACAGCGGTGCCATCCTGAACGTGTCATCGGTGGCGGCATTCCAGCCCCTCCCATCACTCGCCCTGTACGCGGCGACAAAGGCCTTTACCCAATCGCTGACAGAGGGGATTTCCGGAGACCTGCCCTTCAGGTCGAAGGTGAAGGTGGCCACACTGAATCCGCCCTTTACCCGGACAGCCCTGATCAATGATGCAGGGGTGCCGGAGGACTTCATCCCGTTCACCATCTCGTTCAAGACCGTGGATGAGGTGGTGGAGCTTGGTTACCAGGCATTCAAGAGGGGCAGACTGTTCTATGTGCCCGGCTGGCAGAACAAGGTGCTCCATCTGGGTATCATCAAGTTCCTGCCCCGCAAGGCCGTCGGTCTCATGGGCAGGCTCTCCATGAAGAGGTGGTCGGATTATCTGTGATACCTGCTGCACCGAAAAGATGAACCTGAGCAAGCCAGGGAAAACAGTTGGGTGCAGGCAGTACGGGCTTCATGAAGGCGCATTTTATCCTTTCAATTTCTGCAGGATTTCGGTAAATACACTGCTTTCTTGAAATAAATGCATGCAGCCTCAAGGGCTGTGGTCGTTCTATCGGGCCTTCAGGCCCGTGAAAGGGATAACGCTGATGGAACAGGCCATTCAGAGGGCAAAGGTCCTGGTGGAAGCCCTGCCTTACATCAGGGATTTCAGGGGCAAGAGGATCGTAGTCAAATACGGCGGCCACGCCATGGTGGACCCTGAGCTGAAAAAGCTTTTTGCGAGGCAGATCATCCTGTTCCAGTACATCGGGATCCAGGTGGTGGTGGTCCATGGCGGGGGCCCGCAGATCAGCTCGGTTCTTGAGCAGATGGGCATCAAGTCAACCTTCATAGAGGGAAAACGGGTCACCGACGCCAAGACCATGGACGTGGTGGAGATGGTCCTTGCAGGCGGCATCAACAAGGAGATCGTGCACCTCATCAACTCGGAGGGCGGGAAGGCCGTGGGCCTTTCCGGCAAGGACGGCGGACTCATAAAGGCAAAAAAGCTCTTTTCGAAACGCAGGCACCCGGACGGGACCGTGACCAATGACCTGGACATGGGACATGTGGGCGAGGTGAAAGAGATCAACACCGATATCATCGATGTCGTAGAAAAGGCCGGCTTTGTGGCCGTCATCGCCCCTTCAGGGGTGGGCGACGACGGGCTCACGTATAATATCAATGCCGACACGGTCGCTGCCGGGGTGGCGGGACAGCTGGGCGTAGAGAAGCTCATCATCTTAACCGACGAGCAGGGCGTGCTCGACAAGAAGGGGAAGCTCATCACCAGCATCAAGTATGCAGAGATCCCCGGTCTCATAAAAAAAGGCGTGGTCACGGGCGGTATGATCCCCAAACTCGAGTGCTGCATGATGGCCTTGGACGGCGGCGTTATGAAGGCCCACATCGTGGACGGCCGTGTACCCTATTCCATCCTGCTGGAGCTCTTCACCGATTCGGGCATCGGCACCCAGATCGTCAAGGAGTAGTTAACGTGGAACATGTCATGAACACCTATGCCAGGCAGCCCGTGAAGGTAGTCAGGGGAAAGGGGTGCCTGCTGTGGGATGATGCCGGGAAAGAATACCTGGACATGGTCTCGGGCATTGCCGTATGCAACCTGGGCCATGCCCACCCCGAGGTCGCCAAGGCCCTGAAGGAGCAGGCAGAGAGGCTTTTCCACTGCTCCAACCTCTATCAGATCCCCCAGCAGGAACTCGTGGCGAACTTGATCTCCGAGCACGCATTCCCTGCTCAGGTCTTTTTCTGCAACTCAGGGGCCGAGGCCAATGAAGGGGCAATCAAGCTTGTTCGGAGATACTGCAACACCAATAAAAAGAGGGGACCTTTCATCATTACCGCTGAGAACTCTTTCCACGGCAGGACCTTGGCGACCCTGGCCGCCACCGGACAGGCCAAGTATCGCACCGGGTTCGAGCCAATGATGCCCGGATTCATCTCCGTACCGTTCGGGGATATCGAGGCATTGAAGGACGCTCTCAGCGATGAGGTAGGGGCCGTTATGTTGGAGCCCATCCAGGGCGAGGGCGGGATCAATATCCCGCCTGAAGGATATTTCAAAAAGGTCAGGGAGCTCTGCGATCAGGAAGGCATCCTGCTGGTGCTGGACGAGGTACAGACAGGCATGGCCAGGACCGGCAAGCTCTTCGCATATATGCATGAGGGTATCACACCCGATATCATGACCCTGGCCAAGGCCCTTGGCAACGGCTTCCCTGTCGGGGCCGTGGTGGCCGGGCCGGAGATTGCCAAGGTCCTCGTCCCGGGTACCCATGCCTCCACCTTCGGCGGCAACCCGCTGGCCATGGCCGCCGCACTGGCAACGCTTTCGACCATGCTCAGGGATGACATTGCAGGCCGGGCGCATGAGAAGGGCCGATACCTGATGCAGAGACTTCATGATCTCAAAAAGGACCACCCGAAGCTGGAGCAGATCCGCGGCAGGGGGCTCCTGGTGGGTGCAGAGTTCGATGCCGACATCTCATTTATTCCACCGGAAGGGATCAGGCGCGGGATCATGCTGAACGTCATACAGAACCGCATCTTAAGGTTTTCACCGCCGCTCATCATCAGCACCTCTGAAATCGACCAGGCCCTTGAGATCGTCAGGGGAATCCTGAAGGAGAAAGGACTATGATGGAGCACAGGGATTTCTTATCGATCCGCGACCTTAGGGCTGACGAGATCATGGATGTCTTTGAAAAGGCCGCCCATTTCAGGCAGACACACCCGCATCGATCACTGGAGGGGAAATCAGTGGTGCTCCTCTTTGAGAAGGCATCGACACGTACACGGGTCTCTTTTGAAGTGGGTATTGCCCGACTGGGCGCCCACCCGGTCGTGCTCTCGGTTGAGGGCTCCCAGATAGCACGGGGAGAACCCCTGAAAGATACCGCACGGGTGCTCGCCGGATACTGTGATGCCATCGTCATGAGGACCTTCGGCCATGACCGCATCGAGGAGATGGCTTCCTACGCAGAGGTACCTGTCATCAATGCGCTCACTGACTTGCTGCATCCATGCCAGGTTCTGGCCGATTGCTTTACCTTGACGCAGAGGCTCGGTGAGCTTAAGGGAAAAAAGGTCGCCTGGATCGGTGACGGCAACAATATGGCCAATTCCTGGATCCATGCCGCAGCCATGCTGGATTTCGAGCTGATGCTCGCATGCCCGGAAGGATTCGAGCCCGACAGGAACATACTTGATGCCGCAGTGAAGGACGGCGCAAAGGTGGTAGTGGTCCGTGACCCGAATGAGGCGGCCAAAGGGGCCGTTGCCGTGAACACCGACGTCTGGGCCAGCATGGGCCGGGAGGACGAGGCAGAGAGACGAAAAAAGGCTTTTGCGCTCTATAAGGTGGATGACGCCCTCATGGACGCGGCCGGTCCGGATGCGGTTTTCATGCACTGTCTGCCTGCCCACAGGGGCGAGGAGGTCACCGAAGAGGTCTTGGAGGGATGGCGCTCCATCGTCTGGGAGCAGGCGCAGAACAGACAATACATCCAGGAGGCTATCCTGGATTTCTTACTACGAGGATAAAAAGGAGTTGGCATGGGCGCAAAGAATAAGGTGGTGCTGGCATACTCTGGCGGTCTTGATACATCGGTTATTCTCAAGTGGCTCATCGATGAGTTCGGCTATGAGGTGATCTGTTTCGCTGCGGACGTCGGCCAGGCCGAGGAGCTGGAAGGCCTGGAAGAAAAGGCCATGAAGACCGGGGCCAAGAAGATCTATATCGAAGACCTGAGAGAGGAGTTCGTGCGCGACTATGTGTTCCCGGCCTACCGGGCGGATGTGGCCTACGAAGGCCTCTACCTCCTGGGGACCTCGCTTGCCCGGCCGCTCATCGCCAAATACATGGTCGACATCGCGAAGAAAGAGAAGGCATTTGCCGTTGCCCATGGTGCCACGGGCAAGGGGAACGATCAGGTCCGCTTCGAGCTTGGTTGCTGGGCGCTCTACCCCGGCATAAAGATCATAGCGCCCTGGAAGATGGATGAGTGGAAGCTCCGGTCCCGGGAGAAGATGATCGACTATGCCAAGAAGCACGGCATCGATGTGCCGGTGACCAAGAAAAAGCCCTACAGCATGGACAGGAACCTGCTGCACATCAGCTTCGAGGGCGGGATCCTGGAGGACCTCTGGAATGCGCCCGATGAAGGCATGTTCGTGCTTTCCTGCTCGCCGGAAAAGGCGCCGAACAAGCCGACGGAGATTGTGATCTCCTTTGTGAACGGCGATCCGGTGGCCATCGACGGCAAGAAGATGAGCCCTGCCAAGCTCCTGGCCAAGCTCAACGAGCTCGGTAGCAAAAACGGCATCGGCCGCATCGACATCGTGGAGAACCGCTATGTGGGCATGAAGTCCCGCGGCGTGTATGAGACCCCGGGGGGGACTATCCTGAAGGCGGCGCACCGCGGCATGGAGCAGATCACCATGGACCGGGAGGTCATGCACCTGCGGGATGAGCTTATGCCGCGCTATGCTGCGCTTATCTACAACGGCTACTGGTTCTCACCCGAGCGTGAGGTGCTCCAGAGGCTCGTCGACGAGGCACAGAAGGGGGTAACCGGGGACGTGAGGGTGAAGCTCTACAAGGGCAATTGCACCGTCACGGGCAGGAGGTCGAAGAACTCGCTATACAACCCCGAGATCGCAACCTTTGAAGAAGATGTGGTATATGACCAGAAGGATGCCGCAGGCTTCATCAAGCTCAATGCCTTGCGGCTCAAGGTAAGGGCGCAGGTTAAGAAATGACCGACAAACCGTGGTCAGGAAGGTTCACGCAGGACACTGACAAGCTGGTGGAGGCATTCACCCAATCCGTGGATGTCGATGCCAGGCTCTACAGGCAGGACATCGAGGGCAGCATCGCCCATGCGCGCATGCTTGCATCCGCAGGCCTCATCTCCCAAGAAGAGGGCAAGGCCATTGTCGACGGGCTGCTTTCCATCAGAAATGATATCGAGAACGGATCCTTCAAATTCGATCCCGCCCTGGAAGACGTCCACATGAACATCGAGACCGAGCTCGTGAAAAGGATCGGGGAGGCCGGCAAGAAGCTCCACACTGCACGGAGCAGGAACGACCAGGTGGCCACGGATTTCAGGTTGTATACACGCAATGCCCTCCTCGAGATGGCAAGGGAACTCAAAGGCTTTATGCGCGTGCTACTCGCCAAGGCTTCGGATCATGTGGATACCATCATCCCCGGCATGACCCACCTCCAGCACGCCCAGCCGGTGTCCTTTGCACACCACCTGCTTGCCTATTTTGAGATGGCGCTGAGGGACCATCAGCGCATAAAAGAGGTCTTGGCCAGGGTCAATGTCTCACCGCTCGGCAGCGCCGCCCTTGCAGGAACACCTCACCCCATCGACAGGGCCGCTACTGCTGAAGATCTCGGGTTTTCAAGCCCGGCCAGGAACTCCATCGATGCCGTGAGTGACCGCGACTTTGCCTGTGAGGCGGCATTTGTCTGCAGCCTCATCATGATGCACCTCTCCAGGCTGGCCGAAGAGATCATCATCTGGAACTCGCAGCCCTTCTCCTTTATCGACATTCCGGATGCATTCTGCACGGGCAGCTCCATCATGCCCCAGAAGAAGAACCCGGACGTGGCCGAGCTCGTGCGGGGCAAGACGGGCGGTGTTTATGGGAACCTGACGGCCCTGCTCGTGATGATGAAAGGCCTGCCGCTGGCCTATAACAGGGACATGCAGGAGGACAAGAAGCCTGTCTTTGAGAGCCTGGATACGGCCGGCGCGTCATTGAAGCTCATGGCCGGTCTGGTGGCCGGTATGAGCCCCAAGGTCGAATCGTTGAACCGGTCTTTAGCTGACGGATTCATCACGGCAACCGATATGGCCGACTACCTCGCGGCCAAGGGCATGCCGTTCAGGGAAGCACACCGCATTACAGGCGAGATCGTATCCATGCTGACAGATAAGGGCAGGAGTCTCTCCGACCTCGGCCTCGATGAGCTCAAATCGTTCTCCGATCTGTTCGGGGCGGATGTACTCGCCGTCCTTGACCCGGCATCCTCAATGGACAGAAGGACAAGTTATGGAGGCACGGCAAGAAAGAATGTGCGTAACGCCCTCAAGGATGCGCAGGCCATCCTGGAGTCGCTCACCCATGAGGAGTAGGGCCCTCTTCATCACGCTCTCAATCATCATTGCCTTTATGGGCTGCGGCAGGAAACTGCCGCCGCTGCCCCCCGCCAGGCCGGACCCTGTAGAAGTGATATCCATCAGGTTCGTAGGCCCCGAGGTTGTGGCGAAGGTCAGGTGTAATATGCCCCGTGCCGATGTAGTGCTGCTGGGCAAGCCCAAGGGGATATGCCCCAACTGCACCGATGATCTTGTGGTGAAGCAGAAGATCTCCCTTGAGAAACCCGGTGAGGTGGTTCTGAAGGATCCGTCACCCGAATCCGGCTACATGGTCTACCGCATAGCCGTGGAGCATGACACCACCAAATGGATCACCCCGGCCCAGATCGTGGTGAAATGACACGAACACATAAGAGAAATCCGCACTGGAAGGGATAGACAGCCATGCATGATTTTGCCTATGACGAAACAGGGAAACTGTGCTGCGGGGCTGTGCCGCTCGAAAAGATCGCACTCGAGATCGGCACGCCTTACTACTGCTACAGCCTTCCCACCCTCAGGCGGCATATACAGGCCTTTGAGGAGCCATTAGCCGGGGTAGATCATCAGACGTGCTTTGCCATGAAGGCCAACTCAAACCTTGCCATCCTTAACCTCATGGCAAATCACGGGATTGGTGCGGATGTAGTATCGGGCGGAGAGCTCTATAGGGCGATGAAGGCTGGGATTCCGGCTTCCAAAATCGTCTACTCGGGTGTCGGCAAGACAAACGAAGAGATCGATATGGCCATTCATTCAGGCATCATGATGTTCAATATCGAGAGCGAGCAGGAGTGCGAGGTCATCAACGAACGCGCAGGGGCGTTGCATAGGAAGGCGCCCATATCCATAAGGGTCAACCCGGATGTGGACCCCCAGACACACCCCTACATCTCCACCGGCCTGAAGCAGAACAAGTTCGGTATCGACATCGAGGGAACCATCAGGCAGTATCTGAAGGCCAAAGAGATGGAGCACCTCGAGATTCTGGGCATCGACTGCCATATCGGCAGCCAGCTTACCGACATCAGCCCGTTCATCGATGCGGTGGAGCGGCTCAAGGTGCTCATCGCAGACCTCAAGGACCTGGGCATCGGTTTCAAATACCTGGACCTGGGCGGTGGCCTGGGTATCACCTATTCGATCGAGCATCCTCCTCATCCGAGGGAATACGGTGCAGCCATCATCGATGCTGTTAAGGAACTGAATCTTAAGCTGATCTTCGAGCCCGGCAGGGTCATTGTGGGTAATGCCGGTGTGCTGGTGACCCGGGTGCTCTACCGCAAAGAGACGGACAAAAAGACCTTTATCGTCGTGGATGCGGGCATGAACGACCTCATCCGCCCGGCACTCTACGGCGCCTGGCATGATATTATGCCCCTTGCCGAGAAACACGGACCAAAGGAAAAGGCCGATGTGGTGGGGCCCATCTGCGAGTCCAGTGATTTCCTTGCAAAAGACAGGGACTTGCCGTATCTGTCCAGGGGAGACCTCATCGCAGTGATGAGCGCCGGGGCCTATGGGTTCACCATGGCCTCCAACTACAACTCCCGTCCCAAGCCGCCGGAGGTTTTGGTGGATGGCAGCAAGTATTCTGTGGTAATACACAGGCAATCATACGAAGACCTCATCTCGGGTGAGCATGTCCCCAAGGGTCTGATCTAACTGTGGAGGAGAGCGATGTTTTCAGGAGCAATCGTCGCCATTGTAACCCCCTTCAGGGAAGGCAAGGTAGACGAGAAGGCGTATAGGAATCTCATCAATTTCGTCATCGAAGGCGGAGTCAGAGGTATCGTGCCCTGCGGCACCACGGGCGAATCAGCCACGTTGTCTCATAAGGAACACGAACATGTCATCGACATTACGGTAGATGAGGTGGGAAAACGGGTTCCTGTCATTGCAGGTACCGGTTCCAACTCCACAACCGAGGCCATTCGCCTTACGAAGCATGCCAAGGATGCAGGTGCGGATGCGGCTCTGCTTATCACGCCCTACTATAACAAGCCCACCCAGAAGGGGCTCTATGAGCATTATAAGGCCGTGGCAAAGGCATGCGATATACCCCAGATCCTTTACAACGTACCCGGCAGGACCGGGGTGAACATGGCGACAGAGACGGTTGTCGAGTTATCCAAGATAGACAACATCGTCGGCATCAAGGAGGCGAGCGGCGACCTGGTGAAGTGCTCCCAGATCGTCCGCGATACGGCCGATGATTTCTGCGTGCTCTCGGGCGAGGATGCCCTGAATTATCCGATCCTCTGTGTCGGCGGTGTCGGCGCCATATCGGTCACTGCAAACATTCTGCCTGACAAGCTTTCAGCCATGTGCAAGGCATGGGATGCAAGGGACATAAAAAAAGCGCAGAAGCTCCATCTTGAGCTCCTGGATATCAACCAGACCTTGTTCATAGAGACCAACCCCATCCCGGTAAAAACCGCTCTTGCCATGATGGGCAAGGTGAAAGAGGAGTTCAAGCTTCCTCTGTGCCCCATGACCGAGGCCAATAAGAAGAAGCTTGCCGAGGTACTGAAGCGCTACGGTTGCATCAGTTGACCCCTGGAGGTTCCCCATGATCAATGCCGGCGTTGTCGGGTTTGGCGGGAGGATGGGTTCACTCATAGCGCGGACCATCCTGGATAGCCCTGATTTTGTCCTTGCAGGCGCATTGGAAGACAATGCCCACCCTTTTATCGGCAGGGATGCCGGTGAGGCGTTGGGATGCCCCAAGATAGGGTTCAAGGTGACCTCATCCATTGAAAAGGCATTCGCTTCTTGTGATTGTATCATCGATTTCACTTTCCCTGAAGTGACGCTGTCCACCGCAAAATACGCATCAAAGAACGGCAAGGCCATGGTAATAGGGTCCACAGGGTTTACTGAAGAACAGAAAAAGAAGATTCAGTCGTTCGCATCAAAGATAGCAATCGTTCTTTCGCCGAACATGAGCATCGGGGTCAATGTACTCTTGAAGACAGTGAGCATGGTGGCTGGTATTCTTGATGAAAGCTATGATGCGGAGATCGTGGAGGCACACCACAGGCTCAAGAAGGATGCGCCGTCGGGTACTGCACTGGCGCTGGCCCAGGCGGTGGCTAAAGGCAGGGCCATTGAATTGGCCGAGCATGCCCGGTATGAGCGTTACGGCATCATCGGGGTCAGACCAAAAGGTGAGATCGGCATACAGACCGTCCGCGCAGGCGACATCGTGGGTGAGCACATGGTGATGTTTGCAGGCCCCGGAGAGCGCATCGAGATCACCCACAAGGCCCATACCAGGGAAAACTTCGCGCGCGGTGCCATCAAGGCCGCTCAGTGGATAATGAGCAAAGGGCCCGGCCTGTATTCCATGATGGATGTACTGGGTATCAACCATGAAGATCGGTAGGGGCCAAACCTCATCAGGCCAGGTGACCTGGTATTCCACCCTGGATGGCATAAGGTTTACCGAGTGGGACCCCGATAACTCGATAACCAGGAGGGATATCGATATCGTGAGGCTCCTGCCCCCGGCATTACCAAGCAAGATCATTGCCTTGGGGCTGAATTACCGGGACCATGCCCGGGAGATGGGTTTAAAACCCCCGGAAGACCCCATACTCTTCATGAAGCCGGCAACATCCGTCATCGGCCCAGGAGATACAATAATCTACCCGGATCAGGCAGACCGTGTTGACTATGAGGCTGAATTGGCCGTAGTAATTGCAAGACAATGCAGGAACATCAGGGCGGTTGATGCCGGATCCGTCATCTTCGGGTATACCTGCTTTAATGACGTGACAGCCAGGGATCTCCAGGCAAAGGATGGGCAATGGACCCGGGCAAAGTCCTTTGATACCTTTGCGCCACTGGGCCCGTGGATTGAAACCGATATCAAAGATCCGCATACCCTGGCCGTACAATCGCGCCTGAATGGAGAGATCAGACAGTCATCAAATACGAATAACCTCATCTTCAATGTGTTTAAGCTTATCGAATTCATCTCTTCAATCATGACACTGGAAAAATGGGATGTCATAGCTACAGGGACACCCTCAGGCATCGGTCCTATGGTGCGGGGTGATGAAATAGCCATAGAGATAGAGGGTATCGGGACCTTGACCAATAGACTTGCATGATACGAGGATTTCTCTCTCTTGGGTCAAACCTTGGGAATAGGGGGGCTTATCTCAAAGAAGCGTTGGAACGTCTTGTAAAAAAGGGTGTAAAGATCATCAAGAGCTCATGTGTCTATGAGACCTTACCGGTGGAGGTTCATGATGAGCAGGGCAACTTTCTCAACATGGTCGTTGAATTCTCTTTTGAGGGTGATCCGATGAAACTCCTCGACCTCTGCCAAGAGGTAGAGGGTTCTCTGGGAAGGGCCAGGCCCTATATCCATTCACCCAGAACAATCGATATAGATATTCTTCTTATCCATGGTGTGTCGGTCATGAACGAGCGCCTGATTGTACCGCATCCCCGTATGGAAAACAGGGCATTTGTGATCTACCCCCTTGCAGAAATCACGCCTGAGCTTATCCTTCCTTCTGGAAGGATGGTGACACAAGTCAAGAAAAGCTTTAAGAAAGACGAGATACTAAAGATTCAGGACGGGTAAAGTGGAAGAACCTACACCCAAGAAGTGGAAGATCATGATCGCCGATGATAACCATGACCTCAACGAGGCCATGCGGGAGATGCTCTTTGAGCACGGATTCGATGTGGTACAGGCCTTTGACGGAGAAGAGGCATTCGACCTCTATTCCCAGGAGAAACCCGATCTCACTTTCCTTGATTACCTCATGCCGAAGATGGACGGGGTGGATGTCCTTGAAGAGATCGTTACCATAGATCCTGACGCCCTGGTGGTATTTATCACCGGCGAGGGTTCCGAGGACACGGCGGTCCAAGCCATGAAGGCAGGTGCAAAGGATTACGTCACCAAGCCGTTCTCCATGCAATATCTCGTACATATAGCGAAAAAGCTCATCAACGATCATGAGCTGCAGCTTGAGAACATCCGTCTTAGGGCCAGGGGTGATGCCTACAAGGATTATATGGGCACCATCACCGAGACCATGGGCGAGGCAGTGATTACGATCGACGCCAGGGGGACCATCCAGTTCATGAACCATATGGCCCATAAGCTCTGGGGAACGCTGGAAGATATGAAGAATAAACCTGTAGATGTGCTCATCCCCGATCCGAGTGTGGATATTTTTGAAGACATCAAGCAGGCATCCTTTCAAGGCGATGAGTATTTTCAGAATGAATATACCTTCCGTAAGGCCGACGGGAGCATATTCTCAGGGCTGTTGAGCGCCTCTTTTCTCAAGAGTGAGCAGTATGCGAACAGCATCGTGCTTGTTATTCGAGACCTCACCGACATAGAGATGATGCGCAGACAGGTCATCAATGCCGAGAAGCTGGCTTCCCTGGGCAAGGTCGTAGAAGGTGTGGCCCATGAGATACGCAACTCACTTACATCGCTGGGTGGATTCTCCAGGCGCCTGAGTAAGTCGGTGGACGTTAATTCCGCTGAAAAGGTGTATGTCGATTATATCATCGAGGACGTCAAGAGGCTGGAAGCCATGATCTTGGATATAGAGGAATACGTAAACTACACCAAGATTCACCGGGCCAACTTCTCCATGACCCACATTGAAGACATCATTAATGATGCCCTCATAAAAAGCTTCGGCTCAGGCAAATTCAGCGGGGTCGCCTACGAGGTGAATGTACCGTCCGGCCTGGAAGAGCTCTATGCAGACCACGGATTTCTCGTGGAGGCCTTCTGGCACCTCTTCGTGAATGCCTGCGAATCCATGGACGGCAAGGGCTCGCTCGTGGTGAACGTCAGCCTCCACCCGCATTATTTGATCATAGATGTAATTGATTCCGGCAAAGGTATTCCGAGTGATGAAATCAAGGACATCTTCAACCCATTTTATACCAGCAAGCCGAGAGGTGCCGGCCTTGGGCTCTCCAAGGTCTATATGATTATTGAGGAGCACGGCGGCTTCATATCCGTGAACAGTTCGGTGAACCAGGGAACGAGGATGAGGGTATTTCTCTCCAGGAAACGATGGGTTAAGCCCCTTCAGCCACAAGATACTTGAAACGAAAGGCTTGCACTGCGTATAATAACGTGAGTACAATAATGAAATATTTGAATAAACCATTATATGTGACGATATAGACTAATATGAATAGAAGAATAGTAGGTTTTCTTTGTTCATTTGTAATTGCTTTCTTATGGACAAGCCCAGGGCATGCCGATATCTTCATGAGGCGTGGGCCTGACGGCACGTTGCATTTCAGCAACTGTCCCATGGGTGCCGACTGGAAGCTCTATGCCAAAGAGAAACAGAGGAAATACCAATATTCACAATATCAATACCCCCAATACTCCCCCAGGAAAATATCGAGATCGCAGTACGACAACCTGATCAGCATTATTGCGCGAGGCAATGGGATGAGCCCGACCATTATTAAGAGCGTCATCGAGGTTGAGTCCGGCTATGACCCTATGGCCAGGTCGTCCAAAGGGGCAATGGGCCTGATGCAGCTCATGCCGGAAACAGCCCAGGAGTTAGGTGTTACCGACCCGTGGAATCCTACTGAGAACATCACTGCAGGTACGAAATATCTTTCATGGCTTCTGAGAAAATACAACGGCAACCTCATGTTGGCCCTTGCTGCATACAATGCCGGCCCAAATGCGGTCGATTCATACCGCGGAATTCCACCCTACCAAGAGACCACTGATTATGTTAGGAATGTACTTGTGAGAATACATGGGGGAGGATATGCAGGGGAATGAACATATCAAATGCTCTGACCGTCTCGCGGATTTTCATGGTCCCGGTCATTGCACTTCTCATCATTCATGACAGCCTGATCCAATCTGTCATAGCCGCGTGTATCTTCGGGGTCGCAATGTTCACCGATTTCCTCGATGGATACTTTGCAAGGAAGTACCATATAGAATCCGACCTTGGAAAACTGCTGGATCCCTTAGCTGACAAGTTTCTGATCGCCACTGTCATGATCATGCTCATTCCGTTGAGCAGAATACCCGCTTGGATGGTGGCAGTTATCATCGCCCGGGAGATTGCCGTAACGGGTTTAAGGAGTATTGCTGCGGAGAAGAACATCATCATCGCAGCGGACTGGCTCGGCAAATACAAGACTGCGTTCCAGTGCGCTGCTCTTATTCCCCTGCTCGTGCACTATCCGATCCTTGGGTTGCAGTTTCAGCTTGCGGGTGAATTCTTCATGTGGATTGCCCTGTTCTTCACCACGTGGTCGGGTGTGGATTACTTCATCAATTATATCAAAGTTGCCGCATAAGCCGTTGCTTCAGACGGTCTTATTGCGAATGCCAAACCTGAAGTTATTCTCCTAGCCGTTCTTTGTCGAACAAATTCCCAGCTGAGTATAGAGCGGGCACACGCCTGATGTTGCGCTCGAAAGCAGCATGCCGCCGGCAACCAGCGAGATGGCTGTCAGCAGCGATATCTTGCCGCTCTTGACCAGAACAAGGATGATGATGACCGCCATGCCGGCGCGTACAAGCCTGTCAATGGTCCCGACATTTTGCTCCATGGATTCCATGAACAACCTCCGCATTTATCTGAAGCTCATTCTCTGATGAAAACGTATCCCTGTCAAGAAACACTGGTATTGAATCCGTGATATAAAACCATTATGTAAATAAGAATAGGGGGAAATTGATAATGGACAAGACAATCATAATCTATACGCTGAGCACCTGCAGTCACTGTAAGGCAGCGAAAAAATTCCTGAATGATCTGCATGTACGCTATGACTTCATCGATGTGGATTTGCTCGATGCCGAGGAAAAGGCAGCCGTCCTTAATGAGGTAAGGAAGTACAATCCAAGGTTGACGTTTCCCACTATCCTATGCGGGGACAAGGTCATCATCGGGTTCCAGGACCGTGAGATCAAGGAGGCCCTCGGCCAATGAGTGAAGTGGAAAAACTCTTCGAAATGTTAAAAAAAATCCAGGAGCCAAAGGGATATTTTTTCAACAAGGATAGGGAGCGGGTATTTGATCTGCTGGAGGCATTGCTCATTAATAAGAAACGCTATGGTTATATGTGCTGCCCTTGCAGGATAGCCTTGGGTGATAAGGAAAAAGACCGGGACATCATCTGTCCATGTGTTTATAGGGTCCCCGATGTAGAGGAGTATGGGAGCTGCTACTGTAATCTCTATGTCTCACGAGACTGGAACGAGGGAATAATCCCTGTAGTGTACGTCCCGGAGCGGCGACCCCCGGAGAAGTATCTCTGAGCCTTAAAAAGGGTACGGTCCTCATCAGAAGTTTAGGAGCGTAGTGATATCATCATCGTTTGCGTATGTGAACTTGATGGCCATTCCACAGGCGTCGGTGCGTACGACGAGTCCCTGGAGGTAGACGGTTTTCCCGATGAGGTTTTCGCTGTTGAGTCGCATGGTCACATAGGCATCCTTATCAAGGACTGCCTCTGTCAACATGAACATTCCATTGGTACTAATGTTTCCTATGGGGCCGCCCGCAACCTTTTTCAGTGCATCACTATAAGTAATGGTTGCATCCATTTTGGCTGGGAGATGAATTCTTTTATCTCTTCTGCGGTTTATCATTGCCCGTCCTCCCACTCTTGGGATGAGTTTTTTTGTAACCATGAGAAGGAAATTGGCCCTCTCATGGTTCACCGGGAATACATGACAAACGTGAGTACAGATGACGCATCCCGACAGAGAGAAAAGATATATTTTGCAATAGACAATGATAATCCTGATTGCAGGAATGTCAATATGCAAAAGAATAAAGAGGATCGTTTTCATTTAGTGGGATGAATGCCAAAGATTTTGTCCATAACCCTCTTTGATTTTCACTATAAAGCAGGTGATGAACCGCTGATCGAGTTGATCCAGGTCTTTCAGACCTCCGATCTCCTCCTCCATGCGAAACATGAGAGAAGATGCGATGTCTGCCGTAGAGGCTTGATCCAGATTGCTGTTGAGCCGAGATAGGTATATCTCAAGGTCTTTCATGAATGTAGATGCTGCGACACGACGAACGCCCTTTCGACGCGTTGCACGGGAGAGAAAGGATGTAAGCTCTGTCCGGATCAAAGGTCGGAATTTTGAGCGGTGCTCAATGGTATTAACCGCAAGTGAGGTTAGGATGACGGCTTCCATGTCGAGGTTTGCCCCCGTATTGGTTCCGAACAGGTTAGGTATCTGGTCCTCCCACTCCAAAACGGACATAATTCCAGCCATGGTCTCGATCGTATCAATGGCATGCGTCACCTCTTCGAGTTCTTCGACGTGTGAGAATTCTTTGTCTTTAAAGAGCGGCCTCTTCTTCAGAAGTCCTTCGGTGTACCCTTTGAGTCTTTCCGGTATCATGGTTGCTTCGATGGAATTGAGGAGAAGCTTCAACCTGCGCTGTTGCACGTAGACCATGTTATATCCAAGAGAAAACAGGGTCTCGGCATTCATTGAGCTTAAGACCGCATCTGCCGTAACGGATTTTTCTTTCATGGCAACACTCAATCCCAGTGTGGCCAGTGAGCTTGCCTTTTCCATACTGTGCTTGAGCTCCTGCATCTCATTGAGGGGCTTGAAGTCGGCCATGATGATCTTGTTGGCCAGGTAGATCATCTCATAGAGGAAGCGTTCTTTTGTTTCGGGCGAGGTCTTTTGCAGCGACCTCACGAGGAGCCCCCTGCCTTGGGAGAACTGCTCCAGGTAGACCGTGGGGAGCATGTGGAGGTGCTTCGTGATAATGGGGGTCTTTTCTTTGATGATGCCCTGATCCAGGAGCTTTTCGGGCCGCACATGCTGATAGACGCTTATGGCTTCGTCCGGCAGGGGGAATCCCATCTCCATAAGACGCAACGACCTTCGTTCGTAGGTGGTCTCCTCCATACTGGATCGCAACTCACACATGACACCTTCAAGGATGGAGTAGTAGAGATCACGATAATTGGTAAAGAGGATACTCAGCATCTCTTTGATGAAATGGGAGCGATCGTCTTCTTGAATGATGCGGTAGAAATACATGTTGTCAAGGCTCTCGAAGCCCTCATCGATGAGATCGGGGATATGCTCGTCGGTAGGCCGTACGTGTACCACTTCGATGTAGGTCTGGAAAAGGAGCACGAGTATCTCCATGTCGAGGGTCTCAAGGGCCTGTGTAAGAGATTCAAATGAAGCATTGTAGATCTCCCACAGCCACTCCATGAAGGAATCCACTGAAAAAGTATCCCTCTCCCAGCAGTCCAGATCGATAAAGTGGCACACTGCCTCCGGCGGTACATACTGGAGCAGGATCTGGCTGTCGGTACCCCAGGATTCCTTGATGATGAGGTAAGACTCCTGGGGAGGGAGTTGCTCGATGATCTGTTTGGTGTATGGGGAGTCGATGATACTGCGTGCGCGATCTGAGAGCGTGCACGCAAGTACTTTCGAGATCTCGGTCTTCAGTGCGAGCTTCTTCGTCATGCGGGAGTGGTTAGCATACTTCAAAGCGCACTATCAAGGCCGGCCTCTCCCCATGCACTATAAATGCGGTGCTCCGGGCAGAGAACTATGATTAGAGGGTGCCCATGGAGGCGCGCAGTGCCGCCATGGCCCTGGCGTGATCCGCACGCGCATTTATATAGTTGTTCCGCGCCTGCACTAATAGGGTCTGGGCCGTCAGCACGTCGGTAGTCGTCGCCACCTGGACGTTATACCGGTCTATTTCTATTCTTACATATTCTTCTGCCTGGGCAATGGCCTTCTCGGCCACCTGCAAACGGGCCTGGGCTTCTTCTATATTGAGGTAAGAATTCTTGACATCGAGGGTAACCTGGTCTTTCAGGCTTTCCAGCAGGTACACGGCCTTGCTGTTCAGATAGTGCGACTTGTTGTAATTCCAGTAGTCGGAGCCCCCTGAGAAGAGGTTCCAGGTGAGCCCCAGCCCAGCCTGCCAGGTATTGTATCGGATGGAGGGATTCTCCCCCTTCTGATTCACGTAATCATAGGTTGCAGCCACACTCGGCATGAAGGGTGACCTCGCGAGGTCGATCCCTTTGGCAGAGTTGTCAACCTGAAGTTTTGCAGTCTTGATCTCCTGCCTGTTGTCCATGGCCGTGGCAAGGGATTGATCAAAGGTAATTTCCAGCTTGTTTACGGGTATCTCCGAGTCTATGTTCACATTCTCTATAAGGTTCCTTTGCACGAGGATATTCAGGTTCGACTCGGCTATCTTCACTGCATTATCGGCAGTGATAAGTTGCTGCTCACTCTGTGCGTATTGCACCTGAGATTCAAGCAGATCGTTTTTCGGGATCATTCCCTGGGTGAAAAAGGCATTGCTGACATCGAGGTGAGACTTTACGGAAGCGACATTACTCTTTGCCACCTCCCGCTGCTGTCTTGCCCTTATCACCCCATAGTAGGCGTCGATGACCATAAGCTTCAGGTCTCTGATATAGCTCTGCTGTGCGATCTGGGCTGAGATCAGATCGTTCTTTGCGATGAGGTAGCTGTTGTACAAGGCCCCCCCGGCAAAGAGCACCTGCTTGGCCTTGATATCCGTGTTGTACATAGTTTGCGAGCTCAGGGCGACGTTACCTATAGGTGGAGGGAACGGAATCGTTTGGGCATTCTCCAACCGTGTATACCCGTAGGAGAGATCCACAGAAGGGAGCATCCGGGAGAACTGGGACCTTTTGTCCATATCCTTCCCGAGAACGTCCTGGTCCTGGGCCTTCACGCCGGGGTTGCGCTCAACGGCCATCTTGATCGAATCTTCAAGCGTCATGTAATCGGCTGCATGTGCGCTGAATACCCCCATGAAGAATAAACCAATCGCGATTAAATACCTTGTCTTCCTCACTGTGATAACCTCCCTAAAGCTGAATTCTTGAGAAAAAATAACTACCAACAAAGAGCAAGATAGCTGTAAGGATGCTCAGGACGATAAAATCCGTCCCTAATCCGAAAAAGAATCCTTGACTCATGGCCCCACGCAGACCATCGACTCCGTAAGAGAGCGGGTTGATATCAACAGCAATTTTTAATGCCTTTGGCACGTCCTTAACCGGGAAAAGTGCTCCTGAAAAGAAAAAGAGCGGCATCACGAGAAAATTCATGATGAGGGGAAAGGCATGCAGATCCTCAAGAATCGAACCAACTACCGTGCCCATAGCCGTAAAAAGGATGGAAATGAGAAACATAAAGATAAATGCTACCGGCAGGAGTGCCATATAATGAATTCGGAAACCTGCAACGATACAAACCAGAAAAACAATGAGCCCCTGGATTAGTGCAACCGCTGCTCCGCCGAGAGTTCGGCCCAAAACGATCTGAAGGCGTGACACGGGTGCAACGAGGGTCTCCTTCAAGAATCCGAACTGTCGATCCCAGATGATTTCGATCCCGGAGAAGACAGCGGTAAACAAAATCCCCATTGCAATGATACCGGGGGCCAGAAATTGGATATAATTTCCTCCTCCGGCTTTTTCATACGTTCGACCGAAACCAAAACCCAAGGCAATAAGAAACAAAATGGGTTGTCCGAGCGAACCGATAATCCGGGCACGGGCACGCAGATAGCGTTTTAATTGTCTCAAAGCCAGTATGAATATTACATCCATTACCGCCCCCAAACCTTTCCAATGGTTCTCATTCGATCCACGGAAGAGACCTCTTCATCACGGATCGCATATCCTGTTAAGGCAATGAATGCATCTTCAAGAGATCGGGTATGGGTTTTCTCCTTCAGTGTGACAGGCGTACCTTGCGCTATGATCTTTCCACGATCGATCACGGCTATTTCATCCGCTACACGCTCTGCTTCCTCCATATAATGTGTGGTAAAGAAGACCGTGATATTCTGTTCCTTGTTTAAAAGCCGGATGTAATTCCAGATATGATTGCGTGTTTGAGGATCAAGGCCGAGTGTCGGTTCATCAAGAAAAAGGACCTTTGGTACATGAATAAGCGAACGGGCGATCTCAAGCCTTCGTTTCATGCCGCCTGAGAAGTTCTTTACAAAATCTTTTCTTCGATCCCACAGCTCGACGAACTTGAGCAACTTTTCAATCCTTTGTTTTCTCTCATTCGATGGAACGCCGTAGAGTACACCATGGAGATCAAGGTTTTCTAATGCCGTTAATTCACTATCAAGACTTGGGTCTTGAAACACAATCCCAAACGAGCTCCGTACTTGGTGTTTCTCATGCACGGGATCATGTCCATCAACCCTTATGACCCCACTGGTCGGCTTTAATATGGTTGTAAGCATTTTGATTGTAGTCGTCTTACCCGCGCCATTCGGCCCGAGAAAACCGAAGATCCTTCCTGCAGAAACCTCAAAGGAAACATAGTTGACGGCGCAGAATTCTCCGAAGTTTTTGACAAGATCACGTACTTCGATCATGATAAGCACAGCTCATTTCTCATGTTTGACCTCTCCTTTGTTGGAATTATACATGAGCGCGTTCGGTAAATATATCCTGCAATGAGTCCTAATCCAATTACATATTTTTCAGAATAGCGGATTCGAAAAGGCCTTACTACGAAAATAAAATGAAACTCGGCTAAGGTTTCTTGGGGAGAGCTAATGAGCCGATACGGTAAATGCCCTCTGTCCCCTCAGGGATCTGAAAAGTCACTGTCCCCATCCCTGAAGATTCATCCGGTCGTATCTCGTAGTTTCCCGGTTTCAGGCCGAGCAGTTGGAACTGGCCCTTGCGGCTGGTGAACGAATGGAGAGTCTCAGCCTTTTTATTATCCAGGGAGACAACCTCGATTGATTGATGTCCGAAAGGATCTCCGCTTGTTCCAACAACGAGGCTGCCGATGACGACGACCATGGAATCCGAACCCACATAGAGTGCATACCCGCATTTATATGTAGGGAACAGGGTGAAGAAAGGTTTTTCCACAAGGTAGCCCGGTGGCGGATCCAAAGGCTGTACCTCTACCTTTTTCACATTATATGGAGTGAGTGATGGGAGCACCGCAGGGTCGTACCGACCCGATACAGCCTGATATCCATCAGAGCTCGGATTTACGGCAATCTCCGAATCTTGGAGGTTCTTTACGCCTTTCACCAGGACGAACCCCTGGCTCACTGGGCGTGATAATGCCCAGTTTCCGTCTACATACACCAGGGCGCTCTGGAGGGTGATGTCTGTCTGATTTGTATGATAACGATTTTCCTGATAATGGAGATCTTCATACGTTTGGGAAAGCTCGACTATGCCGCGATTCCCCACATACCCCAATTTTGCCTCGTATTGATCCTGGGAGGAATCATGGTTCTCAGAAGCAGTGGCGTATACTTTCTCGGGCACAGATGAAGACTGATTGTAATCCCATTGCATGTTGTGTCTTCCCCCCGATGCCATGCTGACCGCTAAGCTTTGGTTTGAGAACATCCAGACTAAACCGAAGAAGACATCCGTGTTTATTTTTCCATCCCTGTCACGTTTATATTGAACGGTTAGGTTGCTGTTAAGGTTTTTAAACCAGGTCTTATTTAAACTCCCGGAGAGCGTATATTGGTCGGATGCATCATCCCCCCGGGCAAAGGTATACCCTGCCCCTATGCCCGAAGAGAAACCGGACCCCAAGGGAATGATCATATAGCTCGACAGGTTCAAGGAGGCAGTGTCATTCGGGCATGTGTCGGTAATACGGGTGAAGCCGTGCCCAAGATATTCTATACCGAGCTGCCAGCTGACATCCGAGCCGGTATGGTTGGGGTTGGGCTTATGGGTAAAGGTGAATTTACTTGCCAAGCCTTGGTCTTCATCTTTCACCGAGCTCAGAGCAGTATCGAAAGTGAATTCCCCCAATGGTACCGCATAGACCCCTTCGAACCCGGCCAACCCCTGATCTGGAATACCCTGCAGGTATCCACCCATGGTAAAAACATCACTATACCCTTTCCGATAAAATAAGGAGAGGGCCGGCTCATCTGTTGCATAGCGATAGGAGTTGTCTTTGATCGTACTGCGGAGCCCGGCATTATACGAGAATTGCGACAAACCGGAGGCCAGGAGCGATGTATCTTGTATGAAGGAAAACCTTAAGACCTGGATCCTGCCGTAGATATCCGTGATGACGATCCTTACGTCGTTTTGCCCATTGGAGAAAGGGAAATCCCTGATATCGTGCGTACCGGAAGCCAGGTGCAAGGAGCCGGTCAAAGTCTCATTCACCCATACATCCACTGTTGCCGGGGTATCAAGGTAGAATTCGAACTGACTCACCGGATAGGCATTGATATAGGGCTGCAAGGAAAAATCCCTTGATACGCCTATGCCTCCCATATTGAAGGTAGTCTGATACCCCTCGACAGGATATTTCAGATCCCCGGCACTATACCTCAATAAATCTTTCGGGTTATCATACACGAGCCTCACGTCGCCGCGCTGCAGGGGATGATCGAGTGATTCCTGGTAGGAAGACGACCCCTCCAACACAAGGCCGTGCCAGTTCCATGCACTGTCGAAATCCACCACCATAGGTGCCCGATGCTCATTATTGATTCCTGATTGTTGCGGGTAGCACCAACCTTCCTTGGCATTCATGTTCACATAACCCGAGAATGGATTCGGGTGGAGTGCATCAACCGCTGCCGGGTCGATCATGATCCCGGTTATATGATGAATCTGCATGCCCTGCAAATCATCGGGCACCAGGATCGACAGTGAGAATCTCCTCTTATCGAACGCTGCCGTGAGACCGGCTTCTTCCAGAACTCGTTTTGAAAGTCTCCCTTGCGGATCGACCTTTTTCCCAAGTTCCTTGAAAATGTCGGGTTTGAGGATTTCGGATAGAGCAACCATCACGGGAGAGCTCGGGAAAAAGAAATCGGTACGGTCATCAGAAAAGCTCATGCTTATCTTGCCCAAGCTCTTTCCCTGTACGACCAGAGAAACTGCCATTTCAAGGGGGACTTTTGGAGGTGGTTTTTTGAAAACCTCCATGAAAAGCTCGTCCCGGTCCTTGGGGCTGGAGATATCTGCAGGTGTGAGGGCCTGAGAAGGTGTGTCAGCAATATTGGGCGATTTGGTACTCAGTGTGGGATCGTCCGGATCAAAGCCCCAAACTTGAGAAAGATTCAAAAGACAGAAAAATACCATGCAGGGAAGGCATCGAGCAATCCCGGCATGTCTGAAAAAGCCGCCAACATAACTCTGTGCGTGTTTGATGTTTTCTCGTCTCTTTCACGGCCCTCTACTCAAAGGTAACGGTTACCTTCACAGGCCCCACCGGCACAGATTCCGGCCAAGGCAAGACGCATTGGCGTTTATATCCGGCATACAGGCTGTGGGTTGTCTGTTCTTTCGGCAATGGCGGCTTATAGGTAATGGCCTTATCGACTTCAGCGTGATCCCCTTCAACAGGTGTAACGGTAAGGTTCATTCCCGTGATTTTCTGGCGAGCAGAACCTCGATTGAATAATACCACACTAAGCCTGGGCTTCCCCACCTCATCCATCTCGACATTTGCCGATTCCACAACAACATCAGGAGTTACCTTAGGGGGACGTACAAAGATCAACCCTTCATATCTCACCAACGTCCGTATTTCTAACCGTGCCTTATCTTTTATCCCTTCATCGCTCTTTGCCGATTTCAGCTCGATGGGTATATTTTCAGCGACTAAGCTGTAGACTTGCTCCTTGTCAGGTCTCGTATTTCCTGCCCATTGAATATAGACCATCTGCATCTCTCCAGGGTAAAGGATCATCTGGGCAGGATAGATCACGAAATTCTCATCCGTCTCGTCAGAGCTATGGAATACCCGGCCCGAAATATCCAACTCCCTCTTGATGACCCGCATTTCAATGGCTATGGGCAGATCACTGTCTCCGGAGTGCATGACTGACACCCACTCCTGTGACTTCCTGCCGGTGGGCTCAAGGGTGATGATCTGAGGGGAAACGGAAAAACTCGCGTATGCCCATGAAAAGGGCACAGCTGTTGAAAAAATCCCCATGCATAGGATCAAATACAATGTCAATCTGCAGCGCATTCAGCTAACCTATGAAAGAGGGACAGTTTCCCTCCTCACCCTTTTAAGATTTCCATTTATCACCTAGTGACCATCACCCACGGTAAGTGTTGCTGTGATTGATTCCCGATAAGTCCCCTGGAGAAGGGCAGTGCTGGTATGCCAACTGCATTGGATGTTCATTTCATAGCCCACTGTGGCTGTAGATTGTGTGCCACCGGCATTCCATGTATAGGAAGCTGGTCCGGAACCTGATAAAGTGATTGTACCTGGAGCGGAAAGGCCTGACCCAAGCGTACCTGTACCAGTTGGATTAAATCTGATGGCATACATTGGTATTTCAGCACCACTTCCTGACACCACGGCAATGCCATCTCCATTAGAAACACTGTACCTCTTAAATATGCCGTCATTTGCAAAGTCTAACTTTAAATCCCATGCGTTCTCCCAATTATTGGAGACCATAATGGTAGCTATTGTAGTGAAAGTTCCATCGTTATCAAAATCGAGATTTGTAACAGCGGTAAAACTATCAATATTACTATTCGGTGTAACAGTGCCGGACGGGTATACAGGATTTGCCAGGCAGACCCCTGTGAATGCAAGGCAGATGGCCGATGCCACGCTAATAACTTTTAATACCTTCATTATTCTTGCCCCCTTATGCATGTATTGGTCTCGTGATGTTCACCGACACCTTTTTCCTTAACGACTATTGAGACTTATCGGTTATAATTGTATTTGAATTAACTAAAAAATTACGAGACTAGTAGTGTCGGGTTGTTGAGCCAATTATTTGGGATGCGAGAACATATGCCTCCTCGCCCTTGATCTTTTTAACTCCCGGAATATCTTATTAAAAAGCACCACATTTTGTTGTTGCATGAAGAGAGAAACTGCATGGGGACTTTTCTTAGAATATGACCAATATGACAAATATTGGGTAGCTATAGGTGGCATGACACATAAAAATAAAAGCCGGGGAGCCTGTAACTCCCCGGCTTTTATTGGTGGGCCATCCGGGGCTCGAACCTGGAACCTACTGATTAAGAGTCAGTTGCTCTACCAGTTGAGCTAATGGCCCATATCATTTTGGTACGCCCGGGGCGACTCGAACGCCCGACCTGCGGATTCGAAGTCCGACGCTCTATCCTGCTGAGCTACGGGCGCTTCCCTTCTATAATGGGGTGAGTGAAGGGGATCGAACCCTCGGCCACAGGAGCCACAATCCTGCGCTCTACCATCTGAGCTACACTCACCATATATGCTCTGGCACGCCTGAGAGGATTCGAACCTCTGACCTACGGATTAGAAGTCCGTTGCTCTATCCAACTGAGCTACAGGCGCCCACTTCGCCCCGCTGTGGTCGGGGCGAGAGGATTTGAACCTCCGACCCCCTGCTCCCAAGGCAGGTGCGCTAGCCAGACTGCGCTACGCCCCGTAGTGGAGCCTTATAGCAGAGGGTCTTATGGCATGGCAAGCACTTTTTCCGTAGCCTGTATTGCAAATAACCAACTATATTTATTAAAGTTATTTCGCTTCGTTCGTGATGATAAAGGAGGCAAACTCTATTCAGAATCTCCATTGAGAAGGGAAAGCACCTGCTCTTCAACGGCCTCCATCTCGTGTACCATCTCTTCGGGGACCCCTTCATGGTCATACCCGCAGAGGTGGCATATCCCGTGGACGAGAAGCTGTTTGAGGCGATCAACCAACTCCATGCCGGCATCATGAGCCTCTTGTGCGGCCTTCTCCACCGAGATGATTATATCGCCAAGGTGGCTGCCTTCCGGGCCTTCACCCTCCTGCTGGGGAAAAGATATGACGTTGGTGGGCTTGTCCCTGCCCAAGTATTCTTTGTTCAATTCCTTTATGTGCTTGTTATCGGTGAGCACCACACACAGCTCCACATCCTGCCTGCCGAGGATTTCGAGTATTCTCACCGCCCAGTGCCCGATGAGGTCGCTATCGACTTCGAAGGCCTCCTGATCGTTGATGATGTCAATGAGGTTCATCTGCCGCTCTTATCATAGGCCCTAATAATCTTTGCCACGATCTTGTGCCTGACCACATCATCTTCAGAGAAATACACGAAGCCCAGCTCATCGATTTCCTTGAGGATCTGTGAAGCCTCCACGAGGCCCGATATCGAGCCCTGGGGCAGGTCGATCTGGGTGATATCTCCCGTGACCACGGCCTTCGAGTTGTAACCAAGCCGGGTGAGGAACATCTTCATCTGCTCGGAGGTGGTGTTCTGGGCCTCATCTAAAATAATGAAGGCGTCGTTCAGCGTCCTGCCCCGCATAAAGGCAAGCGGTGCGACCTCGATATGATCCCTGGCCATGAGCCTCAGGACATGGTCGCGCTCCAGCATGTCGTACAACGCGTCATAGAGCGGCCTTAAGTAGGGGTTCACCTTTTCCTGCAGATCTCCGGGCAGAAAGCCGAGCCTTTCCCCGGCCTCCACCGCAGGCCGGGTCAGCACGATGCGTTCCACCTTCTTTTTCAGCAGGTAGTGTACACCCATGGCAAGGGCAAGGTAGGTTTTGCCTGTGCCTGCAGGGCCTATGCCGAAGAGGATGTCCTTGAACCGCATGGCATCGATATAGCGCTTCTGCTGGAGGCTCTTAGGGAAGATGACTTTCTTGGTGGAGGAAATGTATATATTGTCCTTGAACACATCCTCCAGGTCGACATTGTGGTCTTTGGCGATCATCCGTACCGCATACCACACGTCATCCGGATAGATGGGGAACCCGCCTTTTATGAGCTTGTAGAGATCTTTCAGGGCGTGCTCTGCGAGCTCCACGTCAAAGCTTTCACCAGAAAGCTCGATGGTGTTGCCCTTGAGCGCGCATTTAACGCCGATGGATTCCTCTAGGATCTTCAGGTGGGAACAGCTGTCGCCGGCGAGCTGCCGCAGGATATGCGTGTCTGCAAAATCGATCGTGGGCATTTTAGGTTGTGTAGCGCCTCTTTTCAGCTTACTGATTCCGGAATATACCAATTCAACCCATCTGACAAGGGCATTCCCCTTAAGGCTTTCTCGCCTCGCTGGGGGTTTATCAGGCCGTTATCCATGTTCTGATACCCTCATCCGTGATGATGTGCAGGTGGATCCTGTCATCAATAAACGGCATTGCATTGAACAAGGGGACCAAAGCCGCATTGAGCGCTTCAACCTCATCGGCCACAACTACATATCGGAACCTGTTGAAGCCCCTGCGGTCCCTTATTCCTTTGCCCTGCCGGATGATCTCTTTAAGACTCTCCTTGAGTACCTGGATATCATCTTTAAACGAGATATAGATCAGAAGACGGCCGCCAACCTCCAGAGAACCGTCAACTGGGAGACCGGGACAGGGGTTAAGAGGACTGACAGCTATATGCTCAAACACCTCATCGGGGCAGGCGCATCCCAGTGTACCCCGCACAAAACGCTCGACTTCCTGTCTGCTCATGAGTCTTACCCTTCCCCTATTCATTTCCGGATGATCTCGCAACACCCCCCTCGTGTCATCCTTCGTGTAAGTTAAGAATATCATATCATGAAAGAATCTTCTTCGCTAATGCTCCACTTGCAGATCGTATGACATTGTATTATGTACTCCACATGTTCACGGCAAAGGTCATGGAGGGCTTCAGCGCAGCACACAGCCTCAGGGGTTACCAGGGCGACTGTGAGAGGCTGCACGGCCACAACTACCGCGTGGAAGTTGCGGTGGAGTCATCTAAGCTCGATACGTGCGGTATCGTCGTGGATTTCCGCGACCTCAAGCAGCACCTCAAGAAGGTGCTTGACGGGCTGGACCATCAGTACCTGAACGAGATCGAGCCCTTCACAACGCTAAACCCTTCAGCCGAGAACATCGCCAAATATGTTTTCCATTCCATCTCAGGTGCCGTTGTGCCCCCTGTGCGGCTGAAAGAAGTCACGGTCTGGGAGAACGATTCCTCCTGTGTGACCTATTCCGGGTAGGTTGGACCTAAACCATGAAGGACGTGCAAAAGCAAAGACCAGACAATCCCCTCTATATAGAAAAGGTGGGAGTCAAGGGCATTTCATACCCCATCGTGGTCTCGGACAAGAAAAAGGGCACGCAGCACACCGTTGCCTCCATCAATCTCTACGTGGATCTGCCCCGGGAATTCAAGGGCACCCACATGAGCCGCTTTATCGAGGTGCTCAACGAACATAAGGAAGAGATCCACATCAAGAACTTTGAGCACATCCTCAATGACATCAAACGGTCTCTTGAGGCCGAGAGTGCCCACCTGGAAGTGGAGTTCCCCTATTTCATCGAGAAGACAGCGCCGGTGACGGGTTCGGTAGGGCTCATGGAATATCGCTGTTCACTCATGGGCATGGTGGGTCAACGCCGTGAATTCAAGGTCGGCGTCAAGGTGCCCATCCAGACCCTGTGTCCCTGTTCGAGAGAGATAAGCGACTTCGGGGCGCACAATCAGCGGGGAATCGTGACGGCGGTGGTTCGCTATGAAAAGTTCTTCTGGATGGAGGATCTCATCGAGCTCATCGAAAAGTGCGGCTCCAGCCCGGTCTACCCGGTCCTTAAGAGGCCTGATGAGAAATTTGTCACGGAATCGGCCTACCATAACCCCAAGTTCGTTGAGGATGTCGTGAGGCAGGCGGCCTCACTTTTAAGCCGGCGCAGCGAGTTCTCCTGGTTTTCGGTGGAGGCGGAAAATATCGAGAGCATCCACAACCACAGTGCCTACGCGTATATCGAGAGCGGGCAGCCGCATGGCTGAAGACATGCTGCCCATCGGCAAGCTGCCCGTCGAACTTCTCAGTCAATTCCTGAAAGAGCTGACCACCACCAACCCGGACGTGATCGTGGGCCCCGGCATCGGCATGGACGCTGCGGTTATCCGTTTCGGACAAGAACAGCTCGTCTTCAAGACCGACCCCATCACCTTTGCAACGGACGATATAGCCTGGTATCTCGTCACGGTAAATGCCAACGACATCGCCTGCATGGGCGGCATTCCCAAATACCTGCTGGTGACCTTCCTCCTGCCCCAGGGAGCCACGACCAGGGATAGCGCACATGCCGTCTTCTCAAGGCTTAAGGAGGCATGTACGGCAAACGGCATTACCTTGGTCGGGGGCCATACCGAGATCACCTACGGGATCGGAAGACCGATCGCCATCGGCTTTATGATAGGCACAGTCTCCGGTCACGGCATCATACGCTCCTCCGGTGCGAAACCGGGTGATGCCGTCCTTCTGAGCAAGGGCATTCCCATTGAGGCGACAGCGCTTCTTGCACGCGAGTTTGCCGGCAAGTTGGGCCTCGATGAAGTAACTTTGAAGCAGGCGCAAAACCTGATCTATGACCCCGGCATCGGCGTAGCCCGCGATGCACGGATCGCCCTGGAAACAGGCGGTGTAACGGCCATGCATGACCCTACGGAGGGAGGCCTTGCCACCGGGCTCTTCGAGCTGGCAAGTGCCAGCGGCTGCGGTATGGAGGTTCATCTGGAGCGCATCCCCCTCATAGCCCTTGCCGAGAAAATTCTCCCTGTCTTTTCCATAGACCCGTTGGGGGCCCTGGCCTCGGGATCGCTCATCGTGTGCTGCAGGCCGGAATATGCCGGGGCCATCCTGGCAGCCTGGGGCCAGGCCGGCATCTGCGGCGCCAATATCGGGACCATAACCTCATCGCGGGGTCTCATCCTCTACCGGGATGGGAAACAAACCCCCCTGCCTCAGTTCAAAACAGATGAGATCACCAAGGCCTTTTCCGCATAGTCATGGGTAATATTCTTTGGTAAACGACTAGAGGAGTAAAGATTCCCGGCCGTTCCTGATGAAGCATTCCTTCATGCCCTGGTACTTTTCCGGCGTCAGAAGGGTGTAGGCGGCATCGCCCTTGGTCCGGCAATAAACCACCATATCGGGGTTGCTCTCGATATTGTAATGCTCCCGCTTATAGGGACGCACCACGATCTTATGGGTGTCGGTTACGGGGAAGCTATCGATGATGCGGATAAAGTCGGGCATCCATTTGGGATCCATACCGCCCTCTTTCTGCTGCCGGATCAACCAGGCATGTACCGCATCCGGATCGAATCGAGCGTCTTTCTTGAGCTGGATTGTTATCATAACCCTCTCATCCGATACGTCACACGGCGCGCCGTAGGCGATCGCACTGTCCACACCGGGCATCTGCTGGGCAAACTGCAGGACATTCTCGGCAGAGAAGTTCTCGCCGTCCTTTCGGATCCAGTCATCGGTACGCCCGTTAAAATACAGGTACCGCTTGCCGTTCACGATCCGGATATGGCCCAAATCACCTGAATGGTAGATTCCGTTGCGGAACTTTTGCGTGGTGGCTTTGGCATTGTCAAGGTAGCCTTCGAATCTGAGGTTGTCATCGCCGACCTTGGCGCAGATCTCACCCACGGCCTGATCATAGTTTTTGAGCCGTCCACTCGCATCCTCTATCCCCGGGGGGCACTCGTCGTCCTGCTCATTAAGGATCATAACCGAATCCTGCGCCCGGCCGACGGATTCGATCGGATCGCCGGGCCGGTTTGCCGTGGTAATGACTGCCTCTGTTGATCCATAGATTTCATAGATGTGTTCCATGCCGAGGTAGCGCATCAGTTTCTTGCGGTCCACGATCGAGGCCCCGTTCCCATAGGCGATCCGGAACCGGTTTTTCGGATGCCCTGCCAGGGCCTTTTCGACCGCTTCGCCGCTGCCGTATTTCTTTTCCAAAGCATCAATGATGTAGTGAAGCGGCTGGCCGACATAATTCAGGAAGGTCACACCGTAGGCCAGCATGTCATCCTCAAAGGCCCGTGCACTGAAGCGGCGCTTGAGCACAAAGCTGCTTCCCGCGATCATCTGCGTGAGGATGCCGATGTACCAGGCATTCGAATGAAAGAGCGGCATGGAAATGTAGCCGCGGTCCTTTTTGGTGAGGCGGACATCTTTCTCGACGACAATACCCGCGCCCACGAGCTTAATATGCGTACAGGGCACCCCTTTGGGAAGGCTGGCCGTACCGGAGGTATAGATGACGATCACCGGGCTGAAATTGTCAATGGGCACCATGCTTTGCTGCGCGGCCTCGGACATGGCGCCGGCAACGGCCTGCTCCAGCAGCCGGTAGCCCATGCCGGCAATCTCGCCTTCCTCCCCTGCATACAAAATATCTTCACGGCCGAGTACGGTCACATCCGGGATGATACTCTCCACCTCCGCGGCAGCGCTCGCGTTCGTGATCAGGCGGGCGATCTTCGCCTGGTTGATGACCTTTGCCAGCGTTTCGCCGCGGAAACCGGTGTTGATCGCAAAGAGGATCGAATTGCTCAATCCTGCCCCGAGGGCCGCAAAGATGAATTCCGGGGTGTTGTCCATGTAAATTCCCAGCGCCAACCGCTCATCCTTGCCCAATTTCCCGCTTTCCACCAGGTTATGCCGCTCCACGAGAAAGAAACCGGCATAGCGCTGAGATTGCTGATAGACCTCGCGATAGGTATATTCCTTGCCTTCAAAGATGAAGAAGGTCCGCTTGCGCCGCGGCCACAGCCACCACATGTTCAGTCTGATCATGGTCCTGAAATTGACGAACCACAGAAAGTTTCGAATGATGGTTTTCAGATTGATACGCCCCATACAACTCCCTCCCCTGGTTGAAAAGCCCATCCCCGACCCCTGAATCTTCAGGGAGGCGCGCCCACGGACACGGCGTTCGAACCCGACTCACCATTTATGGACTCTGCGCCGGAGGCCTCTCAGGCCGGAATTACCGGCAACACATACTAGCATTCAATGCCGAAGCAGTGAACAGTTTTCTTCCCCGGTATTTAAGGGACAGCCAGGAGCCGGTGAGCTTCACCTTAAGGGAATTTTTCAGGGGTGCATCCCCTGGAGGAACCTTCTGATATCCTCTCTGCTCTTGGGAAGGATCAATGTACCTATGGCGGCGGCCTTTTTCACATTATCCTGGTTGTAGAGATCGATCTGATACCTCAGGTAGTACTTTCCTCTCTTGATGTACCGGTCAAAGGGCTTCATCTTGATGTGGATTACTTCGCCGATGCGAAAATTCTCATACAATTCCATATACTGGCCGGGGTTTCGTGCGCCGGGAGTCCTGATCCAGTTGCCCCGCCCCTTTGTGCCGATACACCAGAAGATGATCGTGGTAGCGAAAACAGGATGAGGGACCAGTCCGCCGTAGGGAGAGTTCTTTGCATATGATTCATCCCTCATGAGGGGATTGTCATCCATGACGGCTTCTGCAAAATACTTAACATCCTCGGCTTTGATCTCAAAGGTCTGTTCACCATCCACCTCTTCGAGGTTTGAAAAATCGATCTCATCCCATACTTCATAGCTCTGTGCATCCTTGAAGAAGTTTGTATCGAACTTTTTCTGCTTTTCAGTCATTATATATTTTGAAAAGAGATCTTTGCCCATTATGCTTCTCCTTCGTATATTCGGGTCAAACCTTTTTCAAAGGTTTTCATCTTCTCAGTCAGGGAAGACGACCTCTGCTTTACATATACCAAGTAACTGTCCCTCCTGGTTTTTTGCCTCAAGATCTATCACCACAAAATTTTTACCGGGGCATATGATGTGCTTTTCCGCAATGATACCGGTACAGGTAACGGTCCATCCTGCCAGGACAGGAAAGATGAGCTTGGACTCGCTTTTTCTGATCATCAGCATTGCCGGATAGGCCCAGTTGGAAACCACACTCATCATAAATGCAATCGTCATCATGCCGTGGCCTACCGTCTGATCAATGCCGAAAGGTTGTGCGGTTTTCACCCATTCCAGGTCGTTGTGAACAGGATTATAGTCAAGAGATGCAGCCGAGAATTTCCAAAACGTCTCCTGTGTCACGCTTCGAACCACAGGTTCAAGTGCATCACCCACCACGACGGAGTCAAAGGCTATTGTTTTCATCATGAACACCTCCTCATGTTACTGAACGAACCTTGCATACTATTGGCACACAAAAGCTAAAATGGCCTCAACAATCCGCTGCGCCCCTTCACCGAAGAGCATGGTCATATGGTTGCCGGGGATTTCTACGTAGCGCCCATCAGAGAGCTTATTGACCGTATCCATTGCCTGTTCACGAGGCAGAACCGGCGGAGTTCCCGGCGGGCCGAAGGGGCCGGGGGCGTTGAGCAGCAGCACCGGCTGCCTGACTGCTCTTAAGATGTTGTGCCCAATCCTCAGCCAGGGCCTTTTCCACCGCTTCGATGATCGCTTCGGGACGGGAGCGAGGCTTGACCGTACCGTCGCCGCTGATTTCTACATCTGCCCGGTAGTAGCTTTCGATTGTCGGGTCCCACCAGCCCTGGTAGAAAGGCATCTGCTTCATGGCCTCAAGGTAAGCTTCCCACGAGGGCAGCACTTTACCCAGGCGGTCAACCGAGGGTTTGATCAACTCCCGCACCTGGGGGTGCATCGATCCGGCGGCATCGATGATCACCAGTTTACTGACCCGCTCAGGATTTTTGGCAGCCATATAGATGGACAGCAAGCCCCCGAACGAGTGGCCGCCCAGCACGACCTGCCGGAGTTCCAGCGCATCCAGCAGGCCGAGCACGTCGGCGGCATGGTCGGCCATGCTGTAGCCGCTGTCCGGTTTTTGGCTCAGGCCGCGTCCCCGCAGATCAAGGGCCAACACCCTCAGCGCCGGACTCAACCCGGCCTTGATGAGGCCGTCAAACGAACAGGCGTTTGCCGTCAAGCCCGGCATGAGCACCAGGGGCGGGTCGCCACCCTGGTGATCGAGATAGTGCAATTGAATATTGTTTACCCGCACAAACTGATCCATTGTCTATCTCCGCTTACTGTGCATCGGTCTTGTAACAGGCGACGATCTCACCAAAATAGAGGGTGTGGTAGTCCTTTGCCGGATAGAGGTCTTCAAGGGCCGTATCGAGATAAGCGGGGTCCATGGGTGCTTTGAAGCAGATCCGGCATTCGAGGTGGATGCCCTGCACCTGGAGAACCGGGGATACCGTCTGCTGCGCCGCCACAGGAATCAGATTACATGCCTTGAATTTGTCCAGGTCCCGTCCGGATTTGGAGCCGCAGAACATGAGAGCGTCTTTCATGTCCCCTGTTGGCACGGTGACAGTGAAATCAGAAGCCTTTTCCATGATGGAGAAGGTATGACGGGAGTCGCGCACGGCCACCATGAAGACGGGCCGCTGCCAGATGAATCCAATCAGGCCCCAGCCTATGGTCATGGTGTTCATGGAGTCTCCGGCCTTGACGGTCAGGAATGCGCCTTTTTTAATCCGGGTTGTCACCTCTTCGGAAATCGCAGGGGGATCGCATTTTTTCATGATCAGCTCCTTCTATGGATGATAGAACCTACTCTTCCTTATTTATAATACCCATTTCGATGCTAAAGAAGAGGCTCTAAGGTTTGATAACACCTATTTTAAGATCTGATAAGGATATATCATATACTTAACCTGGTCCGACCTGAATGAGAATTAGCCGAATATCAAGAGGGGTCTGCCTAAATAAAATGTTAAATCGACTCTGACACTGATTACTTAAAGTCCCTTCCCCTTCAAGGGGAGGGACAGGGTGGGGATTGGTCTAAATCCCCTGCCTTCCATGGCTGAGGGACCGATATATCACACCTAAACCCCCTCCCCCCTTGCGGGGGAGGGTTGGGGAGAGGGGGCATATGAAATTAGAGGTGGGTTCACGTTATTCCTCTGTAGGATGAAAACTTAAAACGCTTCCTTTTCTTCTTTTCTTGATTCACTGCGATAAATTCTTTAAAGGCTTGTCGTATGACATCATGCAGACATCTCCATCTGGTCCTCCTGCCCCCACAGAAAAGCAGGCTGCGCTGCCGGCACTGTCATTGACCATCACCGCCGATGAGCTGACCGAAGGGTATTGCCCGGAATGTTTTGAGGTGCACGGCAAAAAGCAATATGACTTTGAGGAAGTCCAGGCAATCGATCAAGAAAAGACCCGCTACCAATGTGAGCAATGCGGCGTTATCATTGAAACCGAATAAATGATCGGGGAAAAGGTTTTGTTCCATTTCCAGATCCAGCTGCAATATTGTCATGTCTTGGCATTGAGAATATGGTCTCTGCCCCAATTTTCTCCCATCTTATTATTAATACCATGAAAGAATTCGATAAAGGATAATGAACGATGAAGAAAGGATTCGATCATGGCAAGAAAAAACACCTCATTCGCCGATGACCTGATTGAAGCATCGTGGTGGATCAGCGTCATTCTTGCAGTTCTCGGCTATGGATTATTGAAGTATGCGATTCCGGCAATGTGGGGTAATTCCCATGCAGCACCAGGTCCCAACGGCATTCCACCCGATCTCTTTTTGAGAGGTCTGGCGGAGGTAAGCCCAACCCTGGCTAACTGGGCCTTATTATTTCTCCTCTCGATAGCAGGCCTCTCATTCTTAAATTATTTAATCAGGCGCAAAAAGAGGGTCTCCCTTTTCAATAGCCAGAAGGACATGGAAACACTTCGTTCTATGAGCTGGCAGAATTTTGAGAAACTCGTTGGTGAGGTATACAGAAAACAAGGGTACACCATCACCGAGACAGGCGGCGGCGGGGCAGACGGCGGAGTGGACCTCGTGCTGAAGAAGAACGGCGAAACCATCCTTGTCCAGTGCAAGCACTGGAAGATGGAGAGCGTAGGTGTCGTCATCGTCCGGCAACTGCTCGGAGTCGTCTACGACAAAAAGGCCTCGGGAGGAATCGTTATTACCTCAGGCACCTTTACCCAGGAGGCAATTGATTTTTCCAGAGGCAACCCCATCCAGCTCGTCAACGGCAAAGAGCTGCATGCAATGATCGGCAGAATCAAAAACACTGCACCACCATTCCAAAAAGTTAAACCGGCAATCATTAAGATGCCTGTCCACGAAAACCCCACCCCTATTCTTTGCCCCTTATGCGGCAGCGCGATGGTACTGCGTACAGCAAAGAAGGGACCCACAACCGGGAGCTTGTTTTACGGCTGCTCCACCTATCCCAAGTGCAAGGGGACCCGGCCGCATGAGTCATGATTCGGTGATATACAAAGCAGCAATCGAGTATATGGTAGTCACCTCTGATTTTGTCAGAATGCGATAAGTTGCTTTCACAAAACGGCAAGCTATTCGTGACAAACTGCTAAGGTTTCTTCGTCAGATACAGGAAGATCGGGGTCAACTTTGGCATTCAGCCAGTGGAGCATACCGAGGTTGCGAATAGTGGAGGCTACGGTATTTGATTCAAGGGGTGGGCGGCGCCTCTGTTTCCAGTTCATGACTGCTTCCAGGACATCCTTTTCAGTAAAGGGTTCCTTCCGTTTTTGTGCAAGCTCATATGCTGCAAACAGCACTGTAGCAATCACTTCGGCTTGGTTGGTATTGACCCTCATAAACAGATCAGATGTTTTGTCAATGATATCGGACCATCGTGCGAGTGATGGCTCATACTTAGACCGGATACGGCTGAAGTTGGGGCCGGGTTTAACCATGAACATCTTCCCGAGTTGTTCTTCCTGAAGGAGATTGGCATTGATAAGTCTCGTTTCAACACCCTTCAGGTCTTTTGAGAAAGGACCAAAACTACTCCGCTGGTACTGAAGGCCTGTTGGTAAACCTTCGTTAGTGGCGATATATGCAATCTTCTGAAAGATCGTCCTTCCAATAGGCCAATGATAAGGATGTTGTTCGATTCTGTGGACAATCTCCACAAGTGCTATCCAGGCCGGATTCAGAGATGGTTTGTCTGTTCTTAAAGTCTTATCGTTATGATTGACCATCCCATTTTCAAGGAATTGAATAGACAGCTCTTTGGGACTGGTTCCATAGGGAGCGTACATCTCTACAGGGACTTTCATCTGTTTCGCATACTTGTAAATCAAAGGTCCAACTGTCTTCCACTCCAATTGACCGTTCCCACATCCCAGAGGAGGCATTGCCAATGATGTAACGTCCCATTCCTTATTATGGGCGATCAGTTCTTTTAGCCCGTTTTCTATATCTTCTATACGGGAAATGGATTTCCAGTGATCTTTTGTCGGAAAGTTTATGATCTGGGGAGGAAAGAGAGACTTATATAAATAAGGGACCCCCGGCTTTACTTCATGTCGTTCACAACGAAGGACGTAGTCTTTATACATATCAGGAAACTGTTTCTTGAATTCTAAGGCGATCCCTTTGCCCATAACCCCGACGCAATTTACGGTGTTGATCAAGGTCTGGGCCTTGGACTGGAATATATCTCCAACAAGGATTTTCATATCCACTCCTTAGAAGAACATATCATTTTCTTATGTAACCGGCAATCGAGCATTTAGTGACTGGAGTGCTTGTAATGCCGTAACATTCGCTACATATATCCCGATTATATAGCTAGGCTCAACCATATCCGGGACAAGAACCTCAGCACACTTTATTGATTTATGTATCCATGCCTCAATATATCTTCTTGATGTAGGCCAATACCTCGCAAAAACCAGATCATTATCTAATGCTTGGATTCCCTCTGCAACCGAATAAAAACGTGCATAGCCACTCGATGCATTTCGGTCTGCGATGATAACACCTGGGATGTCGAGAACCACTGGATTAATTCGCAGGACACATATTTTCTCATTCTGATTACGGCATTTGCTGAGCATGGGGTTATGTGCATCAAAGTATAAATTGACATATTCATGCAAGTGACGCGCACTTGGTATTCTCTTGTCATGTCGTCTCTCTTGAATTACCTCCATGGCAACTGAGATATGCCCTATCCGAGAAGCACGTTTATTCGAAAGGATCCCATATTCCATGATAGATGGGATGTTTTCAATCGGAGTTATATAGTGAAACTCGATAATGTCAGCCCGATTCATCTCAGGAATCAGTCCTCATCCTATTCTTGTAATATACAAGTTTATCTTCAGATGGTTTTAATTACCAATACTTCTTCTCCAAGCATATCAATGATTTTTACTGCTACGGTTTGTTTGGTTTGTGGTGCTTCAAGCTCATAGGTGCCAGCTACAAAATCAGTCTTTTTTTCTGGGATGTCTGAGATAATCACATTGAAGACTTGACCATCATATGTAGGGTCGATCATGACGCAGTCCACCATGGCCCGCCAGTCATCAATGGTTGGTTGAAGTGTACCTGACTGATCTTCCAAGCGTTCGATAATGGAAGGTGAGATGAAGTCCTTTATCTCAACCTTTATCTTGTCTTTCTTTCGCTCAAATTCAACCTTAGCAGTGGCGGGTTTGTGAATGAAGAGTTTGCCGTATCTGGGATGGGTCCGCAACTCTACCACTTCAATTCTGTTCGGCACATCTCCGCGCTTTCTCAGGCGGTTCCAGTCCTCCAGCCATTTCTCCACGGCCAGTTCCTTGCCCAGACAGACAACCATGATATCACGCTGTTCATCCGGTCGTGCTGCAAGTTCTTTCTTGATTTCTTCAAGATCCAATGGTGAAAGGGGGTGGTTGAAGGGGATAATCTTTACCAGGTTTTTTCCGAGCGTTCCATCGAAGAAACCATCCGAGCGTATGCGCGTGACACCTATATGCTCACAGGCCAGGTTCACTGCCTCATTATGTTGAATCTGCAGATCATAGTCATTGACACGGTATACCGTGAATCCATACTGAGCAGGCTCTGGCGGGAGACTTTCTGTGTCCTCGAAAAGCTTTGGGTTCTTGCGTTTCTTCTCTCGCTCTTCCACTTGCTCTTGGATGATTGTCTGAAGCCGTTTTGCAGTTGTTTGAATAGCACCTTTATTAATGTCACAGCCGATCCAGCGACGTCCTAGCTTCTGGGCTACTGCTGCTGTGGTGCCGGAGCCAACAAAACAATCAAGGATTAGGGCACTATTAGTTGTAATCCATTGGATCAGACGATTTATAATTGCCTCATGTTTCTCAGTTGGATAATCTGTTTCATTCCCTCGGTAGGGTAAATCTAGCCAAACATTGCTTAGAATTTTGTATTTCCTTGGAGGAACAAAATACTGTACAGACCCATCTTCTGACAAGCGTATAAAATCAAGGTCAATACCATTCTCTAGTGATTTTAAATAGTAGTCGTCTAAAGGGATTTTTTGAGAGAATTTTTCTATATATTCTTCATAATTTCGAATGGCAATCTTGGCACGTTCCTCTTGCCATCGCCATTGTCCATGCTCAGGTTTTTGATCAAACAATCTATAGCGCATAGTTGGTCGATCTGTTCCTCTCCAAAATGTATCCCATTTACCCGGTTCATATTTATCAGAAGAAGTTGTTAGTTTTGGGTATTTGATCTCGGTACTTTTAGAGAAGAGAAATATCGTATTACTACCTAAGGTTAAATTCGACATCTCCTCAAATTGAGATTGTACATTCTTTACTCCAGCTCTAACAATGACTTCACCTCTGAAATTATTTAAACCAAACACTTCGTCAAGTAGGCAGCGAAGTAAGTAATTTTTTCGCGAGTCGCAATGAAGTGCAATCGTACCTGATTCAGCTAGAAGTTCCTTGAGTAGTTGGAGCCTTTCATACATGAATTGCAAATAATTGTCATTTATCCAAATATCTGTATATTGGATTTGTTCTCCAATAGTATACCCTTCTCCTTCTAACTTTCTTTCATTTTCACTACCCCTAAGTTTAATCTTACGTACGTAGTCAGCCCCGGAATCAAATGGGGGGTCAATGTAGATAAGATCTATTTTACCGCGATAACCATTTGCTAATAGGTGGGTTAGTACTTCTTTGTTATCTCCGTGATACAGCAGTCCTCCTTTCTCAGGTTTTTCGCCATATACCTCAACTTTCTGCGCCGGGAAGACAGTTAAGCGCTTCAATGGCCGTTTGCCTACCCAATTGAGCATGGGCCTGCCCTTGGCTTGTTTGATTTCAACGATCTTTTCTTTTGCCATATCATTGAGCTCCTGTAAAATCACGCGCCTGTTTCAATAGATCGTACGGGATCACATCTTTATCAGCAAAGATAATTTGATACTTCAGAGTGAGGGGGTTGAGGGTTTCCCATTTCTTGAGGGCCACTGCCTTTCTGCCTTCTATTGTCACTGCCTTGCCGCCCTTTGCATAATTCTCCAGGTCCAACTCGGTTGCGTTCTTGAACCGGGATTCCTTGATCTCAATGATGAGACACTTGCCGTCCTTACGACGGATAATGAAGTCAGGTGTGTAGTTGTGCCAGCGGTTATCCTCTCCCAGGTACTCAACATAAAAATCGGTCTTGCAGGGGTCTGTGAGCGCACCGGTAAATAAGATGTCCTGGACTTCTGATGGATATATCTTTAATTCATCAAGCGTCTGTTCAAAGAAACTTTTTTCAGGATTCGAGTCAAAGTTGTAGGGGTCATAATGGAAGCCGAACTCCCCGGCCTTGTCTTTACATTCCTCCCACTTGATGAGTAATTTCTCTCGGTCAATGGGGTAGGAAATCTCAGCGGTATAGACTTCTGTGCCGTTCAGATCGACCTCTCGAGTGAACCCGTCTGGTTTGACCAGGGCGAGCGCTACTTCAATAGTTTCTTCCTTAAGTTCATATCGCGCTGTTTGGGCCTCAAGCTGTTCAGCTAAAGGGTACAGATGCGTGCTGGGTATCTCACCATCAGGGTAGATTAAGGCAAGGGCGTCATAAATTGTCCATATATCGAGGTAGTAATTATTGGCGAATTCCAACGCCACTTTTCGAATATCCAAAACCTTTGCCTCAGTCGATATCTCTTCGGTCTCACCGACCTGCTTTAACACGCCATAGGTTGAGTGTTGCTCTGCTACGGTATATGTCTTCTTCTCAAAGGTCTCTTTTTCTGAAACCACAGGATGACTGAGATTGAGTTTCGTTCCTTCAAATTCTTTTCTCACCACTGTACGGGCAATCTGCTTTACCACAAGGGGTGGAAGGTCAAGCTTTCGCAAATGGATAATTGTGCGATGGCTGTTGCTCTTTGACCGGCTGATATCGTCGATTGTCTCGCCAAAGGTCTCTTGGAGCTGTTTGTCCAGGGTATTATAATTATCAGCGGACAGGTAGATCCTTGCTTTCTGTGAATTTCCGGGGACCTGGCGGAGGCACCGGGACGCTGCCTGCAGAACAAAGTTGTTACTTGTGTGGAGTTTACGCGCAAGTGCGCATGCAAAGAGGCTCGGACAATTCCAGCCCTCAGTCCCTTTGTTGACGAGGAGAATTACCCGGTGATGTGCATCTGGGTTGTTGAGTCTGGCAAATGCATCAATATCAGCTTGGGGGGCTTTGGAATGGTTTTCAAGAATAAGAGAGGTCGATAATCCAAGGGCTGCCAATTTGGCTTCAATGATCGGGCGATATCTCGCCAGATCATCTGTCTGAGGGAAGTAGATTGCAAGGCGCGCAGGCGCATTGTTTGGTAACCGTATATCTCTATACTCCTTAAAGAAATCCTCAACTACATGATCGAGGAGTTGGCCTGTCTGCTTTTCTTCAAAGCTGAAGGCCTGGATATTGCCTTCAATTGATTTGAGGATAGTATCGTTAATGCCTTGGGAAAGTCCGTACCACACGATGACATCGCGGAGGAGTTGTTTCCTATAGTAAGGTGTGCCTGTGGTGTTGATGACAGCTATGAGGTTGGGACTTTCATGATGAAGATAATCAACGGTCTTGCGTACCTTCTTGAGTTCCTTTTCAAGGGCCTGCCCGTAGGTGTGATGCGCCTCATCAGAAAATACTCCAAGGTGGGGAAGACTGGCTATTGCCTGAAGCCTTGCGTTTGCTATCTCGCTACGGGCTTCATCTTCGCCTTTGAAGAGGAGTTGGGCACCTATGTCTGATTTTCTGATAGTCTCTTTTTGGATGCGGATCTTCTCAGTATTCGTGACGATCACATTAAAAACGCTTCCCCTTATTACCGGGATATTTTTTTCACCATCCCTTGTGAAAATGAGTTTTATTGATGAAGCAAAGGACTTAAAAAAACGCTGAGGGAGAATTCTTTCATAAGGTATTTCTGCCAGCTCACGGAGCGATTGGATAATCGTGGTTCCAGGTGCAAAAACCAGGGCGTTCTGGATGAAAGGACCATCGGGGTATTCCATGGCCATGGCGAACTCAGTTGCAATGATTGCTCCGATAAGTGCGGTTTTACCGGCACCCATTGCCAAGGCAAGGATATAGCTTGGATACTCCAATGTTAGGGTCTCACGGAGACCCTCGAGTTTGAACTCTCGAACAAACTCATTGTCATGCTCTATTGATTTCAAGAGGGCATCAATATCATAGTCAACTTTCTCAAATGCCTCTTGTGGTATGCCGAATGACCGTAGGAGTTCTGTCTTAGAAGGCATAAGCTTCTGGTAAAGATCACGGATTTTAGGGGTCTTCTCTATAAGTCTGAGATACCAGTAAACCTGAAGTGCTAAGAATTGCGGATGACGCAAGGTAAATCCACTGCCATCTGGATTACCTGACCATTCCAATATCTCGCTAAGAGCAGGATAATCTTCAATGGGGAAACCTGCCTTTCTCCATTCAGCGGTTCTTTCTTGAAGGACTTGGTAAAGTTGAGCCATCTAGTTTTCCTATGAATAAATCAGCGGCTTATACCTCATGTTAAGCCAACTTTCTTTGAGGTAAAAAGGGACGTTTCTATTTATGAGACTGGGGCTTCCCTTTTTCTTTTTCATTCCAATCCATTGTCATTTTTTTGCTTTTTCTCTTGTATCATAAAAACGGCAGGCAGGGCTAACTACTTCTCTCGCATTCAGCGAGCATGGCCCTGAGCTCGACATAGAGGGGAGTCGCGGCTGAAGCCGCTCCTACAGGTGCTTGACGGGTTACGCTAAAATTGGATGTTCTGATATCTTTTCATCGGATTACTCAAGGAACTCCGGATGATTCATCCTCAACCAGTCTTCAATTTTCTTCCTGAGGCTTTGCGCCAGGAGAACCATCTCCGATGCCTCCTGGTCGGACACAGCACCTGCCCTGTCATAAGCACCGATGTTCCTCTTCTTCCGGAACCGGTCAAACTGGGTGACTAAGTCTTTAGAGGCCCTGATGGTATAGGCCAGAGACTGGATGGTGTAATAATGATGTGATTCTCTGCCAGCGCGGTAACCACTCGCGGCCAGTGCGGCTGTGGCCGCCTGTAGTGCTGCATTATAAGCGATATTCAACCGCCAGTCAGAGCTTAAGCCGGGCGTCCCACTATCCTTCAAATCGCGGTCTGCCACGGCAAGGAGGTCTGCAATCTCCTGAGTGCTTGTCTGGTGGGTCACCACCCAGCCATTACTGAGCCAGCTATGCAAGCTCATGCTCATCTCCGACGAGGAATATCTTTGGCCCTTTTATAATCGACATGAGGAAGTGATTATGGGACGCCAGCTTGGTTCGAAATTCCTCAGGGGGAAATACAGATGGATTGATCTCCCTGCTGAGATTCTGTTGGGCAAGACTCAAGGCTGATACGATCTCGGCAAATGTTACCATGCCCACGACGCACACATCTACATCACTTCCCTTGCGCTCTTTGCCTCCGGCGAAAGAGCCATAGACGAATGCCACCTGAATACGATCAGACAAAGGTGCCAGGGCGGCTTTCAGGATATCACCCACTCCGGCAGTCTTTACGATCAGCCCTTTCAGCTCTGCGTAAACCGGACATTGGGGGTTTGCCTGATAGTAAACCAGCTTGCCTTTAACGCTTGTCTGGATGATGCCGGCTTCGACGAGGGCTTTCAGTTCGCGCTGGATAGAGCCCATGCCGACTCCCGCCACACGAGCAATCTGACGCAGGTAAAAGCTCTCATCCGGATGGGTGTACAAGAGCGATAAAACAGCTCTACGGGTCTTTCCAAACAAGGTGGTGGAGAGGGTATCACTTGTTTTTGCCGTACCCATAATGGGTACAAATGTACCCTTTTAGGGTGCAGTTGGCAAGTGTCTTTTTTTATGCACGATTGAGGGGAAAAAGGGGGCGTTTCTATTTCAGAAAAAACTGAGGTCTTCCCCATCTCTTCTCCATTCCAATCCATTATCAATTTTTATTTTTGTATTGTAACATAAAAAAGGTATCGTGTTACCCATACACGAGAAAAACCTGAACCGCCCTGGGTACGGAGGTGAAGCCGATGAAGGTCATGGCGATAAACGGGAGTCCGAGAAAGAAATGGAATACGGCAACGCTGCTTGAAAAGGCCCTGGAAGGGGCTTCGTCACAGGGGGCTGAAACCGAGCTCATTCATCTCTACGATCTGAACTATAAAGGCTGCATAAGCTGTTTTGCCTGCAAGACGATAGGCGGAAAGAGTTATGGCAGGTGCGCGGTAAAAGATGATCTGGCTCCTGTGTTCAAAAAAGTCGAAGAAGCCGATGCCGTCATCCTTGGCTCCCCGATTTATTTCGGAACGGTTACCGGAGAGATGAAGTCGTTCATGGAGCGCCTGATGTTCCCCTTCACAGCGTATACGGATCCATACCAGGCGCTCTTCCCGAGAAAGATTCATACCGGGTTGATCTATACGATGAATGTAACGGAAGAGGAGCATGAAAGAAAGGGGCTACGCCCTGCACCTCGGCATACAGGAAATGGTTCTGCAGAGGATATTCGGCGCCTCTGAGTCGCTCTTCTGTTTCGATACCTATCAGTTTGATGATTATGCAAAAGTGGTTTCATCCCGGTTTGATCCTGTGAAAAAGGCTAAAAGGCGCAAAGAGGTGTTTCCGGAAGATTGCAAAAAGGCCTTTGAAATGGGGGCCCGGTTTGCAGTCAAAGATGTGCGATAAGATCGGGCAAATGAAGCTTCGCGCAGCAAGTTACGCGGTATCGAAGGTCTGTTCGGTTCTTCCCCCTCTCCTCAGTCCACAATTCGTCAGGATAGACGAATTGGACGCACTTTACGTGCGCCCTTCAGGGTAAGGGACAGGGATGTCCCGAATCACTCCCTCGAGGGGCGAGGAAGATAAGGTAACCCCGCAGCAAGCTGCGGGGAATCATATGATAGAACGGGAGGAGAAGAGATGAGCAGAGAAGACCAGCACAGCCCGGACAGTCAGGGCATTCAACAACCTTCGCTTGCGATCAGTCATCTCATGCGCCGGGAGATTCAGGCGCCGATAGCAGCATGTCTCATCAGAGGATTCGGAAGTGTTCTGGGCCATGATAAAGCCATGGAAGCCGCAACCGCGGCTGTTCAGGCCGATGCACTGGCCACAGGCAGGATGATGGCCGGTAAGTATGGCGGGAATTCCCTGAGAGAATTGAGCCGCGTGGTAAAGGAAATATGGTCCGAAGATGATGCCATCATGATTCGTATGCTTGAAGAGTCCGACCAAAAGCTGAGCTTTGATGTGACCCGCTGTGGCTATGTCGAGCTGTATGACAGGATGGGCTTGAGGAAATTCGGCTTTTGCCTTTCCTGCAGCCGGGATGAACCCTTTGCGAGGGGCTTCAACCCTCGGATAAGGCTGTTGCGGACTCAGACCATCATGCAGGGAGCACCTCATTGCGATTTCCGGTTCATCCTGGATCAGGGGTAAAAAGGGGACGTTTCTCAAGGGTGAAGGGCCCTGATTCTAGCTGAAAAACCCTCTGCCCTCTTGACATTTCCATAAAGGAAGCTTATCTTTTTACCGATAATGAAATGCAATAAATAAGAAAATCTTATCCCTCAGAGGCGACCCATGAAAGCAAAACAGTACAAGGAGCAGATCCTCCTGGAAAGGCTCGTTTCGGCCCGGGATACAGCCGGGTACAACATGAAAGAGGCTGCCAAAGAACTGGGCTTCAATAACTACCAGACCCTCTCAGACATAGAGAAGGGCAAACGCACCATCAACGCCCATGAGCTTATCGCCATGGCAAAGCTCTATAGCAGAACATTGGATTATTTCCTTGATCAGAATATTGCACCTGACCCGATCCCCTTGTGGAGAAAGTCCATCGAGGCAAAAGAGAAAGACATCAAAAGCACCCAGCGGGAGTTTCTTTCGTTCCTCGAACATTATCACAACCTCGAACACCTGCTTAGCCTCAAACGCCGGTGGATAGACCTCCAGGTTCGCCATAGCAAAGAGGACTTTGTCCATAATGGGTTTGCCCTGGCGCAGAAGCTGGGGGCATCCATCCACAGTCAGTTGGACCTGGGCTCACGGCCTGCATGCAATCTCCTCCAGGTCCTTGAAAACAACCTTCGGTTCAAAATCCTGCACCTGCCCCTTGAAGATGTTTCGGGTGCCTGTGTTGTGGATAATACCTTGGGGGTAGGCATCCTTATTAATGCCAAGGATGCCCCATGGAGGAGGAATTTCGATCTTGCCCATGAACTCTTCCATGTAATCACCTGGAATGTATTCTCGCCGGAAGAGATCGGCGAGGGTACGAAAAAGACAAAGCCCGAGCAGTTTGCCGACACTTTTGCCGCAAGCCTCCTGTTGCCCGAGGACCACCTCAGAGAAGCACTCGATGAGGTGGCAACCGGCGGAGCTCTCAGGCTTGTGGATATCATCGAGCTTGCAAAGGACTTCGGTGTCTCTTCTGAGGCAGTTGTGTGGAGACTGGTGGACATGAACGGGATTAATTGAAAAAGGCACAAGCACAAAAGATTCTGGACGATTCCCGTTTCAAGGATATGGATAAGAAGCTCCGTAGAGATCTATACAAAGAAGATCAGGTAGCGAAGCTACCTTCCCGCTTTATTTCTTTGGCATGTAGATGTTTGATTGAGGGCAGAATATCACGAGGGCTCTTCGCACAATACCTGGACATTCACCGCGCAGAGATCGATGAGTTCCTCTTGACAAGAGGGTTTGCCGAAGAAAATTATGAGAAAATTGCTTCTGCTTGATGCAAATGTAATTATTGATCTACACACCCTAGAATTGTTCGACAGGATCTGTTCCACCGCATCTTGCACAAGAAGCTGACCTGAAACAACGAATTGATTTTCTCTTGATATGGAGTTTGATTACTTGAAAAGATGATGCCTGACTGGCAGAGGTGAAAGCATAAATTTGAGATAACTATGGTGTTAAGGGGTTTGATATCAAGATATGAGGATTGATATAGATTATCGGGAAAAAGACTCCGGCCTCATTGACCAGCTTGCACGAGATGATATCCAGATTCGGGTCAAGGCTCTGCCGTATGGCGACTATGTGATCAACGATTCCATAACCATCGAGAGAAAGACCGCAAAGGATTTTCTCATCTCTTTAGTTGACACGCGGTTATTCAGGCAGCTCTCAAATTTGAAAAAGCACTGCTGCCGCCCGATACTTCTCATAGAAGGCGATCCATACATGACAGACCTTGATTTCAACAGCAATGCCATAGAAGGGTCAATCGTATCGGTTCAGACGATCTGGCATACCCCGGTGATATTTTCCCGCTCAAAGGTACATACCAGAGACATTTTGATTATGATAGGATCACAGTATGATAAAGACATGGACGTTGTTCCTTTGCGAGGCGGATATCGGCCCAGGAGGCTCAGGTCACGGCAGTTGTATCTCCTTCAGGGGCTTCCGCAGATAGGGTCAAGGCTTGCAAAGAGATTGATGGGGCATTTCGGGTCGATATCAAGGGTCATGAATGCCTCTGTTGATGAGCTTCAGAAAGTCGAGGGTATAGGATTAACCAGGGCCCAGGGTATCAGGAGGCTCCTGGAGTCGCAATGGGACGATGCCTGCCAGGAACATTGATGGGCGCCTTGAGTCAAACACGATGATGGTATACATACAAACAAGGAAGAGAGTGAATGGTCCAGGACAATACCCGTGCTGATAACTCCTCACAGAACAGCGGCAGTGCAAATTCCCCTGTAGTCTTGTCCGGTGAGATCGAGCAGGTGCGCTTTCACAGGGCCGATACGGGCTACACCATCGCACGGGTCAGACTCCAGGGGCATGATGATTCATCAGTAAACGTCGTGGCCTTCCTTCCCTCTCCCCGCATCGGGGACCTTTACCAGTTCAAGGGCTCCTGGGTTGAACACCCGAAGTACGGCCTGCAATTTAAGGCTGTAGAGTTCGAGGCCAAGCCCCCGGTGACCGCGGAGGGCATAAAGGCTTATCTTACCTCCGAGATCGACGAGATAGGCCCGGAGCTCGCAAAGCGCATCGTTGACGCCTTCGGTATGGACACATTTACGATCATCGACCTGGAGCCGCACCGCCTCAGGGAGGTAAGCGGCATAGGCCCGAAGCGCGCCGAGGCCATCCTCAATGCATGGAAGGACCATACGAACCTGCGAGATACGTTTGTCTTCCTCTATAGCCAGGGGATTACGGCCGGACTCGCTGCCAAAGTCTTCAAGAAGTACCGGAGCAATACCATTGACGTGATCAGAAACAACCCGTACCGCCTCGCCGTCGATATCCCGGGCGTAGGCTTTATGACCGCCGACCGGATCGCCGAGAAGACCGGCATTGCCAGGGATGCCCCTGAGAGAATCTGCGGAGGCATCATCTATGTACTCGACCTTGCCGCAACACAGGGCCATACCTACCTTCCCCGCCGTCTCCTGCTGCAGGAGGCGTCGAGACTCCTTGGGGTCGACAGGGGGCTGATCTCGGAGAATATTACAGAACTCGAGTCGATGAACTACGTGTACAGAGAGAAGGTCCAGGGCAAGACGGATTCCGAAGACGCAATATACCTTGCTTCACTTCACCATGCGGAGAAGTATGCGGCTGTGAACCTGTCAACCATGAACGAGGCCGATAAAAACACTGCCGACATAGACCCGGATGGGGCGACCAGATGGATGGAAGACAGCTATCACATCGACCTGTCCGAACTGCAGAGAGAGGCTGTAAGGTGTGCGGCAAAGAACACGTGCATGGTCCTCACGGGTGGGCCCGGGACGGGGAAGACATATACGATCACCGCCATTATCCACATGTTTGAGGAGGTGGATGCACGGATCCTCCTGTGTGCCCCGACGGGCCGTGCTGCCAAGCGCATGACCGAGGCCACCGGCAAGGAGGCAAGCACGATCCACAGGCTGCTCGAGTTCAATCCCATCCAAGGCGTTTTTCAGCGCAACGCTGAAAACCCCCTGGAGGCGGACCTTATTATTGTGGATGAGTTTTCCATGGTGGACATCTTACTCCTCCACCATCTTCTCAGCGCGGTTACTCCCGGCACCACCCTTGTATGTGTAGGCGATGCCGACCAACTGCCTTCCGTGGGCCCCGGCAACTGCCTGAAGGATATCATCGCATCCGGTATTATCCCTGTGGTGAGGCTTGACACGATCTTCAGGCAGGGTCTGAAGAGCCGGATCATCGTCAACAGCCACCGCATTAATCAGGGCAAGATGCCGGAGGTTACTGAAGACGGAATCGGAGAGTATCGCTTTATTTCAGAGGAAGACCCTGAAAAGATCCTGGCTGAGATCATCCGCCAGGTGAGGGTGGAGCTGCCTCAAAAATACGGCCTGGATCCCTTGTGGGACATACAGGTGTTGAGCCCCATGCATAAAGGCATCCTGGGGGTTGAAAACTTAAATAAGCACTTGCAGCAGGCTCTCAATCCGGACGGCAGGCCTTACAGGAGGGGCAATACCGAATTCCGGGTTGGTGACAAGGTTATGCAGACCCGCAATAATTATGAGCTGGAGGTCTTTAACGGCGACATCGGGTATCTGATGGACATCAACGAGAAGGACGGCTCATTCCAGGTCGGGTATGACGATCGTGTCGTTTTATACAGTTCCTCCGAAGCGGAAGATCTGGTTATCGCCTATGCAACGACCATCCATAAGGCTCAAGGGTCCGAATATACTTCGGTGATCCTGCCTGTCCACACCCAGCACTATGTCATGCTGGCAAGAAACCTGCTCTATACCGCAGTGACAAGAGGCAAGCGACTGGTTTTAACTATTGGCTCTGCCCGGGCGGTCAAGCTCAGCGTGGAGAACAGCCGGAGCAAAACACGCTTCACCAGGTTTGCCCAGCGTCTTGTCGGATCAACCCGCCAAGGTCAGCAGGAAAGAGAACTATTATAATGGTGCTGAATTTTTAAACGTATTGATACGTGAAGTTGGTTTTAATCAAGCACCTTCCGGATGGTTTCAGCCATCACCATCATTTCTACCGGCTTCATCATAAACTCTCGAATGCCGATACTCTTTGCCTTCTCCTCAGTGATATCTTTACTATATCCGGTGCACAGGATGATCGGGATATCGCTGCGCAGACCAAGGATATTTTGAGCCAAACTTTCTCCTGTCATGGCCGGCATGGACATATCGGTAATGATCAGGTCAAATTTGTCAGGGTTTTCTTGAAATAACTCAAGGGCCTCGACGCTGCTTGTTTTGGCAACGACGTCATATCCCAGCTTACTCAGCATCTCTTCTGCCAGATTCACAATAACCTGCTCATCATCTATAAAAAGGATCCGCTCGGTTCCTGTGGGGAGAGCCTTATCCTCGAGGGTTTCGATGGTCTCTTTCCCGGATTCAATCTCAGGGAGATATATGACAAAGGAAGTCCCTTCTCCTGGTGTGCTCATACAGGTGATCGCGCCTCCATGACTTTTCACGATCCCATGAACGACCGATAAACCCAGGCCTCTGCCGCGTCCCAATTCTTTTGTGGTGAAATAAGGATCAAAAATCCGTTTCATGACCTCGGGGGGCATGCCCTGGCCGGTATCACTGATGGTAAGCTTTACATAGGATCCTGCGGGCAGATCCGGATCATGGGCATTCGCATCACCATAAATAATCGATTTCTCCAAACTTACATCCAATTCACCCCCACCCTCGACCATGGCATGGACCGCATTGGAACAGAGGTTCATCATGACCTGGTGAATCTGGGTGGGATCAGCCATGACCATGGCAGGGACCTTAAGATTCTGTCTGATCTTGATGTTTGTGGGTATCATTGGACGTAACATCCAGAGTGATTCTATAATGGCAAAGTTAAACTTTATAGGGGTGAACTTCTTATCGGCCTGCCGGCTGAAGGTTATGATCTGGTTCACAAGGTCTCTTGCCCGGGTGCTCGCCATGAGTGCCTTCTTCAGATTTTGCTTTACCTTATCCGGTTCTGAGGCATTATCTATTGCAAGCTCTGTATACCCCATAATGGCTGTGAGAATGTTATTGAAATCATGGGCAATACCACCGGCGAATTTTTCGATAGACTCAATTTCCCGGGGCTGGATAAATTTATTCTCAAGCCTCTCTTTTTGCGTCTCATCGGCAGGTTCGTGATCTGTGAAATCGGCGACTGTGGCATAAATCAGGTTTTCGGCAGGGGTAGCGCACCATTTAATCCATCGACACTTCTTAAGCTTACAGGACACCGGGACTTTATCAAATTTACCGATTAAGTATCTTGCGCCTGCCAACTTTTCTCTCTTCTCATAGAATAATTTTTCATTTTTCATGATGATATCCCCCTTATCCGATGGGTTTTCAGCTTGGCCTCATACGATTGTCACCAGCAGTTCCATTGTAATGATTTGATGGACGCAAAATATGAGCCATTTTTTATCAGTCTATTTTATCAGCCAGTTACATATCAGTCTCAGCGATTCCGCCTACAGATTTGTACATGGGGCATCATTTTTCGTAACCAAATCCAAGGCAGGTTGTGAAAATCCGGACAAGGATGTTCATGGCAATACATGAGGAGAAGGTACTATTCGAGTGCCTTATACCAATTATCAGTGAACCACTTTCAGGAACTTGACCAACAGGAGACCAACCAGAAAGATTAGGTAGAATCGTATGAAATACAGAGCAATCTTGCTCACCCTTGTCATCTTCACCCGTGGCATAATCGTCTCTCCTCAACTGTTTGCAGGCCTTTACCCCTTGATAAGCTATCATTGTGATATGAGATTATCGATGTCATTGTGATAGAGCACCCCAAGGATACGGTCATTCCTGTCGACAACAGGGATCATGTGGTAATGGTACTTCACGAACATTTCCACCAGATCATCCTGGACATCATCCTCCTCCGCCGCCACGACCGGCGAGGCCATAACCTCGCCCATGGTCAGGTGCTCGGGGGTAAGAACAAGCTCACGGAGATCAACCACCCCAGCAGGGTCCGGCCGTCACCATTGACCACATATATATAGGAAATACTCTTGGGCTCCCTGCCGGAACCCCTGATCGTGGTAATGACATCGCCGATCTTATCCGTCCTTTGTGCAACAACGTAATCGGATGACATGATATTTCTTGCCTGGATTTCACGCTGGGATAGGATGTTGCGGACTCGTTCGGCCTGCCCCTTGCTCAGGTAAGCCATGAGCTCGGTGACATCGTCGTGCGGCAGGACCGTGAACAGGCCTGCCAGCTGCGGGGTCGACATCTCGGAAAGGATCTTGCGGGCCTTTTCCTCCCGCAGATTGGCGATGATCTGGCGCTGAGCCCTGGGCTCGGCTTCCATGAGGGTCTCGGCGGCCTTTTCCGTATCAAGGGCCGAGAAAAGAACCTGCTGCTCCTCATTGGGCAGCTCTTCCAGGAAATCGGCCAGGTCCTCACTGGGGAGCTCGAGCATCTGTTTCTTGGTTACGGAGAGGGTCACCTTATCGGTGGAGACCGCATCCTCGACAGACAGCGGCTGGACATATTTCCATGAGATAAGGTTGCTGTTGACCAGTTCATATTTTCCCAGACCCCATCTGCGGAAGAAGCCGCCGAATGAGATATCCACATGGACCAGGAGCAAAAGACCCCGCGTCTCGAGGAAATGGACATCATTGACCACCTCAACCTGTCTGCCGTCTATATCGAGGACTGTCTTACCCATGAGATGCTTGTCCATGAGGATCCAACCCGGCTGATCGACAAAGGGCGGATATACGTCCCCGCTGTCCGGCGGCCTGACAAAGATGGCATCATCCTCAATCTTTATCACCTTTGACCAGGGAATGAACTCGGTGGGTTTTCCCCAGCCGTGCTCTATGTAGATGCCTACCGCTTCGGGATACGGTTCTTTATGGAGGAAAACAAGATCACTCAGCTTACCGATGCGGTTCTTGATCTTTTCCCTGCACACCGGCAGTTTGAGCAGCTCGGAGAAGAAGAGAAAACGAAACTGTTCGAATCCGGGGTGCTGATCGGTTGTCTTCATTTTAGAAGTATTGTTTTTATCCGCAATCATGCCGTTACCTCCCTGGTACTCATTTGAATAACCCCGGGAAAAGGGTGCCTATTCCCATGAGCGAGGACATGATGATAACAAAGATAACAATCCCCCAATTGATGATATTCTGCGAGCTCGTATTCACATGCTCGCCCATAAAGGACGGATCATTCAGGAGGAGCAGGAGAAAGACCAGCGTTGCCGGCAGGAGAGTGACAGCCACCACCTGGACGAACATGGTAATGGTTACGAGCGGGGCTTAGGAATGAGGACAACGGCACCTGACGTGAGCAGCATAAAAAGGTATATGAGGTAAAACCATGGTGCATCCTTTACCTTCTGGTTCAGGAGTGGGCCCATCCAAAGACCTCGCCTACAGCCCAGGATGTGGACAGAGTGATATGCATAAGTGCACCTAAGAATCCGGCATCAAAGAGACCGATGGCAAAAAGCCTACGGGCGAGATGCCCTTGCCCAACAGGAAGGAGAGGCACTATCGCCTCTGCGGTCTGCCTGGCGTCTTGGATCGTGATGGGAGGTTTGTGATAGAAAAAGGCGGCACCTGCTGCAATGATGATGAAGACGGCCACGAGGCAGGTGAGAAAAGATCCCACAAATGTCTCCAGTTTCCCGTAATTGACATCGTGTATGTCGAGCCCCTTGTCTACGACCGCACTCTGCTGGAAGAAGATCATCCATGGGGCGATGGTGGTCCCGATGTTGGCCAGAACGATAAAGATGAGGTCCATGCTGAAGCCGCCCATTGCCGGATTGTAGAACCCCTTGAATACCTGGCTCCAGGCCGGGGCTGTGGGTGTGTCCATGGCCCAGAAAGCTGCCGGGATGTAGACGAGATTGAAAGCAGCAGAAGAACAAGGTGAGTTTTTCAAAGGTCCAGTACTGCCCTGTGAGAACAATGGTGAACAAGATAGCAGTGACGGCTATGAATGTCAGTAATGGGGGGATTCCGAACATGCTCATAGCTGCTATCATGCCCACGTATTCCGTAACCAGGGTAAGCCAGTTGGTAATAATCAAGTCACCAAGGGAGAACCAGCCCCAGAAAGGACCGAACCCTTCAAAGATCGCCTCGGCGTTACCGCGTTTCGACACGGCGCCCAGGCGGACAGTCATCTCCTGTACATAATATGCCATGGGCAGGAGTATGACGAACATCCAGAGGAGTGAGAAACCGTATTTTGAACCGGTAACGGCATAGGTGGAGATGCCGCCTGCATCGTTGTCGGCTATCATCACGATGATTCCCGGGCCGAGTACGGAGAGAAAGATAATTAACCTCTTGCGAAAGCGATCGATGCGATGAAAAGATTTACTCAGCCAATACATGCTGAAATCCTCTTTTCACATTCACATTTAGGCCCGTGCAGAGGGCCGATAAAGCGTGCTTCTTGCAAGCAGAAAAAATCACTTCTCTGAACACGGCATGGGTATGCCGGGGTGTTTGAAAACCATCCTTTCATGCCGCAAAAAGAGACCCGGTGATGTCTCAGCATACATCCGCACCCTGCTCGTATCTATTGTGACAGGATCGTCCGGTTATCTGAAAATTGCAAACGGTACATGTCCGGCACGATCATCTCTCCCTTGCCCATGGACAGACGATCTATGCCGGGGCAAGGGTATTAAAATCTATGACTACTGCTGCTCTCGTCACTACTCATGATAGCCTCTCCCTAACACAGTGAAAAGGCACAGTCAAAGCCCAAAATTCTTAAAAACTTAGCCGAACAAGTCCGATCTTCCGTGAAACCCCAAGGGCTTCTCTATATCCGGAGGAAAGGCTTCGAGACTGGGAATTGGCTGTCTTACAGGGAGTGTGTTTGAGAAGAAGGGATGATCATGATGCTGAAGATGAGATGAGTAGAGACATGAGGAGCAAAATTACAAAAAAAACGAGAGAGGGTCATCTTGATACCCTCCCTCAAGAGTTATGGGGGGTGTAGCTTTGTATCTTACGGCTGGTTTGTTCAGCTCCCTTTAGGATGTTGTAGAGACAACTTCCGGCTGACCCTTGTAATCTTGTGCAAGAACCTTATCGTACTCATGTCTCAACACCAATTTTACCTTCATGGACTTGCTTGCTTCATCATAATCCTGCCTGCTTAACTCCTTTTTATTTTCCATTATCTGGAAGTGATTTGCTGCGCAGCAGAACGGACATATGACATCGACGGTGATGAGGTCATAGTCTCTCTCAACGGCTTGTCTTTTCAGATAGATACTCCCTGCTGAAAAGGCATATTGAGAGATGAAAGATATTACCGGTATAGTTTCATTGCATTCATGGTCTCGACACTTGAAAATATAATATCTGGTCTCGGTCTGAGTAGCATTCATGATAACCTCCTGCTGAATTCCTCCAAGTATCCAATGTATCATTGCCTGGCATTGATCTTTTCGCTTAAGTCATAGTGCTGTAGTGACGCATTAATACAGAATGTGAGTCATTCTTTGTGTTGCCTGTATCTTTTGCTGAAACCAACGGAGAAAATAATTCCACAACCAAGAAGAAAAAGGGTTGAGGGCTCGGGTACAGGGGCGGGAGCAGAAGTATTCTTGAGTTCACTCATAGAAAACGTGAGTGTGTTTTTAACGTTATGCACCCCGACAGAGAAGGCCTTACCCACTTGGGCCGAAGGCTGTCTCAAGGTTATGGGTATATAGTCAAGGATTACATGCCGATTTTTAAATTCAATGGGTGTAGCCCCTGAAAGTACCGAGAATCCGAAAAACATAATTACTGACAACAGCAAAATCTTATTTTCCATATCATTCAGTACCTTTCTCTCTGGGATGCCTTCGTACAAGGACACTCAATTACCATGCCATTGTTGAAGATTAAGAGACATCATGTAATATTAGTTTGTTACATGATTTCATGATACGCATATCTTTCAAGAGTGAATGCTGATTGTCCTGTGTGGGAGGACTAGTCTCTTCCGGCAGGAATGCACATATGAAATATCGATTCAAGAATACTATGATATGTTGTACTTCTTCAGCAAGGCGTAGAGACGCGAGCGGGATAGCCCGGATATTCTGCAGGCTGTCTCAATATGGGCTTTTGTCCGGATCATCAACTCCTTAAGATACTGCTGTTCTATCTCAGCGATAGCCTCTTCCCGCACCTCATTGAGGCTGGAAAGATTGTTGTTTGTCGCAATGTGGAGGGGTTTCTTCTTTTTAGCTGCAACAGTATTTTGCTTCACCTGCACATGAATATGGTGTGGAAGATGTTTGGGGACCAGGATGGCACTATCATGTGCAACCGTAAGCGAACTCTCCAGTGCGTGAATCAATTCACGTACATTACCGGGCCAGGCATACTGCATGATGGTATCTCTAAATGCAGTACTGAGGCGCTTTGGTTTCATGCCATATTTCTTGCAGAGTTTTTGCAGGTAGTGATTTGTCAATTCCAGGATATCCTCGGGTCGATCTCTGAGTGCAGGGAGATGGATGGTGATGGATTTGAGTCTGAACAGGAGATCTTTTCGGAATCTTTTTACCTCTGCTAAATTGTCCAGATTCTGGTTTGTGGCAGATATGATTCTGAAATCGCTTTCAATCTCAGTGGGTTTTCCGACAGGACGGAAGCGACCCTCATGGAGGATACGCAGGAACTTTTGCTGGATGGACAGGGGGAGTTCACCCACTTCATCCAGAAACAGTGTCCCCCTGTGGGCCTGTATGACCAGACCTTGCTGCGATTTATCCGCACTGGTATATGATCCCTTCTCGTGACCGAAAAGAATGCTTTCCACCAGATTCGGGGGCAAGGAGGCACAGTCGACCACAATAAAGTTATTTTTGGCTCGGCTTGAGTTATTGTGGATTGCCCTTGCAAAGAGCTCTTTACCCGTTCCTGTTTCGCCGGTAAGCAGCACATTGGCATCACTGCTTAATGTCTTGCTTAGTAATGCCAGGCATTCTCTCATCTGGGAACTCTTACCAATGATCCCCTCTTTCTCAAAATCGACGCTGATCAATGGTTGCTTATTGCTTTCATGATAGAGAATTGCATCTTTTAACAGTTGGGCAAGATCGTTCTTCGAAAAGGGTTTTTCAATGTAATCCCAGGCCCCCCGGGAAAGGGCTGTCTCGACTGATTCCGGATCTCCATAGGCGGTTATGACGATCACTTCAGGTCGGCCGCCACTCTGGCAGATTTTGGGAAGCATTTCGATCCCGTTCCCATCAGGCATATGCACATCAAGAAACACTACATCATACGGTTCCTTGTTAACCGACTCGATGCCTTCTTTCAGGGTAAGGGCTGTCGTAGCATTGTATCCTAAGGCTTTAGCAACGTTTGCTATGGAACTACAGACAAGATTATCATCATCGATAACAAGTATCTTTTCCTGATTACCTATGGGCACTTGAACATGATAAAGTCTTTTCTCCAAGATGTAAAGAAATCTTAGATCGAAACATGCCAGGGAGTTTCAGTAAAGAGAGATACTTCAGTTTTGATATTCTCCTCTACGTATAAACCCCAGTTGATTGATCTCGGTGAGTGGATGGGAATCATGGGTTGTTGACTCCCAAAGGCCCTTTACCTGATCTTCTAAAATTTGTTTTAATTTTTCCATGGATCTTGTCTGGATTTGTCTGACACGTTCCCTGCTTACACCAAGTTGCATCCCTATTTCCTTAAGCTTAACAGGCGGATCAGAATAAAACCGCTGTTTCAGGACAGATATTTCCCTTGGAGAGAGAAAGGTGAAGCAATGATGGAGTACAGATGAAATATTTTGAGATGACTCCTTGCCATTATACATTTTCTCCGGATCAGCACCATCTGAGAGAAAATCAATCCATCGGTCTTTATCGTCATCGTTTCCAAGGTGTTCATCCAATGAGTACAATTTCTTGGCATGACTCAGACTTCCTGTGTTAACCTTTCCGCTCTTGTGCATGAAAGCCTTGATGAAGGCTTCAACCCACCAAACTGCATAGTAGACAAAAGGTATCCCTCGCTCAGGGTCAAAACGATTAAGGGCTCTGATGAGACCAAGGTTTCCTTCCTGAATGATCTCGAGGCAATGGTGACCGCAATAAAAATATTTCCTGCTCACCCTCACCACAAACCTGAGGTTTGCCTGGATTAATTTCTGTCCGGCAGCTTCGTCGCCCTTTTGATATTGTTTTGCCAGTTCATACTCTTTCTCATGGGTTAGAGTTGGGTATTGCTGAATTTCCCTGTAGTATTGTTGAAAATCCGTATAATCATAAGAGTTGTCCATAAGTGTTTCCTTCCCCGTAGAATTACCATGCCGTCAGGCGTGGCATTTATTGCCGAATTTCATCTCGGTGTTCCATGACTGATGTCAGAATAGCCACCCAGCATATTTTCTTTTGACATCCTGGAGATTCTTGAACCTGATTTGTCCTGATTCAAACATCTGAAAAACCTTCTCTGCCGCCGGACTGAATTGACCTTTCCCCGAAGGCTCCTGGATATTGTAACTGCCTGGATCCCTTTGCGGGCTGATCTGTTCTGCATTGATCTCTTCCATAAGATCGTAGAGAGTGGTTATTCTCGTAGTGTTCGATCCATCCTTACCTAAGCTTGATTCCGTATATGAATTCATGACTAACCTCCACGTGATTAATCTTCATTACCCCGAGCCCCGCCTTTGATTACATGGCTGAGACTCATATCTCTTATAATCTGATGTATTCAATAGGCGTGCCATCGCGGTAGAATACTTAATATTAAATTATTTCAATATGTTATTAACATCTATGGGTTTCCTCATTCCTTGTGGTTTATTGCCGATTGTCTTGTAGGACAGGACGAATCCTTTTTGGCAGGAATATCGAATAAGGGATGAAGATCGGTGTTAATATGATTTAAAAAAAAGGAGTACTTGCTAAATATTTGGCTCGCTTGGTTTCCATCCGAGAGTACGGTAGTATTTCGTGGTTCCGATATGACCTGTCATATCCCCTGAATCGGATGATGCAAGAAATGCCGCGAGATCCGCTATGTCTCTGGGGTCTTTTAATATACCCTGCTCCTTATACCCGATCATCTGGTTGTACAGGCCCTGGCCAAGCGCGTCAGGGCCCATAGCGCGAATTTCATTTCCCATAGTTGTGTCCATCAGACCGGGATCGATGGCATTAACCTGAATATTGAAGGGGTTCAATTCTTCAGAGAGCGACCGAGTAAGCTGGATGAGGCCGGCTTTGGAAACTGAATATGCACAGAACCGCGGGAACGGCATCTGCCCGAGTCCGGAAACGATATTGATGATTTTACCGCCTCCTTGTTTGATCATGTAAGGAATCACCTCCCGGCAGAAGAGATAGCTTCCGGTAAGATTCACATCTAATGTCTGTTTCCATCGTGATGGCACGGCATCCTCAAGGAACCGCGCCGGCCCGATGATGCCTGCATTGTTCACAAGGATGTCTATTCTGCTGAACCGTGAAAAAGTTTCAGCAACCACGGAAGCTACATCATACTCATCGGACACATCACCCGAATGAAGGAGGTAGTCCCCACCGAGCTTTTCAAGATCGGCGGCGATATCTTTCAGTTCATCCTCCAACAGGCTGAACAAAGTAACATCGGCCCCTGATAGTTCAAAAGCAAGGGCTATAGCCTTGCCAAGGCCTCGCCCTGCACCGGTTATGACGGCTACCCTGCCTGCAAGGTTCATTCTCATATCCTCTTTGCATTCAGCAAGGATTCGATCTTTTCACGGCTCACCATATGTTGATAGAGCGGCCGGGGATCGGACTTATTGACATCCTGACACTCGGAGAAGGTGGGTATTCCTGAACCGATATAAATCAGTCCCAGGGCAAACCTGTCCGATCGGGTTGCTACTGAGAAGGCGGCATCCCTGTCGGATGGATTGTGGGAATCATCGAGATAATATGTATGATCCTTGTACCACTGGTAGGTGTTAACCCTGTTAAATGATACGCAGGGCTGCAATATGTCAATGATCGCGAATCCCTTATGGGTGATAGCCTTTTTCAGGATTTCCTTTGTATGCTCCTCGTCCCCTGCATTGGCCCTGGCAACAAACGATGCATTCAGGGCAATGGCAAGGGCGAGAGGATTGAAGGGCTCCATGCATACCCCACCCACCTGTATGGGCGTAACAAAGCCCCGCATGCTCGTGGGAGATGCCTGTCCCTTGGTAAGCCCGTACACCATGTTGTTGTGGATGATAACCGTGATGTCCGGGTTTCTTCGTATGGCATGGAGGAAATGGTTGCCCCCTTCGCCGTACATGCATCCATCACCGCTCTCCGCAATGACCGTAAGCTCCGGATTCGTCACCTTGACGGCCGTGGCAACAGGCAGAGATCTCCCATGGAGGCCGTTAAAGTAGTTGGTCTTCAAATATTGGGGGGTCTTGGCCGCCTGTCCGATTCCGGATACGAAGACGAGCGATGCCGGATGGAGTGCCAGTTCCGAAAGAGCTGCCTTGAGCGCAGTGAGGATATGATAGTTTCCGCATCCGGGGCACCACGCAATATCCGCAGGGTAATCAATGTCGAATTCCGTTCCCATTCCTCACCTTCCCATCAGGACATCCAGCTGCTCTACGACTTCTTCGAGCATGAACGGCATGCCGTCGAACTTGAGAATCTTCCCATCAAACTCGATTCCTGTATGCAGTCTGATCAATTTTCCGAACTGGGCCGTGGCATTGTTCTCGATGATGAACCTTTTTTCTGCCCGATTGATGAGTTCACCGGCCTTCGGGTGGAGTGGATACACCTGGGAGAAGTGCAGGAAGGAGAGGCCTTTTCGTTGGAGGATTTCCAGGGCCTCCTTGACGACGTTATAGGTCGAGCCCCACCCGATGACAAGATGCCGATAGTCATCCCCTCCGGTGAGTGTCGGCGCTATCGCGTCGGTTTCCATGGCCTTAAGTTTCCGAAGCCGCTTCTCAACCATGGAAGATCGCACCGAAAAGTCTTCCGTGATATACCCATTCTCGTCATGTTCGTCGCTGTCCACGCAAACCAGCCCCTGGCCGAAGCCGGGTATGCCCCTTGGTGAGATGCCGCTTTCCGTGAACAGATAGCGTTTATATGCGGTGTCTGTCTCTATGATAAAGCCCTCGTTTAGCGGCTCCGGGATATCCAGGCGGTTCAAGGTATGATTGGATTCGAGATAGTGCTGATCCGTAAGGATAAAAACAGGGATATGGTACTTATCTGCCATACGGAAGGCATGGCGTGTAAGCCAGAACCCCTCTTCTATTGTACCGGGCGCTAGGATCAGCCTGGGGAATTCGCCATGGCCGGAGTAGAGGGCATGCTCCAGGTCAGCCTGTTCGGTGCGGGTAGGGAGACCTGTCGCAGGGCCGGGTCGCTGGCCGATATGGATGACCAGGGGAGACTCGATGCATCCGGCAAGGCTCACCCCCTCCACCATCAGCGCAAATCCTCCCCCTGAGGTAGTCACCAAAGCCCTCCCCCCTGCATACCAGGAACCCAGTGCCATGTTGACGGCGCTTATTTCATCTTCCGCCTGTTCCACCACCAGCCCGAAATCGTGTGCATTCCTGGCATAAAACACCAGGACATCGGTTGATGGAGACATGGGGTAGGATGAGACGAACGTGCATCCTCCGGCAAGACCTCCTATACCTATTGCATCGATACCGTTCATGAGGAGCTCATTCTTCACTTCATCCGATTTTGTGATGGCGGGAAGGACCTGGCCCGATTTAAGCACGTGAGAGCCTGTGTCAAAGCCCTTCCTTACCGCATCAATGTTCTTGCCGGTACGTTCATCTCCGGCTTTGCTGAAGAATTGCCTCACCTGATTTTCAAGCAGACCCGTTTCAAGCCCTAAGAGCCCTGCAAATATCCCGAGCACGAGGATATTCGTATAAACCGGTCCGCCGATCCCCCTGGCAATTTCTCCAATGGGTACCTCTACAATGGGATAGCCCTCATCGAAGTACTGTTTGTCAATGAATGTACGATCTCCCAGGATGACCGTTTCACGGGTTATCCGGTCGTGAAACCGTTCCATGGCGCCTACATTGAGCGGAACGAATATATCGATCCTTCTGAGGTAAGACGCAACCCTCTTTGCAGAGATCCGTATCTGGGTGGAGTTGTTCCCACCCCTGATCCTCGACATGAATTCGCTATAGGAAAAGACATGGTAGCCTGAGAGCTTGAAGACCTTCAGCATCAGCTGTTCCAAGGTCTGTAAACCCTGTCCTGCTTCACCGGAAAGCACGATGGATAGATCTTCCCTCGGGTATGCCTTCATGGTCACGAAGAGAGATAATTAGTATCCAGAATTGAGTAGTCAACCCCTATCCCGGCCCCCCTAAACAGCTTTTCTCTTTTAGAGGGTTTTGATCTTCTGATTGCTTGACACCCCACGTACCATACGATAAATCCCCTAGCAGGAGCACAGGTTATCATTTTGGATCGGCGGCGAAAGTAATCACGTGCGGCAGGGGTATATGCAAAAGGTAAAGGTTCATGACATCACTATCGGTTCCGGCGATCTGGTGCTGGTCGCGGGCCCGTGCGTCATTGAATCGCAGGACCATGCCCTGTTCATGGCGGAAAGTATCCGCGATATCACCTCCCGCATGGGGATCCCGTATATCTTCAAGGCATCCTTTGATAAGGCGAACCGCTCATCCATCGATTCATACCGGGGGCCCGGTCTCGAGATAGGCCTTAATATCCTTCTGGGTATCAAGAAACGTCTTTCCATCCCCGTCACCTCGGACATCCACGACCCTTTACAGGCAGGTCCTGCCGCTCATGTCCTGGACATGCTCCAGATCCCTGCCTTTCTGTGCAGGCAGACCGATCTCCTCGTTGCAGCAGGCAAGACGGGCTTGCCGGTAAACATAAAGAAGGGACAGTTCATGGCACCCTGGGACATGGCCAATGTAACAGCAAAGGTGCAAAGCACGGGGAACAATGCCATTATCCTTACCGAACGCGGAGTGAGTCTGGGCTACAACAACCTGGTGTGCGATTTGAGGAGCCTTGCCGTCATGCGTTCGCTCGGCTTTCCCGTAATCCTGGATGTGACCCACAGTCTCCAGCTCCCTGGAGGACAAGGTATATCGTCAGGCGGTAACGGGGAGTATATCTCCCAGCTTGCCAGGGCCGGTGTGGCCTTCGGCCTCGACGGTATCTTCCTGGAGGTGCACGACAACCCGGATCAGGCCCTCAGCGATGGCCCGAACAGTCTGAAGCTCGATATGCTGGAGCCTCTTTTGATGCAGTTGAAAAAGATCCATGAGGTAGCCTCATGAACAAGATCTCGTGCCTGGTGCTCGATGTGGATGGTGTACTGACTGACTCTTCCATCTACTTCACCGATGAAGGTATCCAGATCAAGGCCTTCAACAGTAAGGACGGACACGGGCTGAGGATGCTCCTGCGGGCTGGTATCGAGGTGGTCATCATCACCGGCAGGACATCAAAGGCACTGGAGTACAGGGCGCAGGAGCTTGGTATTACGCACGTCTTCCAGGGGGCAATAGACAAGAAACCGGCACTATTGGAAGCGGCGCAGAAACTCGGCATAAGTACGACCAATATGGCCTACATGGGGGACGATGTGGTGGACATTCCCCCCATGGCCCTGTGCGGTATGACCTTTGCCCCGGCCGATGCCATGGATATGGTCAAGGAGAGGGCCGAAGTGGTTACCACGAGGCCGGGCGGTCACGGCGCTGTCAGGGAGGCCATCGAGATTATCCTGAAGCGCGAGGGGCTCTTCGACAAGATCATGGAACGCTATGTGGAATAAGCTGATCGTATTGACGGGTGTGATCGTCGTACTGGCTTTCATCATCTCCGTTTCCCGCGATAATCAAATGGGGCCGTCCCTGAATAAGGGCCCGCAGCCAAGACGACAGGCCATGAATGTAGTCATGTACGAACGCAATCGCCAAAATAATAAGACCATGGAAGTGTCCGCCCGGGAGGTGGATGAGACAGGGGATCAGGACGTGCGTCTCAAAGACTTTGTCCTTACACAGACCGGCGGGCTGAAGCTGAGCGGTGTAGATGCATTCTATGATCGCACCAAATCCATCCTTGAGGTTAAGGGACCGGTGAACATTGAAACACAAAACGGGTCCCACGCCAGGCTCAATAACCTCACCTGGGATAGGGTAAAGGATTTTGCCCATACGGATAACCCAATAACTATCGAGGGAGAAAGTGGAGTCATCACGGCCGACAGGGCGGAATTTTTCGACCAATTCACCAATATCGCTTGTATCGGAAGGGTCCATGCAAAGGTTATGCAGAATATTCTTAATCTTTAACCTTCTCTGGCCGTATGCCCTTCATGCGGAAGGCCTCAAGACACCGCCTAAGGTATCCGATATGGTGGACATCGAGGCGGACAGACTTGATGTGAACACCAAGAACGGTACAGCGATATTCAAAGGCAGAGTGAAGGCTACGAAACCCGATATCACGGTCAAGGGAAATACCCTTACATTGGTCTACGACCAGAAATCACACAAGGTCACCATGTTAACCGCGGAAGGTGATGTGGATATCTTATGGAAAGACAAAGAGGCAACATGTGTCAAGGCGGTGTATGATCTTGTCAGTGATATAATGGTAATGACGGGTGATGTCGTCATCACCAGAGGCCAGGAGAAAATCATCGGCCAGAAGGTGACACTGGATAAGAAAAACGACACTCAGGTGGTTGAAGGTGCCGGCAGCAGGGTGAAAGTCCGGGTGAATGCCGGAGAGAGTACGGGGATCATGCAATGGGGGAAATGACGCTGAAGACCGATGGCCTTGAGAAGAGCTTTGGGAAGGTGCACGTCATCAGAGGCCTCTCCATTGAATGCAACAAAGGCGAGATCATCGGACTACTCGGTCCGAACGGAGCGGGGAAGACCACGACATTCTATATGATCGTGGGTCTCATCCGCCCGGACAAGGGCAAGGTATTTCTCGGTACTGACGACATCACCGGCATCGATCTCGCAGGTCGCGCCATGCGAGGTATCGGCTACCTGCCCCAAGAGCCTTCTGTATTCAGGGGCCTGAGTGTGGAAGACAACATCTCTGTCCCCTTGGAGGCCAGGGGGTTGAAGGGCTCTGAGCTGAAACAGAACCGTGATGAGATCGTGGCAAGTTTCGGTCTTGATCAAGTGCGTACTCAAAAAGGCGTCTCTCTCTCCGGAGGTGAGAGGCGCCGGGTGGAGATCGCCAGGGCCATGGCGCTGAGCCCCGCATACATGCTCCTGGATGAGCCTTTCGCAGGGATTGACCCCATCACGGTCAATGACATTCAGGATATGATAGTAAACTTGAAAAAATTGGGAATTGGTGTCATTATTACAGATCATAATGTAAAAGAAACCCTGAAGATATGTGACAGGGCATATATTATCCATCAGGGTCTTGTAATTGAGGATGGAACCCCGGAACAGGTTGTGGCGAATGAGAAGGTTAAGCAGATCTATGTGGGTAAGGACTTTTCTCTCTAGGAGTGGTTAAGGATGGCCTTGGAGCTTAAGCAACATCTCAAGCTGGCGCAGCAACTCATCATGACGCCACAGCTCCAGCAGGCTATCAAACTCCTGCAGCTTAGCAGGCTCGAGCTGCAGGAATACATCGACAGCGAGCTCGAACAAAACCCTCTGCTCGATGTGGAAATCGCCCGTGTACGCGAGGACACGCCCGAATCCGTCAAGGAGAAGGAACAGCTCAGGCAAAGATGGGATGCCTACCTGGAGACATACGGCCAGGACAATATCCCCTATTATGAAGACGATGAGCGGCCCTCCATCGAGTCCACTACCTGCAAACCCGAAGGGCTCATGGACCATCTCCTCTGGCAGTTGAGACTGAATGATTTTACCGATAAAGAACAGGAAGTGGGCCTCTTCATCGTCGGCAACCTCGATCATAACGGCTACATGGGGCTTGATACCGAGACCATATGCCAGGAAACCGGGTCAACACCCGACATAGTTGAGTCAGTACTTGCCAAGGTTCAGCGGTTCGATCCTCCCGGCATCGCAGCGCGCGACCTGAAGGACTGCCTCAGGATCCAGGCGAGAATACTGGACCTGGAGAACACCCTGGTGTGGAGGATAATCGATTCCCACCTTGAGGACCTCCAGACCAAAAACTACAACAAGATCGCCCAGGAGCTCTCTGCAACCGTGGATGATGTGGCACAAGCCGCCCAGATCATCGTAAACATGGAACCCCGTCCAGCCCGTGATTACTCCGACGATCCCCCCCAGTACATCGTCCCGGATGTGTATGTGGTGAAAATGGAGGGGGAGTACATGATCCTGCTCAATGAGGAGGATCTGCCCATGCTTAAGCTCAATAAAGAATACCAGATCATGATGAAGTCCGACAATATGGGCAAGATGGCCAAGGACTACCTCTCCGACTGCTACAAGTCTGCCCAGTGGCTTTTAAAGAGCATCCAGCAGAGGCAGAATACCCTGTGCAAGGTCACAGAGAGCATCGTCAAGTTTCAGAAAGATTTTCTCGACCACGGTATCACGAACCTGAAACCATTAGTCCTCAGAGACGTTGCCGATGATGTGGGCATGCATGAATCCACCATCAGCAGGGTTACATCGAACAAATATGTGCATACGACCCAGGGCACATTCGAGCTCAAGTACTTCTTCAACAGCGGTATATCCAAGAGCGACGGAAGTTTTGTCGCCTCCCAGAGCGTTAAGAATGAAATTGAAAATATCATCAAGGTGGAGGATGCCAAACATCCCCTGAGCGACCAGGCCATAGCCCATAAACTGAAAGGGAAAGGGGTGAGGATAGCACGCAGGACCGTGGCCAAGTACCGTGAGCTGCTTGGTATTCTTCCTTCAAACCGGAGGAAGAAACACTTTTAAATCGTTGTTTAACCACGAGAGGAGGATTTATGCAGACCGACATTACCTTTAAGAACATTGACTCTTCCGATGCCCTGAAAGACTACGCGTTCAAAAGGCTCTCGAAGATGGATAGATACATCGACCGCACCGCTGAAGCGCATGTCGTCCTTTCTGTGGAAAAGCGCCGGCACAAGGCTGATGTCACCCTCACTGCGGACGGCACGGTCATCAACGCCGTAGAGATAACCGAGGACTTGTATGCAGCCATCGACATGGTGATGGATAAGCTTGAAAGGCAGCTCAAGAAGTACAAGGAGAAGCTCCAGGGCAAGAAGACACAACAGGGTAAGGCCTCAGTGGCGGCAGCTCCGGTCAGCAAAAAGGCAAAACAGCGCCTCATCTATGAGAAGAACTATCCTGTCAGGCCCATGAGTGTTGACGAGGCCGTCATGGAGATGGGCGAAGCACCACAAAACTTTATTATCTTCCAGAACACGGATTCAAAGCAGCTCAACCTTATCTACAAACGCCAGGACGGAGAGCTTGCTTTGGTGGAGCCGCAGATATAAAAGATTACTTTATATAGATACTAAGCGCCGTGCTGTTGAGGCTTTGCCAAAACAGCACGGCGTCACTTTTCTTCAAGACAACCACTCTAATACGCCAAGACACTTGTATGACCCATATCGTTTTTGGAGAAAAAGACCTTACCTGCTCAGAACATACATCTCACCCAGTCTCGGAAGATATGCCGTTATGAAATAGGTATATGTATTAACTCTCGAGAAATCGAGGACGGGTTTACTTTTCAACAAATACAGATTTCTGCGGTTCCATCTCGGTTTGGTGATGCCTGAAAACTGAAGATCTTGAGTGGAAACCTCCGTAACCAATCACACAACTTCAGAGCGTGTCCTTTGGCACGTTATCATTGGTTTTGAAAAACCCAACTCAATATATTGCGCCTAGCACAAGATCGATACTTTTATGATTTGAGCAATAAATTTGAGCAATAAAATAGTTACAACAGATTATGTCAAGGGTCATTATCTAAAGAACTTTGACATTGCAGCATGATGGGTATTGTTTTTGGGGGTTACTGCATTAATATATCATATTCGTGGTAAAAATATTAAGAATAGGGGGAAGTATGAAAGGTAAAATATTTTCATCAATCATGGTGTTTTTAGTAGCGCTCTTCTTTCAATCTGCTTGCTTAGCTGCTGATGAATTTGAAGCTGGTCTTTGCCAATGGGTGCCGAGGGATATAAATGCCAAAGTCACGGCTATTAATGTGAAAGCCATGGAAATAACCTTAAAAGGCTCCGGTGGGAATGTGGTCACTTTTGGTGTTGATAAAAAGGTGAAGGATCTATCCACCTTTGCTGTGGGTGATAAAATCACGGCAAGATATTATATGTCTTTAGCAACAGAAGTCGGCACGCCTACTCCTGAGGAAAAAAAGACTCCATTTGTAAAACTCGATGAAACCTGTCCAGTGCCACCTAGGGCAAGTCCTGGATCAGAGATAAAAATGTACCGAGATGTTGTTAAAGTAAAAATGTATGAAAGTATGACTGGTTTTTTAGTAGTTGAGGATTCAAAAGGTCATGAAACTTGGATAAATACCGGTGATCAGTCTTTAAAGTCAAAGATTGGAGATTTAATCATAGTGAAACATTCCCAGCCTTATATCATTGCACTTAAAAAACTTTAAATACCATACAGATACCGAAATTACCTGGCTCTTGTCTAATGAGGCAGGAGCCAGGTTCATAGAAGTCTTCGTAAGACCACACCGTATAATACACACTTTCAGAAAATCAAGTAGAGATGGTGGACGTTTCAAACTAGATGTAATACCTGGCACCCACATTATCTCCACATTATCTCCACATTATCTCCAGTTGGCATTAACCAGAAATTACCTCAAGAACTGTATTTCCAATAAGTGCAAATTAAGCCGGACTTGATTTATGAGTAATAGCGCATACCTGGCTCATTTGAATTTATCACAATTATGCACTTATTGGTAAATATGCTGTCCTCCTCATAAAATTCATTTCTTTTCGATTGGGTAACCTGCTCCGTTCCACTCGTTCCAGCCGCCCCTGAGGGCAAAGACCTTTGAGTAACCCATAGACTTGAGTGAACGTGCCACACGGGCACTCGTATGCTCATTGGGTCAGGAGCAATAGACCACTATGGTCTTCTCCTTAGGATACATCGTCTCCACACTTTCTGTGTTACTCTGATCCAGACGGTGAGCTCCCTTGATCTTGTTCTCGCTCTTGTTCCAATCAGATGGGGTGCGAGCATCGATGATGAAAACATCCGGATTGTCGAGCAGTGCTTTCAGCTCATCCTTGTCCATCCTGGGAACATCATCGGCACCGAGTGCAGGAGAAACAACACATAAGAAAACAATACCTGCGATAAACACTGCCAACCCGGAATAAATTAATGGTTTGATTCTCTCCATGATTACCTCCATTCTTTCATGCTGGAACACCTTGGTATAAGTTCTTTACTCAATGAACATAAATAGCAGCGAACTCTGGAAAGTCCATGCTCAGAGCCTGGGTATAATCATATGAAGAAGACCAGACAGAAAAATGCATACAATAAAGTTCAAAGATAATATTCACTGACCTGGCATGGGATGAAGTTCCGGGCTATAACGATTGATATGACCCTCGTATATCCTAGTATATCCTAGAACAAGATTGATTTTAATCTTTGATGACGCTGAAATTCATTTTCTTTTCTTTATACAATGAAAGCGTTGATCTCTGCGATAAATCGTCAGTTTCAATTCTAAGCAATCAATCATAGATCTCGAAATATAATCTTTTAAGATATACCTTAAACTGTTGGGGTAGCATCACAAAATGCAAATGGTGTATACTTGCACACATGACCAAGCCAGAGCATGCATTAGAATTATTTTCCTCCAAACACTCCTGCGCCCAGGCAGTTCTCATGGCCTTTGCCGGGGACTTCGGCATGGACCAGCTAACTGCATCGAAGGTCGCCTGCGCATTCGGCGGCGGCATCTCGCACCTGGGTCTCACCTGCGGTGCCGTTACAGGCGCTCTTATGGCCATCGGGCTGAAGCACGGCGGCGGGCCCGAGATGAAGGATGGTACCTATGAGGTCGTGCGGGAGTTCGTTGACCGGTTCACCAGGCTTCACGGCTCCATCAACTGCACCGAGCTTATCGGGTATGACCTGGGCAAACCCGAGCAACTGGCCGAGGCCCGGGAAAAGGCTGTTTTTGCCGTCCGGTGCGTTAAGTATGTGCAAGATGCGGTAAAAATCCTCGAAGAGCTCGTGTAAGGGGAAAGATCAATCACGGTTTGTTTCCATAATAATTCCTCTTGAAACTTGAAAAACAAAGGTATATGTGGGCACCAACTTGTAACAAGCCCCTCCATGAAGGAGAAGTTGATGAGAATGTTATTTGCAATAAGCATTCTGGTATAATCTATACTGGTATTTATCTCCTGGACCTAGCCGAGCAGAATTACGGACCCCCTTATCCTTTTACTCAAGCAAAGCGTTTTTAGAATTTCTCTGTGTTGAACTGAGTATAGTCATGCACTTGTGTGCTTCCCAGCTTCCAGGATAATACAGGCGACCTCTGTTCCGTCGTCTACCGATAGCCTTCGTCCACCTTGACCCATTAATTGAAGGGCCATAGCAGCAATCGTTTCAGGGGAATTATTGCGAAGTGTCACTATCTTTCCCACCCCGTAGTGGTCCAAACGGTGAGCCATCACGTATTCCTGCTCAAAGTGAAAATCCAGGGGAACAGCTATGAAGGGCGTTCCTGTTGCAGCAAGCTCTGCAACCTTCCCGTATCCCGATTGGGTCAAAACGAAATCCGCTGCTGCAAAGTATTTATACAGCTCATCAAGGTATCCATGGTATTGAATCCAATCTTTCCTACCTGCCTCCGGACTGACCATAACAAAATGGGCATCCGGGTAATCAGATCGCAATAGCTCCAGAACCGACTCTATGTCTGTTACACGTTTATAAGCGCCCCCTTCCGGGCCTACTGTTGCAATGAATAATGATTTATGAACGGGCAATCCGAGTTGTTCGCGCAGTGTTGATTTATCAGGAAGGGTCTCAGGGTCAAAGCTGACAACAGGCCTTACAAAACGGCAGTGGCGCCGCGCCCAGGATCTCCTGTTTGGGAGCAGAAAACCCATCGGCTCGTCAGGGATTTCTTCTGCGTATCCAATGTAGATGTAGATATCCGGTCCTAAAAAGCTCATGGTGAACTTGAGATTGTTGTACCAGGCAAAGAGATTATCATTCATGTCGGGCTGCAAAGACTTTACACCGATAAAATCCGTGAGGAAAATAAAAGGGGCAGGCTTTTTTGCCCATCTTGAAGCAAATCCGGTGAGGAGCCAGAATGCCTCGTCACCGATGATTACATTATATGCCTTGTCTTCCCATGCCTTTTTACTCACAAAAAAATCATGCTTGTGAAGCCTGGTATCAGCCTTTGTATACCTCATCAGGTTGTGTTCGTTTGTTCTGCCATCAAAAACCTGGGCATAGACCTTTCCGCTGCCGGACAAGAGCCCTGAATGATCCAGGACGTTATAACCCCTGTTGCGCATGAATTCCCCGCCGGGATCAGGGACAAGCCAGTCAACTTCTACATCAGCCAACCTCTGAAGTTGGTTGACTATTGCAATATCACGCATGATGTGACCTTTGCCGACTGAACTCACCGCCCACAGGATCCGCATTTCTATTGCCACTCGTATCCCAGGGCGTGGGACGCCTTTAAAAGCAATTGATGGAGTGTCTTTTGCTCCTTTTCACTCAGTGAGGATATGAAGTCTCTGGTGTATGCAACCGCTTCAGTGATTGTTTCCCGGTAGATGGACAGCCCTTTTTTCGTAAGACTCAACCACCATTTACGCCGGTCTTTTTCATCCTGCTTTTTTTCGACCAGGCCTTTCTTGACCAGGCGATGGACATACTGAGAGATCGTGCCGGGGTTGATGGTCATCAAGCTCGACAATTGGCGGGAGTTGATCGGCGCCAACTGGCCCAACACCATGAGCACCGCCCGGTCTGAAAATGCAAGGCCTGTGAGATTCTTTTTTCCATATTTTGCAGCGCGCAAATGGTAGGCATGTGACATGCTGAACAATGCCTGATTCAATTGCAGGTATTCCTTATCTCTAAGAGGCATTATCGTCTCTTCCTTTCACAATAATAGTTGCATCATCTATTTGTATTATAATACAATGGTTAGATATTGCAACATTATAATGCTGCTATTCATTTTATTTTAAAAATGAGGTCGAGACGTGATAACCGACCATAACGAGGAGTTATCAATAAGATGAAACACCCAAGACTGGTCCTGATCAACCCTGTGAACCCTGCTCGTGTTGGTCTCACGGTCAACAGGTCTTCCCGGTTTCCCCCCATCGGCCTGGGAATTGTCGCAGCAGTCACACCCTCTTCCTGGGAGGTAAAGCTGCTTGATGAGAACTGGGAGCCTTTCTCATATCAAGATGCGGATTTAGTGGGCATTACCGCCTTTACCGCCTCTGCAAATCGGGCATACGAAATCGCCTCGATCTATCGACAGCGAGGGGTGCCTGTGGTCATAGGCGGGATCCATGCGTCAATCCGACCGGAAGAGGCCCTCCAATATGTTGATGCTGTTGTCATCGGCGAAGCAGAGGCCGTCTGGCCGCACGTAATATCGGATGTTGAGGCAGGACATCTGCAAAAGATATACAAGGGGGGATGGACTGACCTGTCAGGCGCACCGAACCCGCGACGTGACTTATTTCATCCACGCTATATGTTCGCCTCCGTGCAGACCTCGCGGGGTTGTCCCATGGACTGTGAGTTCTGCTCGGTCACAGCCTTTAATGGGAAGCGATACCGGCGGCGACCTCCCGGGGAAGTACTGGCTGAACTGGAGACTATCCCCGAGAAAAGGATATTCTTTGTGGATGACAATATCATCGGGTACGGCGAAGAGTCACGGGAGCAGGCTTTGGCGATCTTCAAGGGTATGGCGGAGCGTAAGTTGAACAAATGGTGGTTCTGCCAGGCCTCGGTTAACTTCGGGGATGATGAGGAAGTGCTTTACTGGGCGAGCCGTGCCGGTTGCAGGATGGTCTTCCTGGGGCTTGAAGCAGAGGATGAGGGTGCCTTGGAAGAGATTCACAAACAACTCAATATTAAGCGGGGCGTAGATTACTACTCCCAGGCATTCCGTCGCATCAACAAGGCAGGGATTGCTGTTTTAGGGGCCTTCATCTTCGGAATGGATGGTGATACCGCTGATAAACTGCAGCAACGTGCCGACTTTATGATCCGAAGTCAAATAGATGTGATGCAAACCACATTTCTTACGCCACTTGCCGGCACTCGGGTTTTCGACAGGTATTATAAGGAGAATCGGTTGCTCTATACCGACTTCCCCATAGATTGGGATCATTATGACATGACCGAGGTGATCCATCGTCCCGGCAGCATGGAGCCTGAACAGCTTTCCCGAAAAATGATCGAGATCCACCGGCAGATTTACGCTTGGCCGGTGTTGTTTCGCAAAGCCGTTTCGACCTTCCGGAATACGCGGAGCTTCACCTCGATGATGTTTGCACTGATGTCAAATATGAACTATCGTAGAGTAGCCCCTCGGAAATAAAAGAATGATCTCACATGTCTTACCGATTTGGACCCCGATGATGGCCGGTTTCACGACAAAAACGATTTCCCTATTTCCGTTTCCCTTTGGTCAAGGGCAGACGGTAGAACCATTTGCCGACATCACAATGATTGTCGACCTGAACCTAGGAAACGCTGAACCCGCTGCTGCCGCTCGTTATCGCTTTATTCAATCTGATTACGCTCCATGAGCTGCCCGGGCTTTATCTATATCCTCATCAAAACTCATTATATTCACTACGCCTTTTCCCATCGATTTAATATGTGTACTTATCAAAGTACGTGTTACAGGCAATCATGACAAACCAACTTGACTTCAATGATTGCCATTGCAAGGATTCAATCAGAAGACTCTTCTGGACTAAATAGCAGGGGTGGGCACATCCCTCCAAGCGGTTGCTTTACCAACCTTCTTCATGTTCAGGATTTCTCCTGTCAGGGTGTTTATGTCGATGAAGCAGACAGGCACCCGAGTGGTATCAAAAGAGAAGAGTCCCTTTTGCGAGAGATGACCTATCCCGTCATGGTCTACTTCAACAAAGACGATGCGCCTGTAGGGGCAGGCTTCGCATTGGAAGGAATGGGCATTCACAGCAAGGGGGCAATGATGCCTCCTTGCCATGCCAGGATCGACTCCATGCATCTTTGCCATGACTGCCGATGGAGAACGCCTCAAGTGCTCAAAAGGATTAAGCACCCAGTCCGTAATGAGAGCAAAGGTGTGCTGCTGTTTGTGCAGATGGAACTCATCCCCGGTATCGGCGATCATCCCCTGCATGATGTAGTCTGCGGGCATGACGTAGCCGAGATAGTCCTTGTCGGGCTGTAGGAAGGATAGCCGGGAATCGGGATGCCCTCCTGCCGAAATCTCTTGGATAACCTTTTTGCTCAATCCATCGTCTTCAGGAAGGATGGAAACGAGTGTTATATTATTACCAGCTTCGAAAGGGAGTGACTGCAAGGTGATCGCCCTGAGGAGAAAGCCAGATCCGATGACGATCAAAGGGATGCCGAGCGTGACGGCAGCGCACTTAAGGAGACGATGCCCGCTTAATCTGGGAGCGGAAAAACGGGCTTCGACCGGGCGGGGGAGAAACATCCCCGTATGCTCCATATACCGGCGGTATCCTTCTCCGAATCGGCTGAGCATCCTCCTTTCTTCATCTTTGGCCAGGAAATAATAGAGAATGAACATTATGGAAAGCGTCGCCAGGACAAGGAACCGGGGCCAGAGTATGGTTATCCCGATACCCCAGAGAGCCAGGGCAAGATATTGCGGGTGCCTGACAACTCCATACAGTCCCTTGTCGGCTACACCCCATTTGAAGATCTTGCCAAGGTAGACCTGGAGAGCGCAAATCACGAAGGTCACGGAGCCAAGAACAAAGAGTATCGAGCCCAATATGCGGATTGTTTTCAGAAACAATGTGGGCGGAAGGATCATATGCGGCAAGAAGAAACTGGTCAGCCACCTGGTTGCCGAATAGCTCTCAATCCAGTGGAGTATTGGATTAAAAACCGAGTAAAAGAAGAACGCAAAGGGGCTGATCATGATCATGACTTCAAAGGCCATGATGAAGAAAACAATGATGCCCCCTTGCGCTGCCATGTTCTTGAATCGTTCAAAAAAGCTCCTGCTTCTCATGAGTTCTCCTTTTTGAAGGTACAGATAACGACTCTGAGTATCAAACAAAAGCCTGATCTTTTATATGATCCAGATCATATGGTTTGATTATTTAGGGAATAACTTCGGCAATTTTCCTGAATAGAAAGTTTCACACCATCTGCTCTTCGAGCAAAGAGCGGTTCACAATCTCAATGTTCTGCCCGTCGAAGTGCACCAGCCCTTCCATTTCCAGCTCCTTTGTTGTCCGGTAGAAGGTTTCATGAGTCATACCGAGCAGCGTTGCTATGGATTTGCGGTGCACGGGAAGGGTGATGGATGCACTGTTCTGTATTTCACCAAGGAGTAGTATATAACTGACGATGCGGGCTTTGGGGGATTTCAGGGAAAGCTCTTCAATGCGCTGCCGGAGATGGATGACATTAAGGGAGAGCATGTGAATCCATGCAGCGGCAAACCGATTATCCCCATGAACTATTTCAAGAAAAGCGGCTTTCCCTGCCAGATAGACCGTGCTGTCTTTCAAGGCTTCCGCATAACAGTGATAGGTATCCGAAAAAAGGCTCGCTTCGGCAAAGGTGCTTCCAGCGTCGACAATCTCGAGCGTTATCTCCTTTCCCTTGGGAGAAACCCTGTAAAGACGGACAGCCCCGCTGAGAACCGCATAAAACCCCCGGGCCGTATCCCCAGGAGAGAAAAGGATCGATCCTTTTTTGACGGAGATTTCCCGTGAAATTGCATCGAGGCGAGCAAGGTGCTCTTTTGGAAAACCAGAAAACATAGGGAGCTTTTCCAACACGGCATGCTTCTCCTGAATCAGACCTGACTGATCTATTCAAACATGCTGCCAACCGGAAATCAAGAAAAGACGCTCATGATATCACCTTGACAAAGATATGGATCACGTATATTTATTGGCATATGCCAATAATGGAGTTCAAAGAAAAATGACCCGTCCTGTAAAATGCAGAAGGATCGGATTTGTCCCGGATGTACTCTATTTCAAACCAGCAGGGATTCCTATGAGGGACCTGGAGGATGTCGAGCTTACCATGGATGAGCTCGAATCCATACGGTTGGCCGATCTCGAAGGATTGTACCAGGAAGATGCTGCCGGAAACATGTGCATCTCAAGACAGACTTTTGCAAATATCCTGGTGTCTGCCCACAACAAGATCGCTGAGTGTCTGATTCAAGGCAAGGCCTTGAGGATAGAGGGTGGCAAGATAGAGGCTAAGGATAGAGAATTTGTATGCCGGGATTGCGACCATACCTGGAGCATTCCCTTCGGGACGAGATGTCCCTCTGAATGCCCGCAGTGTCAATGTCCGAACATCAACCGGAAACTGGCCGAGCAAGGAATAGCCGCAGGCCAGGGAACAGGTTGCAGGAGAAGAAAACGTTGCTGCAGAAAAAATAATCAGGAGGAAACAGCATGAATATTTGTATACCCATAGAGAAAAACGAGGGACTGAACTCAGGAGTTTATGGTCATTTCGGGAGCGCACCGTATTTTGCCATCTACAATACCCAGAGCAAAAACCTGGAGCTCATTAATAACGGCGATCTGGACCATGACCACGGACAGTGCAACCCCATCGGGGCACTTGCAGGGAAGTCAGTGGATATCCTGGTTACCGGCGGGATCGGTGCCCGGGCCATAGAAAAATTGGGCGCTATGGGAATCAGGGTGTGCCTGATAAGTACTGAGGGGACCGTCCAGGATGTCATTAGAAGCCATGAAACGAATTCGCTGAGGGAGATCCAGCCGGGACAGGGCTGTAATCATCATTCCTGCTCATAAGAGACACAGTGAAAAGGGGGTACATGGAGACCTGAAATCTTCATGTAATATGGATATTCATGCACCCCTTACCCCCAGTGATCAACATCAATAAAAGGAGAATCATCCAGACATGGCAAAATCATTAAGAGTAGTGATAATCGGCGGAGTTGCCGCCGGCCCAAAAGTAGCTTCAAAGATTATTCGACTCAACCCCCAGGCGGAAGTGACCGTGATAGAAAAGGAGGAGCTTTTTTCCTACGCAGGATGCGGCCTGCCCTATTATGTGTCCGGAGTTGTGCACAGCAAGCAGGAGCTCATGTCCACACCAGCAGGTGTCGTGCGTGATTCCGTGTTCTTCCAGAATGTCAAGAATGTTCATGTGCGTACAAAGACTGAAGCAGTGGAGATAGATCGCAAAAAGAAACAAGTGAAGATACGTGATCTCAAGACATATGCAGAAGAGCTGGTTCCCTATGATAAGCTAGTACTTGCCACAGGTGCCATTCCTGTCATCCCGCGTATTCCCGGGGTGGACAAGCAGGGGGTCTTCACCCTTCATGGCATGCATGATGCGGAAGGGATAAAGGCGAAGCTTGCAGAAGGTAAGGCCAAGGATGTCGTGATTATCGGCGGAGGGCTCATTGGTGTAGAAATGACAGAGGCGCTCGTTGCATGTGGTTGTCGTGTAACGCTTGTGGAGATGCTTCCACAGATCCTTGGTATTCTTGACTGGGAGATGGCCCACCTGGTTCAGCAGCACATGGAATCTAAAGGCGTAAGGGTCATGGCTGAATGCAAAGCCCTCTCTATAGAGGGTCATGCAGACCGTAATGAAGTAGTAGCCCAGGTGGTCACAGATATGGGAACAATACCTGCCGATATGGTCATTCTATCTATTGGCGTCAAGCCCAACGTTACCCTTGCTGCACAGACAGGTCTCACCATCGGTGAGAAAACCAAGGCCATTGAAGTAGACGATCATATGTGTACTTCTGATCCGGACATATATGCAGCAGGCGATTGTGTGGAGTGTAGGGATATCATCACGAATAAGCCCTGCTACGTGCCTCTCGGGTCAACGGCAAACAAGCAAGGACGCATTGCAGCCATCAACATATGTGGCGGGGATGACAGTTTCCCCGGTATTCTCGGCAGCACGGTCTGCAAGGTCTTTGATTATTGTGTGGGTAGAACAGGGCTTACTGAAGCAACCGCCCTGGAGGCCGGATATGACGTGCTAACCGTGCTTTCCCCAGCGCCGGACAAGGCCCACTATATCCCAACGGCAAAGACCCTGATGCTTAAACTTGTCCTGGACAGAAAGACCCGCAAGCTTCTCGGTGCGCAGACCCTGGGACCAGGCAACGGCGACAAGCGAATTGATGTGGCTGCCATGGCAATTTCCTCTGGGATGACGGTTGACCAGTTGGCCAAGGCTGACCTCTGCTATGCCCCGCCCTATTCTCCTGCTATGGACAACATCATTACTGCATGTGACATCTCCCGCAATAAGCTCGACGGTTTCATGACAGGAATCACACCTATGGAGGTTCATGAGAAGATCCAGAGGAACGAAGACTTTGTGTTCCTTGATGTCCGATCGAAAGGGGAGTGGGATGAGGTACGACTTCCCATGTCTGAGCTTATACCCCTAGGTGCCCTGCGCAAACGGGTGAATGAACTTCCTAAGGACAAAGAAATCATAACCTTCTGCAAAATATCGCTTCGCGGCTATGAGGCCGCCTTAATCCTCAAAGCGGCAGGATTCAAGAATGTAAAGGTAATGGACGGCGGTCTTGCCATGTGGCCCTATGAGAAAGAGCATTAGGTTTCATGACATGGTTCATATCACTCTACATAATCTAGCTTAGGGAAGTATAATTATGAAGATGGAACAATGGATCCGTGCCATAGCAGGAGCCTTTATCCTGGTATCTCTAGGGCTTGGCTATTTCGTGAGCCACTACTGGTATCTCTTCACTGCCTTTGTGGGGCTCAACCATCTTCAATCAGCCTTCACAAGATGGTGCCTCATGGAGGATATCCTGGCCAAACTGGGGGTGAAAAAGGGTCCATGATAAATGGACGAGTATGTTGCCTGGAATACCCTTGGAAGGGGAAGCGGTTTCTCGTTTTGCACTAACTTATGAGGGGCATTGAGGGTTTTACAGCACTTACGGAAAGGAAAAAACCCATATGACGGTACATGAAGCTGACAAGTTGGAGATACTGACCCTGCAGGACAACTGCATCGATGTCAATATGCTGGACAACTCGGCAGCAGTCCAGCTGGCAAGCCCATTAAAGGACATGCAGATCAAGAACTCCATCCTTGCAGAACATGGTTTCTCGGCCCTGGTGACCATCCATACCGAAACCATTACCACGTCGCTGGTCTTCGATTTTGGATTTTCCGAAGACGGGGCTGCCCGGAACGCTGCCATTTTGGGTGCCGATATCCGTTCCGTAAAGGCCATGGTACTGTCCCATGGGCACTCGGATCATACTGGGGGTCTCATAAGGCTCAGCGCTATGCTGAAGAAGAAGCGCGGGGTTGAGTTCGTCTGCCATCCAGGGGTTTTCATGAAACCCCGGTATCTGAAATTCACAGAAGAGATCAAGGTTTACTTTCCGGAGTTCAACAAGGATACGGTGCTGAAAAGGGGGTTCAGGCTCGTGGAGACAAAAGAACCCTACCAACTCCTCGACGGGTATGCCCTGTTCCTCGGCGAGATCCCCCGAGTCACCGACTTCGAGAAGGGCTTTCCCATTGCCCACCGGGAAGAATATGGCCAGGAGAAGTGGGACCCCATTGAGGATGATACAGCCGTTGCGATGAATGTGAAGGGCAAAGGGCTCGTCATCCTCACCGGATGCGCCCATGCTGGCATTGTCAATACGATCCGCCATGCAATCAATATAACCGGCGTGGATAAGGTATGCGCAGTCATGGGTGGGTTCCACCTGAGTGGTCCCTTCTTCGAGCCCATCATCGAGCGGACTACTGAAGAGCTTAAAACCGTAAATCCGCTCTATGTGATACCCACGCACTGCACAGGAAGGAAGGCAATCATGCACATCGAGCGGGAGATGCCGGAAAATTTTATCTACAATATGTCAGGCACTAAACTCACGTTCTGAGAACCGTAAGGATTGCTCAGGATACTATGTATATAGCCATTATTGTATTGCTGACCATCAGGATATCTTATCGGGATGACTTTGATTGTCTAAAGGCACTCATGCCAGAAATAGAAGGGCTTGCAGGCATCGACACACACGTTCTTCATGAATTACTAATTTATTTAACAAATATCATCTTTAATGAAATTAAGAGTAACGCTATTCCAAATATTCTTTGCAAAAGAATATTCGATAAACTTGTTGCAAGCTTCGCACCGAACATGCTGCCAAGAAAGAACCCTATACAGATAACGGCTGCTATCCTCAGGTCAACATATCCTTGTTTATAATATACCCATGCCCCCAGAATACCGATAGGAGGGACCAATAAAGCGAGTGTCGTGCCCTGGGCCTGATGCTGGGATAATCCGAACAAAAATATAAGCGCAGGGACGATTATGACACCCCCTCCAATACCGATCAAGCCACTCAAGCTACCCGCAGTAATCCCTAAGAGAAAAAGCAGAATTGTATACATGTTTATTAATCCTCCAAATGTATAGAGACATAATCTGAACAACCTTCAGTCTCTCCCATAGTTTTTATAAAGAAGGAAACGATATAAGCAAGGGGCTCATCTTTAGGCCATTATGTCTGTTTCGGGATATTCTCACCATGATAAAAAACGCACATACGAAGCCAATGATATACATGAGCCCATACCACCTGATCTGCATGGGACCGAGGTGTACAAGGATCGGATTAATATTGGGATATCTCACGACAGTATGCTTCCCATATGAGTAATACGGGCGTCAAGATTTTCAATATAGAGAAATCAGCCGCTATAACAACATTGATTTTCCCCATCCCTTCATTATATTTCTGTAAACGAAACTAGATGTTCATTCGTCTAACAAAGGATAGGATGAAAAGAGTTCTGCTTCTCATATGTGCCTTGGGGCTCATTTCTTCAACTTGCCTTGCAGCACAGGCGGAGGGGGTTCCCAGCAAGAAGGTAACCCCGCAGGGCGTGCAGAAAAATGTGCGCCCTAAAGATATTCGGGGAAAAGTTGAGACTGTAGTCCTTACCGATCTCGAAAATGAAACGAGACCCAAGATCACAATAGTTGCCGATGATGGACAGAAACATATTTTTATAATACGGCCAACCACGACGATCTATGATCCTGGGTGGAACCCCATCACATTGGATAAAATTATGAAAGGACAGTACGTAAGGGTTAAATATAAGATTAATAAGGATGGATTCAAAGTGGCCCTTTCCATAAAGCCTTCTCATATGGGCTCTGTAACAGCTCAAAAATCACAGAAGACAAAATGAAAAAATTACCATTAAAAAGATCAGGAGTTGCAATGAAAAGGATATTGATACCCTTAAGTGTCCTTTTGCTGATCTCTATCGTATGCCTCTCAGGTCAAGCTACAAAATCTGTAAAAGGTATACCTCTAGCAAACGCTACTTATAAGACCTCTCTTGTCAATGATGTAAAAGGCAGCGTTGAAGAGGTACCCTTAGCCATTCTTGGTTCCGATACCCGAGCTACAATAATAATTACAAAGTATGAACAGAGTTACCCCTTGCTATTATGGTCTTCTAAACCGCTAACTTTCTTATATGCAAGGCCACCCCCTGAATAAGATTACCTAAGAACAATCTTCGATCTCTCTGTTCCATCATTTTTGAGCCGGTACTCAATCTTCTTATGTTTGAATATCAAGTTGCTACATGGGGCATTGATGATCGGAATGGAGCTCCCAGGACTGTAAAAGATACCTTCATATGCATAAGATCTATAACGGAAAGGAGGTTGCTCATGAAAAGCTCTTGGTTATTTATACTTGTTTTCGTGGTTTTAGGAACAGAAGTAGTTCTTTTGAGTAGTGCAAAGCATATCGTTGATAAAGCAGGAGGGGACATGACCCTGGTACAACCGGAGACTGCACAGCCAGTACTTCCTGCTGCAACATCTAAAGTGGATGAAGCTGTTCCCACAAAAATCTCGACAAATGAGATAGAGATTTCTGGCAGGAATGAAATCCTTTTCGATTTTGTCATGCCCACCCTCGAGCCTGATGTGCCGGATACATTGAACCAGAAGCTGTCTTTCCTCAAGGTACATCCAGATTTTAAATTTTGGATAAAGAGAAATCATGGTGAAAGAGGCACAATAGGATCAAACCTTACACTTGGTGACCGGGGAGCTAGGGCTGACCAGAACTATCTTGTTCATCAGGGAATTAAGAAAGAACGGGTTTCATCCATAAGTTATGAGGAGGTGAACCATGGTTGAGAACAATTCAAAATGTTCAAAAAGTCACCATATTTTATCTGCTTCCGCAAATCTACTGGGCATATGCTTTTTGATATTCAGCATTATCAGGGTATCAAAGATGCATGAGAAGACCTTTCTCGATGACCTATGCCTAGTGGCTATACTCCTTTTCATGGCTTCCAGTGTAATGTCATATAGTTCTATACGTTCTACGACAAAACAGGATTCTTATGAAAAAGCGGCAGATACTATATTCATTGGTGCTCTGCTCTTCTTGTGTCTTGTTACTACGATTACAGCTCTTGGGCTGATCTATTGAAGGATAGAACCTGCGTTTACATCCCTTCCGAGAGTTCCTCAAGGGCCTTGCTGTTAAGAATAGTGATCATCCGGCCCTGAACTTCCAGTATCCCATCGTTCTGCATCTTTCTCAGCGCCCGGGATAGGGCCTCGGGTGTTGACCCTAGTATCTTGGATAGCTCACGCTGAGTGATGGTTAACTCTACCCAGGCATCTTTACCTTCCCCTGCCCGAGCATAAATAAGGTATGAAGCGAGACGTTGGGGGATTTCCTGGAGGGACAGGGACTCGATGAGACTCATGGATTCCTTGAGCCTGAGAGACAACACCTTCAAGATGTTCAGGAGGAGCGCCGGCTCTTTCATGACGATCTCCTCCACGGCTACTCCGGGAATGGTGAGGATGTCGGACTTTTTCAGTGCCTGGGTTTCGGCGGGAAAATCGTGGGTGGCAAAGGCGGTGCATAGACCAAAAGGTTCCCCTGGTCCTAAAAGGTACAGGGTCTGTTCCTTGCCCTCTATCGAGCCTTTGGAGAGTTTCACCTGCCCTGAAATAACGACAAAAAATGCCTTGACCAGGTCTGTCTCGGCAACGATCACCTCTCCCGGCTGGTATGTCCCGATCAGAACATGCCGGGAAAGAGCCTCCAATACCTCATTGGAGAGCCCTTGAAAAAGAGGGATGTCCTGTATCTGTTTCAGCGTATCCATAAAAATTTCATTTCGTTGATCTAGATCAATGACTGCACCGCCACGCGGGTATATTTCTAGCCTTATGGGATGAGATCTTTTTATCATAAGGAAGAATCCCGGAGCAAAAGAAATCACACATGTTAGGAGTGAAAGATGGCGGACAAAGAATACATAATCCATGCTGATGATAACACTTTTGATGCCCTTATTAAGAAGTCTGATTGCCCTGCCCTAGTGGATTTTTGGGCACCCTGGTGTGGACCCTGCCGGGCTATCGGGCCGGTTCTGGAAGAGATAGCCAAGGAATATGATGGACGGGTGAATGTCGTGAAGGTGAATGTTGATGAGAGTCCTGAGACTTCGAGAAAATACGGGGTCCGGAGCATCCCCACCTTATTGTTCATAAAACAGGAGAAGGTTCAGGACACCCAGGTTGGATCGTTACCCCGGACACAGCTGGCATCCTTTATAGACAGGAATTTAGCATAACAAATCATTAACATTAAAAAAGGAAAGCGGACCATGAACGATTTCTTAATATTCATTCTCGTTGTTTTTGTCTGGTACGTACTCCAGAGCTGGTTATTACCAAAACTAGGTGTACCAACCTGAGGGTCAAATCAGTCCTGCCAGGTGGCAGACAAAAAACCTAGAAGCACAGATAAGAAACCGGGTTTATCCAAAACAGTCTCTCTAGCAAAGGAACAGGTGGATCATGACAAAGAACATGGGAACAGCAGATAAGACAGTCAGGTTACTTGACGAGAAAAAAATGACAACCACTCTATTGCTGCCCCTAGCCCGGCTAGGATGTTCTGATTACTATCAGATAAATATGTAAAGGGCATACACTGCTATACACGGACATAGAAAATACCAGTAAGGAGGTAGATATGAGGAGAATTTATAGTATTTTGGCGATCATATTGCTGGTCATTATGGCGTTTGGTTCAGGAGCCTTTGCCACGAACGGCGATAACCTGATCGGCATCGGACCCAATGCCCGTGCAATGGGAGGGACAGGCATTGCCGCCCCGCAGGATGCCATCAGTGCCGTGTTCGCCAACCCTGCCGCCATGTGCGTCGGCCCATACTGCCCGTCATCATCCTTTGATTTTGCAGGTACGCTCTTCATGCCTCATGTGAAGGCAGAGGTCGTACATGCAACGTCAGTTGCAGAGGACTCATCTGCGAGTTCCGTTTATGCCATTCCTGCCATAGGCCTGTCCGTGCCTATCACGGATAAGCTTCCTGTGTGGAGGTTCGGGATTGCAGCGTATGGCGTGACGGGTCTCGGCGTAGATTATCGTGGTGGGGCACTTGATAATTCTTCATATTATAATTTCGGGGGAGGGAAAACCGCACCTCTCATCCAGGGAGATTATACCTCACTGCAGGTCATGAAGTTCGCACCGGCTTTAAGTGTGCTTCTCACGGACAAACTCTCCCTTGGTATGGCAGTTCACATCGACTATGCAATGCTCGATCTGAGGAACGGCACTTCACCGGCCTATTCCGCCGGGGGCCAGTTGGGCCTTATCTTCATGCCTACGGATTCAATCAACCTGGGATTGAGCTATACCTCTCCCCAGGAGACAATCCATGACAACATCAACCTGCCCAACCTGAATAGATTGAAGCTGGAGTCACCCACTCAGCTTGGGGTCGGTGCTTCATATGAGATCCCCTCTGCAATGAATCTTCTTGTGGAGACAGATGTCAAATGGCTGAACTGGGCGAATGCCGCCGGCTATAAAGATTTTGACTGGAAAAATCAGTTGGTCTATGCCATCGGGCTGAAGGCGGAGCCGATCAAGAAATTCACTGTCAGGGCCGGATTCAACTATGCGAAAAACCCTGTTGAGGAGCACAACGGATTTAATGGGAGCTTCAATCCATCAACCGGCATGCCCAACAGCGCTGTCAATGTCCAGGGAACCATATTCCCTGCCTATTACTATGAGACCTTCCGGATCATCGGTTTCCCGGCCGTTGCTGAAAAGCATGTGACCTGCGGTGTTGGATACAATTTCACCAAGCAGTTCTCCATGAACCTTGGCTACATGCATGCCTTCGAGAAGACCATCTCTGAGTCCGGCACCGACCCGTTCGGACAGGCAGTCTCCCTCAAGTCCACGCTGAGCGAAGACAGCCTTGATTTCGGGCTCACATGGTATTTTTAATGCAGGAACAGCTCCGATTAACCCGGCGGGATAGCACACAGGAGGCATGAGGATGTCGAATCTCAGCAAAGCCCATAAAGAATATCTCAAGGAAAAATTCAAGGACCGCGTGACCTTTGATGACGTGGAGCGAATGCTCTATGGGCATGACATAGCCGCCATGCCGAGCCTCATCAAGCCCTTGATCGGCGATACCACACCCGATGCCGTGGTGCAGCCCCAGAGCGAAGAGGAGCTGAAAGAACTGGTGATGTGGGCCGCCAAAAACCATATCCCGCTCACCCCGAGGGGCAAGGCTTCTTCGGGCTACGGCGGAGTCCTGCCCGTGGAGAACGGCATCGTGGTGGATTTCTACCGCATGAAGAAGGTGCTTTCTATCGATAAAGATAAGCTTACAGCCACTGTCCAGCCTGGTATTGTTTGGGAAGGGCTTGACCGCGAGCTGAAGAAGAAAGGCCTCACACTGCTTACCTATCCTTCCAGCTACCCGAGCTCAACAGCAGGAGGCTGGCTTGCCCAGGGAGGTGCAGGCTTCGGTTCGTTTGAAGCCGGCTGGTTCAGGGACATCGTGCTGAGTGCCCGCGTCGTGCTTCCCGATGGTACGGTCAGTGTGTTCGAGGGGAAAGATCTCGATCTGATCAGTGATGCGGAAGGCATTACCGGCCTCATCAGCGAGATCACCCTGAAGGTGCAGAGCGATGAGCCCATGGATCTGGTATCCATCGGCTGTCCGAACCCCCATGACCTCCAGAAGCTCATGGAGGCAATGATATCCGAAGACTTGCCCATATGGTCCATCGTGTTCATCAACCCGAAGATGGCGGAGATGAAGAACCAGGCACCCATCATGGAGCACTGGGGACACCCCGCAGAAGAGCGGGTGCTCCTGCCTGCATCCTACATCATCACGCTCACCTTCCGTAAGAAGGACTCTCAAAAGGTTATGGGCGGTCTCGGCAAGATCATCAAATTGTGCGAGGCAGAGATACTGAGCGATAAAATAGCGCACCACGAATGGAAGCACCGCTTCAAGCTCATGGTGGTGAAGCGCTTGGGTCCAAGTCTTGTACCTGCCGAAGTGGTCATCCCGCTGTCTTCCTTCGGCGACTTCATGAAGAAGGTGGAGAGCACCATCCAGCAGCCCGTGGTCAAGGAAGGTGTGGTCATCAGGAAATCGGCATCCGGCAAGCCCGAGGTGGTCATCCTCGGATTCATCCCGAGCGATGAGCGGAAGTTCAGCTACAACTTCGTCTTCCCCCTGTCGCTCACGGTCATGAAGATCGCTGAAAAATATGGTGGACGGGCGTATGCCACAGGGCTCTATTTCAAGAGCAAGGCAAAGGCGGTCCTCGGAAAAGACCGCCTTGCCCGGATGAAGTCATTCAAAAAGAAGGTCGACCCCAAGGGGATACTGAACCCCGGCAAGGTGCTCGGAGGAGGACTCATCGGGACTGCCGTCAGACTGGGGAGCATATTCGAGCCGCTCATCAGGCCTTTCAGTTATGCCATTATCACGGAGGTGGGGGAGAGGCCTGAAAAAGATGTTCGGGATATCCCGCCTGATGTGGCCTGGTATGCCTACAGCTGCTCCCAGTGCGGCTACTGTGTGGATGAGTGTGACCAGTTCTACGGCCGGGGATGGGAGAGCCAGAGCCCAAGGGGCAAGTGGTACTGGCTGCGGGAGTACATGAAGGGCAAGCAGGAGTGGAACCAGAAGATGGTGGACACCTTCCTTGTCTGCACCACCTGCGAGCTCTGCAATTTCCGTTGCTCTGCGGCACTTCCCATAGAGCCTTCCTGGATGAAGCTCAGGGGCAAGCTCGTAGATGAAGAAAAGAAGATGACCTTCCCTCCCTTTGAGATCATGTCGGCGGCAGCCATGAAGGAAGGCAACATATGGGCCGGCTACCGCAAGGACCGGGCCAAGTGGTTCCCAGAAGACCTTAAGGAGAAGCACGGACCCGGCACAAAGGCCAAGAACGTCTATTTCGCAGGGTGCACGGCGAGCTATGTGGAAGAGGACATCGGCATGGCGAGCGTGCGGCTGCTGGATAAGGCAGGGGTGGACTTCACCTATGTGGGCAACAAGGAAAACTGCTGCGGCACGCCAATGCTCGTTGCAGGTAAATGGGATGTGTTCGAAGCGATCATGAGGAAGAACATCAAGGCCGTCAAAGAAGCCGGCAGTGACACCGTTATTACATCCTGCCCTGCATGCAATATGATGTGGCGCCATGTCTACCCGACATGGGCCAAAAAGCTCGGCATAGAGTTACGACATAACGGCACGCCACTACAGCGAGATCCTCTCGGAAAAGATCAGATCGGGCGAGTTCACCTTCCCGGATACGGGGCAGGAAGAGGTTACGGTAACCTGGCATGACTCGTGCCATATCGGCCGTGTGTCGGGTGTTTATGAAGAGCCCCGGGACCTCATCAAGGCGATCCCCCATGTGAAATTCGTTGAGATGGATTATCATCATGCCGAGGCGCACTGCTGCGGGAGCGTGCTCAATCTCATCAAGGAGCCCCTGGTAGCCGCGGATATCGGGGAGACGCGCCTGAACGAGGCACTGGATGCCGGAGCCCAGAAGGTCCTGGCCCTGTGCCCGTGCTGCGAGTTCCAGTTCCGGGTCACTGCGGACAAGAAGAAGATGCCCCTTGAAATCGTGGACCTGGCGCGGTTCGCCTCTTCCGCCCTGGGGTATGATTTCCCTGATCCCAATCCGGAAGTACAAAAGCAGTGGGCCGTGTTCGAGGCCATGATAGCACTCATGACACCGCAGGGGTTCGCCGACCTCATGGGCACCATGTGGCCCGAGCTGATCTCGGCCTTGCCGTTCGGCATGGGGCCCATGATGCGCATTATGGGCAAGATCCCGGGTGCGCTTGACCTCATGAAGCCCATGTTCCCGGTCCTGTTCCCGAGGCTGCTGCCCATGATGATGCCCAAGGTCATGCCCACTATGCTCAAGAAGGTCTCCGAGCGCATCCCCATGCCCGACTACATGCGCGAGCAGATGCCTGAGCTCATGCCCAAGGTCATGGACAACCTCATGCCCCACATGATAGGAGAGGTGGTGCCGCTGGTCACTCAGCCCATGATTAATTATCTGAAGGGGAAGAGGGCTTGAAGAAAGTAGATATCGGGACAAACACGTTTGTCTTTCCCATGCCGGTCACCCTCCTGGGCAGCCAGGTGAACGCTAAGCCCAACTTCATGGCCCTGGGGTGGCTGACCAGGGTCAATGCCAACCCGCCGATGATCGGCGTGGGCGTGGGCAGGCACCACTACACCATCAAGGGGATTGAAGAGGCAAAGACTTTCAGCATCAATTTCCCCAGTGCAGACATGATGGAGGTCACGGATTACTGCGGTATATTATCGGGTGAAAAGGTGGATAAGGGGGGTCTCTTCGATGTATTCTACGGCAAGCTCAAAACCGCACCCATGATCGAGGAGTGCCCGCTGTGTATGGAGTGTAAGCTCATCCAGACTATAGAATTCCCCACTAATACCTTTTTCATAGGTGAGATCCTCGGCGCCTATGCCAACGAGGGATGCCTTACGGAGGGCAGGCCCGATATCAAGAAGATGGACCCCCTGCTTTTAACCATGCCTGACAATCGATACTGGAAGGTAGGGGATTATGCAGGCAAGGCCTGGGGCTCGGGCAAGGATTATAAGAAAATAAGGTAAGCTGCAAGATACAAAAACTTTTTCTCCATTGCCGATTTTATAATCAAGTCATCCTGTCCTGTTTTGCTGCAACGTAATATGTTCAACACTTGCGCTTCATACATCGGCTGTATTATTCTCGTATCATCACCGGTACCAGTGTGGATGCTGGATTAGGGTTTTTATGCAGCATGAAGTATCTTATAAGGGGGGCAAACATGGAAACCACGAGGCACACCTTTCTGTTCCACCCGGGGACATGGCATGCGTTAGGCACGTACATAGATAATCAGGGTAAGGCTGTTGCGGCCGAAGGAACAGTGAGCATCATTCACCAGGGCGATCTATGGGTGAATGAAGGTTCCATGAAGGTGTTCGGAGAGAACCCCTTGGAATTTACGAACCACTATGAGATTGTCCCCTTTGAAAGAGACGGCCTCACCACTACCTGGTGTTCGCGGAACCCCTCTCTTGGGACGCTGTATGGCGTTTATGCCGTTGTAGGAGATTCCATTCTGTCCGCATTCAGCTCAGAGGATGGGGCCTCTACAGGGATGGAATACCTTCGGCAGCTTGAACCGAAACAGTATGAGAACCGAGGGGTGCTGTTTCACGAAGGGTTGATGGTATCCTCATGGGCAATGGAGCTGAGAAAGCAGGAGGGGGAAACGTAATGAATTCCTTTCGCAAGGAACTCTGGTTCAACACGGACAAACGTGTCGAGTTCATCAACATCACACCCCAGGTCCGGCAGTGCCTGAAAGAAAGCGGCATAAAGGAAGGTCTCGTGCTGGTGAATGCAATGCACATCACGGCCAGTGTGTTCATCAATGATGATGAGGGTGGTTTGCATCATGACTTTGAAGAATGGCTCGAAAAGCTCGCTCCTCACGGCCCTGTTTCTCAATACCACCATAATGTAGGCGAGGATAATGCGGACGGACATTTAAAACGCCAGATCATGGGACGTGAAGCGGTCGTGGCAGTCACAGAGGGTAAACTCGATTTTGGACCTTGGGAACAGATCTTCTATGGTGAGTTCGATGGGAGGCGGAAAAAGCGGGTGCTGGTGAAGATCATCGGGGAGTAAGAGAGAAATTCTATTTCAATCTTCTTCCACAAGATAGACAACCCTGCTCATAAAGTCTCCCTCAGCGCTCAAACCTTCCCGCACTGACGTTTTTCCACTCGTTGATCGGGCATCTGAGCTGGAACTTGCCTGTCATAAGGAATTCGGCTATCGCTTCGACGATCAGGCGGTCTTGGCAGGGTTGTTTATAGCCACCTCTTTGTTCTCTTGATTTCTCCCTGTGCTCATAAACTCGAACGAGATGGTCACCCATGATCTCGATGAGATCGTACAATGAGTCGATAGCGGTGAATTCCTTTGTTTTTGAAACCTCATTGCGGTTCTTCTTCCTGTACATATATGAGCTCCTCATAGAAAATAAAGGTTCACGACATAGGGTGTGTACTTACAATTCCTATACCAACTTTTCGAAAGATTAATTCCACAATAATTTCATTATATTATTAAAATAGGTGTACCATTGTATCTCGAAGTGGTTTCCTGTGTAGCAGGATTAGTCTTATCCGACAGGACTCAGCATCGTCTTGGTATGCTTAACAATGTGATCAAATAATTCCCTTCGAAAGGTGATGCAGGCTTGTTTTGCATCCAAAGGGGTGTATAAAGATATGGTGATTCAGGGCATGAGTTACCGAGTGTCCGGTTTGCATAATGATAACAAGGAGGCTCTATGGACGTTAAGACCATCATTCTTGAGCAATCGGATGACCTTGCCATTATCCGAATGAACCGGCCCAAGGAGATGAACACGCTGAACTTCGAACTCACGGCAGATCTCCTGAAGGCCCTGGAGGTGTGCTGGGACGATGACACAACCAAGGCGGTTATAATCACCGGCTCGGGTAAAGCCTTCTGTGCAGGTGGTGATGTTGCGGCCTTCAGGGAGTCGGAGGACATCGGCGATACCACAAGGCAGATGACCAAGCTCTTCAACCCCCTCATCTCGGGTATCAGACGGATGGATAAGCCGGTGATCGCCATGATAAACGGGGTATGTATGGGTGCGGGCCTGTCCATTGCGGCAGCCTGCGACCTGAGGATCTGCGCCGCATCGGCCGTTTTCCGCCAGGCCTATACCTCGGTGGGCCTGACGCCCGACGGGGCCTGGGGCCTGAACGTGCCGCTCCTCATCGGGTTCGGCAGGGCATCCGAGCTCATCTTCACAGACCCCATGATTGATGCCAAGAAGGCGTATGAGATCGGCCTGGTGGGTGAGGTAATAGATGATGCCGACCTGGAGAAAAAGACCATGGAGAAGGTTCAGCGCATCGTGAAGGGACCCCTTGCGGCCTTTGCCATTGCCAAGGAGAACCTGAACCGTGCCATGCTCTCCCTCCTGGAAAACCAGCTCGAGCAGGAAAGGCTCGGGATCATGGAGGCAGGCAGGACACATGATGCCCGCGAAGGGATCAATGCCATGCTGGAGAGACGTAAGCCGAGCTTTTCCGGCCGGTAAAACCTAAGATAGAGCCTTGGAAATAAGGCCAAATATCTCCTGAAAGGGTACCGCCCCTTCCCTCAGGCATAAAGGCGGCCAGACCGTGAGGTCGATGAGGGTAGAGGGTTTTCCTCCTGGTGTCTGGCCCCCGTCCAGGATGGCGTCGGTATCCAACCCTTGTTTCGCCACTTCTTCTGCTGTCCGTGCAGGCGGCTCGCCGGATCTGTTTGCAGAGGTGGAAGTAATGGGGCCGGCCAGCTCCACAAGCGATGTAGCCAGGCTCAAGGGGGAGATCCTGAGGGCTATTTTCCCCTGGGAGACTATGAGCGGGTCCACATCATCGAGTGCGTAAAGCACGACACTGATAGGTCCGGGCCACAATTTCTCCAGTATCGATTTCCAGGGGTCGCTGATCCGCGCGATGCTGCATGCCATCCTCAGGTCGGATACAAGCACGATCATGCCTTTTGCCGCATCCCTCCCTTTAACGCGCAGCAGCCTGTCCAACGCACTATGATCGGCGATCCGTGCACCAAGCCCGTAAAAGGTTTCGGTGGGGTAAGCGACCAGTGAGCCCGGCTGACCGGTGAGTAGGGAGGCGATGGCAGAAGCATCTTTCGTGACGATCATGGCTTAAGAGTTCTTGATACTGTCGTCCTCTTCCAGGACGGTCTTTCTCATATCGGAGCGGTACTGGGCCAGTCTTTTCTGGAGCCCTTCATTGTTTAGCGCAAGGATCTCCACGGCAAGCAGTGCCGCGTTCTTCGCACCTGCCTTACCGACACTCACCGTAGCAACCGGCACACCCGGAGGCATCTGTACCATGGCGAGCAGGGCATCCATACCGTTCAGCGAAGAGGAGGCAATGGGTACACCGATGACAGGAAGGGTTGTATGCGCTGCAATGACTCCAGCCAAATGCGCAGCCATGCCCGCACCTGCTATGATCACCGAGAACCCGTTCGCCTTTGCATCTCTGCTGAAGGCCAGGACCTCATCAGGCGTACGGTGCGCAGACATGATGCGCATCTCGCAATCGATGCGGAACTGCTTGAGTACGACCGATGCCTCCTCCATGATCGAAAGATCCGACTTGCTTCCCATGAGAACAGCTACTTTCATGACAACCTCTGCAGGGCTTTATGCCCGATATCTTTGCGAAAGTGCATCTTGTCGAAGGAGATCAGGGATACTGCCTGGTATGCCTTGTCGATGGCGGCCTTCAACTCAGAGGCCTTTGCCGTAACACCCAGCACCCTGCCGCCTGAGGTGACAAAGGCATCTCTCTGGAGCCTTGTGCCGGCATGAAAGACCTTAACACCGGCGATATTGTCTGCCTGAGCAATGCCGCTTATCACCTTGCCCTTCTCGATGGAGCCCGGATAGCCGCCCGAGGCCATGACCACGCATACACTGGGGCCTTCTTCCCAATCGAGAGTATAGTCTCTTATGCCCCCGCCGTTCGCAACTTCCAGGAGCACCGGCACAATGTCGCTCTTGCACCGCATGAGTAAGGGCTGTGTCTCCGGGTCCCCTAAGCGCACATTGAACTCGAGCACGGACGGGCCGGTCTTGGTGAGCATGAGCCCAGCATAAATGACACCCCGATACGTGATACCCTGTTTCTTCAGACCCCTGGCGAGAGGGTTCAGGATCTTTTCCATCACCGCATCCGTGACTGAATCATCCACCACGGGAGCGGGCGAGTATGCGCCCATGCCGCCTGTGTTGGGCCCTTCATCGTTGTCAAAGACCCGCTTGTGGTCCTGGGACGAGGCCAGCGGCAGGACGTTCTCGCCGTCGCAGATGGCAATGAACGAGGCCTCCTCGCCATTGAGGAGCTCCTCTACTAAAGCCCGGTCTCCTGCCGCGCCGAAGGCCTTCTTTACCATGACCTCTTCGATGGCTGCATAGGCCTCTTCCTTGGACGAGGTGATAAGCACCCCCTTGCCCGCAGCAAGGCCGTCTGCCTTGACCACCACGTTGTAGGGGGCCTCTTTAATAAAAGTCCTTGCGGCATGCACATCTGAGAATACCCGATAGGCTGCAGTGGGGATGCCGCAGGACTTCATCACATCCTTGGCAAAGGCCTTTGAGCCCTCGAGTGCTGCGGCTGCCTTGTCCGGCCCGAAGACGGCAAGGCCCTCTGATTGGAAGGCATCCACAATGCCTGCTGTCAGTGGCGCCTCGGGGCCCACGACAGTGAGATCGAAACGGTTGTTCTTTGCGAACTTCAGCAGGCCTGCGATGTCATCCGCCCCGATGTCTACGCAAACCGCGTCCTGGGCGATGCCGCCGTTGCCTGGGGCGCAGAACACCTCGTCCACAAGGCTGCTCTGGGCGATCTTCCAGCACAGGGTGTGCTCCCTGCCGCCTGAGCCTACCACCAAAACCCTCATAAGAACCCTCCGATGTTCATGTAACTAGGTGAAACAATCTTTTTTGAATTATTGAATCCTAGTGCCTGAAATGACGCATGCCCGTAAAGATCATGGCCATGTCATGCTCATCGGCTGCCTGGATGACCTCCGCGTCCCGCACCGAACCGCCCGGTTGCACCACGGCCGTTGCACCTGCCTTGGCGGCCTCGTCGATACCGTCCCTGAAGGGGAAGAAGGCATCCGATGCCACTACCGTACCCTTGGTGGAAAGCCCTGCATTGGCAGCCTTGATGATAGCCAGTTTCGAGGAGTCCACCCTGCTCATCTGGCCTGCACCCACACCGATGAGCTGGTCCTTTGTTGCATAAATGACTGCGTTGGACTTGACATATTTAACGATCCTCCAGGCAAACTTCAACGCCTCCATTTCTTCACTGGTGGGCTTGCGCCTGGTAACCACCTGGGCCTTTGTAAGGTCGATGTCTCCCAGATCGCGTTCCTGGAGGAGCAGGCCGCCGGTGACCCTGCGTGAAGAGAGCATCTGCTTCTTCGCCGTGATACCCAGGGCAATTCCCGGAACCTTCAGGAGGCGAACATTCTTCTTCTCCTCGAGGATGGCCAGGGCCTCTGGGGTGTAATCGGGCGCCACAACCACCTCGGTGAAGATCTCGCCAACAGCCTTGGCCGTCTCTGCATCCACGACCCGGTTCAGGCCCACGATACCGCCGAAGGCGCTCGTAGTATCAACGGCCAGGGCCTTGCGGTATGCCTCGGCCAGAGAGCTTGTAGATTGGGCTGCCCCGCAGGGGTTGGAATGCTTGAGGATCACACATGCGGGCTTGTCGAACTCCATGATGAGGTCAAGGGCCGCATCGGAATCCATGATATTATTGTACGAGAGCTCTTTGCCCCAGAGCTTCTCGGCGCTTGATATTGCGGGCTGATCTATGTTGGGTTCGCTGTAGAATGCAGCCTTCTGGTGCGGGTTCTCGCCATATCGCATGATCTGAGAGCGCTTGTACTGGACCGTATACGTGAGCGGGAACTGCCCCTCCTCCACATCGATGCCCTGGAGGTAGTTGGATATGGCGGCATCATAGCGCGCGGTGAGAGAGAATGCGTCCCGGGCAAGCTCGAAGTTGGTGTTCTCACTCACCGTGCCGCCGGTCTGCTTCATCTCGGTAATGATCTTAGGATACTGGGCAGTATCGGTCACCACGGACACGTATTTATAGTTCTTGGATGCTGCCCTCACCATGGCGGGCCCGCCGATGTCGATATTCTCGATGGCATCTTTAAGAGATGCACCCTTGGCAATGGTCTCTTCAAACCGGTAGAGATTTACTACGAGCATATCGATGGGCTTGATGCCATGCTTTTTCATGGCCTCGACGTGCTCGGGATTGTCACGGACGGCAAGCATCCCGCCGTGGACCAGGGGGTGCAGGGTCTTGAGTCTGCCGTCCATCATCTCGGGGAAGCCTGTATACTCGGAGATGTCCACCACCTTGATGCCGTTATCCTTAAGCGTCTTGGCGGTGCCTCCCGTGGAGATGATCTCAACCCCGAATGAAGCGAGCTCTTTGATGAATTCCGTAATGTCCTTTTTATCAGTAACGCTCACAAGGGCCCTTGTGATCTTCGGCATGTAAACTCCTTTCCTTAGGAATAATGAAAGTATAAGGGAGGTGTGATATGGGTTAGTTGTTGTGTGCCCCTTTAAAACCTGCCCCCTGAATATAATACCATGTCAGTAGCGGGACTATGCGCTCGTAGAGTCCGGAATCAAGGCAGCCGATGTGCTCCATGTGGTAGCGCACCTCATCACCTGAGATCTCGCCGGACATCATGCCGTTTCTCAGCCTTGTGATCCGGTTGTGGAGGCTGTTGCGCATACCCGGGTCTCCCACTCGGGCAAGGACATACCGGTTCATCTCGGCGAACAGGCTCTCCATGTCCATGAGGCCGGGAGTACAGTTGTGTTCACTCTCAAGCTCGTCGATGAGAGAGATGAGGAATGATCTGGCATCCTCCAGGGCGAGCCGGAAGGTATCCTCCTCCATAAACTCATCAAAGTCGTCGAAGAAAGGGGTGCAGAACTCTATCCCAGCGAATTGTTTGACGTAGGTGTGATCCTTGCCGAGGATCTTACCCAGGATGACCGTTGCATGCTCCTTCCACCTGTGCGAAGAATCGTGCTCAATGTCGTCATCCAGGAGGAGTTCCACATCACTCACCAGGTCTCTGATGAGGACGATGTAGTTCTTGATTGCCCCTTTGCTTCTCATGAGTGGTATAATATACAGCAAGACCTCACGCGGTCAAGCCTGTTCATGGCAAGGTCTTTGTGGTAATAAAAGCATCCATGCAAGGTTCCAGAATCCATGAGCTTCTTGGTAGTGAGCAGGCCTTGAAGGATTATATCCGTAACCTGCTGGCTGCCCACAAGAGGAGGATCATCCCTCGGGAGGACCTCCGGGAATCTGCCGTCCTGCTCCCCCTGTGCTGGAGGGATGGTGATCCCCAGGTGGTTGTCACCATGCGGTCCATGGACGTGGAGCACCACAAGGGAGAGATCTGTTTCCCGGGCGGAAGGGTGGAGTCCGGCGATAAGGGCCTGGTGGAGACGGCTCTGCGGGAGGCCCACGAGGAGATCGGGCTCTGCCGGGATGACGTGGATGTCCTGGGATTGCTGGATGACCATATATCCATTGTGGGATATCACATCACGCCGGTGGTGGGTGCTATCCCTTATCCGTACGACTTTAAGATCAACAGCGAGTCCGAGATCCTGCTGCTGGTCCCCTTGAGAAAGGCGCTGAGTGATTCGGCCTGGATGGCTGAACGGACTCATTTCCAGGGCAGGGGCATCAACATTTACTTCCTTGAGATCGAGGGGGGCGTAGTCTGGGGTGCCACGGCACGCATGCTGAAGCATCTTGTGGATCTGATTGCCGGGTATCCGATATCTTTCGGTGCGGTATCAGGCTCTGCCCGGAGCTGGGTGAACAATCTCTTGTCTGCACAGGGGGGCCATAAAAACCTGAGATGACGGGTGAGGGATCCCCTGATTGAACAGCTTGTCGTCATGAAATTTTCTTTCAAGAAATGCGCTTAAGCAATCGACATTGCTGCCGATACATTTTGTAGGGAGAAGAGCTGGGGTATTCGAAAAAACGGATCCCTAGGCGGGCTAACCGACCATAAGGTTAAATGAAGGAACTATAAAAAAAGAGCCGCGCAGACCTGTTGTTCGGTACCCCCGGCATCTCCTTTTTAAGATCGGAAAGAACCCCGCAACTTGAGAAAAGTGTCATCCTCGTTCCTAAAAAACCACCGCCTTCTTGAGCGGTGGTTTTTCATAAAGCCCCTGCACCGAAAGACAGTTCTTAGAAAGCGGCAGGGCGGATTTTATGCCCGTTCTTGTGCGAATATTCTTCTCGTAAGCAGCTCATAGGCGGCAATATATTTCTCAGAGGTCTTTTTTATGATGTCCTGCGGCAGATTGGGCCCCGGTGCGGTCTTGTTCCAATCCAGAGTTTCCAGGTAGTCGCGGACAAACTGTTTGTCAAAGCTCTTCTGCGGCCCTCCCGGCATGTAATCTTCAAGCGGCCAGAACCTGGAGGAATCGGGAGTGAGGGCCTCGTCGATCCAGATGAGCTCTCCCTCTGAAAGCCCGAACTCGAATTTCGTGTCGGCAATGATGATACCCTTTTCCAGTGCATGGGCCGCTGCCATGGAGTAGATTGAAAGCGAGATTGTTTTTACCTCTTCGACGACGGACTGACCCACGAGTTCCCCTGCGGTCTTCATATCGATATTGAGGTCGTGCTGCCCGATCTGTGCCTTGGTGGAGGGAGTAAATATAGGTTGAGGAAGGCGGTCTGATTCCCTTAGTCCGGCAGGAAGCTTCACCCCGGAGACGGAGCCGAGTTTAAGGTATTCTTTCCAGCCCGAGCCCGAGATGTACCCTCTTACGATACACTCCACGGGCAGAGGCTTGGATTTTTTTACCAGCATGGACCTCCCGGCTAGGCGGCTGTCTCCCTTAAACGGCTCCGTGTAGGCGTTCACGTCTGAAGTTACCACATGATTCTTGATGATGGATGATCCTTTTTCAAACCAAAACAGGGAGAGTAGGTTTAAGACACAGCCTTTGGCAGGGATAGGATCGGGCAGGATCACATCAAAGGCTGAGATGCGATCGGTAGTGACAATAAGAAGATGCTCAGAGCCGGCATCAAATATCTCTCTGACCTTACCGCTTCCCAACTTTTTTACAGTAGGAAGTTCTATGTTCGTGAAGGTTTCCATATGTTCTCCCAGGCTGAAGAAATGAGCCGTTAAGATGCCAAAAAAGTATTGAAAAAGTCAATAGTCTATTATAGAGTGTGTGGCCTTTATAGGTTGAAGGGGAAGTGATGCCGGAAAAGTCCGAACCATACATGCCTAAGAAAAGAGGGAACCTGGTTTATGCATGCATCGGATGCGGACAGCGCTATGATATCTACGAATTCATCTACACATGTCCTACCTGCAAGTCTCTTTTGAGGATTGAGAACACGGCCTTCGACGAACTGAAGGCCACACCGCCCGGAACTTGGAAGAATATCTTCGATGCCCGTAGGAACAGTAATGTCCTTGAGATACAGGGCATCTTCCGTTTCCATGAGCTGATTTTGCCCATCATACCGCTTCAAGACATTATCTACCTAGGTGAAGGTCAAACGCCTATGGTCAGGGCGAACCCTGAATTAAGCACGTGGGTGGGTGCATCGTTTTTCGTAAAGAACGACGGGTTGAATCCTTCCGCCAGCTTCAAGGACCGGGGCATGGCATCGGCCATATCTTTTCTTAATCATATCATCAGGGTTAAAAACTTAGACTGCGTGCTCGGCATCTGCGCCTCCACGGGCGATACCTCAGCCGCTGCCGCTCTTTATTTGAGCTATCTCCCAAAATCCAAGGTCAGGGCCGTGGTTCTCCTGCCCAAGGGCAAGGTAACCTCTCAACAGTTATCCCAACCGCTCGGCTCCGGCGCTCAGGTCATCGAGATGCCCGGTGTGTTCGACGACTGCATGCGTGTGGTGGAGGAGCTGGCTCGGGATTATCATGTATTCCTTCTGAACTCGAAGAATCCGGTTCGGATTCTGGGGCAGAAGACCTATGCCTATGAGATAGCCCAACAGCTGGGATGGGACACGGCAGGCCTCACCGTAGTTGTCCCCATAGGGAACGCAGGCAACATCACCGCAGTCATGGAGGGTTTTGTAGATCTTCATGAACTCGGTGTCATCTCCGAGCTCCCTCAAATCCTTGGCGTTCAGAGTAATCATGCAGACCCTATAGCCCGCTGGCGGACAACCGGCCGGTTTGTCCCCTTGAAGGTAACCCCATCGGTGGCCCAGGCCGCCATGATCGGGGACCCGGTGTCTTTCCCCAAGGTCTCTCAGCTCGTTGAGAAGCATTTTAACGACAGGTTTTATGTCATCTCGGTCACCGAGAATGAGATCATGGAAGGCATGTTGACGGCCAACAGGCACGGTCACGTGGTCTGCACCCAGGGTGGGGAGTCTGTTGCAGGCCTCAAGAAGGCACTGCATGAAAATCTGATCCCGGCTGCAGGCCGGTTTGTGGTGGATTCCACTTCCCACCAGCTCAAGTTCGCCTCGTTCCAGCAGCTGTATTTTGATGATGCCTTTGACCCCGAATACGGCATCTCCACAAAAGAGGAACTGAAAAATACACCGGTGACACTTAAGGGAAGCGCCCCCGAGATTGCCGAATACCTCGGACTCAAGAGAAAGGTCTAGCATGATCCCAAAGGATTTTGCCTTAAACTTAAAAGTTTTGCGGATAACATATCGCACCAGGTCTTCAAACAAATACAAGAATACTCATGAAACAGGAGGATCATTGAATGGGTGACAGAAATTTCTTATTCTCATCCGAGTCAGTTACGGAAGGGCATCCCGACAAGGTAGCGGACAATATCTCCGATGCCATCTTAGATGAGATCATTGCCAATGACAAAAATGCACATGTTGCATGCGAAACCCTGGTTACCACAGGACTAATAATCGTATCCGGCGAGATAACCACGACCCATCATCTGGATGTGCAGCGTGTTGCACGCCAGACTGTTAAAGAGATCGGCTATACGGAGGCCGTCATGGGCTTCAGCTGGAACACCTGCGGCGTGCTCGTGACCCTTGACAAGCAGTCCCCGGACATCAATCAGGGTGTCCAGGAGGGCGAGGGCCTCTTCAAGGAGCAGGGCGCCGGAGACCAGGGTATGATGTTCGGTTTTGCTTGCGATGATACGGACATGCTCATGCCCGCCCCCATATACTATGCCCATCTGCTTACCAAAGGACTTGCCGATACCAGGAAAAACGGGATCCTGGAATTCTTAAGGCCCGACGGCAAATCCCAGGTGACGGTGCAGTATGAGAATGGAAAACCCACAAGGGTTAAGAGTGTCGTCATCGCTGCCCAGCACGATGAAGATGCGAGTTATGAGGCAGTCCGCGACGGAATCATGGAAGAGGTCATCAAGAAACAGATCCCTGCTTCTCTGCTGGACAAGGACACGAAATATTATATCAATGCCACGGGACGGTTTGTCCTGGGCGGCCCGCATGCCGACACCGGGCTCACAGGACGCAAGATCATCGTGGATACCTACGGCGGTTTTGCCAGCCACGGAGGCGGTGCGTTTTCCGGCAAAGACCCCTCGAAGGTCGATCGCTCCGCTGCATATATGTCCCGCTATATAGCCAAGAACATTGTTGCAGCAGGTCTTGCGAAACGGTGTGTGGTGCAGCTCGCCTATGCCATCGGTGTGGCCGAGCCGGTTTCCGTTATGATTGACACTGCAGGCACAGGCAAGATCTCGGATGATAAGCTGAGCAAGCTCGTCAGGGATGTCTTCCCGATGAAACCCAAGGGCATCATTGACCATCTCGATCTGCTGCGGCCCATCTACAAGAAAACCGCCGCCTATGGGCACTTCGGCAGAAACGAGCCGGAATTCACCTGGGAAAAGACCGATAAGGTGGCTATTTTAAAAGACAAGGCAGGTAAATAATGGCTGAAAAGGTGAAAAAGCTGGACGCGAATGGGCTGCCTGATTTTTCCAGCCTCAAGTATAAAGTGGCGGATATTGCCCAGGCAGACTTCGGCAGGAAGGAGATCACCGTATCCGAGCATGAAATGCCCGGCCTGATGGCGGTAAGGGAAAAATATATCCCGAAGCAGCCGCTGAAGGGGGCACGGATATCGGGCTCTCTGCACATGACCATCCAGACTGCAGTACTCATCGAGACCTTAAAGGCCCTGGGCGCGGATGTCAGGTGGGCTTCATGCAATATATTCTCCACCCAGGACCATGCCGCAGCAGCCATAGCCGCAAGCGGGATACCGGTATATGCATGGAAGGGTGAGAGCCTTGAAGATTACTGGGCATGCACGCTCGAAGCCCTCACCTTCCCGGGCGGCAAGGGGCCCAACCTGATTGTCGATGACGGCGGAGATGCCACACTCATGGTGCACAGGGGCTACCGTGCAGAGGAAAACCCGTCCACCCTGGATGCGAAGACGGATAACAAAGAGCTCGCCATCATCAATATGGTGCTCAAACGCAGACTCAAGGATGACCCGAGCTTCTGGCACCGGGTGGTCAACGAGATCAAGGGCGTATCCGAGGAGACCACCACCGGGGTGCACCGGCTCTATCAGATGCTGGAAAACGGCACACTCCTCTTCCCTGCCATCAATGTGAATGACTCCGTTACCAAGAGCAAGTTCGACAACCTCTACGGATGCCGTGAATCGCTGGCCGACGGCATCAAGCGCGCCACCGACGTCATGGTGGCGGGCAAGGTGGTGTGCGTATGCGGGTATGGGGATGTAGGTAAGGGATGCGCCCAGTCCATGCACGGATTCGGCGCGCGGGTGCTGGTCACCGAGATCGACCCCATTTGCGCTCTGCAGGCCGCTATGGAGGGATTTGAAGTCGTAACCGTCGAAGATGCTCTCCGTGAGGCCAACATCTTTGTTACCGCGACGGGGAACTGCAAGATCATCCGGATAGAGCATATGCAAAAGATGCTTGACCAAGCAATCGTATGCAATATCGGTCATTTCGACGATGAGATAGAGGTGGATAAGCTTGAGAAATTCCCGGGCATCAAGAGGCTTAACATCAAGCCCCAGGTTGACAAGTACACCTTCCCCGACGGCCACTGCATCTATCTGCTTGCAGAAGGAAGGCTTGTGAACCTTGGTTGCGCAACAGGTCATCCTTCGTTCGTCATGTCCAACTCGTTCACCAACCAGGTGCTCGCCCAGATGGACCTGTGGGCGAACTTAAGAGAGATCAGCGTGAAGACGCTGCCGAAGATCCTCGACGAGGAAGTAGCCAGGCTGCACCTCGGCAAGCTTGGGGTGAAGCTCACCAGGCTCACCAAGGAGCAGGCGGATTATATCGGAGTGAGTGTCGGCGGGCCGTTCAAGCCGGAGCACTACAGATATTAATCGTTGGGGTTTGCCAGATACACCAGACCCTCCATTGAAGAAAAGAAGGATAAGGATAATGAAAGGTGCCGCCGGTAGATCTAACCGGCGGCACTATTGTTTATACGTGTTTGTCAAGCCATGTATGCAGATCGGAGAGCACCTTGGCCCTATCGTTGGGCAGCTCGTTATACACCTCGTGTTTGAGGCCGTCATAGAGTTTGAAGCTCTTGTCTTTGGCGCCGATCTTCTCATAGAGCTCCTTCTGGCCGGAGAATGCCGTGTCCTGCGAACCAAGCTGGATGAGCACCGGGGTTTTGATCATGAAGGCTTTTTCCGCCCCCAGAACCACATACCTGTTCATCTCGTGTGCGAGCCTCGGGGTTATGACATTATAGACCAGGGGATCATCCACATACGCCTTCACTACATCCGGGTCCCTGGATATGAACTCCGGAGGTAGAGGCGACTTCACGTGAATGGCCGGTAGGATCTTTGAGAGAATCTTCGTTAAGGTTATGAGGATTTTTGGGATATCCGTACCCGGTTGTGATCCTGTACCTGACAACACAAGCCCCTTTAGTTCGTCTGGGTTCTGCTCCACATAGTTCATGGCAATGAGGCTTCCCATGGAATGACCCAGCACAAAGTACGGGGTGTCGGGGAGCTCTTTCCGGATCACCTGGGTATAGAACTGTCTTTCGTCATCGATGAAATCCTGGAAGCTCTTTACGTGGCCACGGCGACCCTGGCTCCTGCCATGGCCGCGATGATCGTTGCCGAAAACGGCATAGCCTGCTGGAACCAGCTCATTCACTACATTGCCGTAGCGGTCGATATGCTCGGCATAGCCATGGATAAGATGTATTACTGCCTTGGGGGTTCCATCGGGAAGCCAGGCCTTCCAGTACAGGGTGGTTCCGTCCTGGGTGGTGAATGTTCCGCTTAATGTATTCATTCTCTCGTCCTCCTGTTATTCCAATTCAACCAATTCCGCATGGAAATTATGACATAAACGATTATCTAGGACAACTATTTATTTATTCAAACTTATTCGCTACCCAAAAAGAAGATATGTTGACATGAATTTATAGAAAGGATATAAGAATGAATGCTCATTCAGGACAGGAAGATAAAACAATCAAAGATAATCTTGTAAGGAGGGTAATATGGCAAGTCAATGGGTAGACGAGAGGGATCTCAAGTTCATATTGCACGAAGTATTCCGCATTGGCGATGAGATCCTCGGCAAAGGTCCTTTTGCAGACCACGATGCCGACATGGTGAACATGGTTCTCGAACAGGCGGCAAAATTCACAGAGAATGATATCGCACCCACGTATCCGGACGAGGTCCAGAGAAAGCCTGTTGAGGCATTATTCAAGGATGGCAAGGTGTATGCCCCCGAATCATACCATAAGGTATACAAGCTCTACTGCGAGGGCGGTTGGATGAGCGTTTCCGACAACCCCGAGGTGGGCGGCCAGGGTTTCCCAGCCATGATCGGCGCTGCATGTGCACAGATGTTCCTTGCAGGCAACCAGGCATTTCTCATGTATCCGGGTCTTACCCATGGCGCAGCCAGACTCATTGAGGATCACTTCCAGCATCCGTTGAGAAATATCATCCTTGAGAAGATGTTCAGCGGCGAGTGGGCCGGTACTATGTGCCTCACCGAACCGGGTGCAGGCTCCGACGTGGGAGCGCTAAAGTCAACGGCGAAGAGGAATCCCGATGGAACGTTCTCCATCACGGGGACCAAGTGCTTCATATCTGCAGGCGACCATGATCTGACCCCGAACATCATTCACCCGGTACTCGCAAGGATCGAGGGCGATCCGGCCGGTACCAAGGGCATCTCCATATTTGTAGTACCCAAGGTCATGATCAATCCGGACGGTTCATTGGGCGCGCCCAATGACATGAACTGCGGCGGCATCGAGAGCAAGATGGGTATTCACGGCAATGCCACCGCTACGCTCAACTTCGGCGAAAACGGCAAGTGCATCGGCTACCTCATGGGCGAGGAGCGCCAGGGCATGCCGATCATGTTCCAGATGATGAACGAAGAACGCCAGGGTGTGGGCACCATGGGTGTCGCCCTGTCGACCACCGCATACCTCCATGCCCTTGCCTATGCGAAAGAGCGTATGCAGGGTGTGAACATCATGCAGATGAAAGACCCGAATGCAAAGCAGTGCCCTATCATCCAGCACCCGGACATCCGCAGGATGCTCTTAAAGATGAAGTCCATCACCGAGGCCCTTAAGATCCTGGCCCTGTACTGCTACTATGCCATGGACAGGCTGAAGGTTGCCACTACGGATGAAGAGAAGGCCAAGTGGCAGGGCATGATCGAGATGTACACCCCCATTGTGAAGGCCTACTGCACCGATATGGGCGATGTGATCACCTCCCTGGCGGTCCAGACCTACGGCGGCTACGGCTTCTGTCGTGAGTACCCGGTCGAGCAGATGATGAGGGACAACAGGATCAACGGCATCTACGAAGGCACCAACGGCATCCAGGCACTCGACCTCTTGGGCAGAAAGCTTGGTATGAAGAAAGGCCTGTACTTCATGAACATGCTCGGCGAAACAGCCGCTCAGGTTGCCAAGGCCAAGGCTAACGACAACCTCAAGGCCGAGGCCGAGATCGTGGAAAAGGCGTTGAATGCATGTGCCGGAACCGCCATGCAGTTCAGCCAGCTTATCAGGTCAAACCCGTTCATCCCGCTCATTGCAGCGTGTGATTTCCTCAACTGTCTTGCTGAGGCCATCTGCGGCTGGTTCCACATCTGGATGGCAAACGTCGCCACCGAGAAACTTGCAGCCAATCCCATCGACAAGGAAAAGATGTTCTACACGGGCAAGATCGAGGGCGCCAAGTTCTACATCAACAGGATCACGGCGCTGGTCCCAGCCAAGTGTGAGACACTCACCAAGGACGAGATCAGCTGCGTGAGGATCCCGGACGAGGCATTCGCCGTCTAAGCCGGCTACTACTCGAAACACCAAGGGAGGGCATGCAAGATATGCCCTCCCTTTTTTTATCCGATCGCGGCTTACAGGCGGGTTACGCTCAAGCACCACCCACCCTAAGAGCTATTAACTATTCACTAATCATTTTTATCTTATTTATCCCCTCTATACCTTCCAGGATACTGGATCGTTGAGAGGGCCTCCGCCTCCTTCTTCAACGCACCCCCGGTTATACGTCCTATGAACAACATGTGGTCTCCCGTATCGACGGCCCGCTCAATTATACAGTCAAGGTAACCCGGGGCACCTTTGAGGACAGGATTGCCGCCGGGTGAGAGTTCATAATCAATGCCATCGAACTTGTGTTTCCAGTCCAGGACCTTGAACTTATTGAGGAAAGGCAGTGCATCCTTGGGCAGGACATTGAGGGTAAATTTGCCCGTTTGCATAATCTGGCCCTGCGAAAGCCTGTTCTTTCTGATAGCGAGTGTAATGAGCGGCGGGTCGTGTGAGCATTGCGACACCCATGAGGCAATCATCCCGTTATAAAGACCGTCTGCCGCTATAGTAATGAGGTATATGCCGTAATGGAATTTGTCCAGTACATCCTGCCATGATTTTTCCATAGACAAGTCCTCCTTGTGTATGAATGAACATCAGCGCAGTCCCAGCTTACCTCTTCCCAGGAGATCATGCAGATGAATGACGCCGGTCATTGTGTCGGACTCGTCGGTTACTACGAGAGAAGTGATCTGGAATTTCTCCATGATATCCAACGCATCGATGGCCAGCTTGTTGCTGCTGATGGACTTGGGTTTCGGTGACATGATGTCTTTTGCCTTAAGCCCTGCAAGTTTATCCCCATGCCTCAGGAGCACCCTCCTCAGGTCGCCGTCCGTAATCATTCCCTCCACGGCAGCCCCCTTTTTTACAAGGGTGAACCCCAGTTTTTTCTGTGTCATCTCTATTACAACATCAGGCAGAGGCGTATCGAGGCTAACCACAGGGATACGTTCATCGGTGATCATCATCTGGGAGATGCCCACCATGAGTTGTTTCCCAAGCTCGCCTGCAGGGTGGAGGATATTAAAGGAATCCTTATCAAAGCCCTTGATCCGGGAGACTACTACGGCAATGGCATCACCCAGTGCGAGTTGGGCAGTGGTTGAGGCGGTGGGTGCGAGCCCAAGGTTGCAGGCCTCGCGGCTCACGCTGCATTTCAATACCACGTCGGATGCCCTTGCTGCCATAGAGTCCGTATCAGAGGTGATGGTGATGATAGGGATACAGAGTTTTTTTAATGAAGGGATGAGATTGATAACCTCTGTTGTATTGCCGCTGTTGGTGATAATGATGGCGGCATCTTCGGCTACGATGGAGCCGAGATCGCCGTGCAGCCCGTCCACGGGGTGCATGAAGATGGCGGGCGTACCGATGCTCATCATGGTGGAGGCGATCTTCTTGGCTATGATGCCCGACTTCCCGACCCCGGTGAGCACTACCTTGCCCTTGAGGTCAGCGATGATCTTCACTGCCAGTGCAAATCCCTCGCCTATCTGAGAAGCAAGCTCATCGAGACCTTCGATCTCAATACGCACGGCCTCTTTTCCAAGCTCTATGATTCGGGATGCGTTCATACGACCCTTCCGATCAGATCATATTCCCAAGAACCGGTAATCTCCACCTCCACGATGGTCCCGGCATCAGCCCCGCCCTCGTTGATGATCACCATGCCGTCCACCTCCGGGGCCTGGAACGGTGCCCTGCCTCTCAGGAGGAGCTCGGTTTCAGGGTGGTATCCCTCTATGAGTACTTTTATCCTGTTCCCTCTGAGCTTGTGAAGTCTTTTTTTCGAGAGGCGCTGTTGGAGGGCCATGAGCCTGCGCTTCCTCATCAGGGCGACACTGCTTTCAGCCCTGTCATGAAGGCAGGAGCTTTTCGTGCCGGGTTCCGGCGAATAGGCAAAGACACCGAGGTGGTGAATGTTCCCTTGTGCAACAAAGTGTTCCAAGCTCGCTGAAGGCCTCATCGTCTTCGCCCGGATGGCCCACCATGAGGCTTGTCCTGACCCAGATATCCTTACGGGTCTTTTGAATGAGATTAAAGGCCTTACGGACAGCCTTTGCGCCGCCCCGCCTCCCCATGGCCTTAAGAACCGTATCTGAGACATGCTGGATGGGCAGGTCTATATACGGGCACACCTTGGGGTTGCTGTCGATCTGTCTCATCAGGGCCTTGGTGAGCGACGCCGGATGGATGTACATGAGGCGGATCCACTCGACGGCATCGATGGCGGATATCTTCTCGACAAGCCTATTGAGGCCGTCCTTCAAGGCCAGGTCCTTTCCATAACCGCCCAGGTCCTGGGCCACCAGGATGATCTCCTTTGCCCCACTGCCGGCAAGGTCCAGGCATTCGGCGACCACCTCTTCCACTGACTTGCTTACAAGCCTCCCCCTGATCGATGGGATAAGACAGTAGTTGCAGCGGTTGTCGCACCCCTCGCTCACCTTTACATAAGCACTTGCTGTACCGGAGAAGAATGATCTCTTCACAACGGAGTCAAAGGACGGTTCGAGGTATTTCCTGCCGGACTCATATGCATCCACGATCCCTTCATAACTACCGGGCCCTGCAAACAGGCGAATCTCAGGAAGTTCCTTTACAATCTCATGGCCGTACCTGCTTACCAGGCAGCCGGTGCAAAGCACCTCCTTGCCGCTTTTGACAAGGTCCAGCAGGGTATTGACGGATTCCTCCACTGCAGAAGTGAGGAAAGAACAGGTGTTCACGACGACCAGATCGGCGTCTTCAAGGTTTTGGACAAGGTTATAATCTGCCTTTATGAACCGCTGGCATATATATTCCGAGTCCACAAGATTCTTGGGGCAGCCGAGGCTCACCAGGGCGATACGTTTCATGAGCCTGATCAATCGAACATGGTGTTCTTGGAAACAACAACAATCCCGCCAGGAGAGACATCGAACCTTTTCTTGTCGTCCTCCGGATCATAACCGATTATTGTTCGGGGCGGTATCTTGACGTATTTGTCTATAATGGTACGCCTGATCTTGCAATTCCTCCCGATCTCAACCCCTTCCATGAGCATGGAATCCTCAATCTCGGAATAACTGTGAACCCTGACATTGGGCGAGATGATGGACCGCTCGACCTTCCCGCCCGAGACAATGGCCCCGTCACAGATGATGGAATCCAGCACCATTCCGATGCGCTTGCCGTCCTTACCTCCGGAGAAGACCATCTTTGCCGGCGGAAAGGGACTATAGACCGTATGCACCGGCCAGTTGGGATGATAAAGGTTACATTGGGGGGTGACGGATACCAGGTCCATGTTGGCCTCGTAGTAGGCATCGAGCGTGCCGATGTCGCGCCAGTAGCCATTCCCCATGATGCCCTTAAATTGATATACCACGACCTTGTTGTGCTTAACCATGCGAGGGATGATGTCCTTGCCGAAGTCATGTGAGCTCGACTTCAGCTTTGCATCCTCCACCAGCTTGCGGATGAGTGTCTTGGTGTCGAACACATAGATCCCCATGGAGACCATGACCTTGCTTGCATCGCCCGGCATGGTGAAGGGAGACTTTTTGGGTTTTTCCTGGAAACCCACTACGTTCATGCCCTTATCCGCTTTGATCACACCGAACTGGAAGGCAGTTTCAACGGGCATCGGGACAACCCCTATGGTCACATCCGCCTTTCTCCGCACATGGAACTGCATCATCTCCATATAGTTCATCTGGTAGATGTGGTCGCCCGAGAGAATCAGGGTATAACCGGGCATGTCCTGCTGGAGGGAATAGATGTTCTGGAAAACCGCATCGGCCGTGCCCTCGTACCAACTGTTCCCGATCCGCTGCTGTGCCGGGATGTCATAGATAAACTCACCCATGGGATATGAGAAGAACGAGAGCCATCCCTGCTGGATATGGCGGTTTAAAGAGTGGGACTTGTATTGTGAGAGTACATAAATCTTCTTGAGGTCTGAATTCACACAGTTGGACAGGGTAAAGTCAATGATGCGGTACATCCCGGCGAAGGGCACCGCGGGCTTGGCGCGGTCTTTGGTCAGAGGATAGAGCCGTTCGCCCTTTCCGCCCGCGAGTATAACCACTTCAATGTCGTGGGGATTTACAAAAGGCATTATTTCCCAATCAATTCAAAGATTGTATTCTTTAACTTGGTTAAATCATGTGACTTCACGACAAACGCGTCAGCCGCAATGGCCAGTGCATCATCCTTGTAGCTGGGGTATGCCGTGTGGATGATCACCGGGGTCTCATCTTTAAGCTTCAGGATGTGCCCCATGGTCTCAAAACCATCCATGGCCGGCATCCTCAGGTCAAGGATAATAAGATCCTGCTTCTTATTATCTTTGCCTTTCAAAACAGACAAGGCCTCTTTCCCGTTCGAGGCAATAGTGATGGCGTAACCTTCATCGTTGAGCTCTTGGCGGAGAAGCTCCTGTATGTTCTTGTCGTCTTCTATGATGAGGATTCGCTTCATTTTCAATAATGTTAATGAGATAATACTACTAAGTCAAACCTTTTGATACAAGATAGAAAAAAAAGCGAACCCTCAGTCCTTCACGGGTCTTGTTGAGAGTGAAAGCCGTGTGTGTCCGGATGTCCTCAGGACATCCAGGACACTACTTACTTTGAAATAAGGGATATCCCGAGATGCAAGGATAAGGATATCCCTGTCATGTGGAAGCCCCGGCAGAACCTGTTCGCTCACTGGTTTGCCATCAATAAGAACTTTATCAGGCATGACAATGATGATCATCGGACCGGTAGCGGGAGTTCTGCTAGCCCCTGCCATAGACCCCGATTTCAGTCCGTACGGCACGCCTATCGAGAGCAGGAAAAAAATCAGGAGCAGAAATACAACATTCACGACAGGTGTGGTGTCGATAAATGCAATACTCCTTCGGCTTTTATTCCGTCTGAACCTCATATGTTTCACCCTTCAGGCATTCGAGGATTCTTGCAGAGGTCATTTCCATCTCCATGAGGAGGTAGTCGCTGCGTGCAATGAGAAGCCGATAAAATATGTATACCGGTATTGCGATTGCTAGACCCATAACCGTTGTAATGAGGGGCTCTGAGATGCCGGAGGCGAAGAGCCGGATGGAGTGCTCGGGGGTTGTGCTCATTGCCTTAAACGAGGTGAGCATGCCCGCGACGGTACCCAAAAATCCGACCAGAGGAGCGATCGCTGCAATGATGCCTAAAATGTCGGTATACCGCTCCATGGTATATCCTTCCGCCGCACCCGCCTCCTCCATGTATTCCTTGATGACCTCGCGGCGGAGGCCGGCGTTCTTGACGGCGGTCATGATGATGGGGCACATGGGGGAGGAACTCCTTTTCAGGAGCTGCTCAATATCACCAAGCCTCCCCATACGGATGAGCCTCTCCACCTCTTCGATGAGTTCCTTAGGGATGATCTGGCCGAGTCGTAGGGCGAACAGCCGCTCGATAATGATGGCAAAAGCAATGATGGAGCATGCGAACAATGGCAACATCAAGGGGCCGCCTTTTATAAAAAACTCCCAAAGTGTCATACTCCCTCCGTAAAGGACGCGATGACTAGTCCACTTATCACATAAATATCCTCAATGATCAACTTCTACTCAAAGATGCACTTGAAATATATGGTGCATGGTTGCTAACATGGTATTGATGGAAAATAGAGAAAAACCAAGACGACTCGTGTGTGTGAGATTCGATAGTATACCGACCCCATACATCTTCGATGCTCTGGACCTTGAGCTCAATCAGGGGGAGATGGTCATCGTGAACACTGAGGCGGGGCTCTGTGCGGCACGGGTCATCGGGTACACACGAGAGGATGAGGCCTCCGGGCTGGAAGAGATCAAACCGGTCATCCGCAAGATGACGGGGGAGGATACAGAAAAGCTCGAGCGGATTCATGCCAAGGAAAAAGAATGCTATGCATTCTGTCTTGAGCGCATCAGGGCCCGGGGGTTGCCCATGAAGCTCATCTGGGTAGAGCAGCTCTTTGATGAGAACAAGATCACCTTCTACTTCGTAGCAGAGGGAAGGGTGGATTTCAGGGAACTGCTAAAAGACCTGGTGGAGCGTTACCACACCAGGATCGAGCTGAGGCAGGTAGGAACCAGACAGGAGTCCGCTATGCTCGGCGGAATCGGGAGCTGCGGCAGGGAGCTCTGCTGCGCCACCTTCCTGACGAACTTCCAGCGAATATCCGTGAAGATGGCGAAGAACCAGAACATGACCCTTAACCCTACCAAAATCTCGGGGCTGTGCGGTAAGCTCAAATGCTGCCTGGCCTATGAAAAGGAGTCCTATGCAAACCTTATCGAGAATCTCCCCAAGCCGGGCAAAAAGGTCTATCTCGATGAGGGTGAAGCTACCGTGGTGAGCATCAATGTCATCAACCAGACCTTTGTGGCAAAACTTACGGACAGGCGTTTCGTCAAGGCCAATGTCTCGGATATCCTCACCGAGGAAGAATTCCAGCAACTCGGCGACCAGAAATCCCCGACCCATGATAAGGAGAGGGAAGTCCTCATGGAAGAAGAACAGGTGGCAGAAGAGCTCCCCATGAAGCCCATGATCGCCATCAAGCCCAAACCGAAGAGAAAGAGGTCACGCAATCGCAACGCACGGAAAAAAAGGAGCAAGGCCCCATGAAGCAGTATTTCTATGTTACCACTCCCATCTATTATGTGAATGCGAAGCCTCACCTCGGCCATGTCTACACGACGGTCATTGCCGATGTCCTGGCCCGCTTTCACAAGCTCCTCGGGGAAGATGTCTTCTTTCTCACCGGCACGGACGAGCATGGCGACAAGATCATGGAGACCGCCAAGGAACTCGGCACCACGCCGAAAGCCCTCGCGGATGAGAACAGCCAGCGCTTTCGCGACCTCTGGCCCCAGATCCAGGTGGAGAACAACCGGTTTATCCGCACCACAGAGCCTGATCACGTGAAGACCGTTCAACGGATCCTTCAGGATGTATACGACAAAGGAGACATCTACTTCGGGGAATACGGCGGCCACTACTGTACAGGCTGCGAGCGCTTCATGACCGAGACCGAGATGGTGGACGGCAAATGCCCCATCCACCTAACGCCTTTAACGTTTGTCCAGGAGCAGAACTACTTCTTCAAGATGGAGAAGTACCGGCCCTGGCTCATCGAGTACATCAAGACCAACCCAGACTTCATCAGACCCGATCGCTATAAGAATGAAGTGCTCGGCATGCTCCGCGAGCCGATTGATGACCTGTGCATATCCAGGCCCAAGAAGAGGCTCTCCTGGGGGATCGAATTGCCCTTTGACACCAATTTTGTCTGTTATGTATGGTTCGATGCGCTCATCAACTACCTCACCGGCATCGGCTACCCTGATGGTGAACAATTCAAGGACTTCTGGAAGGAAACCCAGCATCTCGTTGGTAAAGACATCCTCAAACCCCATGCCGTGTACTGGCCTACTATGTTGAGGGCCATGGGGGTCGAGCCCTACAAGCACCTCAACGTGCACGGCTTCTGGAATGTTGATGCCACCAAGATGTCCAAGAGCCTGGGCAATGTGGTGGACCCGCTCGAGATGAAGAACAAATACGGGGTTGATGCCTTCCGTTACTTTTTGGTCCGCGACATGGTCTTCGGGCTCGACTCCAACTTCTCGGAAGAGGCCCTTATCGAGCGCTACAACGCGGACCTGGCCAATGACCTTGGCAACCTGGTGAGCAGGAGTACGATGATGGTGTCCAAGTACTTTGGCGGCATCCTTCCGGATGCAGGTGGAGCCGTCCAGGATATGGACAGAGAGCTCAGTGAGCTTGCTGCGAAGGTCAGGGACGACTACATGGTAAAGATGGTATCCTTGGAGCTCCACACGGCACTCATGTCCGTGTGGTCTCTGGTCTCGGCCCTGAATAAGTACATCGACCGCACCGCGCCCTGGGAGCTGGCCAAGAATAACATGCAGCGGCTAGCTACGGTCATGTACCATGTCATGGAATCCATAAGGTTTGTCTCGGTGCTTGTCTTCCCGGTGATGCCCGGGATCTCAAGGAAAATCCTTGAGCTCATCGGGACAAACGGTGATGTTTCTCTTGCCGGCCTGAGCACATTCGGGCAGCTTATACCGGGGGTGGAGATCGGCCAGGTCCAGGCCCTGTTCCCCAGGGTGGAAAAAATGGGTGAGCAGAAAGAGGAACCAAAGATCAAGGCCGGCAAGAAAGCGGACCATGCACCGGAGAACCTCGTCGATATCAGCGAATTCGGCCGTATCAAGATCAAGGCCGGCAGGATCATGGAGGCTCAGGCAGTGGAGAAGTCTGATAAGCTGGTTATCTTGCAGGTGGATGTGGGAAGGACCATCCAGATCGTTGCCGGTATCGGGAAGGCATATAAGCCCGAAGAACTTGCAGGCAAGTATATTGCGATAGTGACAAACCTGAAACCTGCAAAACTCATGGGACTTGCAAGCGAAGGCATGTTGCTCGCTACCGACGGGGTAGGCGGGTCTTTGACGCTTGTAACCTTTGATCAGGCACCCAAGGTTGGTGCGCGGGTTAGGTAAGTACTTTAAGGAGGCGCTTATGCAGAAGGTTCCCATAGAACTGGTGAAACCCGGTATGGTGCTGGCCAGGCCTATTACCAACGAAGCTGGCATGGCGCTGTGTGCCGAGGGTACCGAGCTGAGCGACACCATCATCGAACGGCTCAAGCGGATGAATGTCTCACATGTCACCCTGAAAGGGCATCCTGTGGATCTCGGGTGTGAAACCAAGACCAAGGAGCAGAAGATCGAAGAGCTGAAGATAAGGTTCTCCCGGGTTCAGGACGACCCCCTCATGCAGAAGATCCAATCAGCCATTGAGAGCGCCATCTTGTCCCTGGAGGCCGAAAAGGAAGCTGAGTGCGCTACGGAAGGAGGCCGACCATGAGCACCAAGGTCCAGCACCTGAAGGTACTCGCCCGGAAGATCCAGAGCCTGCCTACACTGCCTAAGGTTGTGGAAAAGCTCATGCTGATGGTGGAGAGTCCGGATGTCTCCCCAAAGGACGTTGGCAAGCTCATCTCGTCGGACCAGGTCCTGGGTGCTCGGGTGCTCAAGCTGGTGAATTCACCTTTTTACGGGTTCCCGGGCAGGATTTCTTCCATCAGTCATGCCATCATCCTCCTGGGATTCAACGTGATCAAGGGTGTGGTCCTTTCGGCATCGGTATTTGACCTCATGGAGCGCACCATGGTAGGGCTGTGGGAGCATTCGCTGGGCGCTGCCATCGTATCGGGAACCATCAGCAGGACATTGGGCTTGAATGAGCCTGAGGAAATATCCACTGCTGCCCTGCTCCATGACATCGGCAAGGTTCTGGTCAGGGTATCTTTAACGGCCGACTATGACAAGATCATAGACCAGGTCAATGCGAAGCAGATCTCGTTCCGGGAGGCAGAACTTGAAATCCTGGAAGTGGACCATGCCGAGATAGGCCAGTGGCTTTCCCGTGAATGGAACCTCCCTGAAAAGCTTTCTATCCCCATTGCAGGTCACCATGAACCTGACACAGCCGTGAAATTCAAGGACAGGGTGGCAGTAGTGCACATAGCGGATGCAATTGTTCGGGCCTGTGGTACCGGCAACGGCGGTGACCCGTGGGTGGGCCAGATATCGCGAAAGGCCTGGGACACTATCGGGATTGATAAGGTTGACCTGCCAAAGCTCATGAAGAAGATCATAGAGGATCTTGAGGAAGTGGAGATGTTCCAACAGGCGCCTGCGGGGTGAAATCATGAGGGCCGTTCTTATCGTACAGGAATGTGCCGATTGCCGCTTCAGCGAGCTTTTCGGCTCCATGTTTGATTCGTTTCAGATCATGACAGGGGGCCAGGATATCATATCCATGATCTATATGGACCCACCTGATCTCATCCTTATTGACGGCAAGTATATGATTTCCAGGGGGGGTGGGATCGTCAGGGAATTCAGGAGCAATACAATCTTCGGACATGTCCCCATAGTGGCCCTGTTTGGCAGGGATGAACTTGAGACCTCTTCCTGGCTGGACATCCCCATTGATGATTATCTCAATACTGAGGAGAGCGATCTTGCACTGCAAAGGCGTATCCATTTCATCTCCAAGAGGGCTGTCCGCGAGGTGGATATGAACCAGCTGACCAGGCTACCTGGTAATGAATCCATCATCCGGTACATCCAGAGCATGTTTGATGCGAAAGAGGAGATCGCCATTGCCTGGGTGGATATCGACAACTTCAAGCCCTTTAATGACTGTTACGGTTTTTCTCGGGGTGATGAGGTTCTTACGGCCACCGGCAGGATCATCACGAATGCCCTGAAGGAGATTAACCAGGACAAGACCTTTGTGGGCCATATCGGCGGGGACGACTTTGTCTTCATCTGCCCTGGCAATAACATGAGGCCCCTGTGCGAGGAGATTATCTCCCGGTTCGATCTGGTCATCAGGAACTTCTACAACGACGAGGATCTCGATCAGAACGGTATTATATCAACAAGCAGGGATGGCAGCATAAAAAAATTCCCCATAATGACCATATCCGTCGCAGTGGTGCCCAACGAAGGCGCTCGCTATTTGCATTATGGCCAGGCCTCCCAGGATGCCACCGACATCAAGAAGTATCTCAAGGGGCTTGACGGAAGCAATTACATGATCGACCGGAGGGTAATGAAGAAGTGATACCACGATATACCAGGAAACAGCTTCAAGTGATCTGGTCGGATGAGAACCGCTACCAGAAATGGCTCGATGTGGAGATGGCCGCATGCGAGGCTTGGGCAAAACTCGGTAGGATCCCCAAGAAAAGTCTTGCGACCATCAAGAAAAAGGCACGCTTCACCGTGGTGCGCATCGAAGAGATCGAGGCCGTAACCCGCCATGATGTCATCGCATTCGTAAGCTGCGTGGGTGAATACGTGGGCGAGGATGCCCGGTTCATCCATATGGGGCTCACCTCCTCCGATGTGCTGGACACGGCCTATGCCCTGCAGCTCAAAGAGAGCAGCATTGTTATCCTCGAAGACATCAAGGGTCTCATGGCGGCGCTCAAGAAGAGGGCTTATGAATTTAGGGATACCCCTGCCATGGGCAGGTCCCACGGGATCCATGCAGAACCCATCACATTCGGTCTCAAGTTCGCCTTATGGTATGCTGAGATGGAGCGGAACCTCAAACGTATGGAGGATGCCCTTGATGTAATCGCCTATGGAAAGATATCCGGTGCTGTGGGCACCTTCGCCAACGTGCCACCAAGGGTGGAAGCATATGTATGCATGAAGCTGGGCTTGAAGCCTGCACCCATAAGCACCCAGGTACTTCAGCGTGACAGGCATGCGCAGTTCTTTGCTACGCTCGCCATCATCGGGGCAAGCCTGGAGAAGATCGCCACCGAGATCAGACACCTCCAGCGTACCGAAGTGCTGGAGGCCATGGAGCCATTCGGCAAAGGCCAGAAAGGCTCATCCGCCATGCCGCACAAGAAGAACCCTATAGGCTCTGAGAATATCACCGGGCTTGCACGCCTGCTGCGAGGTTACTGCGTCTCGGCTCTGGAGGACGTGGCGTTGTGGCATGAGCGCGACATCAGCCACTCAAGCGTTGAGCGGGTCATCGGGCCGGATGCAACAACGGTTCTTGATTTTATGCTCACAAGGCTAACAGCCATAATTAGTGGACTTAGAGTCTTCCCGGAGAATATCAAAAAGAACCTAAAGCTCACCAAGGGCCTGTGGCACTCACAGAACGTGCTTCTGGCGCTGGTTGAAAAGGGGATCCAGCGCGACGAGGCCTATGCATGGGTTCAGCGCAATGCCTTAAAGGTCTGGGAGGGCGATGCAGACTTCAAAACACTGCTTAAGAAAGATAAAGACATCGTGAAGGTGCTTGGGAAAAAGGAGATCGAAGACCTCTTTGACCTCTCCCACCACCTTGCCCATGTACACACCATCTTTGAAAGGGTCTTCCATGAATAAGATCGATCAGCTTAAAGAAATCGTCAGGCGCGATGCCGTGAAGTTCGGCAAGTTCACACTTTCATCGGGTAAGGAATCCGATCTCTACGTGGACCTTCGCAAGGTGACGCTGAATCCTGTCGGTGCATCCATTATCGGCTCGCTCATATCCGACATCATCAAAGACAGGAAGGTGGATGCCGTGGGTGGCATGTCCGTCGGCGCAGACCCGATTGCCGTTGCAACAAGCCTGGCTGCTTATCAGGAGGGTAGGGAGATCATGGCCTTCCTCGTACGCAAGACCCAAAAGACACATGGAACGGGAAATGTGATAGAAGGGCCCATCAAGCCCGGTCAGCGAGCCCTCGTTGTAGAGGATGTCATCACCACCGGTGCCAGTACCATCTCAGCCATAGAGCGCATCAAGGAGGCAGGCCTTGAGATCGAGCTGGTGGTGGCGATTTTCGACCGGTGCGAGGGCGGGAGAGAGGCTATTGAGGCCCGGGGCTATGAAGTCCGCTCACTCCTGACGCGCCACGATCTGTGACCAGGCTCCCCGGTAGGATGGCCTCAACATCACCAATGAGAAGATGCCATGTATATCCTTGCCATTGAGACTTCCTGTGATGAGACTGCGGCCGCTGTGGTAACAGATGGGGGCAAGGTCCTTTCCGATGTGGTGGCCAGCCAGGTGGCGGACCATGCCGTGTTCGGCGGTGTTGTTCCGGAGATTGCATCTCGAAGGCACATCGAGCTCATCGTCCCCGTGGTTGATGAGGCCATGAAGCTCTCCGGGATCACTCTCAAAGCCCTTGGCGGCATCGCTGTCACCCAGGGCCCGGGGCTCATCGGCGCGCTGCTGGTTGGGATCTCCTATGGCAAGGCCCTTGCCTACGGCCTGGGCATTCCTCTGTGTGGGATCAACCATCTTGAAGGCCACCTGTGTGCAGCCAAGATAGGCCATGAGCTGACTTATCCACATATGGGCATGGTGGTCTCCGGCGGTCATACGTCGCTCTATAACGTCCAAAGTGAAACCAATATCACCCAGATCGGTCAGACCATCGACGATGCAGCCGGAGAGGCCTTTGACAAGGTGGCAAAGCTCCTGAACCTGGGCTACCCGGGCGGTGTGATCATCGAGAAGATTGCAACAGGCGTGGACCACGGCTCCATCGATCTGCCGCAGGCCCATGATGAACGACAACAGTTATGACTTCAGCTTCTCCGGGCTCAAGACCGCGGTGCTGAATCTCGTGATCAAGTCCGAGATCTTTGACGGACTCGATCTTCGGTTTTCAGGACTGCCTGAACCGAAGAAGCCCAGGCCCGGCAAGGAGCGGCTCATACCCGTGATCGCTGCAGCCTTTCAGGCGGCAGTGGTGGATGTGCTCGTGACCAAGACCATCAAGGCTGCAAAGGATCACGGCATGGAACTCATCGTAGTCTCTGGTGGGGTGGCAAGCAACACCGCCTTGCGGGAGGCACTGCAGCAGAAGACCGCAGAAGAGGGGATACGCCTTGTCATCCCGGAGAGAAAGTATTGTACCGACAACGCAGTCATGATAGGGATCGCGAGCCTTAGACATTTCAGGGATGGTCATTATGCAACCCTGGATATGAATGCCGTGTCGAGGTGGTCAAGCATCACTGGTTAAAAGAATGACTATGAGGCCAAAACGTTCACTGGGTCAGAACTTCCTGAAAAATATAGGGATCGCTGAAAAGATGGCATCATTTGCTGGCATAGGCAGTCAGGATACAGTTGTGGAAGTCGGTCCGGGCAGGGGCATGCTTACGAGAGTACTCCTGAAGCATGCATCTTACGTCATTGCAATAGAAAAAGACGACCATCTTTATGAGAGCCTCCTCGATGCTTTCAATAACTCTGATGGCATTCAGCTAATTCATCAGGATATCCTTAAGAGTGACCTGGGGCAGATAATTCCTGACAGGGCGAAAATAGTGGCCAACTTGCCGTACAATATTGCCACGCAGCTTATTATAAGGCTGGTTGATCAAGCTCATCGCATTGATTCAGTCGTTGTCATGCTCCAGAAGGAGGTTGCACAGAGGATCTGTGCGCATGTCGGTGATAAGGCATATTCATATGTGAGCGTGGTGGTAGCCGCAGGATTTGATGCATCCCCCGGGTTTCTTGTCGGGCCGAACAACTTCTTCCCCAAGCCCAAGGTCGATTCCCTGGTGATCAAGCTGAGCCCGAAGATGTCTCCTATACCCCCTGCGGATACGGAGGTGTTCAGAAGCGTAGTGGCATGCGCCTTCGGGCAGAGGAGGAAGACCCTCAAGAACACCCTTGCCCGGTTGCCCGATATGGATGAGGACACCCTGGATATGCTTTCCGCAGACACAGGCATCAGTCTGGGGGCGCGGCCCCAGGATATAACGCCTGAGCAATATTATTTGTTCAGCAGAGGTTACAAAAGATTTCTCAAGGGAGCTTTATGAGGCTGCGATATACAGCCAAAGACTTAACATATACGGAAGTACGCTGATCATCAAATCCAGTTCCGTTCAGTTACAAACCAGATCCCATGGATTGTAATTCAGATTACAAGGATGCACCGAGTGTAACTGCCCTAAAGTAGTCATAAGTATGACTATTACATTACAACAATCTGATTTTATTAAATAATAAATAATAGGTGCTGCCGACAATACTTTGGCATCCCCCTTGCCTTAGTCACCGCAGATCGTCATCGATCTGGGGGGTATAAGGTGAAAGACTACAGAACATTTTCTATCGGTCTCCTGGTTTTCGTCCTGACGGCCTTCTCGCTGAATGCAGCCGGATACCGCACGGATGAAGTAATCGTGAAGTTCAAGACAAAGAATCCACAAGGCCTTTCATCCGAGGTTGCCTCGGAAGAACGGCCGGTTACCATGGCTGTGGACGATGCGGACAAGGCCATCAACGAGCTCAAGGCAAGCGATGAAATTGAATATGTTGAACCGAATTATATCATCGAGGCCGAGGCTGTTCCTGATGATTGGCCATATAAAGGCCAATGGAGTCAGCTCGGGCTCGAGAGTGCGTGGGACCTTATTGCACAGAGTGGCTCCGGCAAGGAGGTCATAGTCGCTGTCATCGACTCCGGTGTGGATATGCATCATCCGGATCTGCAGGGCCGGCTTATCTCCGGGTATGATTTTGCAAATAATGACGGTGATCCGGAAGACGACTCGGGGCATGGCACCAAGGTGTGCGGCATTCTCGGGGCTGTCGGCAATAACGGCGTCGGAATTGCAGGGGTAGCCTGGGATGTGGATATTACAATCATGCCGGTCAAGTTCATGAAGGTCAATGATGGCCAGACAACAGGAAACCTCTCGGATGCAGTGAATGCCATCTACTATGCAGTAGACCACGGGGCACAGATCATCAATGCAAGCTGGGGCTTCTATGAACACTCCAGTTCATTAGACGATGCGATTGCATACGCAAAGAACAAGGGGGTGCTTTTTGTTGCATCAGCTGGGAACAATGGGCAGGACAATGACACGAGCGTCCACTATCCTTCGAACTGTCCTTATGACAACGTCATTGCAGTAGCTGCCATGGACACTGACGGCAGCATTGCATCGTTCTCCAATTTCGGATCAAAGACCGTTCAAATCATGGCGCCCGGGGTCGGTATCACGACTACCACGATTAACGACAGTTATGTCTCCAATGCGGCGGGTACTTCGTTTGCCACCCCCTTTGTCACCGGTATAGCAGCAATGGTACTCTCCCAGTCACCGGATATGAATTACGCAACGCTGCGGCAAATCATCCTGAGTTCAGCGACCAAAACCCCGAGCGTGGGGTCAAGCATGGTTGCAACCGGCGGTTGTGTGAATGCCTATGAGGCGCTTGTTGCCGAGGGAAATACCGATACATCGACAAGTTCGACGCAGGATTCTTCGCAGACCAGTGATACGAGCAATGCCGTGAGTTCTGCCGAATCAGGCGGTGGCGGTGGCGGATGTCTCATCGAAACAGCTCATACCACAGGCAATCAACTCGCAGTTGCCCTGTTCATGATCATGATAGTCTTGTTCCAGGTCAGTCGGAGTAAGGATCTGGAATAGCCTATACCCCTGCCCCCCCGCAAAGGGGGGGCAACCCTTTTCTTTCTTTATCTTTTCTAGTCCTTTATCCCACAAGAGTACCCCCCCTTTTTTTGTAAAGGGGGCAGGGAATTAGTCAGACCAGTTCGATGGACATTGCCATACCCATACCGCCGCCAATGCAGAGCGATGCCATGCCGAGCCCCACGCTGCGCCGCTTCATTTCATTGGCCAGTGCAATCATGAGACGGGCGCCTGTGCAGCCTATGGGGTGGCCGATGGAGATGCCTGAGCCGTTCACGTTGGTGATGCTCCAGTCCATATTCAACTCCCGCATGCATGCAATGGCCTGGGATGCGAAGGCCTCGTTCACCTCGAAGAGACCGTAGTCCTTCACCGAGGTCTTGGTGATCTTCAGCAGTTTCCTAACCGCCGGGATAGGTCCAAGCCCCATGTATGACGGGTCCACGCCTCCTGTTGCATAGCCCTTTATCCGGGCGATGGGCTTAAGCCCCAACTCCTTGGCCTTGTCTTCATTCATGACCAGACACGCAGCGGCAGCGTCGTTGATGCCCGAAGCATTGCCGGCCGTGACCGTGCCGTCCTTTTTGAACACGGTGGCGAGCTTGCCCATCTTTTCTAATGTGGTGTCCATCGGCCTTTCGTCTGTATCGAAGATGAGGGGATCGCCCTTTTTCTTGGTTATCTTCACCGGGATGATCTCACCTTTCAAGATACCGGATTTGATGGCAGCAAGCGCTCGTTTGTGACTGTCGAGCCCCATCTTGTCTTGATCGGCCCTGGAGATGCCGTATTTCTCGGCGATGTTCTCGGCCGTTATGCCCATGTGGTAGCCGTAAAAGATCTCATAGAGGCCGTCGAATACCATGAGGTCCATGGTCTTGCCGTAGGGCATGTCCATGCGGTAACCCCAGCGAGCCTTGGGCAGTGCTATGGGCACGTCGCTCATGTTCTCCATGCCGCCTGCAATGACCACGTTGTTGTCGAGCGCCTTGATGGATGCCGCAGCCAGGGCAATGGCCTTCATGCCCGAGGCGCAGACCTTGTTGATGGAAAACGCGCCGGTCTCCTTAGGCAGCCCTGCCATGATCATTGCCTGCCTGGCAGGGTTTTGTCCCTGGCCTGACGAGAGCACGTTGCCCATGATCACCTCATCGATAGCGATGCCCTTGAGGTCCTTGGGCCAGCCGGAGTATTTCTCTTCAATGGCCGACAGGCCTGCATTCTTGAAAACATCAGGTACATCTTCTTTGCTCGAAGCGGAGACCTCCGGCTTGAGCCCGTTCTTGACAAGGAGTTCGTGTATTACAAGGGCACCCAGCTCTTTGGCGGGGACATCCTTCAGCGTCCCTCCGAAGCTGCCCACAGCCGTCCTTACTCCGTCAACAATAACCACGTTCGCCATGTTGCCACCTCCAGTTTGGGATGTCTTTAAAGGGTAACATTTACTACTATTTCATAATACCACTGCCTTGACAAGATAGGATTACACCGACTTCTACAACCCATCGGGGCCTTGATAAAAACACATCCAGGGTGTAACAAAAGCACCATGGATCTGGATTACGAGGCCCAGCTGAACCGTTATGCCCTCATGTTGCTGGACAGTAGAGGATTTTCCAGGGAAACCTACCGGGCGTACGTAAACGATATCAGGGATTTCATCACATTCATTACCGAGCACCAGGCCTGCATCCCTGACCGTCGTATGGTACGCTCGTATATGCTCAGGCTCAGGACCCGCTACAACCGCACCTCAGTCAACCGCAAGCTGAGCGCCATCAAGGGATTCTTCTCCTTCGTGATGCGTTCCACCGGCCTTCCCATGAACCCTTTCGGCCATGTGAGGTCTCTCAAACAACGGGATACCCTGCCGAAATTCTTAAGCCACGACGAGATGTTCGACCTTATCGATGCGGTAGATGATCCCCGTGACAGGGCTATCCTCGAGCTGTTCTACTCTACGGGTATACGGGTGGGAGAGGCGGAGACCATGAAGTGCTGTGATGTGGACGTGAATGAAGGTTTTATCATGGTCATAGGAAAGGGTTCCAAGCAGCGGCATGTGCCTATCGGTACCCGGGCGCTCCATGCCATCGGCAGTTATCTGAAAAAAAGGGGCATCAATGACCCGATATACTGCACCGAGCCCTTGTTTTTAAACAGCAGGGGAGGCCCTATGCGTTCAAGGAGCATCAGGCGGATAATCTCCCGGTGGTCTTTGCATGCCGCGCTGGCCAAACATGTGAGCCCCCATGTAATACGGCACACCTTTGCAAGCCACATGCTGGATGCGGGTGCCGACCTCAGATCCATCCAGGAGATGCTGGGGCATGTAAGCCTCTCCACCACCCAGCGCTACACCCACTTGAGTGTGGACAAACTCATGGATGTGTATGATAAAGCTCATCCGAAGGCAAAGGAGGGATGATGGAGATCCACGGAACCACCATATTATGCGTAAGAAAGGAAGGGAAAGTGGTGATGGCCGGCGACGGCCAGGTGACCATGAGTAATGTGATCCTTAAAGGCAAGGCAAAGAAGGTGAGGAAGATCTATGACGACAAAGTCCTGGCAGGCTTTGCCGGTTCCACCTCGGATGCATTTACGCTCTTTGAGCGCTTCGAAGAAAAACTGAAGGAGTATCGCGGCAACTTAACCAGGGCCGCTGTTGAGATGGGAAAAGACTGGAGGACCGACCGGGTGCTCAGGAGGCTGGAGGCCCTCATGATCGTGGCCGATACCTTAAACACCTTCATCCTCTCGGGAACCGGCGATGTGGTGGAGCCGGACGACGACGTCTGCGGTATCGGCTCCGGAGGCCAGTACGCCTTTGCAGCGGCCATGGCACTCCTGAGGCACACAGGGCTATCTGCCAGAGAAATTGCGGCCAATGCCATGGAGATTGCATCCGATATCTGCATCTATACGAATAAAGCCATACACTATGAGGAACTGTGATGAGCAACCTCACACCCAAACAGATCGTTGCCGAGCTCGACCGCTACATCATCGGTCAGGACAAGGCCAAGCGTGCAGTGGCCATAGCACTGAGGAACCGATGGAGGCGCCAGATGGTAGCCCCCGAGATGAAGGATGACATATACCCGAAGAATATCATCCTCATCGGACCCACCGGGGTGGGAAAGACCGAGATTGCCCGAAGGCTTGCAAAACTCTCGGGTGCACCCTTTATAAAAGTTGAGGCATCCAAGTTCACCGAGGTGGGCTATGTAGGCAGGGATGTGGAGTCCATTATCCGTGATCTCATGAGGATGGGCATCCAGATGGTCCAGGCAGAAGAGAGCGAAAAGGTCAGGGCCAAGGCAGTGGAGACGGCAAAAGAGCGTATACTTGACCATCTGTTGCCGCCGCAGAAGGACGCTGAGCTTCATGGGGAGAGCAGGGATAAGCTGAAAAAGATGCTCGACGAAGGGACCCTGGACGAGCGGTTCATCGAGGTGGAGTCCCGAGAGACCCAGATGCCCACCGTTGAGATCTTCTCGGGCCAGGGGCTGGAAGAGATGGGCATCGACTTCAAGGAGATGTTCTCGTCCATCCTCCCCAAGCGCACCCGCCGCAGACGCATGAGCGTGAAAGAGGCCCTCGAGTTTATCACCAACCAGGAAGTGGGTCGCCTCATCGACATGGACAAGGTGAACCAGGAGGCGCGGTTCCGTGTTGAGAACTCGGGTATTGTATTCATCGACGAGCTTGACAAGATCGCAGGCAGGGAATCAGGCCGCGGCCCCGACGTGTCACGCGAAGGGGTGCAGCGCGACCTGCTGCCCATCGTGGAGGGGACCACGGTGAACACCAAGTTCGGGCCCGTAAACACGGACCATATCCTGTTCATCGGTTCGGGGGCCTTCCATGTGAGCAAGCCCTCCGACCTCATCCCCGAGCTTCAGGGCCGCTTCCCCATTCGGGAGGAGCTCAATCACCTGAGCAAGGAAGATTTTGTCCGCATCCTCATGGAGCCCAAGAATGCCCTCATCAAGCAGTATCAGGCCCTGCTGGCCACCGAGGGGGTCGACCTTGTCTTCACGGACGATGCCGTTAAAGAGATCGCTGCCATCGCCCAGTACATCAACGACCATACCGAGAACATCGGGGCCCGCAGACTTCATACCGTGCTTGAGAAACTGCTGGAGGACATCTCCTTTGCATCGAAAGAGCTCGAGGGCTCTGTTGTGGTTGATGGAGCATATGTCAAGCAGCGTCTGGAGCCGCTTATGAGCAGGGAAGACCTAAGCAGATACATTCTGTAGGAATAGTATAATTCCGGCTGTTAAAACTTCGCATATATGATACAAAAAACCCCACAAAGGGAGATGCATGATTTCAAAGGGACGTTTTATCAGTGAGATCGGGGACGGTGACCGTGTAAAGGCGGTGTTTTTGGTCTCCGAGCGCAGGCTGCTCACAGCCCGCAATGGCAAACCCTATGGTAAAATCATCCTCTCCGACAAGACCGGTGACATCCTTGGAATGGTCTGGGATGAAGCACAGGAGCAGGTTTCAAGCATTGCCCCGGGTGACGTAGTAGGGGTAAGGGCAAGTGCCGAGTCATACGAAAATCGCCTGCAACTCAGGATCGAAAAGATCACAAAACTCTCCGACCAGGATGTGGAAATTAGCAGCCTTGTGCCTTCCACGAGCCGGGATATGACATCCATGATGGAGGAGTTCGAGCAGGCCTGCTCCGGCATCCGAAACAATCACCTGCGCCACCTTATCGAGCGGATCTTTGCCAGGGAAGGGGTAAGGGAAGGTTTCATAAAGGCCCCTGCCGCCAAAGGGATACACCACAACTACATAGGAGGCCTGCTGGAGCATACAATCTTTGTCTTAAGGGCTATCGATGCATTATTGCCCGTCTATGTCCATGTGGGCTTCAACCGGGATATGCTGGTTGTTGGCGCCATCCTCCACGACCTCGGCAAGATATATGAGTATACCTACACCAAGATCATAGACATCACCCCGGTGGGCAGGCTCCTGGGGCATATCTACCTTTCCACAAATATGGTGGACCAGGAGGCATCATCCATTGAGGGCTTTCCGGAGGAGCTCAAGCTCCAGCTCCTTCATATGATCCTGGGCCATCACGGTCAGCTTGAATTCGGCTCGCCCAAGCTGCCCATGACCAAAGAGGCCATCTTCCTCCATATGATGGACGACCTCGATGCAAAGCTGACCGGCATATGCTCCATCATAGAGGCAACGCCCGAAGAAGAATCTTTTTCCGCCTTCTCCAGCATCTACAACCGCCACCTCTACACCAGGAGCTATCAGGACGAGGAGTAATTCCATTTCTCAATCAAAGCGCTATCTTTGTTTCAGAACATCCTGTCCTTCACCCTCGGGCGCATCTACAGTGCGACAATTTTCGCTATCATGCGAAAATTTGTTGTCATCGTCATCGGCTCCTCAACGTACTATGAAAAGTACGCCTGCGTGGCCTCTCCCTTGCCTCCTCGATATCATCTTTGATTTAGAACTGGAATAAGAGGCCCTGTTGTACTCTTTGTAGTTTACCCCCAATTTTGAGAAATGAAGACTCTTAAGATTGTCGGTACCGAAGGTCTTAACCTACCTTTAATTATTGAAAATGGCGGAGGGAGCAGGATTCGAACCCGCGGTACCTTACAGTACAACGGTTTTCAAGACCGCCGCCTTCAACCACTCGGCCATCCCTCCGCACGAATTTACCATTAACCGATGGGCGTTATGAGGTCAACTACCCATGTAGGGCTTGAGCGCCTCGGGGACCTTGACCGTTCCGTCTCTTTGCTGATAATTCTCCAGGATGGCGGCAAGCGTCCTTCCCACAGCAAGGCCGCTCCCGTTGAGCGTGTGGCAGAACTCGGTCTTCTTACCCTGTTTCGCCTTGAACCGGATCTGGCCCCTGCGGGCCTGGAAGTCGAAGAAGTTGCTGCAGGAAGAGATCTCCCGGTATACACCCTGTGCCGGCATCCAGACCTCAAGGTCATAGGTCTTGGAGGAAGAGAACCCCAGATCGCCGGTGCAAAGCACTACCACCCGATAGTGAAGCCCGAGCTTCTTCAGGATATCCTCGGCATCATTGGTGAGCTCTTCCAGATCCGTGAAGGACCTCTCGGGATGTGCGAACCGCACGACCTCCACCTTATCGAACTGATGCTGCCGGATGAGCCCGCGGGTGTCCTTGCCGTAGGAGCCGGCCTCTCTCCGGAAACAGGGGGTATACGCAACCAGCTTGACGGGCAGATTTTCCTCCTGCAAGGTTTCGTCGCGGTAGATGTTCGTGACCGGAACCTCGGCAGTGGGGATAAGAAAGTAATCATCGGTCCGAAACAGCTCCTCCTCGAATTTCGGGAGCTGGCCCGTGGCGGTCATACTGTCCCTGTTCACCATGAACGGGGTCCATACTTCGGTATATCCGTGTTCTTTCGTGTGCACATCGAGCATGAAGCTGATGAGTGCGCGCTCCAGGGCCGCACCCGCACCCCAGTTGAGGCAGAACCTTGCACCGGTGATTTTGGCAGCGCGCTTGAAGTCGAGAATGCCCAAGTTCTCTCCCACATCCCAGTGGTCTTTGGGGATAAAGTCATACTGCGGCTTATCACCCCATGTACGCACCACCTGGTTATAACTTGGGTCAGACCCGACCGGGACGCTCTCATGCGGGATATTGGGGATCTCCATGACGATTGCCTCAATGGCGATTTCCACATCACGGATCTGCCCGTCGAGGCTCTTGATATCATCGGAGATCCTGCGCATCTCGGCCTTTTCCTGCTCCAGGTCTCCCCCAACGTTCTTGGCACGCGCTATGCGCATGGAAAACTGGTTACGGGCAGCCTTAAGATCTTCAGCCTTCTGGATGATGGCCCTGCGCTCATTATCCTTCTCCATGAGCGTGTCCAGCTGGATCGGAGCCCCCCTATTCTGGAGTGCCTTCTTCACCAATTCTACATTTTGTCTAATAAATTTAATATCTAACATAATAATATGTGTATCATTTCCCGTGTAGGCAGTCAAGGAATCCCTAGAGGGGAAGATATGGAGTTGTTGAGAGACACTTGCAATTAAGTGTCAATTTGTACTAATTGCTCTTGAGACGCACATGAATAAAATCCTGAAGAGGATACTCCTAACCCTGCTTGCGGCCGTACTCGTGTTTATCGGTTGCATCTTGTTCATATCATACCTGGCCACAAGATCACCCGAAGCAATGACCAGGGCTGTACAGCAGCAGTTGAAAGATCAGCTCAGCCTGCCTGTCACTATTGCAAGCACACGGCTTGAATGGAAACAGGGGCCGCGAGTCATCCTCAACAAGGTCAGTATAGACTCCCCGGGTATAATCAACCTTCACATTCAAAGTGTCACTGCATATCTCGGAATCTGGAGACTCCTCTTCGGAGATGTAAGCGTCAAAAAGGTGCGGCTTGTCGAGCCCTCCGGCGAGATCGACCTTGACAACCTGCAGAATCTGAAGCTCAAAAAAGGGACCGCAGGCCGGCCCGTAGTGATCATATGGAAGGGCAGCGTTAAGTTCATCTACCAGGGGCTGGATTTTCCTCTGACCGACCTGAGCGGCCGCATCACAAATGACTGGATCAATCTCAGGGCGCGCTCGCTCGGGGGCAGGGTCCTCCTTGAAGCCGATCTGGTCAGGCCCGGAAAGGTGACCTTTGATGCCTACGGCATTCCTTTGAAACAGATCGATACCCGTTTCAAGGGTACTGCAAATATGAGCTTCACCATAGAAGATGTTAAAAACTCAAAGGCAGGCTCATTCTCGCTCCAGGCGAAAGACCTGAGTCTGCCATACATACGGGGCACCATGAAAAATCTTATTGTTTCAGCCGCCCTGTCAGGAGACAGACAACGGGTGAGCTTCACCGACATCTCCATCAAGACGCCGCTCGTGGAAGTGTCGGGCAAGGGGGAGATAACTGGGCTGAAGGATATGGAATCATGGAAGGATTCCATACTCAGCCTGGAAGCATCCTCCAAGGAGTTCGACTACGAAAAGGTAGTCTCGGTGCTCCCGGTTCATCTGTTTCCCGACTGGCTCAAAACCCTTCTCACCAAACAGATCAGAAGCGGCCGCTCGCGGTTTTCCACGGCTCGCTACAAGGGCTCCATAAAGGACTTCCTCTCGGGCGAGGCCCTCATGAACAACCTCTACGTGGTCCAGGATCTTCGTGGCCAGAGCTTCGGTGCCGGTTATTCCCCTGATCGGGTCACAGGGATCACCGGTCAGGTGATATACACGAAAGGCGACATCCGGTTCAATAATCTTTCAGGTTTTATGGGGCAATCCAGTCTGAAAAAGATGGATATCGTGTTTAGGCAGGTTGTGAAGCTTCTTGTACGTGTGGCCGTGGATGCTGATCTGGACATGCCTGCAGCGGATTTCATCAGAACCTGGCGGGCAGCCATGGTTCCCCAGGATATCTACAAGCTCCTCTCACCTGTATCCAAGGTGAAAGGAGGCCTGGTGCATGCCCGGGTGAGTACCTCCTATGATGAGACTTTGAAATCGCCTTTCAATGCAATCGAGGACATCAAGATTGAAAATTGCGCCTACACCTGGGGAAACAAAAGCATTTCAGGGCAATCGGGTTCCATCCATGCAGACAGTTATTCCGCACCTCACCGTATTATATTCACCGGGACATTCGACTCCATACGCATCAAGAAGCTGGATGTAAGCCTTGTAGATCCCTTCGGGAAGAACCGCTCCCGGTTTTTCGTCTTCGCCGATCACCTTCACCCGGTGGGAACTATCGCTCTTGGAGATGCCAGTATCAAACTCACAGGCTCCGGCATCGGGGCCGACCTCAAGGGCTCCTTGGAACTGAGTACTCCGGGCATCACTTATGCTGCGAGCAACTACACGATTACATCACAGCCGGCATCAGCCAAGGGCAATTTCATAACCAGACTGGAATCTCAGCCTCGCATCAGTATAAATGATATGGTTATCCGTACTCCGAAGAGCTCTCTGGGCGGCTCTGCATCCATCAAATCGGACACCGGCTCTCTGGCATTGTCCGGCGAGTTGCATCTCAAGGACCTCTCCTGCAAGACCGCAAAAGGCCTCAAGGACCTGGACGGCCTGGTGAACGGCTCAATGAAGATCTCCTGGGATAATGCCGTCTCTGCTGAAGGAAACCTGAGATTCAGCAATATGGTCATGCCCTATCAGGAAAACACCCTCACCATAAACGGCCCTGTTACTTTCAGCACGCACGTCATTTCATCAGATGCCCTGCAGATCGCCTCAGGGGATACTACCGTCGTACTCAAGGGGAAACTCTCCCTTGAGAAGCAACCGTATTTCAAGGGCAGTGCAGTTGTTGACGGCATGAAGACCGGCGAAGGGGGTATGACCTTAAAGGGACTTACGGATCTCAGGGCCGATGCAACACTGAAGTTTGTCAATTGCATTTTCTATGGACTTCCCATCGAGGGATCGTCGGCACAGGCAGAATTCAAAGACGGAATCTTAAGCCTTACTCACGTTGATATGGAGACGGTCTCAGGGAATGCCAAAGGAACCATCCAGATCCCTGCCGACGGGGCCTCCACCTACGATTTGATGATCTCCATCAAAGGTGCTGATATGCGTAAGCTGTTACGCGCAACACACATCAAATCCATCATCAACGGAAGTCTTGACATGGATGGCCATATCTCAGGCCATGATGATTCCATAAACGGCACGCTGACCATATCCGCCAGGGACGGCGAGATACGAAAATACGAGCTCATCTCGCAAATCTTCTCGCTGCTTAATGTGTATAAGATCATTCAGAATCGGGACATCGATTTTATCAGCAACCACTTCACCTACAACCACATGACATCAACACTGAACATAACTGACAATGTGGTGAGTTTCGATGACTTTGCGCTGGAGAGCAACTCGATTCAACTGTCTGCAGTGGGGAAGTATTCTATAAAGACAAAGAAAATCGATGCGAACATAGGTGTCCAGCCCCTGGAGAGCGTAGACTGGACAGTCAGCAAGATCCCGCTCGTAGGCTGGGTGCTCACAGGCGACAAAGGAAAGCTGATCGTGGTGAACATGAGCCTCAAGGGTACCATGTCTGACCCGAAGGTACGGGTTGAACCCATCAATACCTTGTCCAACACCGTGGCGGCATCTCTGCTGAGGTCTCTCAGGCTGCCTGCCCACCTCATCAATGAGTCGCTCAAGTACCTAGAGAATAAAAAACAGTAGGAGACGGCTATTCGCGCAGGAAGTAGGCCTGCATCCGCTCGATGAGGGGGATAAGGCTTGTACTGTTTAGCGCCGAGACTGCAACACCCCCGTAACGTTCAGGCAAGGAATCCGCAAGGCCCTGGGGACATTTATCCGCCTTGTTGAACACCTTGAGACGGGGTTTGTTCTGGAGTTCCAACCCTTTAAGGATCTCGTCGACAGCCTGGATGCGGTAGTCGATATGGGGGTCGGTGAGGTCGATGACCTCCAGGAGAAGGTGGGCATCTCTCAGCTCCTCCAATGTGGCCATGAAGGCGGCCTTGAGATCGGTCGGGAGTTCACGGATAAAACCCACGGTATCGGTGATGATCACTTCTATATCTTTCGGGAACCTCAGGCGTTTGCTGGAAGGGTCGAGTGTGGCAAAAGGCATGTCTGCAGTGAAGACTTTACTTTTGGTCAGGGTATTTAAGAGAGTGGATTTCCCGGTATTGGTGTATCCGATGATGGAAATAACCGGGAGTGCATGCCTGTTTCTACGGAACCTGGTTAACCTGCGCTTCCGGCTGATCTGACGCGCTTCCCGGTCAAGTCGCTCCATCCGTTCTTTGGCTCGGCGGCGGTCGATCTCCAGCTTGGCCTCACCCGGCCCCCTGGTGCCGATACCACCGGCAAGTCTGCTGAGTGATGGATTCTTGCCCACGAGCCGGGACATGTTATACTTGAGCTGGGCAAGCTCGACCTGGATCTTCCCCTCTCTTGTTCTGGCCCTGCGGGCAAAGATATCGAGGATGAGCTGTGTGCGATCAATCACGCGCATATCCGCGATCTCGGCAATGGAACGGGCCTGCGACGGCGTCAGCTCATGATCGAAGATGAGGAGATTGGCGTCCTTGGCCAATGCCAGAATATAAAGATCCGCCACCTTGCCTTTGCCCACCACATACCTTGGGTCAGGTTTCGGCCTTCTCTGTACCACCGTGTCCACGACAGTGACCTCGGCTGCCCGGGCAAGGGCCTGAAACTCAGAGATGATGTCCTTTGTAGCCTCATTGAGCGCGGAGGTAACCACCACGAGGATGGCCCGGTCTTCATGGGCACCGGCAACGAGGGATGACTGCTTCCTGGTGATCTCATCCTCAAGCTCCTTAATAAAGACATCGAATCGGATGTCGATCTGGTATGTAAGGACCGGGTCGAGCAGTTTCCAAAGGGCCGTATCCTGCGCAGGAATGAGGTGCGCCCCATATGCAAGGCCAGGGCTTCCGTCCGCCGACACCTCGATGGCATAGATCATATCGAGCCGGAGCTTGGCCAGGTCGGTAAGATCCTCGGAGGTGAGACGGCCATCCCTCATATGAGTGTGAATGAGCCTGAGGCCCTGGAGCCTTCCGGGATGAGTCCTCATCCGATGCAGTTTGGGAATGGATATGCCTGATGCATTGCCGGCGATCACATATTCAACAGCCCCTGCCCTGTTGATAAGCAGCCCGATCTGGATGCCTGTTTCATGGGATATACGGGCGAGTTCTATGCAAAGCTCATGAGTTATGACGACTGTGGAGGGTATCCTTCTCCTGTAGAGCCTCTCGATGGCCTTTTCATCGGAGGCCTTCAGGGTCTTTGCGTTGCCATAGATCTTATGGATGGGCCCTCCTCATGGTCAGACCTTCTCAATGAGAGAGGCGTGCATGACCACCTTTGCCCTGTTGTTGACCATCTGGATCAAGATCTTTACCCTGCCTTCGTCCGAGCCCCATGCCTCGAAGACCCCGTAAAGGTCCTTCATCGGGCCCGACTTAATCCGCACTAAGTCTCCCGGCTCAAACTCAACAGGTTTCTTGATGATACCAGTATCCCTGTCCTGAAGTGTCTGCAGCGATGAGATAAACTCGTCTTCAATGGGAATGGGCTGAAAGTTGTCGATAAGGATTCTGCGTATACCCCGGCTCCAGCGTATCTTGTGAAAATCTTCTTCCGTGGGGTTTATGTGCACGAAGATGTAGTTTGGGAAGAGGGGGTATTGCTTCAGGGTCTTCTTCCGGGCATGGAACACGAATTTTTCCATGAACGGCTGGTAGATGTGAATGCCCTGCTGGGAAAGAATAAGGCAGGCAAGGTGCTCTTCCTTCGGATTTGTCTGGACTACGAACCACTGCTTCATGAACTATATCCTTTAGCGCATTCACCTATATCCCAAGGCATTCACCGGAGTCAACCCGGGAGCCCCTGTCTTTCATTCATGCTTAAAAGTGTCCATACACAAGCTTGGAGACTCTCACCACCTCGATCCCCTTATCATTGAGGAGTGGCACCTCATGAGCCAACACCTCAACGGTCTCTGGGTGTGGATGGCAGATCGCAATAGCTTCACCATTCCGTCTGGCAATCGTGACAAGCACGTCCAACTGCCCTGCTATGTACTGGTAAGTCTGTTCGTTATCGAGGAATACATCGCGTACCTGGAAGGGAAGGTTCGTTTCAGTCGCAACCGTTCGGCATACCGATTTCCCCGTAGTGAGGCTATCGATGAAGAAGAGGCCCCGCTCCTTAATACTGGAAAACAGGGCCTTCATAATGACCTGATTCTGAGTGACTACAGAGCCCATATGGTTGTTCACCCCGTCTGCCATAGGGACCCTCTCAAGGGATTCTTTCAGGATCTTTTGGGCCTGGCTGGGATCCGTATAATGGTAGATGGCCCCTTCGCCCGGGTTCTTCCCGTTTCCTTCCATGGGGAGATGGAGCAGCACCTCCTTGCCTTGCTTGTGGAGGTATAGAGCAACCTCTTCCGTATGCATTTCATGGGGAAGGACCGAGAAGGTTAGGTTTGCGTCAATGGCGCAGAGCTTGCGGGCAATATCCATGTCCTGCCCCATATCATCAATGATAATGGCAACCTTTTCCATCTTCTTTTCAGGGGCCTTCAACACACGGAAATAGATGTTCCACTCTTTCTCATTGATGTTGAGTGTAAGCCGAGTCGGCTCTTTCAGGGTAACCTCCACACCCTCGATTTTGCGTAAGCCGGCAAAGGCCTCTTCAATGTGGGATGGATCAGGCAACTTTGCCATGGTGATTTCAATAGTCCTGCCTGTGATGCGGACATGATCCTTGGGGACGCCGAGGTCGAACAGGCACCCCTTGATGAGGAGCTCATCCCCTTCAATGAAAGGTTTGGTTATGGTAACGCGGCCGGGTGCCTCCCTTTTTTCCGGAGGCTTGTGAGGCTTCTCGGTCAGGAGAACAATGCCCGTCACTATGATGATCGTAGCAATCAAGACACCAATGACGGCAGTTATGAGGATCGTGTTGGTATTTTTTTTCCTTCTCTTCCTTTTCATGCTGCCTTCTTGATGCGGTGGAACACCTCCCATGTCTTGAGCATGTCGAGTCCGTACTTGAGCTGGTAGTCTTTATCAGGATTCACAGGCCCTGTAGCACTTTCAGTATTCTCAACAGGCTCCGCCCCTGAAGGTTCCAAGTGAGATTTCAGATCCTTCTCGCGGATAAAGGTCTGTGTCTTTGAATCTTCCTTAACGAGCATCTTTTGTTCCACAACCACATCAGGCTCGATGCCTTTTGCCTGGATGGATCTGCCTGACGGCGTATAATACCTTGCTATGGTGAGCTTCAACGCCGATCCGTCACTTAAAGGCCTGATAGTCTGGACCGATGCCTTGCCGAAACTCCTTACCCCTATGATAACCGCGCGCTTGTTGTCCTGCAGTGCCCCGGAAACAATCTCTGCCGCACTGGCTGTTCCACCGTTGATGAGGACCACTATGGGGAACCCTTCAAAGGTGCCTTCCTTCTTATGGGCAATGTATTCGGTACGGTCCTCTGGTCTCCTCCCATCAGTATAGACGATTTTGCCCTCGCTCAGGAAGAGGTCGCTCACGGCAATGGCCTGATCCAGCAGGCCGCCCGGGTCGTATCTGAGGTCAAGGATCAACCCCTTCAGCCCAACCATCTTCTGCATTGCCTTTCGCACGGCTTCTGAGGTGTCCACCTGAAAATTACGAATCTTTATGTAACCATATCCCGGCTCAATTATCTGGGAAATCACACTCTCTATGTGGATAATGGCTCGTGTGATGGTGAACTCAATAGGTTTTTCCTGAGATTCACGGAGGATGGTAAGTGTCACCTTCGATCCCTTGGGTCCCCGCAGAAGCTTGACAGCCTCTTCAAGAGTTATTTCATTTGTTGGTGAGGTATCGATCTTGAGGATCCTGTCACCGGGGCGGATGCCCGCTTTGAAGGCAGGTGTACCCTCAATGGGTGTGATGACGGTGAGCTGGTTATCGCGCAGCCCTATTTCAATGCCAAGCCCGCCGAAGGATCCGGTCGTGCTGATTTGCATCTCTTTATAATCCTCTTTCGTGAGGTATGCCGAATGAGGATCAAGAACCGAGACCATGCCTTTAATAGCCCCTTCAATGAGCGTCTCGGGTTTTACCTCCTCCACGTAGTACTTTTCGATTAAATCCAGACAGTCGGTAAACTTCTGGAGTTCCGGAAAGATGTTCATGGACTCAGCATTGAGCGCATCCGTGTGCTGCAAAAGAAAGAAGCCCATTAATGCAGCAACCCCAAAGCCCCATAGTATCCCTTTAACGTTTCTCATACACACCCTTTCTGGTTAAAGCTATCTAACAGAATCGGTCTATAGCATATCCGACATGAGGTTTAAATAATCACTATTTTCTGGAAAGCCACTTGACCGGGTCTTGGGGTTTATCATTGTAACGTATCTCAAAGTGCAGGGTAGGTTTTAACACATCACCGCTCTGACCCACCAGGGCTACATCCTGGCGTGCTTCTACGGACTCTCCTATCGATTTTAAAGGCCTCTGGAGGTGGCCATAGACAGAATACAGCCCCCCGCCATGATCGATAATCATCGTATTGCCGAAGTTTGTAATCCAGTCGTAAAACACGATCTTGCCTGCATGTATTGTCTTCACCGGCGTGCCTTCATCTGCCTCGATATCTACTCCATGTGATATTTGGGCATATCCTTGTTCTTTAGTTATTCCAAAGCCTCGCACAATTTTGCCCGCCACAGGCCAGGGCAGATCTCCCATCCTTTTGGCCATACCCTTGTTCGGGAGCTCCTTCTTCCGAGCCTGTAATTCTTTAAGCAGGCGCTGTATCTCTTCCTGGTAGGACTGCTTCTCTTTGCTGAGCGATGCCAACAATACGGCCTTTTTCTCTCGCTCGGCATTGAGCAAACCGATCTTGTCTTGCAACACGCTCAAGTTCTCTTTCTGGGCCTTGGACGCCTCGTCGAGTTTCCCCTTGGCATCGAGCAGCTGCTCGCGTATCTTTCGGTAGCCCATAAGTTCATCTTTGTTCTTCGTGATGATCGCATCGATGTAGCCGGAATACTCGGAGTGTGTATAGAGCATATCCACCATGTCAAGGTATGCGCCCTTGTAAAGGGAGATCCACTTCTGCTTTAACATTCCCCGGGATTGGGTCAGGGCCTGCTGATAATACTGTATCTGGCTCTGCTGCTGTACGATCTTCACATTGATGGCCAGTGCTTCTTTCCTAACAGCGGCGATCTCTCCCTGCATAGCCGAGATATTCTTGTCTATGTCACGCAGTCTCTGCCCCTCGGAACGGCGTTTGATATCAAGTGCATGGACTTTTTTACCAAGTTCTTTGAGCCTGCTGGATTCGTTTTTGGCGGGGAGAATCGAGGGAATGAGCAGGAAGATTAAAAGTACCATGAGGAGCTTCCTAGACATCGAAGCTCCTTTTGATAGCGAGCAGTGCACCTAATATACTGCAGAAACAGGCAAAGGTCAGAATTCCCACCATTTGATAGGTAGCAAGAGGCCTTAAAAATGCCTGGAGCGACGCAAAATGGACATGCAGGTATGTAAGAGCAATGGATGTGGTAGCCAGCGCGGCACATGACCCGAGAAGCCCGTATGTTCCTGCTTCGATCAGATAGGGTGCATAGATGAAAAGGTAGTTTGCCCCAAGCATGTTCATCACTTCTATCTCCTGCTTCCGGGAGACAATTCCTACCCGAATGGACAGGAAGATCACCAATGCCAGGCAGATCATCACTATTCCGCCGAGCAGGGATGCGCCGATGAGAATTTCCGAAAAGGAGCCTGCAATATATCCGATGAGCCCTTTGCGATAGCGGACATCGTTTACACCGGACAGTGCATTAAGAGTATTCGCAATCTCCCGAACCTTGTCTGCATACTCTCGCTTGAGGGTAATCTCGAAGGCATCAGGCAGGATCTGTGGATCAACGCCTTCCACTATAGAGTTATTTGGCCCCAGCCATTGCTTCATCTTCTCGAGACCGGCCTGTCTCGGGATAAATTGTACCTTCGAGACTGACTCAAAAGATCGCAATTGCTTCTCCAGCTCATTCATTCGGACCTGCGATGTAGAGTCTTGCAGGTAGGCGATCATAGATCCCGATGTGGAAGGCATAGTGCTTGCCCTGTCGGCGACATCAACAATGAAAAAAACAAATGAAAGCTGGCAGAGGGCAAACCAGCAAGCTACAAGCGTAAACAGGCTCCCCCATGGCCGCAGGCGCAAACCACGTACGATAAGTTTTAGGATGTAATAAAACCGGATCATTTAATTGCCGGCGCCCGTGATACTACCGTGATCCATTTGGACGACCTTTGCATATTCCATCAAAGGGTCGCCGCGGTGGCTCGCAATAATAATGGTAGTACCCTTTTTATTGAGCTTTAAAAAAACATTCATCATGTACCTGGCCATGGTTTCATCCAGGCTTCCCACAGGCTCGTCAGCCAGAAGGATATCGGGGTCATGAATCATTGCTCGGACCAAGGCCAGGCGCTGTCTTTCCCCCCCTGAGAGATCTTTGGCCCGTTCATAAACCTTGTGTTGGAGCCCGACCCATTTGAGCATCCTCCAAACCCTGCCCCTGACATATACGGCCGGTTTACCCAGGATTTCAAGGATGATGGCGGCGTTGTTGAAGACGGTCCAGTCTTCTATGAGCTTGAAGTCCTGGAATACAAAACCGGTATGGCGTCTTATGGCCTGGATGCTCGATGCGTCGAGTCCTTCAAGTTTCCGTCCGAACATGGAAACCGTACCCCGGGATGGTCGCTCCAGGCCGAACATAAGCTTAAGAATCGTTGTCTTGCCTGCTCCCGATGGGCCTACGATGAAGCACAGGTCACCTTTTTCAACGTTCAGGGATACATCCCGGACGGCATAGACGGTATCATGGTAAATCTTTGTTACATTATCGAGGATGATCATCGAGCGTTTTTAAGTGATCTTCCAAAAGTTTTTACCGTCTGAAATACTTTCTCCAACACCTTGGCAATTATCCCAGAAAACGACCCTTGAGTTCGGAGAGCAGTTCAATATCGGAGCTGACCAATTCCATGCACCTGCTGATAGCAGGATAATCCTCAGTAAGCTCTACACCCTCCAGGAGGACGTAACGGAGCTCTTCGAGTTCTTTGTCTATGAGCCTTAAGAGCCTGTTCACATGGATCTCTTCCAGCATGATGCCGCCCTCGGTGCTCTCGCCTCCCCGTTCACTGGTACGCTTCTTGGGTGGGTAGATGTATGCCATGAGTTCTTCCGGGCTGATCTTGAGGGCGTTAGATAGCTTCCCTAAAACCTTTCTGCTGGGTCGTGCGGGCGGCTCCTGCTCATAAACGGAGACGGTCTTTGCCGATACACCGCTGAGCTCAGCCAATCTACCCATTGTTAATCCCTTTAATTTCCGCAGCTCTTTGAATGTCTTCACAAAAACCTCGCTTCCGTTTTACCGTGTTTTGAAACCGTAGAACCCCTTCATAAACATTATTTTACACAAAAAATCCTACATGTATAGATCAAACCTCAAAAAAAGTATGTGCTAGGCACCAACACCGGAGGAGTCTGTCGGGCTTACCATCAAATGAAATGAAAAGAGATGGATAATATCTTACTTTGACAAGAGGCCATAAAAATTTATTATATGAACAATATCAATGTAATAAGAGGGAGTTTGGCGGCATTAAGATGATTTTTTTCGACATTGAACGAGATACTATTTACCCTTAGACTCCTGGTAACTGTTTTTAAAGCCGCGAGGTGAGATGATGGCAAATCTTCATCGGGTGCTAAAAGTATGTGGTTGTTGCCATCAGCCCCTCGTGATTGATTGGCGCCTCATGATGAAAATCTTTTCGGTGTGCGATCGTAAGCATCTTGTCATGATGGGCGGCGCCTCATGATGTTCCCCGCGGTCAGATGGGAAGCCTATGTCCCCGTATCTGCTGAAATTACGTGTACAGTGCCTTCAAGCCGTCCCAGTACAAGATGCCCCAGGGGTTCTTTTTGGGATCTGTCTTACATGCCGGGCAAAAGTAAGTGACAATGATGTCCTTGGGGTCGTTGGTAGTGATCTCCTGGTGGCTGCAGTGCCTGCACACAGGGGTCCCGCATCCGGTACAGGATATTTCGGTATGGATGCCGCATGCGCAAACATCAAGTTTGAGAGCCGGTTGCATAGAATGCTCCTTTCATACCTCGACGGGTCTCTTGACTGTCATGCTCTAGATTGCCATTTCCATGCCAGAGGGCTGGTGAGGGTAACCAGATATCTGCAGAAAAAAATACCAAAGTATAACAACATGTAAGAAAATCGAACGGGCTCGTGTGACAATCAAACCATAAGGTGGCATTGGTCTGAAAACCATAATCTTATGGTCATTAGGCCATAGTTAGTATAAATCAAAGTACCTGATTACCGGCACGGAGGTGATTTTCATGGAACTGGCGGATCTCGATCTTGTCAAACGGATCGACTTGAACCCAGGAGATGCCCTCCTCGTTGTGGACATGCAGGATGACTTCATGCCGGGTGGTGCGCTCCCTGTTTCAGAAGGTGATACGATCGTGCCGGGAGTGAACGCTGTAATGAGGTTATTCTCCGGTTTATCTCTGCCGATAGTCCTGACCCAGGACTGGCACCCTGTAGGCCACCGCTCCTTTGCTTCGGCACATACCGGGAAGAAACCATTTGATCTTCATCAGGAGCCGGGTATAGGACCTGTGCTCTGGCCGGATCACTGTATCCAGGGGGCACCCGGTGCCGACTTCCATACCGACCTTGATATATGCGCCGCACAGGCCATTATTCGTAAAGGATTTCATCAAGAGGTGGATAGCTATTCCGGTTTTCTCGAGAATGACAAACAGACCAGCACCGGCCTCGATGGATACCTGAAGGCGAGGCAAGTTGGAAGGATATATGTCTGCGGTCTGGCGTTGGACTACTGCGTGTTCTTTACTGCATCCGACGGGATTGATCTTGGCTATGAGGTTTTTTTCCTTATCGATCTTAGTAAGCCTGTAGGCTCGCCGCCTGACAGCATCTCGCAGGCACTTGAGACATTAAAGACAAAGGGAGTTAAATTCGCTACATCAAGCGCATTCATGCAGTTTTAGAAAAGTTCTAAGTTCTCCCAATGATCATCACCGGCCTTTGTTTTTTCTGATTCCTGAGCCCCTTCGGGACCCGACTCGATGTGTCGATCATGGATGTCCCTCTCGCTTTTTGTAGTGTAGAGTCTGTTGAGATTTGACAAAAGCGATAATGCGGCTGTTTCAAACCCGATGGGACAGATTAGGCGGGCACTTTCAGAGGTATCTTCTATGATCTTCAGAACTTTTTTCAGTATATTCTCCACCTTATCATGCACCGTAATCTCATCTGCCGTATTCTGGAGGTCCAACAAGAGAGATTCACCCAAGCCCTTCATATCGTTGAGCATTGAATGGACCGCATCGTTTATCTTGCGCAGTGAGGCGATCAGGTCCCTGAGTTTGCCCACCATGAGCCCGATAGTCTTTGATTGCTTGTCCTGCATATGCAGCATGTCATCCTTGAAGCTTATGGAGAGGTCCACAAGGGTTGCCAGTACCCGGCTTAAGTCTTTTGTGTCTTCACGGGCATTCTTGGAGAGTTCGTAAATGCTTCCCGAAATGGTATCAAGCATTGCCCCTTCCGACCCCAGGTGAGCTGCCTTGATCCGCGCATTCAGTGCAATAAGCTGGAGGTTCAGCCCTAACGACTCGATATCTTTAACGAACACGGACATCTCGGAAACCATTTCGCTCGCTGAGTTTACGGTTTCAGAAAGTTTTGCATGCTCCTCCGCAATGACTCTGATACACTCTATAACCGAGGTGATCCCGCTTTCGATGCCCTCCATGAAAGACTGCCCCTGTGTGTCAGAGGCCCATGCTACATCCTGGGTTTCCATGAGGACATCGCTTACATTCTTGGTAATGTTCTGGAGGCTTGCAATGACCTTGAACACCGCATTGGCAAGCTCCTCATGGGACTGCCTCAGCTGGGCATGCTGAAGCCTTAAGACATCCCTCACCATGGCCGCCTGTTCGAGTTTCGTGTAATCATCCTTACCGATCTGTGCGCAGAGATGGTCAAGCACCTCCTTCACATGTTCGAGTTGCTGTCGGGTGATGTCGTGAAATTGCATCGAGATGACGATGTCACCGATACTTGAAGCTATGTCCTTGCTTATCTGCTCGACGAGCCTCGCTGCTTCTGAAGCGCTTTTAAATTTATGAGAAAGGGCGCGGTGGTTTGCCACTGCCTTTTCCAGGGTAATCCTCGCACTTTCACTCTGGGTTTTTTCAAAATCGGTGATATTTGACAGTGCAAGAGAAACGAATGACTGCACGTTATCAGATACGGTACTGATATGTGAAGATTTCTGCTTGATCATCTCCGAGAGATTCCTCACATCATCAGTCAGGGTTGAAAATCCGGTATTTAGGGTATAAATGTGTGCGTTTTCCACCTGGGTGAGGAAACCCAGCATGTTCAAGTTAAGGATATGTAATCTGAAGGACTCAATATTGGATGATATTTTGGAAAGTTCCATACGATGCTGTTGGAAGACCCTGCTCATCTTTGAAAAGTGACCTTTTGATTCGACAAGATGGGTTTTCAATTCATCGAGTATCCCGTTCAGCCCATCCGTAGCAGATCTCAGGGCTTCACCCGTCATGATCTCGACCACTTCGCTCGACCTCTCGCACATCTTCAGTGCGCGCATGTGGTATTCCTGGAGATTCTCGGCAATGGTAAGAAAATCAGCCTCGGATGCTTCAATGAGCCCGTCGAGCATATTGTCCACCCGGGAAAGTGAGCTTGCCCAGATCCGGCCGGTTTCCGGTGTTACAGGTTCCTTGTTTCCCTTCCTGGCTGTGATATAGGTTGAGATATTTCTGACTGATCCGAACAGGCTCATCATGCCAATCTCAACTGAAGCGATTTATTGGATGTCGTGCTGTCTTTCATTCCCCAAGCCCCGTAGGCTCCTTTCTCTTGAATGTTCAAGGGCAGTTCCGGCAGAGAACTCGCACCATATGGGTACAAGGTATTCATCGGTTAGGTCTCAGCCTTAACTTTATATCATTTTTAGATATCCCCCGATCGGATCTTTCCTGCAGGGTTTGTTTGGAATGAGGTGTGATACGACAGGCGCGAGGCAATCGGTGAAGGAAGACATTTTTTACCCTGGCGCCTATCGTCTGATGCCTTTGTTATGAAACTTTGTCTCCCGGTTCGGGGTCGCCGTCAAAGGTGCAGATGCTCCAGATGTCACCTCTACCGCCCGCCAGTATCATGCCCTCTGATGTGCCGAACTTCATCTGGCGGGGCTTCAGGTTTACCACTACGATGACCTTCTTGTTCACGAGGCTTGCCGTGTCGGGGTATGCGCTCCTGATGCCTGCGAAGATCTGGCGGTTCCGGCCTTCACCCAGGTCGATCATGAGCCGCACCATCTTGTCCGAGCCCTGGACGACAGAGGCCTCCTTGATCTTGCCCACCCTGAGGTCGAGTTTTAAAAAGTCGTCGATGGTGATCTCAGGTTGTTTCCCGGGTGCAGGTTTTTCCGTGGCATGGGTCTTTTTCTCAGGCGTTTTACCCTTCGCTGAGGGCCTTGTGCCTGATGCTGTCTTCTCGATCTTGGCCCAGGAGTCTCTCAAGGTGACGGTGCGGTTGAATACGAGGGCCTTCCCCTTTGAATCCTTTGAGTCCGCACAGAAATAGCCCTGGCGCTCGAACTGGTAGCGGCTGAGAGGCCTTGACGAGGCAACAGACGGCTCCAGCTTGCAGCCTTTGAGGGATACGAGCGAGTCCGGGTTCAGAAAATCCTTGTAATCCTTGCCCGTCCTTTCGGCCTCCGCACCGATGTTCTCCACCATGAAGAGCCGGTCGTACAGCCTCACCTCTGCGGTGACGGCGTGACCGGCAGAAACCCAGTGGAGCGTTCCCTTCACCTTGCGGCCGTCCAGGGCATCCCCGCCCTTGGTGGCAGGGTCGTAGGTGCATTTCAGCTCGGTTACACGACCGGTCTTCTTGTCCTTCACCACAGCGGTGCAGGTAATGAAGTAAGCGCCGCGGAGCCGCACCTCTCTTCCCGGGGCCAGGCGGAAGAACTTGTCCGACGGGTTTTCCATGAAGTCATCCTGCTCGATGTAGAGTGTCCGGGAGAAGGGGACCTTCCGGGAGCCCATGGCTGTATTGTCCGGGTGATAGGGGATCTCGAATTCCTCGGTTGCGTCTTCGGGGTAGTTCTCGATGGTTATTGTGAGCGGTTGCAGCACTGCCATGATCCTTTGCGCCTTTTCATTCAGGTCTTCACGGATGTGGTACTCCAACAGTGGCCATGTCCACCATGCTGTCCTTCTTGGCCACCCCGATGCGGTCGCAGAACTTCTTGATGGCCTCGGGGGTATAACCGCGGCGCCTCAAGCCTGCGATGGTGGGCATGCGCGGGTCATCCCAGCCCGACACGATTCCGAGCTGTACAAGCTCAAGGAGCCTGCGCTTGCTCATCATGGTGTAGCTCAAGTTGAGCCTGGCGAACTCGATCTGCTGGGACCGGTACATGTCGAGCTTCTCCAGGAACCAGTCATAGAGCGGCCTGTGATCCTCGAACTCCAGGGTGCAGATGGAGTGGGTGATCTTCTCCAGCGAGTCGGAAATGGGGTGTGCATAGTCGTACATGGGGTAGATGCACCAGTCGTCGCCGGTGCGGTGGTGGGTGGAGCGGAGGATCCGGTAGATGATGGGGTCGCGCATATTCAGGTTGGGTGAGGCCATATCGATCTTGGCGCGGAGCACCCGGGCCCCGTTCGGGAACTCCCCGGCCCTCATGCGGCGGAACAGATCAAGGTTCTCCTCCATGCTTCGATTCCGGTAGGGGCTGTCTTTGCCGGGTTCGGTAAGGGTGCCCCGGTACTGCCTGGTCTCCTCTGCGCTCAAATCGCACACATAGGCCAGGCCTTTTTTGATGAGCTCCTCGGCGAGTTCGTAGGTCTTCTCGAAGTAGTCGGATGCATAGTACATCCTGTCTTCCCAGTCAAAGCCGAGCCAGCGCACGTCCTCCATGATGGAGTCGATGTACTCCTGGTCCTCCTTAGAAGGGTTGGTGTCGTCGAAACGCAGGTTGCAGATGCCATTGTAGTCGGCTGCTATGCCGAAGTTCAGACAGATGGACTTGGCGTGGCCGATGTGCAGGTAGCCGTTGGGTTCCGGTGGGAAGCGGGTATTTACCCTGCCGTCGTACTTGCGTGTCCGCATATGCTCATTGATGATGGTGCGGATGAAGTCTACGGATTGCGGTGCGCCTGGTGCGGTCTCTTTGCTGCTGTCATTGTCTGATTGCTTTGCCATTGCTTTGTTCCTCGATCCTCGTTTTATGCACTCTATGTTTTTTTGGATATACCATAGTATTCCCTTCTTTTGAATCGCCGACAGACACATTTGACTAATTCTGATGACATGATTGCCCTGG
>CAWKAM010000019.1:0-77564 GCA_963847605.1 uncultured delta proteobacterium | reverse complement strand
AGAGCATCATCTTGCCCCTGCGGACTGTCCAGAAATCATCCGACAGGTTCCGGTCTGAAAGGTATTGGTAAGGCAGGGTAAAATAGCCTTTCATCCCCCACTTGTTACTCCATGAATTACGCACGATAAACCGCTTCTTCGAATCGTCGTAGCCCACGGCAAGTACCGCATGCCCGCCCAGATTCTGCTCACCCGGTCTTGGCATATTCACTGTCCCGGTTTTAGCCACAGCCTGTGATTCAAAGCTTTCATATACCGAAAATCCAAAGACGAACGGGTAGCCTTCGGCAAGGCACGTACGCATTTCGTCCACAGTGATGATGCGATGATAAGAGGTAATCTGGTGCTGCAAAGCCTCTTTGTAACACGCAGCACTCGGTTTCATGGTGAATTTCGATATCATATAGGGCCATTTCTTTTCCGAACAGACCCCCTGTTTCGCGAGTGTCTTGATGCCGTCGCGGATCATGGCTCCGGAGTCGGATGCGACAGTGTGTTCGATTGTACGCTCATTGTAATAGATGAACAGCCTGCTGAAATCCTGAAAGACGATATTATCCTTCCTTTCAAGAAATTCCAGGGCCCCGGCAAGGGCGTTCGCTGTGCAGCTGCCCAGATTACCTTGGTCTTCAACCTTGGAACACAGCGGCCGCAAGTCCACTGACTTAGGCAGCCTGGCAGGCACACGGAGCACAGCGCTGAGCAGATAGTCGCGCTGATCCGGTACATCAGGCACCCAGCCGTAGCCGCGTCTTACGCCCTTGGTTTGCTTTAACCCCACAGCCTCTTTCTTTCCTGTCATATGAACCTCCTCCTTTCATACTGACTGGGTTTATTGGACCTAAGGCTAATTTGCTGGGATTATCCGGGGAGATCATGATGAAAGCCAGGCACTGCTCAATCGTAGTAGTCTTATCTTGGAGAATTATATCTTAGGAGTGTTACCCAACAAGCCAACTCAAAACAGCACAAATAAAGTTGTTTAAAATTGATTTTGGTAGCGGGGGGAGGATTTGAACCTCCGACCTTTGGGTTATGAGCCCAACGAGCTACCGGACTGCTCCACCCCGCGTCACAACGAGTCTTCTACAATCAATGAAGAAGGTTTGTCAAGCTAAGACAGGTGCCGGAATCAGACACGAGGTCGATATGATTCTTCCTCCATGCGTCTGTCTGTTCCTGAATCCCGCCGATATGTCTTTTGCAAAAAAAAAGCAGGCCAGCTTTTGACCTGCATAATATGAGGAGGTTCTACGGGGAATGAATCTTGAAGAACCTATTAATATCTATCGTCAGGTTTCGGAATCACTTAAGGGCAAAAATAAAGGTTTTCTCTTTTTACTTTCATGGGTGATTTTATGCTATATATCATCATATGCCGAAGCAGCTGCCACCCCTTGCATTCAGGGTAAGGCCACTGAGCCTGGACGATCTCCTGGGACAGGATGACGCCCTCGTACTCCTGAAGGACTTTGCCCGGGGCAACCTGCGCTCTGCCATGCTGTGGGGTCCCCCCGGTTCCGGGAAGACCAGTGTGGCAAGCATCATCGAGCGCCTTTATCCGGATTCTTTCTTCACCATCAGTGCCGTGACCGGCGGTGTCCAGGAGATCCGGCGCGTAACGGGTAAAGCGGCGCAGAGCGAAAAGAAACCCATTGTCTTTATCGATGAGATCCACCGGTTCAACCGGGTACAGCAGGACGCGCTGCTGCCCTTTGTGGAAAACGGAGATATCATCCTCATAGGCGCCACAACGGAAAACCCCTCGTTCGCCATCACTTCCCCCCTCATGTCCAGGACACAGGTGATCGTCCTGAAGGCCTTGAGTGCAGAGGTCATAGAGGAGATTCTCAGACGTGCGGTCTTGCGGGATGGGCCCATCATATCTCTGAAGAAGACCATTTCCGATGCATGCATATCGGCCATGGCCAGAGCGGCCGATGGTGATGCACGTGCCGCCCTGAACCTGTTGGAACTTGCACTTACGAATATTGATAAGGAATACATCGACCTCGACGACCTCAAGGGGCTCATGGAGCGGCCCCTATACCATGACAGGTCGGGTGAGAACCACTATGACCTCATCTCGGCCTTCCACAAGAGCGTGCGGGCAAGCGATGTTGATGCAAGTATCTACTGGCTCGGCAGGATGCTGGAGGCCGGTGAGGACAGGCTCTTCCTCATACGGAGGATGATCCGTATCGCATCAGAAGACATCGGCATGGCCGACCCTAATGCCCTGCGCATGGCCGTGGCCGCCAAGGAGGCATTCACCTTTGTGGGAAGCCCCGAGGGCGAGATCGCCTTGTACGAGACGGCCATCTATCTCGCCTGCGCCCCCAAGAGCAATGCCGTGTACCTGGCGGAGAAAAAGGTGGAGGACCTGATCAGGAAGACCGGATCGCCGCGGATCCCCCTCTATTTAAGGAACGCCCCCACACGGCTCATGAAGGAGATAGGCTACTCCAAGGGATATATCTATGCGCATGACGACCCGAAAGGGGCGCTCACCCTTGACTATTTGCCGGAAAACCTGCCACACCTCGAGTTGTACACCCCCAAGGATACGGGTGTTGAAAAACGAATACGGGAGATCTTGGATGCTCGTCAAAAGGCTAAGGGAACTGGGACAGGAACATATCGCAAGCCTTCTAAACAGTGATGGCAACCCCCTGATAAAGGAGAGGATCATGAATGACCTTCAGGGGGTCGATCTCGATCTTGTCGGCAGACTCATCAGGGGAGAGGCCCTGCACAAGCCGCCCCTGGGCGATGTGGAGCCGGCGGATGTCATTCCTGCGACATTCGCCTCATCAAGTCAGGCGCATCCATATATCAATCGCGGCCAGGAACTTCTGAAGGCCGGCAGGGTTGCTGCACTCGTTGTTGCAGGGGGTCAGGGCTCGCGTCTGGGGATCGATGCACCCAAGGGCGTCGTGGGGGTCACGCCGGTAAAGGACAAAAGTCTGTTCCGCCTTTTTGCTGAAAAGATCCTCGCCCTCGAACAAAAATTCCAGTGCACTATCCCATGGTTCATCATGACCTCCCGGGAAAACGACGTGACTACGAGGGAATACTTCCAGGAGAACAGGTATTTCGGTCTTAATCAGGGTGATGTGCACTTCTTCGTCCAGGGTATGCTCCCATCGGTCACACCGGAAGGGAAGTTCGTCTTAACCGAGAACGGAGGGCTCTTCATGAACCCGGACGGGCATGGAGGCACCTTCGAGGCATTGAGATCGAGTGGCGCCCTAAGCCTGATGAAAGATCTCGGCATCGATGAAATATTTTACTTCCAGGTGGATAATCCCCTTGCAAAGGTATGTGACCCGCTGTTCCTCGGGCTCCATAACCTCTCCGGCGCGAGGATGTCTTCCAAGGTGGTCAGGAAGGTGGCCTACGAGGAGAAGATGGGTGTGATTACCACCATAAACGCTAAGACCACGCTGGTGGAGTACAGCGAAATGGATGATACCATGAGATACGCTCATGGCCCGGACGGTACAATGCTCCACTGGGCGGGTAACCTTGCCATTCATGTGATCGAGCGTGCATTCGCCGAAGAGATCACCGCCCAGTACACCAGACTGCCGTTCCATCGCGCCAGAAAAATGATCTCTGCCAAAGGTCCTGACGGCAAGACCATGGAGATTGAGGGCATCAAATTTGAGACATTCCTTTTCGATGCATTGCCGTTGGCAGAAAAGAGCATCACCCTGGAGGTCGTGCGCGAAGAGGAGTTCGCACCGGTCAAAAACCTTACCGGTGTGGATTCACTGGAAAGCTCCCGGCAGCTTCAGAGCGCCCTGCATGCCTCTTGGCTGAAAGGGCTCGGGGTTGAGGTGAAACCGGGCATATCCCTTGAGATAAGCCCTTTATTTGCGCTGGACTTCAAAGATCTTGAGCTTAAGGCCGCCTTACTCCCGCGGCAAATCTTGGAAGACTACTTTCTCGGGTGATAACATATGGGGCAGAAGATACCGAAGCGGCATACCATCGAAGTCAAAGAAACCAAGTGGGATATTCTCATCTGGTTGGGCACCTTCATCGTGCTCGGCTTCGTGATCATGTTCGCCCTGTATTCCTACCACGGCGTCGAAAGGGAAATGGCGGCCCAGTTCAACCGCGAACAGGGTCTGCTGGCCCAGCAGACCGCCATGGGCATCGAACAGTACATGCACGACATCACGAACTCTCTGAGCCTCACCGCCCACATCAAAGGGGTCTCGAACGGTGAACATGAGGACATCGATACATCGGTGCAGAATTTGTATAATTCTTTAAAGAGCAAGGTCGCATTCGTCTTCTGGGAGGATGCAAGCGGGATCATGCGTTATCACTATCCTCACCAGCTCCTGCCGGGGATTGACGGTAGAGACTTCAGCTTCCGGACCTATTTCCGGGTGGCCAAGGAGCTTAACGTCCCCTATGTCTCCGACATCATCATGGTGGGAGGAGAGCAATACTACGACATACCCGGCCGCTTTGAGACCTTTGTCATCTCCTTCCCCTTGAAAGGCGACGACGGCACATTTCACGGTGTTATCGGCTGCGCCATTGACCTGACGAATATCACCGCCCACTACGTTGCACCCATCAGACCGTCAATATCCGGTTATGTCTGGATGCTGGATGAAACCGGCATGATCCTCTACCACCCCAACCCCAAATGGATAGGGCTCAACCTTAAAGACATCATTATAGGGCTGAAGAAAGATGGCTTAAGGATATCGGGTGTGGATACCATCAGCGATGCCATGGCGGTGAAGAACGACGGGATGTATGAGTTCGTCTTCCCCAGCTACCCGGATAAAGAGCCGGTGGAAAAGCTGCTCGCCTTCTCATCGGTGCATTTCCTCAATCGCAGGTGGATTACCATCTCTACCTCTCCCTACAGCGAGGTCATCTCGCTCATGTCGGGTACCTTCCGCAACACCCTGGTCCTCGGCTCGGTGAGCATCGGCTTTGTGCTCATAGCGACCATCACCATGCTCAGGATCAACAGGGCCCGTGCCACGGCCTCAGAGAGGAACAAATGGGCCGACAGGGTGCTGGTGGCCCACAAGAGGATGGAGACCATCTTCAACGGAGTGCCGCACTACCTGGCCATGATCGATGCCGCATTCACCATTGCCGACATCAACCAGCGCCTGTGCGACCTCTACGGAAAGAAGAGGGAGGATGTGATCGATAAGCACTGCTCTCTGGATTTTTCCGAGAACGAGCGCATCTGCAACACCAAGCTCGTGGAAAAGTGTTTTAAGACTGGCCGGATCGTCACGGAGCGGGACACACGGGTGGATATAGGCGGCAAGCCTTACTTCTTCGATATGAGCGCCATACCCTTGTTCGGGTCCAAGGGCGAGGTGGACTATGTCGTCCAGTACGCAGTCGACATCACTGAGAAGAAGGCCCTCACCGAAAAGCTCATCCAGGCGGAAAAGCTCGCAGCCGTAGGCCAGATGTCGGCCCATGTGGCCCATGAAATCCGCAACCCCCTGACTTCGGTCCTGCTTCATTCCGAGCTGCTGGAAGACGAACTCAAGGAGTTCGACAAGAACGAAGAGGCCTTGGAGCTTGTTAAGATCATAAAGGAGGAGATCGACCGTCTCTCCCAGGTCACCGACGAGTACCTCTCCTACGCCCGTCTCCCGCACCCCAAGAAGCAGCTCGTGGACCCACATATCGAGGTGTCTTCGGTGCTGGCCATGTTGCTGCCCGAGCTCAAGCGCAGGGACATCGATACTTCCATCATTTGTCCGGAAAAGCTCTCGAATATCATGATAGACCGTGGACAATTCAAGCAGCTTTTGATAAACCTCATCAAGAATGCGGAAGATGCAATGCCTTCTGGAGGCAGTTTGGAAATATCCCTCATGGGAATCAAAGACAACTTCCTGCTCCTGGTGAAAGATACAGGGTACGGTATCCCTCCTGAGATCACCAGGAGGATATTCGACCCCTACTTCACCACCAAGGACAATGGGACCGGCCTCGGGCTCGCCCTTGTCCAGTACATTGCAAATGCCCATGACGGGTGGGTCGATGTGGAGAGCCAGAAGGGGACAGGATCCACGTTCATCTTTTCGGTCCCTTTCCATGAAGAGCCCGAGAAAAACAAGGCGGAGGCATAATATGAGATTACTATCGGCCGTTGTTTGCTTCCTACTCCTCCTTCCTGCATATGCATTCTCCGCCAGGCTCGTTGTCACCGTACCGCCGGGCATTTCCCAGGTGGAACTCCTTTCACCGGGGACCCTGGCGGTGCTTGATCATCTCAAGGAGAGGTTTCACTCACAGCTTAAGAACGTTAATGACCACTACCAGATAAATAAACTGAGTGGCGAGTTGAAAGAGGCATCACTTCAGGTGACACAGTCCGACAAGGCCTATAACGAAAAGGTCGATGCCTTGAGGAAGCAATACATCGCCAAGGTGCCCATCACCATGCATTCCGCACATGCCCAGATTACCACTGAATCGGCCCTGGGCGAAATCACCTTCATCTATTCGGCACACAATAACTCGGACAAGATCATCAGCGACATTTCATACAAGCCCCTTATCGGCAATATACCGCTGCCCATCACCTCCATGCTCGTGCTCGAGTTCATCAACCCGAAGAATCTCATTTTCGGCCTTGCGCCGGGCGAGAGCCTCACAAATCAGAACAGCGACCCTGAGCACCTTTCTTTTTTTCTGAGCGAACTCAAAGACAAGGACATCAAGCGCATGCAGGCCTCGATGCCGAATGGGTTTTCCATTGAGGTCATCGACATCCACTTTGTTTCCCAGAAAGGATACAAGGGGCAGTCTAAGGTTATGGACGTCAAGGAGGCCTTTGCCGATGTGCTCAAGGCATATCAGGGCGCCTCTCAGGGGGCCCGTGATGCATACAAGGCAAAGTCCGATGCCATTGCAAATGCCAGGAATCTCTATGAGCGCGATACCCAGGGTACCATCAGCGATTTCCGCTCCAGGTCAAACGATCTTAAAAAGGCATCGGTCCGCTACCAGGCACCTGTAGACCCAAAAAAGAACAGGACAACCATCGAATCAATCAAACCCGGCAAGTATTATGTATATGCCGCCATCCCCGGGGCTAAGGCCGTCTTTGAAGAGGTCACCATTGAAGACGGTAAAAATAAACTCAAAATAGAAACCTTAAAAAAGGACCCATTTGAGCCGTGAACAGCCTGAGCAAAAAGATCCTGGTAGTTGATGATGAGATCGGTATACGCCAGTCACTGAAGAAGATCCTGGAGAAGGAGGGGTTTGAAGTGGTAACCGCCTCCAACGGGGAAGAGGCCTTCAAGGTCATCAGGGGCGGTGACATCGACCTCCTCATCTCGGACATCCGCATGGCGGGAATGGACGGGCTCGAGCTGCTCAAGGTATGCAAATCCGTGTCCCCATACACCGAGGTCATCATGATCACGGGCTATGCCTCGGTGGACACCGCGGTTGACTCCATGAAGCAGGGTGCCTATGATTATATCACCAAGCCTTTCAAGAAGGCAGATATCTTAAAGGCTGTCCAGAAGGCCATCGAGAAACAGATCCTCACCATGGACAACGTCAAGATGAAGGAACGAATCGAGGCCATCGAATCGACCCCGCTGATCGAGACCGCAAGCCCCAAGATGAAGAAGCTGGTGGAGACTGTGCATCAGGTGGCCCCGAGCCAGGCAACCATCCTCATCATGGGCGGATCGGGCACCGGCAAGGAAGTGATCGCCGACATGATCCACAAGCTCTCCCCCAGGGCTGACAGGCCCATGGTCAAGGTCAATTGCGCAGCCATTCCCGAGACACTCATCGAGTCAGAGCTTTTCGGCTATGAAAAGGGGGCCTTCACCGGCGCTGCAGGCAGGAAGGAGGGTCGGTTTGAGGTTGCAGACAAATCGAGCATCTTTTTAGATGAAATCGGCGAGGTACCGCCTGCGGTGCAGGTAAAGCTCCTGAGGATCCTCCAGGAGGAGACCTTTGAGCGCCTTGGCAGCAATAAGACCATCAAGGTGGATGTCCGCATCATCGCGGCCACCAACAAGGACCTGTCCGCCATGGTCAAGCAGGGTCGGTTCCGCGAGGATCTCTACTGGAGGCTCAATGTCATATCGCTGCAGCTCCCGGCACTGAAGGATCGAAGGGAAGACGTTCCCAACCTGGTCCAGCACTTCATCAACCGGTTCTCTCATAAGAACGCCAAGGACGTGTTGGGTATTGAGTCAAAGGCCATGGAGATCCTGCTGGGTTACGAATGGCCGGGTAATGTGCGGGAGCTGGAGAACGTCATCGAACGCAGTGTGGTGCTCGACCGCGACGGCATTATCGGGGCCGATGATCTCCCGAGTGAGCTCCAGTCGGCCAGCATACCTGCCATGGAATCCGTCACCATCCCCCTTGGAACACCAATGGAGGAGGTGGAGCGCATCCTCATGGAAGAGACCCTCAAGCGCACCAAGGGCGACAAAGGCCTGGCCTCCAAGCTGCTGGGCATCTCCACCCGGACTTTGTACAGGAAGATGGATAAGAAAGAGTAATCCAAAGACCGGTTAAGATGTTCTTTTTTTCATGATATTGCTTATGAGAAATGACAGATTATATCGATTATAGGGAGAGCACCCACCCATCTCAAACTTAGGGGGTATGAATATGGCACGGTATATCTTGGAAGACAAGAAATACAGCAAGGGGCCGGTTGTGTTTGAGTCGTACAGGGATATGATCGATAAGGTGCGGGCCATGTGTAAAAAAAAGGGGCAGGAATTTACCGAGAAAGATGAAAAAGAATTGAAATACAAGGCTGAAACACTGCTTGAATAAATTCGAAGCAAAACCTGGAGACAGCTGGTGCATCCCCGGTAACATTGAACATGGGGCAGAGATTTTAGAGGATTCTGTTGCCATCGAGGTATTTTCCCCCGTGCGTGAAGATTACCTGCCGGATGAACCGGACGAGAAAGGGGCGGGTTCCGCTTCTCATAAGGCATAGCAGGAGGCATGCATGAGTACCCAGGACCAAAGGTATGAACGTGGGCAGAATGTGTTGAAGGCCATCACAGGGGGCACCGGCCATACGGTAGTCGAGGGTTTGAAGGATATCGCCCCGGATCTTGCAGAGTGGATCATTGCATTCTGTTATGGAGACGTACTGTCCCGCTCGGGCCTCGACCTCCGGTCCAGGCAGTTTTCCACCGTGGCGGCATTGACCGCCATGGGTACTGCGGTACCGCAATTAAAGGTACATATCGAAGGGGCGCTCAATGTAGGATGCAGGCCAGAGGAGATTGTAGAGGTTATCCTTCAAATGGCGGTCTATGCAGGATTCCCTGCGGCGATCAACGGTATCAATGCAGCACGCGAAGTCTTTAAAGAACACAATATTTCAGTACAACTGCCGCGATGACTCTCCGATAAATTGACTCTCAGGTCGGTTCCCGCTATACTCCATTGCCCAAGAAATGACGGGTAGTTTGAGCCCTTAACAAAAGGAGATGCAGCTATGGGAAATATCATCAACAGGGATACGATCGGCGATATGGCCAGGAGGGCGGCGACAAAATACGGCGACAAGACTGCCATCATCTTCCGCGATGTCAAACTCTCATTTTTTGATCTCGAGCGTGAGGCGCGGCGATTCGCCCATCTCATGACAAGTTTCGGTATCAAAAAGGGCGACCGTGTGGCGCTCTATGCCTATAACTCCCATTATTATCCGATCAGCATGCTCGGCCTTGCCAAGATCGGCGCGATCCAGGTCCCGATCAACTACATGCTGAATGCCGAGGAGATCGCCTATATCATCAACCATTCGGGCTCGCGGATCTTCATCATCGAGGATGCACTTTATCCGATCATCGCCCAGTCCCAGGCGAAATTCACCTCTGTGGAAAAGTGGGGCTTCATACCGCTGGGCGAGTCGATGGTCCCGGATGGTTATTTCAACCTGATAACGGAAATGGAGAATATGCCTTGCGATGAACCCCAGGTGGAGGTCAGCGCCGAAGACATCGTCCAGATCCCTTACACCAGCGGCACGGAATCGAAACCCAAGGGTGCGATGCTCTCCCACAGGGCCCTCATGTCGCAGTATCACAGCTGCATCTTTGACGACAGTATGAGACCTATGATGTAAGCCTGCACGCCCTGCCACTTTTTCACTGCGCCCAGCTCCACTGCTTCCTCATGCCTTACCTGTATGTCGGGGCGACCAACGTGATCATGCACAAGGCAGACCCCTGGAAATGATCAGATTGATCGAGAAATACCAGATCACCCACATGTTCGCCCCGCCGACCGTATGGATCGGAATCCTGAATCACCCGGAATTCAAGAGCTATAACCACCGCAGCCTGAAAAAGGCGGCCTACGGCGCCAGCATCATGCCGGTGGAGATCATCAAACAGCTTTCCGTAATCTTCCGCGGCCTTTAGCTGTGGAACTATTACGGACAGACGGAGATGGGGCCGGTCGCAACCATCCTGAAGCCCGAAGACCAGCTCCTGAAACCCGGATCGGCGGGGAAACCGGTGCTGAACGTCGAGGCCCGGCTGATGGATGATGAAGGGAAGTTCGTCCCGACAGGAACTGTCGGGGAGATCGTACATCGTTCAGGCCATGTCATGACCGGCTATCTCAACGATCCGGAAAAAACGGAAGATGCCTTTGCCTTCGGCTGGTTCCACAGCGGCGACCTCGGCAAGTTCGACGAAGACGGATATCTCTATGTTGTAGACCGCAAGAAGGACATGATCAAGACCGGCGGAGAGAATGTCGCATCCCGTGAGGTCGAGGAGGCGCTGTACCGGCATCCGGGCATCGAGGAGGTTGCGGTCATCGGGCTCCCCGATCCGAAATGGATAGAGATTGTAGCGGCTGTCGTCGTACCGAAAAAGAATGCATCCATCACGGAAAAGGAGCTTATCACCTACTGTAAAGAGCACCTGGCGGGATTCAAGTGTCCGAAAAAGATCTTAATTTCCGACAAGCTCCCCAAGAACCCGTCCGGCAAGATATTGAAGCGTGAGTTGAAGGAGCAATTGGGGAAGTAGATTCTTGCCCATCCTCTCCCTGTAACTTTTTTATGGATATAAACGGGGTCGATTCTTATCCACAAGAAGGCCAGCGGCAGGGATCGACCCTTTTCCCTGCAGGTTATCTCAGAGTTTATAGGTCCCGATGATCCTGCGCTCCATCTCTCCCTCAATCCTGGCCGTCACTTCAACATAGTCGGCGATCGAGGAGTTCTGGAGCTTATGGCGGAGGAGTTCGTCGACCTGGAAGATCCCTGCAGAGTTGGCCAAGGTTATCACCAGCTTTACCGGCCGATCGTCGCCCGCCTCAATATCGACCTCATCAACGGCCTTGGCGGAGATGGAGTGGATGTTGACCTTGCCGGATTCAAACGGGATGCGTGACCTTCCCTCTTTCATGTCCAGCGCGTCGGCGACCTTCAGGACACCGGCCTCTATGGTCAGGCAGGTTTCTTTAGCGTTGTGTGCAATGATGGCATGCATGATCTCTGAAGTCACAATGGTCAGATTGGGCTCTTCATAAATACCCTGCAGCAGTTCCCGGCATTTCGGATATGCGAAGATGAGGCTGTTGTGTTCATGGTCGTTACGATGGACAGAGATGCCGATATCATGGAGACATGCGGCAAGTACCACGATCACCTCGGCATCGTCCGTCTCAAGGCCGTAGTTCTTCACCACACTGGGTGTGACACCGCCTTTCACCAGGAGGCGAAGTATCCTCAACGCGGCATTGGCTACAATACGGATATGGACTTCGCCATGATCATTAATGCCGCTGCGATCGACTGCGTTCACATTGGCGCATTTCCACAGCTGTATAAGTTCTTCATTCTCATAGATCCGTTCGAGCAGCCTTTTTAGCCTGGAATTACTCTTCGTGGGGATATGGAAACTCATAACCCTCCAGTTTACTTTTTTTCAATCAAGTAAGTTATCTAACACAGTCTTATGCATCGTGGTAGGGGACAAGCGGCCCCTTTTCATTAATGTCTCCTGCTTAAACCAGAGCCGGTACGCATGCCGCTGCAATGAGGATGTACAAATGCAAAATCCGGGTTGAAAATTACTTAAGCGTCCTGATGGATGATCAGGATGAAGCATCCATTGACAAACCCTACGGCATCAACTACGACACCAAACACGGAACCTTTAGATGGATGAGATTCGTAATTTCAGCATCATTGCCCATATCGACCATGGGAAATCGACCCTTGCCGACCGCCTGATCCTTAGGACCGGGGTCTGTGACGCACGCACCTATAAAGACCAGATGCTCGACACCATGGATATCGAGCGGGAGCGCGGGATTACCATCAAGAGCCAGGCCATTTCGCTTCCCTATCAGGCAAGAGATGGAAAAAGCTACAGCCTGAACCTCATCGATACCCCGGGGCATGTGGATTTTTCCTATGAGGTGTCCCGGTCGCTGGCATCCTGCGAAGGAGTCCTGCTGCTCATCGATGCCGCACAGGGTGTTCAAGCCCAGACCCTGGCAAATCTCTACCTCGCCCTCGAACATGACCTGGTGATCATCCCTGTCATCAACAAGATCGACCTGCCCTCTGCCGATGTGGAGAGGGTCATCGAGGAGATCGAGACAGAGTTGGGGCTCGACCCGGGCACGCACCTGAAATGCTCCGCAAAAGAGGGGACCGGCATCGATGAAATCCTGGAGGCCATCGTTCAGCGGATCCCGCAACCCAAGGGTGACCCCAAGGCGCCTCTGGCCGCCCTGATATTCGATGCACAGTACGACTCCTTCCGGGGAACGGTCATCTTCTGCCGGGTCTTTGCCGGGACCGTAAAGGCCGGCGATACCATCCGGTTCATGTTTAATAATTCTGTTTACCGCGTGGAAGAGGTGGGGCACTTCCGGCTGACCCGGGAGAGGCGGGAGCAGCTTCGCGCAGGTGAGGTGGGTTACATCATCGCCGGTGTGAAGACCGTCTCCAGTGTGAGCATCGGTGATACGATCACCCTGGATGAGAGGCCTTGCGGGAAACCTCTGCCCGGGTTCAAAGAGGTGAAGCCCGTTGTTTTTGCCTCGATCTATCCCATTGCCTCGGATGATTACGAGGCCGTGGCCGAGGCCGTGGAAAAGTACAAGCTCAACGATGCCGCCTTTGTCTATGAGAAAGACTCATCCACTGCACTGGGCCAGGGTTTCCGGTGCGGCTTTCTCGGCCTGTTGCACCTGGACATCGTCCAGGAGCGCCTTGAGAGGGAGTATGACCTCTCCATCATCCTGTCCGTGCCGAGCGTCCGCTCCCGGTTCATCCTGAAGGATGGGACGGTGCTCTATGTGGACAACCCCGCCCATTACCCCAACCCCATGACGATTGCCGCATCTGAAGAACCGTACATCCGTGCGTCCATGATGATGCCGGATAAGTACCTCGGCTCGGTCATGAGCCTGTGCATCGAAAAGAGGGGGGTGAACTCGAACCTGCACTACACAAGCCCCGGACGGGCGGAGCTGACGTTCGAGATGCCGCTCGCCGAGGTGATTTTTGACTTTTATGACCGCTTCAAATCAATGACGCAGGGCTATGGTTCGTTCGATTATGACCTCATCGACTACCGGGACAGCAATCTCGTGCTCTTAGACATTCTGGTCAACGGGGAGAAGGTCGATGCCCTTTCCCAGATCGTCCACCGCGACCGAGCCCGCGCCCGGGGCGTCCTGGCATGCGACCGCCTGAAGGATGAGATACCCCGGCAGATGTACAAGATTGCCATCCAGGGGGCCATCGGCGGAGAGATCATCTCCCGCTCGACCATCTCGGCCTTCCGGAAGGATGTCACGGCAAAGTGCTACGGCGGGGACATCACGCGGAAGCGCAAACTTCTGGAAAAGCAGAAGAAGGGGAAGAAGCGGATGAAGATGATCGGCTCCGTCAGCATCCCCCAGAGCGCTTTCCTGGCGGTGCTGAAATCCGACACGGATTGATGAATAAAGAAGAGGCATCAGTTCCCGGCCTGTACATCCACATCCCGTTCTGCAGAACCAAGTGCGGATATTGTGATTTTTATTCCGTCACGGATACAAAGCTCATCACGGGCTTTCTTAATGCCCTGTTTAAAGAGATCGATAAGTACTGGGAGGAATTCAGAGAATTCGATACGGTTTATATCGGCGGCGGAACCCCGTCCCTGCTGTCCCTCGATCAGATTAAGGCCCTCCTGGACAAGATCCGCCATGCCTTTACTATTCCGTCCGATGCGGAAATCACTATCGAGGTGAATCCGGCCGACTGGGGGAAAAACGATCTGCACAAGGCACGGGATATAGGCATCAACCGGATTTCTATCGGCGTCCAGTCATTCAACGATAAGGAACTGATCTTTCTGGGCCGCCGGCACAACTCTCAGCAGGCCATGCGTACCATCCAAGATGCCGTCGATGCGGGTTTCGGCAACATCGGCATCGACCTGATCTACGACCTGCCCGGCCGGACGTTTCAGCAGTGGCAGGATTCACTCATGAAGGCCCTGAGCCTTGAACCCGCCCATCTGTCCTGCTATGAACTGGAGCTCAAACCCCACACACCGCTGGGTCTCAGGTGCGAAAAGGGTGAATTCCGACTCCGCACGGAAGACGCCCGGCGTGATTTCTTCATGAGAACCTCCGAGATCCTGGAGGAATCGGGTTATATCCACTATGAAATCTCCAACTTCGCACGAGGCATGGACAAGGCATCCCGGCACAACCAAAAATACTGGGACCATACACCCTATCTCGGCCTCGGGCCTTCGGCCCATTCTTTCAGATGGCAGCGGCGCTGGTGGAACCATGAATCCCTGCATGACTACATTTCCAACATCGAGGGCTCTCAACTGCCTGTAGGAGCTTCGGAAGAGCTCACCGGCGATCAGCTGCGATTAGAGGCCTTGTTTCTCGGGCTGAGGACAAGGAAAGGGATCGACCTTGTTCAGTACCAGAGCCGGTATGGCTATGACCTCATGGAGGAAAAGGGCCCGGTGCTGAAGGAACTAGGAAGGACAGGTCTCATCGAGATCGAATGCGGCTGTATCCGCCCCACCCGCGCCGGCATGGCCGTAGCGGACAGCCTGGCACTGCTGTAGAACCCGCTCGGCATCGCTTCAATGCCGGAATTTCCTTAAACCCATTTTTTCCTCCCGGCCTTGACAAGGGAACAGCAACGCTTACTCTACAGTGGATAACCGGCTATTGTCGAGGGCAGCATGCCCGGATGATATCCGGATAATCGGCAATTTTAAAAAATAAGGGTGATCATTGGTGATCAAAAGACGGAGCCGTAAATGACAACAATCGCAAATATCGTTGTAGCGCTGGTGGCTGTTCTGCACCTCTATTCCCTTACCCTTGAGATGTTCTTCTGGGACAAACCATTGGGTCGCCGAATCTTCGGTCTGAATCCGGAATTCGCAGCTGCTTCAAAAGCACTTGCCGCAAATCAGGGTTTGTACAACGGTTTTCTCGCAGCAGGGCTTGTCTGGGGCCTGAGTCTCGGCATTGCAGGGAACCCGATCAAGATCTTCTTTCTTGGTTGCGTCATTGTTGCCGGGATCTTTGGGGCCGCCACTGCCGATCGCAAGATACTCTGGTTTCAAGCACTTCCCGGTGCAGTGGCGATGGCGTTGGTATGGCTCTCTTGATGAGAGGCTCTACGGATGCCTTGTCCTTTTCGGTGGTCCGATTTATGGTTTCCCGGGTTCTTCATCTTGCATGATTTCCATAGAGTGGAAGAACGATCTTCAATTTGAAGGACGGAAAGGTTTGATCTCGGAATCGCGACCCAGATCTTCAAGTACGGCATTGTCCTCATGGTAGGGGTCTTTTTTGAAATAGATGACGCCGCCTTCGTCCACCGTCACCGTCCAGTACAGCAGCAGTATGGCAACAGGCTTGGACAGGGGGACATCCCGGGTTTTTCCCGTTTCAATTGCCTTCATGATATTATCAAGATTCCACTTTGTACGGATCATTCAGCAGCAGTTCCGCCAGCTCGAATGGTTTCTCCAGGCGGATGCATCCCGAGCTGAATGTCCTGTCCTCTTTTTCGAACAGTTCTTTATGCGGGGTGTCGTGCAGGTACACAAGATATCGATTAGGGAAGGAGATCTTGAGGCGGCCAAGGGCGCTGGCCTCCCCGGGGTTCTGTCTCAGCGTGTAAGGGAACGGCCGGCCGGGGTACAGCGACCAGTTGATAGTCTTCGGGTTCACCTCTCTGCCCTTGCCGTCCAAGACCATAATGTTTTTTTTCTGGAGGTAGCCCATGTCCTTCCGGACGGCCGGCAATATATCTTTTACAAAGATAGTCGGCGGTACCACCCATGGCGGATTGAACTCAACATACGTAATGCTCGACTTGAACACCGGCGTGTCCCGATAGGGCTGCCCCACCTGTGCCCTGCAGGCCCATATGATCTTGTCGTCTTTTTGGAAATATACCTGGAAACCCGCTATGTCGACGAGGACGAATGTGTCGCCGAGGTCGTGGAGCACCCACCTGGCGCGCTCGAGGTTCACACGGATCTGGTCGATGCGGTCTTCTACCGGGACATTCAAGGCCTCCAGGGTCCCTTTCCCCATTACACCATCTTCCTTCAAGCCATGCCTGTGCTGAAAGTGGATGAGCGCCTGCTCGAGATCTCTATCGAAGGTCATGGGGTCATATGCCGCTTTCCCCTGCAGATCTCCGGTTACGGCCAGGCGACGGCTCAGCGCTTTAACCCGCGGGTCTATCATGCCTTTTCTCAGTGTCCGGCCTGACGGCACCATTTCCCAACCGCCGCGGGCCTTTATGGCGCGATATTCGGCAAGCGCCGTTTTCAAGCGGGAGTAAAACGGGTGGCGTATCTTCCATTTGTTGATCGTTTGTGTAATGGAGGGTGATTCGATGGCCTTCTCGATGAACAAGACAGGGTCGGCATCATCTATCTTCCTGTCAAGATTCCACTGCGGGTGATGCGACACAGGGTCCTCCTTGCCGCAGTTGGAATGGTTGGCGAGCCGGATAAAGGCGTCGGTGAGGAGCAGGTCACGGGATGCGGCGGGCAACGGATCAGTGGATGTCCCTGCATCGATCATCGCCTGCCGGATCTCGTCAAGATGATAATCCTGCGGGTCAAGGCCGTCTTCGTATGTCTCTTCTATTGCATGAATGAGCTCATCTATTGCTTGAGGCTTCACCCAGATCGGGCGGTAGCCGCGCCGTTCATAGAGCTCGGGCATGACCTTCAGAGACGAGATCTGACAGGTGCCCACGCTGAGCCCGCCTGCAACCGGTGCCCCCCCAAGCTTCTCCCGTATTATCCCGGCAACGGCGTCATCTGGGGACTGGGCGCGGCCTGTGCCTGCCGGCATGAGCATGAAGACCAGGAGCAGGGCAATAAGAATTCTCTGTGACATGTTTTTCGCTCTCTTAAATACAGGGAAAGTGACTGGCGATCTGAAGCATCCCTTGTTGCCGGTATGCCCTCAATCTACCAGTATCGTACCCGCCCGACATCCACGTGGATGAAGTCGGAGCCGGGGTAGTAACCCACTCCACCGCCTTTCAGCGACACTGCCGTTCGATGCAGGGATGAAAGACTGCACCCGGGCAGGCGGATATCTGCGGCTTTTGCCTGCATGTGGAGGCTGTGACTGGCTACTCCGCAGCTGTTCTCGTGCAGGAGGGCGTTCGTGGCTGGAGAACGATAGCCGGAGATGATGTGGAACATTTCCTGCGACCCCAGGTTTTCGCGGATCGTAGAGAGAAGATCAAGGAGAGAGGTGTCTATTGGCTTTATCTCTCCGGTGCGGAAATCCCTCAGGATATGGTTGATCTGTGCCAGGGGATCTGAAAGGTATTCACCCTTGCACCAATATGCCGTCTTAAGGGACTCGCCGGTGTGCAGGTTATAAAACGAGAGTGACCGTTCGGGCGACAGCGGCGCTTGGAAGGCGGCGTGAAGGGCCTGGGGGAAGACACATGCGCCCAGTGCCAGTGCCCCTGCCTTCAGGAAACTGCGGCGGCAGATTTTATGTCCCAGTGTCTTAAGGATATGTGAGTGAGGGCTTTTCATTGATCCTCTTCCCGGGCAAAATACAGAATAGACCCTTTACTTGTCAACCCGTTTGGTCCTGGTGCAACGTAGTGTATCTTCCGCTCATGTCATCACCTCCTTTGATCATCGTCATCCATGCCCTGGGACTTAAGGCGAGAAAACAAGGCGATCATCGTTCAGAACGCAGACCCGCTGCTGGCGGCAGGCTCCATACTTGCAGACGTCTGGTTCGATAAAGGAATACCCATCGTCGAGTACCCGGACGAGGATATTTTCAATAAAATAAAGACCGGCACTCAAGTCGAAGTCAACGGGGACACCGGCAAGATAACCGTGCTGCAGCCCGAATGAAAAGTATGTATCCCGGTATTGTCTCGAACAGGCTAGAGAGAAATATTGATCAGACCTATACGATCCATCCCTCGGGGGGAATAAAGGAATGCGGGTTATGCCGTGGGGGATGGAATAAGATAGTATGTGCAGGTCGAGGTGGAGACAATGGTACCGTGCGCATCGGTGACGGCCATATCGAGGACCCATTCCCCCTTGCCTCTCTCCTCGATGGGCTTGAGCTTTTCTTCAGCCTGGTCCTTATCCATCCTAAGCTCGCAGAAGATGTCGGTCGTAGCAGGCTTCAGAAAGCGGATGTTCATTCCCTTGTTTATAGGTAAGAATTGCTTTATGCCGTAGGTAGCAAGAAACAGGGCTGCACCGGCTACCTCCATAAGCATGAAGTGTGTGCCTGCATAGACGATACCGACATGGTTCATGTGGATCGTGGCCGGTACGAAGAGCTTCACATGGCCTTCCTCGAAGGTCTCCACCCTTAGCCCGCTCATCTTCACCCATGCAATGGTATCGGTAATAGCCGTCTTCAGTTCCTCAGGGTCCATAACACCTCCTTTACGATCATCAGATACGAAATCGCCACCACCCATCTCTCAAGATATCCCTATGCACAGTATTGTGCATAAATTCAAGTCACTTGGGATATGAGATACAGGCTTTTGACAGTATGCATGCCTTCCATTATCTGTATTGAATTCCATAAGGTGGACTCTAACCTTGAAATTCAACGTAAGAGGACGGTATCCATGAAGCTTGTGCAGATTTGGTTTATTGCTACGCGCCCCTGGTCATTTTCCATGACAGTGATATCAGTGAGTGTCGGCAGTGCATTAGGTGCCATTGAAGGTCGGTTTTCCTGGGTACTCTACCTTCTTACGGTAACAGGTGTCGTATTCATGCATGCGGGTACGAACCTCTTGAACGATTATTACGATGTTAGGCATGGCCTGGATACTGAATCAGCGGCAACGGCCCAGTACCGGCCTCACCCGATCGTCCATGGTTTATTGCCTGCCTGGCAGGTGCGCCTCGCGGCTTATGGCCTTTTTGGTGTTGCCTCAGCCATCGGGCTCTACCTCGCTTTCGTCAGCGGCTGGGTGGTTTTATGCTTCGGTCTGATCGGGGTCCTGGCCGGAATAGGTTATACCGCCCCGCCGGTGAAATATAAATATATCGCATTGGGCGAGGTCTCGGTATTTCTTATGTGGGGGCCTCTCATGGTCGAAGGCGCCTACTATGTTCAAAGGCATATCTTAAGCCTGAATGCACTGCTGATATCCATCCCCTTCGGCGTACTGGTCGCATTGGTGATCTTTGCAAACAACATCCGGGACATAGAGCATGACAGCAGCCGTCATATCAAGACCATTGCCATATTCTTAGGCCCCCGTGCAGGGATACATGCCTACCTGGTGATCATGGTCCTTGCCTACATTAGCACGCTCATCATCACCTTATCCGGTGTGCTCACCCCGTGGGGGCTCCTGGTATTCCTCTCCCTGCCGCTGGCCATAAAGCTTCTGAGGCAGATGGAGACGAGTATTCCGGCAGATGCAGATGCCCAGACTGCCAAACTCGACACGGCCTTTGGGGTTCTCCTTGTGGCGGCGTTGGTCATCCAGGGGTTCATGGGGTGAATCAAAAAGGGTTCCGGCCGAGGCTTGTATGGCCCATGGTCATACTGGCCTTCGTGCTGTGGTTCGTTACCTTTTACCTCACATGGCTCAATTTCTGGATCAAGATTGCCTTTTCCGCAGCCACGCTTGCAGCATTGTCCGTATGGGCGCACACCATAAGGGATAACAGGCTGTCTTTCGACAGGACCGCCATTTTCCAGGGGGTTATTACTGCTGTTGTCCTCTATCTCGTATTCTGGGTCGGGAAGACGGTATCGTCATGCATCTTCCCTTTTGCCTCGCACCAGATCGGCGCCATTTACGGCAAAGGGGCAGGGTTTTCAACGCTGACCGTGTTCTTCCTCCTGCTGTTCGTCACAGGGCCGTGTGAAGAAATCTACTGGCGGGGCTTCCTGCAGCGGAACCTGATGAGCCGTTACGGCGAATTCACGGGCTGGCTGCTGGCCACCATGATCTATACCGGTGTGCATATCTGGTCTTTCAACTTCATGCTTATAGGTGCTGCAGCTGTTGCCGGAGCATTTTGGGGGCTTCTCTACATGAAGCTGAAACGCCTGGATACCCTCATTATATGCCATTCTCTCTGGAGCGCATGTATCTTTGCCGTAATACCATTGATGTGATGCAGATTTATTCCCTTACTCACTGCGATGTCGAGACTGCCCTCCCACAGGCCGTGGAGGTTGCACTGTTGTCTGGCCAGCAGGGTCATCTTCCCTGCCTGGGCAGCTTCTTTGGGGATCACCACGGTAAAGGCGACTCTGGGCTTCAGGTATCCGTTTGCTTGAAGATCGGCCTTTCCGGCCGGTTCATTACCGATTCTGAGTTCGATGAATTCAATCCAGTGGGCAGGCCCCATTGGGTGGAGTGTCTCGCCGACAGACACTTCAACGATAAACGGCTCGCCGGCCTTGACCGATGCCGGGGCCTTAAGCACAGGGGCATGACTCTTTTCAAGCCCTGTTTTCATTGCAGGGTCCTTTACCCGGTTGACACCCTCGAAGAGTGACTGGTTCACCTGCGTAGGGAAATAACGATCGGCAGCTGCAGCAGTGCGGGCAAACATAACCGCCGCGGAACCGGCTGCTGCAGTTTTCAGAAACGTCCGTCTGTCCATTCCTTCACCTCCAATAGTATGAATGATGCTATCCAAGGAGATTCCCTTAGATAGTATATCTCCCTTAAAACCTCTGGATCGTATGCTTCAAAACCCATCTGCGATATCCGGTACACCTTAGGAACCTCCTTGCCGTCATGACTCAGCATATATTAAACGCCTGCCCCTGATAGGGAAGACCTGGTTGGGTATTCGCCTTTCTCATCCATGCCCTAATCCTAATCATCTCTTTGACGATAAAGAGTTATATGCCGTTGTTGAGTGAATATCCGGAAATCCGTAAAAATCCTAGAGATCGTTATTGAGGAGACATCGCATTGATTTATAAAGAGATTCCCCTTCAGATAGCCTTTATAGATCAGAAATGTACTATGGATCTTTATATCAAGATCAGGGGGGACTATCGGTTGTTTGCAGCCAAGGGGGCGTTATTATCCGAGCAACAATTCCATCAGTTCAAAAAGGAGAGGCTGAAGCTCTTTTTCATAGCGCAGGATTCCGCCGATGCGCAGGAGCGTCTGGATGCCTACCTTATGGATATACTGACCGATCCCGAGGTGAGCCCGCAGGCAAAGGCGGATATTGCCTATTCAACATCCATGAAATCCATCCGGGAGGTATTTCAGGGAACGAACTTGAAGACATTGTCAGAGCTGAAAAAGATATCCAAAAAAATCGTAAAGATGATTCTCTCAGACGGCAGGGTTATGGAGGATTTTATAAAAATAACCAGCAGCGACCATTATACCATTAAGCATTCGGTAAAGGTGGGGGTCTATGGCACAGCCATGACGATCAACCTTTTTCAGGGTAAGATCAGCAATCACAATATCGATGAACTGAGCATGGCATTTTTTCTCCATGACATCGGGATGACCAAGGTCCCGAGCACTATCCTGGATAAGGAAGAACCCTTAACCGACAGCGAATGGGAAACCATAAGGAAACACCCCCTCTGGGGGCAGGACAGGCTCAAAAAGGCAAACTACCACAGTGATGAGTCAACCGTGATTATTCTGTATCACCACGAGAGATGCAATGGGAATGGATACCCCTTTGGAAAATCAGGCAGTGAGATCCCTGTGTATGCAAAGATATGCGCCATTGCAGACACCTTTGAGTCATTGACTGCAGGGAGGCCTTTCAAATTGCCCAAGAGTCCGTTTGAGGCCCTCAAGATCATGCAAGTTGAGATGGCGCATGATTTTGATCCCGATCTGTTCAGGGCATTCATTATGCTGCTCGGCCCCGGCAGATAAATTCTCCCTGTCCGCCATCAGGGGTAACCCGGGGTTATCGTTTTCATAATTTAAACCGTTCATTTCTTTTCAACAGGATAGCCGGAATCATACCACTCGTTCCAGCCCCCCTTCAGTACATAGACCTTCGTGTAGCCCTTTGACATCAGTCTGGGTGCCAGCCTGGCACTCGTCGCCTCATGCGGTCAGGCACAGTAGAGTACAATGGTTTTGTCCTTCGGGTTAGCAACAATGCTGTCCACTGCGTCGACATCCTCCAGGCGCTTGGCTCCCTTTATCTTATATTCACTTTGTTCCCAATCAACCTGGGTGCGCACATCGAGAATGATCACATCCGTGTTGTCCAGCAGTTTTTTTAATTCATCCTTCCCCATTCGCGGGACAGCTGCAGCATTGAGCGTATGAGGAAGAATACAGATGAAAATGCCCATCATGAAAACTGCCGCGTAGACACAACAAACGTTTCCCTTAGCCTTTATAGATCAGAAATGTACTATGGATCTTTATATCAAGATCAGGGGGGACTATCGGTTGTTTGCAGCCAAGGGGGCGTTATTACCCGAGCAACAATTCCATCAGTTCAAAAAGGAGAGGCTGAAGCTCTTTTTCATAGCGCAGGATTCCGCCGATGCGCAGGAGCGTCTGGATGCCTACCTTATGGATATACTGACCGATCCCGAGGTGAGCCAGCAGGCAAAGGCGGATATTGCCTATTCAACATCCATGAAATCCATCCGGGAGGTATTTCAGGGAACGAACTTGAAGACATTGTCAGAGCTGAAAAAGATATCCAAAAAAATCGTAAAGATGATTCTCTCAGACGGCAGGGTTATGGAGGATTTTATAAAATAACCAGCAGCGACCATTATACCATTAAGCATTCGGTAAAGGTGGGGGTCTATGGCACAGCCATGACGATCAACCTTTTTCAGGGTAAGATCAGCAATCACAATATCGATGAACTGAGCATGGCATTTTTTCTCCATGACATCGGGATGACCAAGGTCCCGAGCACTATCCTGGATAAGGAAGAACCCTTAACCGACAGCGAATGGGAAACCATAAGGAAACACCCCCTCTGGGGGCAGGACAGGCTCAAAAAGGCAAACTACCACAGTGATGAGTCAACCGTGATTATTCTGTATCACCACGAGAGATGCAATGGGAATGGATACCCCTTTGGAAAATCAGGCAGTGAGATCCCTGTCTATGCAAAGATATGCGCCATTGCAGACACCTTTGAGTCATTGACTGCAAGGAGGCCTTTCAAATTGCCCAAGAGTCCGTTTGAGGCCCTCAAGATCATGCAAGTTGAGATGGCGCATGATTTTGATCCCGATCTGTTCAGGGCATTCATTATGCTGCTCGGCCCCGGCAGATAAATTCTCCCTGTCCGCCATCAGGGGTAACCCGGGGTTATCGTTTTCATAATTTAAACCGTTCATTTCTTTTCAACAGGATAGCCGGAATCATACCACTCGTTCCAGCCCCCCTTCAGTACATAGACCTTCGTGTAGCCCTTTGACATCAGTCTGGGTGCCAGCCTGGCACTCGTCGCCTCATGCGGTCAGGCACAGTAGAGTACAATGGTTTTGTCCTTCGGGTTAGCAACAATGCTGTCCACTGCGTCGACATCCTCCAGGCGCTTGGCTCCCTTTATCTTATATTCACTTTGTTTCCAATCAACCTGGGTGCGCACATCGAGAATGATTACATCCGTGTTGTCCAGCAGTTTTTTTAATTCATCCTTCCCCATTCGCGGGACAGCTGCAGCATTGAGCGTATGAGGAAGAATACAGATGAAAATGCCCATCATGAAAACTGCCGCGTAGACACAACGAAACGTCTTTATTATTTTCATATTCTCTCCCGGTTTCCTTCCGGATAATACCGGAGGTGCTCTCTGCAGCTCTTGCGTTTACTGCAACGGTTCATTCCCTTAACGGGCCCTCATCCCTTCAAGGCATTTTTTTGAAGTTGCATGACAAGAATCTGAGTTTGAATAATAAATAATCCTCAACCTTGACAAGTCAATGGAAGGAGAGAGGAAATGGAGGAAACATCTGTCACATACCCCGGAAGCATGCCAGTAATAACCGGACGGGTGACCAAGATAAAAGAAATCACCGGGTGGCACGGGCCAAGGCCGAAGGCCTTGCCCGTGGTAGCAGCATTTTTAGGTTCATCACGGTAAAGCATACTCGGATCATTGAAGAGCACACAAAAGGGATATTCATCACGAAGGACACGAAGAGCACGAAGGACACAAAGAAAAAAATCCTCCTGAAATCACTGACCGGGGGAAAGGAATCCAAGTATGTCCGTTCTGCATTTCTTAGATCTTTTTGTGCTCTTCGTGTCCTTCGTGGTGAGAACAATGGGCTGGGAAAAGGATGCAAACCATAAAAGTATGCTTCACAGAGAAGAACCATTTTTATGAACGTCCCCGGTCCTTTACGTTGTTTATTCCAAGTGGGCGGACGATGAAGCGCTTGTGGGCCAGGCCGACAAGCATATCAGGCCCAAGGTCCTTTTTTCCTTCGGCATAAGCGGTGCAATCCAGCATACTGCAGGCATCATCGATGCCGGTTTCATTATTGCAGTCAACAAGAACCCCAATGCCGCCATGATGAAGATGGCGGATGTGGCCATCACGGCGGACGCGAACCAGGTCTGTCTCGCACTCATCAAAGAGCTCAAGAAGAGGCTCAGGGGATAATTCATTATAGAAGCATATTAGAGATTACCTCAGGTTATATTCATACATGCCAAAGCCTAAATCCCGGCATGGTAACTGAATTTACATAATATGAGCATCTTGATATGGATGCTTGTAGAAGTTATCTTAATTACTATAAAGAAAAATATCTTACAGATTTGTTTTAAGGTATCCGAAACAGTGTTTAGATGAGTTATAAATGAATATTTATTAAAAGGCGATGGTAGCATGAAATCCAAAGAGAATACGCAAAAACAACCGACAATTGAAGGAGTGCTTTATGAAAAGGTCTCATATTATCATAGCGTTCATCACGATATGTCTTATGGTGGCGGTGGCGGCCCATGGTGAGGAATTGACCGCGGCACAGAAGGCCAAGGTCGAGGCTAAGGTTAAGCAGTTTTCGTCATGGAGCACCGATAAGAAGATCGTTGATTATGTCCGCAATGCAAATGCAAATCCTCCAGCCGAAGGTAAAGGTATGACTCAGGAAAAATGGACAAACCTGAACATACTGAGCCCGGAAGTGAAGGCCTTTTCAAAAAACGATCTGGCAAGTTATTTGAGAACAATCAAGGCCGCCTCGGTTTCCGAGATTTTTGTTTCGTGTGCTGATGGGACCAAGGCGGCATTTTTGTCCAAAACCACAAATTGGAGTCATAAGGGCAAACCGAAACATGATGTGCCGATGAGCGGCAAGACCTGGATCGGGAAACCCGAACTCGATGAATCAACCGGGGTCCAGCAGGTGCAGATCGGATTGCCGGTATTGGATAATGGTAAACCCAATGGCTCGATCGTTGTCGGCCTAAATTTATCTAAACTGTAACCTGAGCGCGTTCTGGACATCCATATGCGTATGCAAGGTTTATCTATACGCTTAAAACTCTATGCCCTGACTATCGGAGGGGTAGGAGGGATACTTCTTACCATAGCGGTATTTTTCCTGCTGATGCAGCACTCTTCCGGTTCTCTATCGGGAGCGTTAAAGGAATCAGTGGGTGGAGATACCCGGTTGTTTGAACTGATTCATGATGCGGCGATCACTCAGGGAATCCTCCAGCAGATCAACAGAGAACAGGACGCGGATAAAATCGAGGTCTTAGCGTCAAAGTATGCGAGCACAGTTGATTTAGTGGACAAACGCATCAAATCGACCTTCCCTGATGCACACGCTCCATGCAGCCAGGTATGGGTGAGACTGAAATCGGTCAATGAGTCTATATTGGACTTGGTGCTCAAAGGCCAGCAAGCGATTGCGCTGCAGCAAATTGCCTCTGATTCCAATCCCCTGTTCGAAAAATTATTGAACGAGATTGATTCCTATAGGGAAAAAACCAACCAGGTACAGGCTTCCAACTTAGCCCAGACCTCGGAAAGTGTACGGACTACGCTATTCTCGTTCGTTTCAGCGATACTTATCGTGTACATCGGATTATTGTTTTTCGGTCTGTATATCAGTCGGAATATCACGCAGAGCATTGGCCGAGCAGTCGAGATGCTCCAACTCATTGCTCAAGGCAAAGGCGATCTCACCAAGCGTCTCCTGGTCGAGTCAAAAGATGAAGTGGGCGAGCTCGCCAACTGGTTCAACAAATTCGTGGAAAACCTTGAGCAAGTCATCACCCAGGTGAAGAATACGGCCGAGTATATGGATGTCTCGACTCAGGAGGTGGCAGCCGGTGCCCAGGGCCTCTCCCAGGCGACACAGGAACAGGCCTCAGCTATCGAAGAGGTGGCGGCTACCATTGAAGAGATGACATCTTCCATCAAGCATAATGCAGAAAATGCATCCGATGGCAGGCATAAGGCCAACGAGATGGTACGCATGGCGAATACAAGTGGTGAATCCTCCCAGGAACTTGTCAAGGCCATGAGCGAGATATCCAGTTCATCAAAGAAGATAGGCGATATCATCACCACCGTTAACGAAGTGGCGTTCCAGACAAACCTCCTGGCTCTGAATGCTGCTGTAGAGGCGGCGCGGGCAGGTGAGCATGGAAAAGGGTTCGCCGTTGTGGCCGAGGAAGTGCGCTCATTGGCCCAGAGGTCTGCGTATGCAGCAAAGCAGATCAAGGCCCTCATTGAAGATACGGTGAACAAGATCGGCGCAGGAGATATTATGGTAAAGAAATCGGGTGAATCTCTTGAACAGATCATCAAGCACATTCAGGACCTTTCACAGGTTATGGAGGAGATCGCTGCTGCATCGAGCGAACAGGCGTGCGGGGTAGATGAGCTGAACCGGGCAGTCGCCCAGATAGACACCACCACTCAGCAGAATGCCTCCACTGTCGAGGAACTCGCAAGCACCTCTAACAACCTCAGCAACGAGGCCCAAGATCTTGCCCGTACGGTTGCGCGATTTACGGTCAGCCAGGAACAGCAAGCCGTTGAAGTAAAGAAAGACACGGTAAGAAACCAGCTTAAATCAAAGGGAAAAAAGGGAAATTCATCAGCCCCTGATATCGAAGAAGACTTTGAGGAATTTTAAGGGTGTGTGCACCTCCAGCGCACCAAACTGAACCGGCTAAGGCATTGTCCAAATAGTACGAGACGTTCTTGTGTGGTTGTGAAACATACGCCAGAACCATAACCACGTTAGTAAACCCCCCATTTAAATTTTATCAGAGTAGGAGGGAACTATTTCTCTAAACAAAAGATAATTATCCAAAGAGCTTGGCCGCAATAGTTGCCACGTGCTTGCCCTGGTAGCGGGCCCCGGAAAGCTCATGGGTGCTCGGCATCCTGCTGCCGTCACCGCCTGCAATGGTGGATGCGCCATAGGGCGAGCACCCTGTGATCTCATGGATATCCTTCTGCAGTTCAAAGGAATACGGCAGGCCTACGATAATCATCCCGAGGTGGAGCAGGGTCGTGTGGAAGCTGAGTATGGTTGATTCCTGTCCTCCATGCTGGGTGGCCGAGCTCGTGAATACGCTTCCTACCTTTCCCACCAGTGCGTCCTTTGACCAGAGTTGGCCTGTTGCGTCGAGGAACTGTCTCATCTGCCCGCACATGTTGCCGTATCTTGTCGGGGCCCCGAAGATGATGGCATCATAGGAGGCAAGCTCGCCGACCGTGCAGACCGGGATATGGGCAAATGCCTTGCGTGCCTCCAGGGCACCCATCTTTCCAAGGATCTCATCACTCAGCGTCTCCGGGACCTGTTTAAGGTCCACCTCAGCTCCTGCTACCTCATGTGCGCCTTTCACAGCGGCCTGTGCCATCTGGTAGATATGTCCGTACATGGAATAGAATAAAACCAGCGCCTTCATGCGTATTCCCCCTTTGCATTATTCGGTGACCAACGATCCAACAAGTGATACGTCATGGTCATTGAATATAGTAAGTCCAGAAAGAATGAATTCAAGTAGAGTTCTCTATTCTTCCCGAGGCATGGAGTTGAAGATAAAAAAGCTTAATCTTGTTTACAAGCCCTCGCGAGCCTATGGTAATGGACATGAAGAAAAAGATTCTGATATTCCTTATTTTGATAGGGGCCATTGCTATCTTTTACTCATTTGATCTCCAGCGTTTTCTGACCCTCAAAAGCCTCAAGGAAAACAGACAGACCCTGATGCTTACCTATCAGACCCACAGAACGCCCTTTATCATAGGGTTCATCCTCATATATACCGCCCAGACCGCCCTATCCCTTCCTGGGGCCGCTATCCTGACCCTGGCGGGAGGCGCCATATTCGGTGCCGTAATGGGGACCATCTGGGTCAATATCGGAGCAACCACGGGTGCTTTGCTGGCCTTTCTTCTGGCACGTACATTGTTAAGGGACTGGGTGTTTAATCGATTCGGTCAAAGAATGCTTTCACTCGATAACGGACTCAATGAGAACGGACTATCCTACCTATTGTTCTTAAGACTCGTGCCGCTCTTTCCCTTCTTCCTTGTGAATCTCGCCTGCGGGATTACGGGTCTTTCAATAAAGACATACCTCATAGGGACCATGATAGGCATCCTGCCCGGGAGCTTTGTCTATGCCAATGCCGGGGCAAGTTTAGCATCCATAGAGAGCATTAGCCAGGTTGCGAGCACGCGGGTTCTCGTATCCCTTGCATTGCTTGGCCTTTTTGCATTGATCCCTGCCATGTATCGCAGAGTAGAGTCCAGGAGATCTAAAGCCCAAAAAACAAAACAGGGTTGATGCCATGGATGCACTCATGCCCGCAGTGCGTGACACAGACGAGATGGTGAACAGGTACAGTCTAAGCACAACAGTATTCCAATCGCTTTATCAACCGTCACAACCTTCTTCTCTCTAGAAATGGCTTTCAATCTATGCTACACAGGAAACCCTTGCCAACCTTGGCGGGGGTATGCTTTAAAACCGGGGCGGCACACGATACCAGGTGAAAGGAGTAGCAATGGCGTCCAAGTTTATGAAAGTTAGGGAAGATCAGAAGGCGCACTGGGAGCTCAAGCTGAAACAGCGCCTTGATGTCCTGAAGGGCAATGGCACAAGCGATAGTCGGATCGATAAGGACACCGTGGTCCGCAAGATCAAGGCCAAGATAAAGGAGACTGCATCCAGGATCAGGGCGATCATCGCCAAAGATGAAAAGATCAAGGAAATGGCCAGGATTAAAGAGGAGAAAAAGGCCGCCCCGGTAATAAAGGAAAAGGCAAAGAAAGAGCTGGCAGAGGCCCAGGCCCCGAAGAAGGAAAAGAAGGCCAAGGCAGAAAAGGCGCCGAAAGAGCCCAAGGCCGACAAGGAGCCCAAGGCCGAGAAAGAGCCAAAGGCCGAGAAGGAACCCAAGGCCGAGAAGGAACCCAAGGCCGAGAAGGAGCCCAAGGCCGAGAAAGAGCCAAAGGCCGAGAAGGAACCCAAGGCCGAGAAGAAGCCCAAGACAAAAGAACCCAAGGCTGAACCTGAAGCAGCCAAGGCAGATCCCAAAGAGACTCCTTCGGAATCATAACCATATAGCCAGTACTTGCCCATGCCAGACCTGTCCCGGTACCGATAAGGGTTGTCCTTGTCGGGCCGGGTCAGGCCGAAATCATATTGTGCACCCAACTCATACAAGGATGATTGTCATTCCAGAGTCAAGGTCCTTCATTATTACCCCCTGTTCGAATATGTCGTTTCTATACGCCGGATGAATAAGCTGTTCGTGACAGAGGCATGGATCACTCGTATGATTTATGGTAATCAATGGTAATCTATTTCCAGGAATATAAAATGAGCTGCGAAACAAAAGATTTATTAACCGTTAAAGAGGCATCAGAATTTCTCAACATCAATGAAAAGAAGCTTTATGCCCTTGTGAAGGATGGCAAGCTTCCCGGCACCAAGGTTACGGGCAAGTGGCTTTTCCCAAAGGCCGAGTTGGAGCAATTTATTAAGGGCAAGGCCAGGGAGGCGGTCAGGAAATCCTTCTGGGAATCGCTCGTAAACAAGAAGGTGCTTCTTGTGTGCGGTTCAGACGATCCGGTCATCCCCATAGCCCAGGGGCATTTCCACAAGATGTATCCGGAATACCTCATGTTCTCTTCGATCGTTGGGAGCAGGGAAGGGATAAGGCTCCTGAAAGACGGCTTCTGCACTATTGCGGTGAGCCACCTCTATGATCATGTGCAAGAAGACTTCAACTTTCCCTGTATACGTGAGTATTTTCATGATCCCGATGATCTGGTAGTGATCAACCTCTTTTACAGGACCCTGGGATTTGTATCGAGAGATGTTGCCATACAATCCTTTAAAGAGTGTGTCGACCATGGGCTTCGTTTTATCAACCGACAGGAAGGCTCGGGTGTCAGGGCCCTTGTAGAGCATCTCATCATGGCAGAAGGGATAGACCCCCCAGACCTCGCAGGATATGATACTCAGGTATTCACACACTATGACGTGGTGAGATCCGTTACAACAGGCCAATCGGATGTGGGCATTGCATCTGAATCGGTATCCGTGGGATCGCGCCTTGTATTCTTCCCTGTCTTTGAAGAGCGATTCGACATGGTCGTAAAGAAAGAGATATTTTTCGATAAAAATATCCAGGCATTTGTCGAGTTCATCAGGTCGGAACCGTTTAGAAATCTGCTGAAGGTAATGAAAGGATACAACGATCGTGAGACGGGAAAGGTTATGTATCCTATTGGGTTACAATAACGAAGCCATGCCTTTGTGAACTGGCTCGTTAGATCCGGACAAGGGACAGAAGATCATTGAGACTTTCGGCAAGGACACATACGGCATGCCGCTGTTCTTCCCCGAATCCAAGGCTTGGAAAGAGAAGCATAAGAATCAGTAAGGACAATCCATGTGAGAGGAGTATATCATGAAGATGCGTAATCTTTTGTATGCAGGGATCTTGGCATTGTGTCTGGCTGCTGTGTTCGCAGGCACCCCGACAGTGGCGGCCTCGGATCAGAAGAACCTTATCCTGGCCACTACTACAAGCACCCAGGACACGGGCCTGCTGGATGTCCTCACCCCGCTCTTTGAGAAGAAGACAGGCCTCTTTGTCAAGACCATTGCCGTGGGGTCCGGCCAAGCCATGGCCATGGGCGCCAAGGGCGCGGCCGATGTCCTGCTCGTACACTCACCCGCAGCTGAAAAGAAGTTCATGACGGAGGGCAACGGGGTTAACCGAAAGCTCGTCATGCACAACGACTTTGTCATTGTCGGTCCGCCGTCCGACCCGGCCGGGATCAAGGGCATGAAATCCGCTGCCGAGGCCTTCAAGCAAATAGCGGCCAAGGGTGCCGTATTCATGTCCCGGGGTGATAACTCGGGTACTGAGGCCAAGGAGAAAGATATCTGGAAGGCGGCCATGATCAACCCCGAGGGACAGAAGTTCTACCAGCAGACCGGGCTCGGCATGGGCCAGACCCTGAGCGTGTCGGCTGAGAAGAAGACCTATACCTTGACTGACCGAGGGACCTACTTGTCACTCAAGAAGAACCTCGGCCTTGACATCCTTGTGGAGGGAGATAAGGTCTTGTTGAACATCTACCATGTCATCGAGGTGAATCCTGCCAAGTGGCCAAAGGTTAACGTACATGCCGCCAAGGCCTTCGATGAATTCATGGTCAGCAAAGAGGTCCAGGAGATCATAGCCAAGTTCGGCATGGACAAGTACGGAAGCCCGCTGTTCTTCCCGGATGCAGGCAAGCCGGAGTTCGAGTAGGACCGATGTCATTCGTTCCGGGCATGGCTTGCCATGCCCGGCGATTCATCTCCTACATGCAGCAGTGGATAGGAGATTGGTGGTGAAGGGACGGGGGTAGATGTATGGATCTGATTTTAGAAGGCATCAAGAAGGCGATCTGGCTCCTGGTCACATTGGATCGTGAGGTGCTCGGGATCACGTGGCTGTCGCTCGAGGTCTCGGGTCTGGCTACCTTCATAAGCCTCTTCATCGGCATATCAACAGGCACGCTGGTGGCCCTGACCCGCTTCCCAGGTCGCAGGTTCATAGTGAGCCTCATCAATACCGGAATGGGCTTGCCGCCGGTCGTGGTAGGGCTTTTCGTATCGATCCTCCTCTGGCGCAATGGTCCGCTCGGGATGTTGGAGCTCCTCTATACACCCACCGCCATTGTGATCGCCCAGATCGTCATCGCCACACCCATCGTGGCCGGGATCTCACTGGTCTCCATCCAGAAGCTCCCAGATGGCTTGCGGCTCCAGATACTCTCGCTGGGCGCCACACGGGTCCAGATGATCTGGATGCTCTTCAAGGAGGCAAGGCTGCCGCTCCTGGCAGCGGTTATGGCGGGGTTCGGAGGGGTCATCTCGGAAGTCGGGGCCTCGATCATGGTAGGCGGCAACATCAAGGGCTATACGCGGGTTCTGACAACGGCCACGGTCATGGAAACAGGACGGGGCAACTTCGACATCGCCATTGCGCTCGGGGTGATCCTGCTGTTCTTAACCTTCTCTATCAATGCCGTCTTTACGGGCATCCAGCAGCGGGAACGGCCGCGATGAGCGAGAACATCCTCGATGTCCACAATCTGCAGGTCAGCCGGGGCGGGGTTCCCGTGCTCGACATACCGGAACTGACTGTCAAGGCCGGGGAATTCCTTTCGATCATCGGTCCGAACGGGACCGGAAAGTCCACACTCTTGTTAAGCCTGGCCGGTCTTATGAGATTCGAGCATGGAGGGCTCAGCTTTCACGGCCGGTCCGTGAAAAACGGGGCCGAACTCCTTGCATACAGAAGGCGCCTGGCCATGGTGTTCCAGGAGCCGCTGCTTTTCGATTCCACCGTATATGACAATGTGGCCTCGGGGTTGAAGATCAGAGGGATAGGGCGTTCCCGGACCGCTCCGTTAGTGGAGGAACACCTTGCATTGTTCGGGATCGGGCATCTTGCCTCACGATCGGCGTGTAAGATCTCCGGTGGTGAGGCGCAACGTACAAGCCTAGCCAGGGCCTTTGCCACGGACCCGGAAATGATCTTCTTGGATGAGCCCTTTGCCTCCCTCGACCCCCCCACCAAGGAATCCATTATCGAGGATCTCGGGCTTGCCATGCGTGTAAAGCACACCACCGCGATCATGGCCACCCATGACTGCATGGATGCCTTGCGGCTATCAAGGCGCATTGCTGTGATGGATGGAGGCAGGATCATCCAGATCGGGCCCCCGGCCGAGGTGATGAACCACCCGGTCAATGAGACGGTGGCCGCATTCGTGGGGATCGAGACCATGCTCGAGGGCAAGGTGGCAGGGTCTTCCGGGGGTGTGCTCAAGGTGAATATCAATGGTTGTGACATCTTTGCTGTAGGGGCATTTGCACCCGGGAGCAGGTCATATGTTTCATCCGGCCGGAGCACGTGATGATATTCCCCGCTGACCCCACACCGGATTCCAGTGCCCGGAATGTCTTGAGCGGCAAGGTCATAAAGGTCCAGCCCATCGGGCTGTTCTTCAAGTTGCAGATTGACTGCGGCTTCCTGCTCAGCGCCTATGTAACCTCACAGGCAATGGATGATCTCCATGTGGAGGCCGGCATGCAGGCGATCGCCGCATTCAAGGCTACGGCAGTTCATGTCATCAAGAAGTCATAACATCCCATCCCCTTGAATGATCCCGAGTAGAATTACAATCTCTTCTCTTTAATCTCGCACAAGATCTTCAGTTTGTAGCAACTAGAAATTATCTATCTGGATGGGCCAACGCTGCGTAAACCCTGACCAGTAATCGAACGACCAGATCTTTCCCGCCGCACCTGGTTTCGCAGGCAATTTGGAGAGGTCCTCGTGGCGACCGTAAACGACCACGTATGTCTGCGCCTTGATCTGTCCGAACGTTTTCGTGTTCGGCGTAGGCAGAATCCGCTTCCGCCACGTACCCGTATCGATGTAGTACTGCTGCACCTCGCCATTCGAGCTAAGCAGCGTGACCCGGGGCTTGTGGGTGTGACCGGCGATCGCAGCGCGGACATGCTGGCTTCCGAGTACGGCTTCCTTTTGCAAGGTGGCAATCAGGGTTTCGCTGGTGGTGCCTCCTGATCTTGCTCGCCCTGCTACTGAGCGTTCGGACGAGCCATAGCGGGAGCCCAACCTTCCACACCTTGAGCGAGAGGAGCAGCTTCACGAGCATAACCAAAGGCACTCCCATGTGGTTACGAAGCGGCCAGAGCGAGGACGATAGGAAAGGCTGGCTCTGGACTTTGTCGAGGAGTTGCTTGACGACTGGGTTGAGGCGTTTCCACAGATCGTCCACGTCGAGGCCTGTCCCAGGTGTTGCAAGCAAGAAATCCAGGAGCGCCGACTGGGGGCGCACATCGTCGAACTGGAGAAGGCGAAGGTACAGCTCCCGTAGGCTGTCCGTGCCGGGGATTTCGGACATGTACCTGGTGCGAAAGAGCACCGGGAGCTGGCTCATTACCTCGACCGTTATGAAGTCGCCGAAGGTCGGCTTATTGTACTCGGCTTCCGGGATGTTGAGCGGCACCGGGCCCTTGGTGTGGTCGGTGGAGAAGTTGAAAGGGTCATACTCGTGGCCGTGGTGGATGATCACCGGTGGATCGTCGAACTTGAGCTTGTGGGGAAAGCTCCCTGTTGGTGCCTTTACGCCGAGAAGATCGCTCACCAGCGCTCGGATGCTAGGTGAGGCATTGGCAAGCCGATCATGGTTGCCCGGCAGGTAGAAAATCTCGGCATTGAGAGGCGGATCTTTCAGCGAGCAGATCACCTTGAGACTTTCCCTGACGTTGAACTGGTCCGGATGGTGATTTTTCGGGTCCGCGATCGCGTTCAGGATGTCGAGGATTTTCTTCTCGTGTTCCCCATCAGGTTTCGCAAATAGCTCCGGGTCATCCCAAGGCCGGATCTTGTCGTCGAACCACATGGCGGTACGGTGGATGTCGAATATGTCGCCAGCCAACACCACGTAGACTTTCTCCGGCTTGTTATCTGTTTGATCTTGGATAAGCCAATTTTTAAGCTTTACGAACGCCTCGGGCGAGAAATTGCGCGTGACCTGAACTGAATTCCGATAGCCAGGCAGTCCGATTCTGTCCCTAGCTTCCTCTTCGAAGTGCAAGTCAGAAATCACGACCAGCATGGGGGACCTCGTGGAATCGATCATCATCGATATTACATTGCATTATACGGCATTCTGTAACTACAACCATCAAAACAAAATTATGTAAATAATATAATATGGTTAACTGACATTAAGTAAAGATAAATTATAAATAAATTAAAATAGTTATTGATTAGTTAATAACACTATTATTAGAAATTGAATAAAGATTACTTCGATAAATTGACACTTTCGGAAGGCTCCCAAACCAATGATCTCGAAATAAGATTTATGAAAGGATCAGGCCAGCTCTGATTGTCACATATGGCTCAAGGAATTTCTTATGCAGACAATCTTTTGATACATTCCCTTACATACACAGAAAATCCAGGAGAAAATACGGGGACAAGAAATTCCAGGGATACCATACTAATTTTCCAGGTAATTCCCAAGTCCATTGATCGATCATGCTGGACAGCTCGTGATTTCGATCTCCGCTCCATACTCAATAAAAAATTAACAATACTTTTCCCCCTTGCCTCCCCTTCATTTCAGGTGTATATTGTCAGCTGGCCTTACCACCAGCCACATAAAAGGGGGTTCAATGAAGGACATCCTGAAGCCGCTCCATTCTGACAGCCTGGTAGACGTGTTCATCACGCGGTTCGAAGACCTGATCCTGACCGGCAAGATTGCCATCGGGCAGAAGCTGCCCTCGGAAAGAGAGCTGGCCCTGCAGCTGGGCGTGAGCAGGCCCGTGGTGCACGAGGGGCTGGTGGACCTCGCGGCCAAGGGCCTGGTTACCATGAAGCCGAGAATCGGCACGGTTGTGAACGACTACCGCAAGGAGGGATCGCTGGCCATCCTGAACTCCATCATCAACTATCAGCAGGGTGCGATCGACGAAGGCCTGTTGGAAAGCCTGCTGCAGATAAGGCTCCTCGTAGAAAGCGAGACCTCCAGGCTTGCAGCAGCCAACCGGACCGAGGATCACCTCAGGGAGCTCCGCGAGATCCTCGGGAAGGAAGAGTCCGTGGACCCCGGGAATGTAAAGAAGATCACCGCACTCGACTTCAGGTTCCACCATACCATCGGCATGGCATCCGCAAACGTCATCTACCCGCTGCTCATCAACTCGTTCAAGCCGGTATACATGAACTTCACCGGCGTGTTCTTTTCGGACCCTGCCAATGTACCGGCCACAACAGCCTTCCATTGCAGGCTCGTGGATGCCATTGCAAAGAAGAACCCCGTGCGGGCGGTGAACGTCATGATAGAGACATTGAACCACGGCGAAGAGCATTTGCGCACAATCCTCAACCAGCCCAAAAGGAGGGAGCCATGAGCGCACAGGCGGCACTTAAGAGCATTCAGAAGATCAAGGAACCGAAGAACCTCTCACAGCGCATAACCTGGCTGCGGGACTACTACTATAAGGGCGTGGAGCGCGCCTGGAACAATGAGTTCACCGCATGGACGACAGGCACGCCCTGGGACGTGCAGTTCGACGAGATGACCTTCTATATCGTGCCCGAGACGTACCCGTTCATGCAGACCTTCCGCTCATCCATGCAGCAGGCTGCCAGGCCCGTTAGGCTGCACCCGGACTTCTGGACCTGGAGCCTGGTTGAACGAAAGGCCTGGTTCATCAAGGAGGTGATGGTGAACTATGTGCCCCAGGAGATCCTGCCCGGAGACCTGATCGCGGGCGGCCGCTTCAACCTGCAGACGTCCAAGTGCTGGACAAAGAAAGAGGCAAAAGAGCGCGACAGGCTCATATACGGCAAGAAGGGGGCCCGCGCATCCATGAAGTGGTTCCACGACCACGGATACGGCAACTCGGGCGCCACGAGCGGCCACCTCATCCCCGGATACGAGCGTGTGCTCAAGATCGGCTGGAAGGGCATCTATGAAGACCTGGAAAAAAAATACAACGCCCTGCCCGGCAATGACAAGAAGGGCAGGAAGGGCGCCCAGCTGAAGGCCATGATGACTGCGGCAACCATGGCAAGTGAAGTGGCTGCAAACTATGCCGACCTGTGCGGGAAGCTTGCGGCATCGGAAAAGGATGAAGGCCGCAAGGCAGAGCTTACGCAGATGGCCGCAAACCTGAAAAAGGTCCCCTGGGGGCCTGCAACAACCTTCTGGGAAGCCGTGCAGGCCCTGTGGCTCACGCACATGCTCATCATGAGCGATGAGAACTACCCCGGCCCGGGAGTGTCCTTCGGACGCATCGATCAGTATCTGCTGCCCTACTGGAAGTATTCGATAGATCAGGGCATGGACTCTGAGTTCGGCAAGGAGATCCTGAAATGCTTCTGGGTGCACGCTAACACGGTGTACGACGCCATGATCCGCGTGGGCTTCAACGGCATCACTGCGGGTTACGGCCAGCTCATCACGCTCTCCGGCGTGGGCGCGGGCGGGAAGGATATGACCAATGACCTTACCTTTGCCATGCTGGAGGTTATCGACGAGATGACGCCCATTTTAGAGCCCAAGCCCAATGTGCGCCTGCACCGGGGGACGCCGGATGAGCTGCTGGACAAGGTAGTGGACATGATCTCGGTGAGCCAGGGCGCGCCTTTTCTGCTGAATTTCGACGAGCGGTCCATGGCCGGGATGCTGCGCGAGGCAAAGAGGGGAAACGTTACGCACCTGATCAACGAGAACAACGTGTACGACTATGCTCCCGTGGGCTGCCTGGAGAACACCATGCAGGGCAACGACCGCTCGGGCACGGTGGACAACAACCTCAACCTCTTGAAGGCCGTGGAGCTGGCCCTGAATAACGGGAAGGACTTCTTCGATTTCATCGACCCCATTACGGGCAAGAAGGAGAAGGTGTCACAGGCAGGACCCAGGACGGGCGATGCAACGACATTTGCATCCTGGGAGCAGTTCTGGGGGGCGTATGCCGAGCAGACCCGCTTCATCGTGAAAAAATGCGCCGAGCTCTACGAGCAGTCCGAATCCATCAGGGCCCGGTTCTGTCCCACGCCGTACCTCTCGTGCCTGGTCAGGGGATGTGCGGAAAAGGGGCTCGACATCACCGAGGGCGGAGCGGAGCTGGGCTTCACCACGCTGGAGGCGGTAACGTTCGCCACCACGGTGGACTCGCTGCTGGCGGTCAAGCACCTGGTGTTCGACAACAAGGAATGCACCATGGTCGAGCTCATTGAGGCCCTGAAGGCAAACTGGGGAGGCCATGAAAAGCTGCAGGCCAAGGCCAGGTTCAAGACCCCGAAATACGGCTGTGACGACGACAAGGCCGATGCCCTGGCACATGCGGTCATGGCTCTGTGGAGCGAGGAGACATGGAAGTACAAGACCGTCTCAACAAACCGCCGGTTCCGGCCGGGCATGCTGAGCTGGAACTACTGGGTGGGCGACGGCTTCATCCTGCCGGCAAGTCCGGACGGCAGGCCCAAGGGGAGGTTCCTGTCGAACGCCATCTGCCCGAGCAACGGGGCGGACATCAACGGCCCCACGGCCAATGCAAACTCCGTAGGCAAGGCCATGGGCGGCAAAGACCCCCAAGGCCATGGCGACTATAAGGGGTATTACAACTGCCTGCCCAACGGCGCGAGCCACACCATCACCATCAACCCGTCGATGCTGAAGAACCCGGAGCACCGCTCCAAGTTCAAGGCATTCTTAAGGGGCTATGTGGAAAACGGAGGCAGCGCGCTGCAGATCAACATGCTGGATGCCGACATGCTGCGCGACGCGCAGAAGAGGCCCGAGGACTACCGCTCGCTGCTGGTGCGGATCACGGGGTACAACGCCTATTTCACGAGCATCGGGAGAGAGCTGCAGGACGAGGTGATAGCAAGGATAAGCCATGAATCGCTGTAGGGGGAAAAAGAGAAGTGATCACCATGAAAGGCAACGAAGATAAGCACAAGGGTACCATCCTCAGGATCCAGCGCATGTCCACGGAAGACGGGCCGGGCATCAGGAGCACCATATTCTTCAAGGGCTGCCCCTTGAAGTGCGTCTGGTGCCACAATCCGGAGAGCATCTCCAATAGGCTCCAGGTGCACTGGGTGAAGTCCAGGTGCATCGGCTGCCGCAGCTGTATCGAGGCATGCACGAAAGGGGTTCTCGCACTGGCGGGCAGCGGTATAACCATTGACCGCTCGAAATGCGATTCCTGTACCGCGTGTGTGCAGGCCTGCCCGTCTACGGCCATGGAGGTCTATGGAGAGGTCTGCGAGGCGGATGGTCTCCTCCATGAGGTGCTCAAGGATAAGGTGTATTTTCAGAAGTCAGGCGGCGGAGTGACCCTCTCGGGCGGCGAGCCCACCCTGCAGGGCGAATTCACACAAGAGCTCCTCGCGGCCTTCAAGCAGAAGGGCGTCTATACCGCCCTTGATACCTGCGGGCAGTGTTCGTGGGAGACCATGAAGACGCTCCTGCCGTATACGGACCTGGTCCTCTACGATCTCAAGGAGATAAACCCCAAGAGGCATCGGGAATTCACCGGGGTCTCCCCTGAGAAGATCCTCGGAAACCTTGTCAAGATCGGTAAATCCATGACAAACAGCTCCATGCCCGGGGATCTCTGGGTACGCACGCCTTTGATTCCGGGACGCACCGCCACACCGGACAACCTCAAGGGGATCGGGGCATTTATCAAGAAAAACTTGGGTCCAGCCGTGAGCAGGTGGGAGCTGTGCACCTTCAACAACCTGTGCATCAATAAGTATGACGGGCTTGGGATCGACTGGCAGTTCAGGAAGACGGCGCTCCTTGACCAGGATGAGGCCGAGCGCCTTGCAAAGAGTGCAAGGAGATCGGGTGTTGACCCTGAGATTGTCCATCTGAGCGGGCCCATGAGCAAGGCCCATCCGTATGAGTACGCAGATGAAAAAGCCTCATTGGGCGTCATCAAGGGAGGGGTGATCGGATGATCAAGGAGCAAAGAGCCGTCAACCCCCCTAAAGCAGGGCCCGGAATGCTTTGATATTCCTGGATTCGAAGCCTTCGCGGGAATGACACGGTGGTTGTAGGAAGAGTCACTGAGAATGAAAGGGGAGGGTACGCATGAAAAAGACCTATACGCGATTTGACGATGAAGACCTGAAGCAGTTTGAGCCTGAGGCAAAGGTTGGATTGATCGCCACAATAAACCCTGAAGGCCTGCCCCACGTCACCCTCATCACGGCGCTGCAGGCAAAGACCCCTACCAAGCTCATCTGGGGCCAGTTCTCAGAAGGCATGAGCAAGGAGCACGTGAAGACCAACCCCAAGACAGGCTTTGCCATCATGACCATGGACAAGAGCCTGTGGCGCGGCAAGGCGCTCTATACCCACAAGGCCGCCCACGGCGAAGACTACGAGATGTTCAACTTGAAGCCCATGTTCCGCTACAATGCCTACTTCGGCATCCATACCGTGCACTATATGGACCTCGTTGAGACCTACGGCAAGGAATCCCTGCCGCTTGTACGGATCGGGCATCGGTTCGGTCCTGGCCCTGGCGGGAAGGTCGGCCGTCAGGCCGAGGCTTGGAAAGCGCATCCTGAAACCCTGGGCCGAGGGCCTGTTCAAGAGGCTCGACACCATCAAGTTCATCTCATACACCGGTGAGGACTCATACCCGGTGATCATCCCACTCATCGGCTGCCAGGCCGCAGACAGTACGCGACTCGCATTCTCGCCGCTGGCATATAAAGAAGAATTGAACGCGATAAATAAGGGCTCTGTTGTAGCCGTGTTCGGCCTGACCATGGACATGGAGGATGTGCTGGTAAGGGGCGTGTTCACCGGGTTTGAGAAGCACCGGGGGATCACGCTCGGATGTGTGGACATCGACTGGGTATACAATTCCATGCCGCCCAAGCCGGGCCAGATCTACCCCGAACAGGAGTTTAAACCTGTAGTGAATTATTAAGTAAGGAGGAATCCGCATGAGAGCCAGACCGGCACAAAAGAGACCCGACGACAGTAAAAGCCCTGCCGGGCGTTTCACTCGTATCAAGGATACCCTGCTCTCCCAGCCGGTACGCCTCTGTACCGAGCGGGCGCTGCTCATCACGGAATTTTTCAAGAGGCACGACGATCCAACAGAATCCATGATGGTGCGCAAGGCCAAGGCGCTTAGTTACCTGCTCCGGAAGAAGTCGGTGAAGATATTCGACGACGAGCTTATCGTCGGCAATGTGGGCAGCCACCGGAAATCGGTTATCATTCAACCGGAGCTGTCCGGGGTCGTCATGAGCGAAGAGCTTCTCTGGATGAACAGGAGAAAGACAAACCCATACCCCGTTTCCTGGAAGGAGCGCCTGGAACTCCTCTTTAAGGTCATCCCCTACTGGTACTTCAGGAATATGAATTCACGGGCATTCAAGTGGTATAGCCCGAAGCTTGTGCCGTTTTGTATGGGAGCAGCTTAACGCCACCTTCTACCTCATCAATGAGAGCGGAGGCATCGGCCACTTCCTGCCCGATTACGGCAGCATGATAAGGCTCGGCATCAAGGGCTTCATTGAAACTTTAGAGGAGTCCAAGTCCGACCTCCATGCAGCGGCGCTGATCGCCTGCGAGGGTCTGGCCGACTATGCAAAAAGGCTCTCCCTTGAGGCATCCCGGCTCGCATCCACGGAGCCCCTACACGCGAGGAGGCAGGAGCTGCTCGATATCGCGCATATCTGCGACAAGGTGCCCCTGGAGCCTGCCGAGACACTCCATGAGGCCCTGCAGGCGCTGTGGCTCACCCACATGGCTGTCTGCCTTGAAGGGATCAACTCTGCAGTCTCCTTCGGCCGTATCGACCAGTACCTCTATCCTTTTTACGAGAATGACATCAAGACAGGCAGGATAGACAAGGACAAGGCCCTGGAGCTGCTGCTGTGCTTCTCCGCCAAGACAACCGAACACATGTTCCTGCTCTCCAGCAGGACGAGCGAATACCACGGCGGTTACCTGGTGGCCCAGGCAGCCACCGTAGGAGGCATGGACCGGGACGGCAAGGATGCGGTCAACGACCTGACCTACCTCTTCCTCGATGTCATGGAGCTCGCGGGCCTGCGCGACCCCAACTACATGGCCAGGATCCATGCCGCATCGCCAGAGGAGTACGTGCGCCGCACCCTGGATGTGGCTCGAAAAGGAAACAGCGTGCCGGGCCTGTTCAACGATGAGGCCACCATCGCCTCGCTCACCTCCCATGGCTATCCCCTTGAAGATGCCCGCGACTATGGCGTGGTGGGCTGCGTGGAGCCGACCATACCCGGCAGGAGCTTCTGCTCGACCGATGCCGCTCTCTTCAACCTCCCCCTGTGCCTGGTCCTGGCACTGAACAAGGGTATGAAGCCGAATTCCCGGTTCAGGGCCGGGGCAAAGACTGCGGATCCATCCACCTTCACGACCATGGAGGGTATCATCGATGCCTTCAAGGCCCAGGTGGAATTCATGGTGAAACGCCTGATCAGAGACATCCAGATCATAGAGAAGGCCAATTGCGACTTCCACCCCACCCCGTTCTCTTCCATGCTTGTGGAGGGATGCCTGGAGAGCGGTAAGGACGTGACTGCAGGAGGCGCCAGGTACAATTCAAGCGGCATCCAGGGCGTGGGTGTGGCGGATGTGGCGGATTCGCTTGCTGCCATCGAAGAGGTGGTGTTCAGAAAAAAGTCATACACCCTGGCGCAGGTCATCGAGGCCATGAGGCAAGACTTCAAGGACAACGCGAAACTGAGGGCCGAGCTGCTTTCCTCCGGGAAATTCGGCAATGACCTCGGCGTGCCTGAACGCTACGCCGACCTCGTTGTACATATCTTCCATGATGCCCTTTCTCGATACCGTAACACGCGGGGAGGCCCCTATGTGCCGGGGTTCTATTCCTCCACGACCCATGTCGCGTTCGGGAGAAGGACACCATCCCTGCCGAGCGGCAGAAAGGCAGGGGAGCCCTTTGCGGCAAGCATGGGGTGCTGCAACGGACGGGACCTAAACGGCCCCACGGCCCTGCTCAACTCGGTGGCCTCAGTGGATTCGAGGCTGTCCCCCAACGGCTATGCCCTGAACATGCGCTTTGATATGTCCTCACTGAAAGGGGAAAAGGCACTGGACACCATAACCGCACTCACAAAAGGATTCTTCGCCCAGGGCGGCATGGAAATGCAGCTCAATGTGCTGGACCCTGAGGTCCTCATGGACGCCCGGTCGCACCCGGGCAGGTATCCGGGCATCGTAGTGAGGGTGGCGGGTTACTGCGCCTATTTCGATGAGTTGCCCGATACCGTGAAGGACGAGATCATCAGCAGGACCAGGATAGAGCTGGGTTAGCTTTTAATGATTCCGCTTAAGCTTGCTGCGCGGAGCAACATTGCTTCACCCGAGATACTCTCGATACACGGATGAGAATCTTCTGAGATCCTTGTATTCCATGACCGTGGACATGGGGAGGTTCGTCTCTTCCGCTCCGGCCTCCCGAGCTGCTGCAACCGGGTTGAGTCCGCCCAGCAGGATCATGCCCATCTTGTTCACATCGACGCTCACCTGGCAGACCGGCTCACCCATCTTGCCCTTTATGATCACGGCATTTATCCCCACACCCTTTAAGAGCTCCATGACCTCTTCGACACCATCCCTGCAGACACCGGCAACCTCACAGAAGTTCGCAAGGATCTTGCCTTCCCCCCGTCTCAGAACATCCCGCACGGCGGTCATCCTGGCGCTGATGAAGGCTTCGGAAGGGTCCAGGGATGTTCCGGAATAATGGATGAGGTCCACAAAACGCATGGGCTTGTGTTCGCTGACCTGGAGGATACCCCCGAACTTGGACTCCAGGGGGATGCCGCGTTTTAGGAGAACACCGGATAGTACAATGCTGCATATCGTGGCAAAGCCTATGCACCCCTTGGGCACGTGCACATCCCCGAGGAAGGCGTCTTCAGGCGCTACCGCCACAAGCTCGCTTACGCACAAGTTCTTTTCAAATGCAGACTTCATACCCTTCAGCGCCTCTTTAAAGCCCTCGGTAGGGAAGAACGAGACATTGATGGGGAGCACGCCATTACCGGCTATAGGGTCGAAGGTTGTTTTATAGGCAAGTATTTCCATGCGGGAGATACAGTATCCCACCTTATCCTGTACCCGTGCATTGCGGAGTTCCTCGATACCCTTCGGTGTGATCACCCTGCCGTCCCTCCTGCCGACGAACCGGGTGAGCTCCCGCTGGTCCATGAATTGCAAGTGGTAACGCACCGCCCGCTCGCTCAGGTTGATCCCGTAATCCTTCATCCTCCGGGCGACGATGCGCGCACCGAGAGGCTGCTGGGCCTGGTTGAGGATGCGTAGAATCAGGATGCTCTTTCGTTCCATCTCATCATAGGCGAACATAGTGATCTCCTAAGGCTATCGGTAACCTATTGCCGTTTACGGTAACATCGCCCCTACGGGCCTGTCAACCCTCAATCACTGAGTAACTTTTTGCAGGTTGACAATGACTGCCCAGCAGCATAGGAAAAATCATGGGCGAGATCAGAGACAATGTCTTGAAATTGCGCTCGGAGATACCACGGGGTATCAATATAGTAGCGGCTGCCAAGTCACGGAATGCCCAAGAGATTCTCGAGGCCATCGACGCCGGCATAACGATTGTTGGTGAGAACTATCTTCAGGAATCAAAGGAAATGATAGAAGCCGTCGGCAGGAAGGCTGCATGGCATTTTATCGGCCATATCCAGAAGAACAAGGTCAAGCACATCGTGCCGCTGTTCGATATGATCGAGACCGTTGACTCTCTGGAGCTCTCAGGCCTAATCGACCAGCATTCAGCCAGGCACGGCAAGATCATGCCCGTGCTCATCGAAGTGAACATCGCCTGTGAAGCACAGAAGCATGGCGCCATGCCTGAGGCCGTCCCTGAGTTGATCCGGCAGATAAGCGGCCTGCCGAACATCCGGGTGAAAGGGCTCATGACCATGGGGCCCTTTGTGGAAGACCCCGAGAAACTCAGGCCGTATTTCCGTCAGTTCAGGACACTCTCCGAGGAGATAAAGGCACTGGATATTCCAAACGTGAGCATGGACAACCTCTCCATGGGCATGAGCGACTCATTCCGTATAGCCATAGAGGAAGGGGCAACCATGGTCCGCATCGGAACCAGGATCTTCGGGGAGCGGCCGTACTGAGGCCGGCACGTATTAAATTTAGATTTCTCCCTCAAAAACTCAACGCTTAAAGATTAGATCCAGGGACATTTACTTTTCAGGTCGCACTGAAAACGATGATCCATCGAAGAAATCAACGCTCCTGCTTGCAAGGAGCGCAACTGATGTTGATTGAAGGGATGGGTCACGATATGCCACATGGCGGAGCATGGCCACGAATCGTCGAGGCAATCACAACCCATACACAGAAGACAATGTCATAGATTCAACGGGAAAAGACAAGACGTCGGCTGGTTGCCCGTGTTGGGTGGCCTTTTACCGTTCTGTGCCGTCCGCGATTCTCCGCGCGCAGCGACTCAATTGCCCGTAGCGGTCGCATTGCCGCCGAGCTCAATACTCAGGCCAGCGGCGACTTCACCTGCTGTGGTTAAGGATTGATATCCTTAATGTCCGGGTGGGCGATAACTGAGCGTCTTTTTCGCGGCTGCGTCGATCTCCTCAGCGGTCAGGAGCACCGTGATCTTGGCGTTGACGGCCCCGGTGGCATTGACTGTCAGGGAGAGTGCCGCCGCGGTGACGTTGTCCGGCGCCTCAACGATGATAAAAAGATCGGTATCACCAAAGGCATAGTATAAAGCCTCTATCCTGGCACCGACCGACCCAAACAACTTTTCGATGGCTGTGCGTCGACTGGAACCGCCCTCTTTGAGCAACCCCTTGAGTCCTTCACCGACATAGTTGACTTGAGCGAGATACTTTGGCATTTGAACCTCCTTTAGCAATTGGCGTGCACCTCGTTGGAGGCGCACTAACGAATAGTGATCAGCGACTATATGATGAGAAAGAATTTTGTCTTATGGTCACCTCCTTCTGTATCTCATGCCTTCGACCTCCGCCATTGAATCATAGCACCAAGTACAGAGTGAATAAGACGAGACTTGTCAGCCCACCGACGGGTGCGATACGGTTGCCCGCCCAACAATTATTCTGTATTCTTGCAGTATATCACTATAATTATCCGTTGCACGATGGCAGTATATCAAAATATTGAATGCATGAACCAAACGTAGTATTAAATGATGTCCTGGAGAGAATTAAGAATGATATTTCATGGCATCAATAAAGAATTTAGATACCAACAAATTTTCATTATAAAGATACTTCTGTCTCTACAAAAGTCAATAGACTTGATGCAATTTATCGCAAGACTTGACTTAGAAAGAAATATTGATTCTGTGCCAAAATACTCGGTTTGGCCTTTTAAAATATCTTTTCTGCAAATCTCTCATATCCCATTGACTGACTGTATTACGATCTTTTCTCCACCGTGGTTGTACGCAGCGCCTTCTGATGACCGTGTATCTTCTCAATTATTGTTTCAGGAGAGTGATCTTCCTTACCCCGACGGATCATGGTCACGGTACAATCGAAACCATCATCCCCACCTTTGCCCCGATGATATCAACTGCACGGGCCCGGTCGGCCACGATCTCGATGGTGGAGGAGCTCCCGCAGATGAGGGCCATGCCGCCCTGCGGGATGTCGGCAAAGGTATGTGCAAAGGCCGTAATCTTTCTGCCGGACACCTCCAGGGAGACTCCCGGTTGGAGGCAATCAATAGGTATATTGGTGATGACATTCCCGAAGGTGTCGATGTGTACTACCATGGGTGCCTTTACATCAAAGGATACCGGGTCGGCCTTGGGAATACCGAGTTCGCTCAGCACATGATCTGAAAGCACCTTCACGACAAGGGGGGCAAAGATGTCCCTGCCGTGAAAGGTGGATGATACGGCACCTTGGGGTCTCCAGGTGATTTCAAGGATCTCCTCTGAAGGGTAGAAAAATGAAAAAATCCCATTATCGGGGCCGATGAAGAGATGCCCCCCCTTTCTCATGGCAAGGATTCCCCGTCCGGTTCCCACGCCTGGGTCCACCACGGCCAGGTGCACGGTTTCCGGAGGAAAGAATCGAGAGCTTGTTGAGAGGAGCCATGCCGCCGATATGACCTGAAAAGGTTCTATGTCATGGGTGATGTCGATGATCGATGCCTCAGGAATATGTGAGAGGATGACGGCCTTCACCTGGGCTACATAGGCATCCTTGAGCCCGAAATCCGAAAGAAAGGTGATGACCGGCCTCATAGTGCCATTATCATACGCCGAAGCAGGTATCAGTCAATACGACCCTTGCACGGCAGGCAAGTATTCTCTATACTGGCGTGGATGAAGATCACCGAGCAGAGCTGCTTCTACCCGGACAGCTATGTATACTTCGACCCGGCCACTCGAGGATTCCAGAGGGAAGACATCTGGCTGCATGATCGCATCCACTGCTGGCTCATCCACCCCCGGCAGCCCGAAACGAAGGATGCCCTTATCATCCACCTCCACGGCAATGCCGAGAACATGACTTCCCATGTAACCGGCGCCCTGTTCCTGCTGGATATGGGCTACCACGTCCTGGCCTTTGACTACAGCGGCTACGGACAGTCAAAGGGCACGCCTACGCTCGCAGGGATTCAGGAAGATGCGCGGCTGGTCTTCCGCCATGTCCTGGACAACCCGGAAAGATTCGGCGGCTCCGTATTCGGGTTCGGCCAGTCCATGGGGGCATATACGCTTGCCAGGGTCCTGCCGGAATTTCCCTGGCTCAAGGGCGCCATTTTAGAGGCAGGCCTGTATTCGTTTCACAACCTCTTCTGCGAGGCCTACCCGGACATCGAGTGCACCGTTCCCGACAAAGGCTACTCTGCGCTTGATACGCTCCCCTTAAGCTCGGTGCCCAAGCTCTTTATCCACGGGACCGCAGACGGCGTTGTCCCCTTTTCACATTCCATAAAGATGCACGAGGTTGCGGCAGGGCCGAAAGAGATCCTCATCCTTGAGGGGGTCGGCCATATCGATGCCTTCATTTCCGGGCATGCCAACACCTATCAGGAGAAGATCCGGGAATTCCTGACACAGAACAGTTAGCAACTCACCCCTGAAAACAAGGGGAGATATACATGAATGAAGTGTTATGCATTGAATGTTTATTGGGATGGCATTATCCCGTGAGGGGATAGAGGGTAAAGGGAGGTTTAATACCACAAGGGAGGTCTAAAGCCCCTCCCTCACCCTAACCCACATTTCTGCATGGACAGCAGAAATGGACGTTCCAAAGGAACGCCCATAGGGCGAAGGCCATGTATGGCCTGAGTCACTCCCACCAGGGGAGAGGGGGCTGTCAAGACCTGCATCCCATGTCTCAGTTTATAATAAAGACTCCTACAACAGCTTTATCTTCAAGCATGTCTTCCATGATGAGCACTTATATACAGAATCCGGGCATGTTTATCTATGACATGAACCGCTTCTTTACATTAAGTTTCCCTCCCCCCTGGCGGGGGAGGGTCAGGGAGACGGGGATATGGCTGGAGGATACTTATTGTCCGGAAGCCCGGGCCTGCTTGTTCTTCTCTTCCGGCTTATCTATCTCGAAAGCCAGTTCATGGCCCTTCAAATCCACCCTCACCCGTGAGCCGTCCATGACATCTCCGGCGATAAGCGCCCTGCCGAGCTTGGTTTCAAGCTCCCGCTGGATGAACCGCTTCAGGGGCCGTGCGCCATAGACCGGATCGTACCCTTCTTTGGCGATGAACTCCTTGGCCGCCTCGCTTAAAGAGAAGCTGATCTGCCGCTCGGCCAGCCGCTTCTGGATCTCATCGGTGAGCAGCACCACTATCTGCTTTATCTCGGCAAGCGTTAACGCCTTGAAGAGCACGATGTCGTCCACCCGGTTCAGAAACTCGGGCCTGAAGTGCATGCGCATCTCGGCCAGCACGGCAGTTCTTGCCTTCTCGGTAATCTCGCCGTCCTTGGTGACCCCTTCGATGAGGTCGCTCGATCCGATGTTACTGGTCATGATGATGACCGTATTCTTGAAATTTACGGTCCTGCCGTGGGAGTCGGTGGCCCGACCGTCGTCAAGGATCTGGAGCAGCACGTTGAACACGTCCTGGTGGGCCTTTTCGATCTCATCAAAGAGTACTACCGAGTAGGGCTTGCGCCGCACCGCCTCGGTGAGCTGTCCCCCTTCCTCATATCCGACATAGCCGGGAGGGGACCCGATGAGGCGGGACACCGCGTGCTTCTCCATGTACTCGCTCATGTCGATGCGGACCATGTTCTCTTCCGTGTCGAAAAGGGCCTCTGCCAGGGCCTTGGCAAGCTCGGTCTTGCCCACGCCCGTGGGGCCTAAAAAGATGAACGATCCGATGGGCCGCTTCGGGTCCTTGATGCCGGCGCGCGCCCGGATGACCGCATCGGCCACGGCCTGGACCGCCTCGTCCTGGCCTATGATCCGCTTGTGCAGGATGGAATCGAGCCTCAAGAGCTTCTCCTTCTCTCCCTCCACGAGCCGCGACACCGGGATGCCGGTCCACCGTGCAACGATGTCCGCTATCACATCCTCTGTAACACTCTCGCGGAGCAGCCTCTTTTCCTGGTCGCCGGTCGTCTTCTCGGCCTCTGCAAGCTGCCGCTCCAGCTGGGGGAGCCTGCCGTGCTTGAGCTCAGCGGCCTTGTTCAGGTCGTAATCCCGCTCGGCACGCTCGATGAGCCGCTTGGTCTCCTCGATCTCCTCACGAAAACGGGTGATCTTGTGGATGGAGCCCTTTTCGCTCTCCCACTGGGCCCGCATTGCGCCGGAGTGTTCCTTGAGGTCTGCGAGTTCCTTGCGGAGCTCTTCCAAGCGTGCATGGCTTGCCTTGTCCTTTTCCTTTTTCAGGGCCGCCTCTTCGATCTCGAGCTGCATGATCTTCCTGGTCACCGTATCGAGCTCGCTCGGCATGGAGTCGATCTCGGTACGGATCATGGCGCATGCCTCATCCACCAGGTCGATGGCCTTGTCCGGCAGGAAGCGGTCGGATATATACCGGTTGGACAGGATCGAAGCCGCCACCAGGGCATTATCCTGGATCTTCACCCCATGATGCACCTCGAAACGCTCCTTGAGGCCCCTTAAGATGGAGATCGTGTCCTCCACCGTAGGCGGGTCTACGACAACAGGCTGGAACCGGCGCTCCAGGGCCTTGTCCTTTTCCACATATTTGCGGTATTCATCAAGCGTTGTTGCCCCGATGCAGTGGAGCTCTCCCCTGGCCAGCATGGGCTTGAGCATATTGCCTGCATCCATGGAGCCTTCGGCCCTGCCGGCGCCCACGATATTATGCAGCTCGTCTATGAAGAGCAGGATCCTTCCCTCGCTCGCCTTGATCTCGTTTAAGACCGCCTTGAGCCGCTCTTCAAACTCGCCACGGTATTTGGCCCCCGCCACGAGTGAACCCATGTCCAATGCAAAGACGGTCTTGTCTTTGAGCCCTTCGGGCACATCCCCTCGCACGATCCTCTGGGCCAGACCCTCCACGATGGCCGTTTTGCCCACACCCGGCTCGCCGATGAGCACCGGGTTGTTCTTGGTCTTGCGGGAGAGGATGCGGACCACGCGCCTGATCTCGGCATCCCTGCCTATGACCGGGTCAAGCTTGCCGAGCTGGGCCTGGGCCACGAGGTCGATGCCATATTTCTCCAGGGCCTCATATGCGGTCTCCGGGTTGTCGCTGGTCACCCTCTGGTTTCCCCTGATGGAGGTCAAGGCCTGCAACAGGCGCTCTTTTGTTATCTTGAACTGGCCCAATATCTTTGCCGCAGGGGAGGGTTTGCCCTCGTCGATCATGGCAAAGAGCAGGTGTTCCACGGAGACATACTCATCTTTAAGCCGGGCCGCCTCATCCTTGGCCTTTACCAGGACCCTGCCGAGTCTCTGGGAGACGAGGATCTTGCCCGGTTCGGCACCAGGGCCCGACACCTTGGGCCTTCGCTCGAGTTCTTTGACCAACTCGGCTGCAAAGCTCGGCAGCGGGACATCCATCTTGGCAAAGAGCCTTGGGACAAGCCCGTCTTGTTGTTCAATAAGTGCCAGCAGCAGATGCTCGACGTCCATCTCTACATGCCCGAAGCGGAGAGCCGTATTCTGGGCACCGGCAAGCGATTCTTGGGATTTCTGCGTGAACTTGTTCACATCCATCTATTCATGCTCCTTTGGTCCGTTACAGATTGTCGAGGTTCATTACCACTCACCCCATCCTATATAATGTTTAGGTTTTACTCTCACATGTTTCAAGATCTTTTCTCTTTTAAGAACATATATACCATATATACCAAAAAGGGAGGCTTCCATGGAGCCCCCCTCATCATCAAGGTTAAGAAGAATTAGGTTAATCAGTCTGTCTTGATCTTTATCTTCTTCTGGGACTGCTTTTCCTTCTCAAGCTTGGGCAGACTGATGGTGAGCACCCCCTTCTTGAAGGAGGCCTCTGCCTTTTCGGTATTCACATCCTTGGGGATGGGCAAAACCCTGGTAAACGAACCGAAAGAGCGCTCCAGGTAGTAGGCCTCTTTATCCTTGTGCTCGGTCTCTTCCTTCTTTTCTCCCTTGATGGTCAGGGAATCTTTGCTCAAACTGATCTCGATGTCTTTCTCATCGAGCCCGGGCAGCTCGGCGCTTACCTGGATGGATTTTTCGTCCTCGGTCATGTTCACCTGGGGATTGAACGCGCCCAAAGATTCCATCTCTTCGGACCACGGCCTTAACCCGGTGCCTGTGAAGAAGTCATTAAAGAGCCGGTTCATCTCTTTCTGGAATGCATCGATCGGATGCGCTTCAAACTCGCGACCCGCAGGAACATTCCCGCGTCCCCATTTAAACGGAGTCAGATATCTCATTGCCATAGTGTCTCACCTCCTTACCGTTTCTTACCCTACCTTAATGGGTATGCTCCTGGGCTTGACCGCCTCGGCCTTGGGCAGCACAATATTGAGCACACCGTTTTTCATCCTGGCCTCGATCTTGTCACGGTCAACGGTCTCGTTCAGGGTGAATACCCTGTAATAATCGCCGACCCCATACTCCGCATAGGTTATGTCATGCTTATCAAAGCTCACGTCTTGGGCCTGTGCCTCGATGGTCAGCACGTCGTTCTCCAGGGATACATTCACACTTTTATCATCCGCACCGGGCATATCTGCGTGGATATACAAATTGTCGGCATCCTCAAGGATGTCTACGGCAGGGACATATGTCCGTCGGTCCTTGGTTCGCTCTGCTAATGCGGCTTCCTGAGCCTGAGCCTTTTCCGACTTCAATGATTTGCTGATGTCTGCCATGTTCGTTCACCTCCTTATTTATTTCCCGGACGTAACGCTGATCTTCCTGGGTTTATCGGCCTCAGCGCGTGGCAGTACGATCTTGAGCACGCCATTGACATAGTCTGCCTGGACCTTATTGCCGTCCACATTGTATGGCAGTTGCACGGTGCGATAGAAGTTTCCCTGAACCCCGCTCCCTGCGATGCCAGGTCTCGCCCTCCTTAGCCTCATGTTCCTTTCTCAAACCTTTAATGGTGAGCGTATCGCCCGTTACGGTAAGGTCGATATCAACCGGATCGATCCCCGGTATCTCGGATGTGATGATAACGTCATCATCACCGGTATGGAGATTCAACGGCGGGAAAGCCGCCGCCGGCCGCCTCGGCAGGGTAAAAACACCGGTCATTTCACGCTGTAGCCGATCCATCTCACGCCACGGATCCCATCTCAAATCAGGTCTTGCTATGGTTATCATTTTTTTCACCTCCCTAAATCAGTAGGGTATTATTTCCGAAATTTTAATAGGGTTGCTTTTTGAAATTTCAAGGGGGTGAGAAAATCACACTGTACAGCGCTGCTTTTTGATGTTAAATATCATCGACTAATCCCGAATGAAGAGTATGTAAAGGACTATGGCAGCAAAGGGAAAGATTACCATCGATCAAGGACTTTGCAAGAGCTGCGAACTCTGTATCACCGTATGCCCTGAAAAGGCAATCCGCATAGCAGAGACCTTCAACCACAGGGGTTACCATCCTGCGGAGTTCATTGTGGAGACCTGTAAGGGGTGCTGTCTGTGCGCCGTTATGTGTCCGGAAGTGGCAATCGAGGTATACCGTGGATAAGATCGAAAAGATCTTGATGAAGGGTACGGATGCCATCGGTGAGGCCGCGATCCAGGCAGGGTGCAAGTGCTACTTCGGCTACCCTATCACCCCCCAGAATGAGATCCCGGAATACATGTCCAGGCGGATGGAGGAAGTGGGCGGCGTATTTCTCCAGGGGGAGAGCGAGATCGCATCCATCAACATGGTCTTAGGTGCCGCAGCGAGCGGCGCCCGCGCCATGACCAGTTCATCATCTCCGGGGATCAGTCTCAAGCAGGAAGGGCTCTCCTTCCTTGCGTCCCTGGAGTTGCCGGCGGTCATCGTCAACATCAACCGCGGCGGGCCGGGTCTTGGCAACATTGCCCCCAGCCAGGGCGACTACTACCAGGCAACCAGAGGAGGCGGGCACGGTGATTACCGTATGCCGGTCTATGCACCGGCCTCGGTCCAGGAGCTCTATGACATCACCATGAAGTGCTTCGATATCGCCGACATATACCGGTCTCCGGTTATGATCTTAGGCGACGGCATGATGGGACAGATTGTAGAACCTGTCATCCTTCATGGCAGAGAGGATATCGAACTTCCTGTAAAAGATTATATCCTTGACGGCGCTTCAGGGAGACCTTCCCGTATCGTCAAATCCCTGATCCTTGACGTCAGGCTCATGGAGGAGCACAACTGGAAGCTCAAGCGCAAGTACGACCTCATGAAGAGGGATCTCCCCCTTCACGAGGAATTCATGACCGAAGACGCAAAGATGATCGTGGTTGCCTACGGAACGGCCGCCAGGATCGCCAAAGGCGCGGTGAACCGTGTCAGGGCCAACGGTTTCCAGGTTGGGCTCATCAGGCCCATCACCCTGTGGCCCTTCCCGGACGAAGCCATTCTTAACCTCACAAAGAAGGCAAAGCTCATCTTGGTCTTTGAGATGAGCACCGGCCAGATGATCGACGATGTCCGCCTTGCCACCCGGGGCAAGGTTGACTGCGAATTCTACGGCAGGCCCGGCGGTGTCGTTGCGGCACCCCAGGAGATCGCCCGGATCATCGAGAGGCACTGGCTGCAGTGGGAGCTCTCATGAAAAAGGTTTTTACCAGACCCAAGTGCCTGAAACCCGCACCCTTCCATTACTGTCCCGGGTGCGGACATTCCATAATCCACAGGCTCGTAGCAGAGCTCATCGATGAAATGGATATACGCGGAAAAACCATCTGCATCCCGCCTGCCGGCTGTGCAGTGCTGGCCTACAACTATTTTGACATCGACACGTGCGAGTCCGCCCACGGCAGGGGCTGCGCCATTGCAACAGGGTTCAAGCGGGCCCTGCCCGACCGCATAGTCTTCACCTATCAGGGTGACGGCGATATGGCGGCCATCGGCACCGCTGAAACCATACACGCGGCCAACCGCGGCGAGATCATCACCAGCATATTCGTGAACAATGCAGTCTACGGCATGACCGGCGGACAGATGGCCCCCACTACCATGCTCGGCCAGAAGACAACCACATCCCCTTATGGCAGGAGAGCCAAGGTTGAGGGCTACCCTTTAAAGATCACCGACCTCATCGCCCAGCTTCCCGGTGCTGCCTATGTGGCCCGGACGTCGGTGGCCACACCGGCCAAGGTCATGGCCACCAAGAAGGCCTTGAAAAAGGCATTTGAGATACAGATTTTAGGGTTGGGATATGCACTGGTGGAGGTTTTGTCACCATGTCCCACCAACTGGAAGGTATCACCGAAGGAGGCCTTCAAGTATCTGGAAGAGATCATGGAAAAGGAATACCCCTTGGGTGTGTTCAAGGACATCACCAAGACAAAGGAAAGCTGATATGCTCCAGAAGACCATCATGAGCGGCATAGGCGGGCAGGGAATATTATTTTCCGGTCTGTGCCTCGCCTGGACGGCCATGCTCGAGGGTCATCATGTAACCTACCTCCCGTCCTACGGCGCCGAGATGCGCGGAGGTGTAGCCTCATGCACCATTGCCATCTCGGATGAAGAGATCGCCTCCCCGGTGGCGTCATCTCCCGACTATCTGGTCGTCATGGACAATGAGTCGCTTTTGAGGCTCCAGAATCAGAGCGCCTCGGGCGGAGAGATATTCATCAACTCCAGCATCGTCACCGACAGGCCCGGCAGGGGCGATGTCGAACTCGTAGAAATCCCTGTCAATGAGCTGGCCATATCGACCGTCGGCGAGCAGTATGCCAATATGGTCATGCTGGGTGCCTTTGTAAACAGGACCCACCAGGTGAAGTTTTCCACAATGATCGATAAGATGGACATCATACTTGGCAAGTCAAAGGTTAAATTCAAGGACAAGAATATCGAAGCCCTGAAGGTCGGTTATGAATATTTTCTGAAGGAGAAGTAGGTCATGCCTGTCAAACAGTTTCGTCTTCAGACAGCGAATGTATCCGGAAAGCTCTCATATCTCTCTGACGTCCTGGCCAAGCATGGCGTAAACATCCGGGCCATCTCGGTGGGACTTGAATCCAAAGAGGTATCATCCATATGCATCGTGGTGGATGATCCGAAAAAGGCAAAGAACGCGCTGACCTCAGAGAATATCGAATATCAGGAGACCGATGTCTTAGCCGTGGAGATGCCGGATCATCCGGGCGGCATGAACGCAGTGCTCAAACCGCTGCGCGAGGCAAAGATCAATGCCGTCTCCATGTATCCCTACATCGGCAGGGCGACCAACCCGATCATGATCATGGAGGTGGACAATATAAAGGTCGCCACTGAAGTGCTGAAGAGAAACTGGGTCAAAATCTGGGACAAGGACGTATACAGGCTCTAACGTTTCCTTACTCGTTCGGACCTTCAAATCCTTTCTTATGCCTCCTGCCGGGTAGTTCCCGCATGAGAATCCGGCCGACCTTTACAATGGTGTCATAGGCGTCCCATGCGGAGACCAGAATGCCGAACCCTGCCGGCAGGAGCCTGGACTTCCTCCTGAAGGGTAACAGCCTTTTAATGAATGCCTTGACCCACCTGGTCAACCCGAAGTTCACATATCTTACGGGCAGAAGTTTGATCATGAAATTTTTAATAAGTGCGTTCGAATCGCCCTCAGGACCGGATGGTTCAAGGCCGTAGGCCTCTCCGACGACGCTTATGGCAAATTCCTCCATGTCTTTGTAATCCTCCGGATCAAGCCCATGGAGGAGGCTTAATGTGAGAATGAGTGTCACGCTTTGATCCAGAACAAAGAAATCCTCCAGACTGATGAGTATCCACGAAATAATGGTTCCAATGCCCGGGAACGCAGAGGGAAGGTTGATGAAGGCGTTACGGACAGCCTGGCCCTGGGCTAGGACCTCAATGAGATTCTGGAAGGCAATGTGCTCCCCGTCTGAGGGTATTTCCTTTTGAACCAGGGCAGCCAGTGAGCGGGCCCGTTTAATATTACCTTTCAGGAGGTCTCTTATGAGCTTCTTGAACCGGTCACTGACGGCATTCATTACCTCAGTGCCGTCGATGTTCTTTGTATTCATCATGGATACCTGCCGGGATTTGTTCATGTTCGGTCATGACAAAAATCACCTCATATGGTATGTAACGGGATGTTCAATGGTTTGTAAAGGGGTCAATATTGACATACGGGTATTTTTCCCATAAAGGTTCATTTCTTTTCCAGGCAATAAAGCGCCTACTCGACGCAGGAAATATTCTCTAAGGAGGAAGAACAATGGGTATTAAGTCCATCAAGGATCTGGACCTGAAAAACAAGAGGGTGTTGATCAGGGTCGACTTCAATGTTCCGCTCAATGAAAACAGCGCCATCACCGATGATGCCCGCATCAAAGGGGCGCTGTCCACCATCCAGTATGCCATCTCTCAGGGGGCAAAGGTCATACTCATGTCACACCTGGGCAGGCCCAAGGGGAAGGTGGACAAGAAGAAGAGTCTCATCCCCGTTGCCAGAAGGCTCTCCGAACTGCTCGGCACCAGCGTGAACATGGCGCCTGACTGCATCGGCGACAAGGTTAAGGCCATGGTGGACGGGCTGAAACCCGGAGAGGTCCTCCTATTGGAAAACCTGCGTTTCCATGCAGAAGAAGAGAAGAACAATCCCGAGTTCGCCAAGGAGTTGGCGTCTCTTGGCGACGTCTATGTGGATGATGCCTTTGCCACCGCCCATAGGGCGCATGCATCCACTGCAGGTGTCTGCGATTACATAAGGGACTGTGGAGCAGGTTTTCTGCTCCTCAAAGAGGTGGAGTTCATCAACAAGGCATTGAAAAATCCTGAACGGCCTTTTGCCGCCGTTCTGGGCGGGGCCAAGGTCTCGGACAAGCTCGAGCTGGTGGAGAACCTGCTGGACAAGGCGGATAAGATCATCATCGGCGGCGGCATGGCCTTCACCTTTGTTAAGGCCCTCGGCCAAGGGATCGGCAAGTCGCTGGTGGAGGAAGAACTTCTGAACACGGCAAGGTCCATTCTGGAAAAGGCCAAGGCCAAGGGCGTGAAGTTCTACCTGCCCGTGGATGCCCTCTGCGCCGCAGAACCCAAGGATGGTCAGACGATCAAGGTTGCAACCATCCAGGAGATACCGTCCGACCTCATGGGGCTCGACCTCGGACCTGCAAGCATAACCCTGTTCTCCGAGGCCTTAAGCGATTGCAAGACCATAATATGGAACGGTCCCATGGGGGTCTTCGAAATAAAGGACTTCTCAGCCGGCACGATGTCCGTCGCCAAGGAAGTGGCTTCATCCAAAGGCTTGACCATTGTGGGCGGTGGTGATACAGATGCTGCACTCCATAAGAGCGGATTTACGAATAAGGTAAGCTTTGTATCCACGGCGGGAGGCGCCTTCCTCGAGATGCTTGGCGGCAGGGTGCTCCCCGGAGTGGCTATATTGGATAAATAGGGACGGATCATGAGAAAGGCCCTGATCGCAGGCAACTGGAAGATGTTCAAGACCGAGGGAGAGGCGGTACTCTTCGCGGGGGAGATCGCCCGCCGGGTTGGTGACATGAACGACCGGGAGATCCTCATCTGCCCGAGCGCCTTATACATCCATCCGCTCGTACATGCCTTTGAGGGCTCACCCGTGTTTGTCGGAGCCCAGAATATCTATTGGGAAGATCAGGGCGCCTTTACCGGTGAGGTGAGCGCCCCCATGGTCAAGAGTTCAGGCGCACGCTTTGCCATCATCGGCCACTCCGAGCGCAGGCAGTATTTCGCAGAGACCGACAAGACGGTGAACAAGCGCCTTGAGGCGTGCTTCCGGGCCGGTCTCACACCGATTGTCTGCGTGGGTGAGACCTTGGAGCAACGTGAGGCGGCAAAAACAATGGATGTGATCCGCACACAGATGACTGGCGGGTTGCAAGGTGTTTCCAAAACCCAGGCAGCACACCTGGTGATCGCATATGAACCGGTCTGGGCCATCGGTACCGGAAAGACCGCCACGCCCATTATTGCCCAGGAGGTCCATGGATTTATACGCTCGCAACTGAACGAGCTGTTCGGGGCCGAGTTGTCGGGTATGATCCGCATCCTGTACGGCGGCAGCGTGAAGCCGGACAACATTGACAGCCTTATGGCACAAGCGGATATCGACGGGGCCCTTGTAGGCGGCGCAAGCCTTGAAGTGGCATCGTTCGAGAGAATAATTCGATATAGAGGGTAAATAACATGTTTCATACGCTAATTTTAACCATCCATATTCTTGCATGTATCTTTCTGATCGTGGCCGTGCTTCTGCAGGCCGGTAAAGGAGCCGACATCGGTGCGGTCTTCGGCGGGGCCGGCAGCCAGGCCCTGTTCGGCAGCTCCGGACCGGTGGACTTCCTGAACAAGGGCACCCGGGTACTGGTGGTGGTGTTCATGATCACCTCGTTCACTTTAGGGTTTTTCGCAATCCATAGGACCACATCAAGCATCATGTCCTCCAGATCCGTTCCCGGCCAGACAATACCTGTAGCACCCGGCTCGCAGCAGAATCCCGGCGTTCCACCGGCTTCAAAGGCGCCTTCGACCCCTGTGATGCCTGTGACACCTGCACAGCCTGCAGTACCTGCGCTACCTGTAAAATAGCCAACTGCATATGTTAATGGTAGCTCTTGATCCGAGAAGAGATCAGAGAAGAGCGGGGGCCTCATGTACTGGAACAAAGACAGCGAATGCATCTCGAGGGAAAATCTCCAAGAACAACAGCTCAAACACTTAAAAAAGACTGTAAAGAGGGCATCGGATGCCCCCTTCTACAAGGGCCTGGGGCTCAAGGACTATAAGGTATCCGATCTTTCGGACATCAGGAAACTCCCCTTCACAACCAAGGACGATCTGCGGGACGCATATCCGTATGGGATGATCTGCACCTCTCTGGATAAGGTGGTGCGGCTCCATTCATCATCAGGCACGACAGGGACCCCAACGGTGGTCTACCATTCATCGAAAGACATCGATTCCTGGACCGAGCTTGTGGCGAGGTGCCTGTATATGATCGGCGTGCGAAGGCATGATGTTTTCCAGAATATGATCGGCTACGGGCTGTTTACCGGAGGATTGGGCCTGCACTACGGTGCCGAGCGTATCGGCTGCCTCACCATCCCGACCGGGCCAGGCAATACCAAACGGCAGCTCAAGTTCATGAAGGATTTCGGCACGAGTGCCATCCATGTGATCCCGAGTTATGCGCTGCACCTCTCAGATGAGATCGAGGCCATGGGCATCGATCCTCAGAAGGAATTCCCTTCACTGAAATATGCCTTCCTTGGAGCTGAGCCGCACACCGAGGAGACCAGGAGGAAGGTGGAGGCGTTCTTCGGCATCGATGCCTTCAACTCCTATGGCCTGTCCGAGATGAACGGTCCGGGCGTGGCCTTCGAATGCCCGGCAAAAGACGGCATGCACATCTGGGAAGATGCCTTTCTGGTGGAAGTCATCAATCCGGACACGCTTAAGAGCGTTGAGCCGGGTGAGAGGGGCGAGCTTGTCCTCACAACATTGCAGAGGGAGGCCATGCCCATTATCCGCTACCGCACCAAAGACCTTACCACGCTCATCGAAAGACCGTGCCCCTGCGGAAGGACCCATCATAAGATTACGAGGATAACAGGCAGGAGTGATGACATGCTGATCCTCAAGGGGGTCAACATCTTTCCCATGCAGATCGAGGCGGTGCTCATCGGCATCCCCGGTGTGGGAAGGAACTATCAGATCACCCTGGAATCCAAAGGCCACAACGATCACATGATCGTAAAGGTGGAGATCGACTCGAATCTGTCCATTAACGATTTCAGGACACTGGATTCACTCAAGAAGAGGATTACCAGGGAGCTGCGAGACGAGATCCTCATCACGCCGGATGTCATCCTGTGCGAGCCCGGCGGCATACCGGCGGCCCAGGGCAAGGCCGTCCGCGTCATCGATAACCGCACCCTGTAATGTGAATTAAAATACCCAAAAGTGATAGCTGTAAGAGGCCGGTGCTTGGTGGGAGCAGGCTTGTGTGATGCCTTAGGAAGTGGCAGCGGGTGGGGATGGGCCGGTAAAGTCAGTTTACCTTCGGCCCTTTATTCTTGTCCTCGATATCGCCTTTTGCTTCCTTGCTGCCGGGGGTTTCATCCATAGCGGATTTGAAATTCTTGATTCCTTTGCCCAGGGCGGCTCCCACCTCGGGCAGCTTGCCGGCACCGAAGATAACGAGTACGATAACCAGCAGGATGAGAAGATGCGTCGTGCTAATCATATCTGTCCTCCTTATTACTAGTAGCTTATAAGCATTATCACACTTAAAAGGCCGTGGCAACTCAGGATGGCATACCATCAGAGGCACCCTTGACAAGGGCTCATTTATTGTTGATTGTTGACATCTATGTGAAAATGCCTGACAAAAAAGATCAGATGAAGGGGGGATGGGCTGTGAAGAAAATATACGTGCTCTTAGTGGCCGCTCTTTTCATCACAAGTGCGGCATATGCCAAAGAATATGCAATTATCAAGGACACCATGTTCGGCAGCCAGAAGATCGAGATCTACCAAACCCTCAAAGAGGCCCTGGATAATTACACAGGCGAAGGCAAGCTTTATGAAATAACCCTCAAGCCGGTGCCCGTGAAGAGGGTGGAGACCAAGAAGAAGGTGGAAGTGTCCGAGTTCAAATGGACCGTAGACGAGAAGACCGACAAGACCGAGAAAAGCGACAAGGTTGATAAGGGTGAAAAGAACGAGAAGAACGCAACCCCTAAGAATTGAATCAAAGGAGGACCGCCATGGATGAATTCGAAGCCCAAGCAAAAAAGGTCATGGTGCAGAAAAAGCACAGCATGCACGAGGAGGCCTTAGCCAAGGCCATAAAGGATCTTGAATATAATCTGGAGCACTATGATAAATATACCGGGCCCGAGAGTATCTTCGCCCATGTAAAGGCCAATGCCGCGGCACTCCTCTTTCTATGCCAGGAGCGCAAGCGGGACCGCGACAAGCGCAAAGGCGACTATGCAAAGGCCGCCACCGAGTTGCCGCCGTCCGGTAAAGACCTGATATAAACCCGGAAGATAGGTCTTCTTTCCCCTCGTTCCCAGATGGATTCCCGGGAATGAGGGCATCCCGACTCTCAATATTGACCTCTATTTATCTACAAGTTCCCTATGCTCGGCTATGAAAAATTGTTTTTGCTGAATATCCGATTGATATCCATAGAGAATAACTTTTCTTGCCTTTCAGTTTTATATATAGTATAGACCTCAGTTAATGCAATTAAGCCTGATATCTCTTATCAGGGCATTCTGCGGGGAGGATTCATCCCATGAATAAAAACAAAAAGCCGTTCTGCGTGCGGTATGTTCTGTATGTATTCATGGCAGGTTTTTTGGGGCAGATCTTCCTGCCTTCGATCGGGGCGTGCAGCACCGGCGCAAGCTCTTCACCGACCGGTGCGAACCTGGTAAAGGAACAACTGGCCCATGATACACTGCAAACCCCTTCAACAAGGCTTAAGATATATGTCATAAAACCTGGTGATGTATTCTGCGATATTCTGGTGAAGGCCGGGATATCAAGGAAAGATGCCCTGTATATCTCAAAGAAGGCCCTTGGCGTCTACAAGCTCACAAAGATGCGGCCGGGCAGCGTGCTTGAGCTCTATTTCAGCCCGGATGGCTCCGGCCTCCAAGAGGTTGACTACAAGGTTTCCAGCCTGAAAAAGATGGTCTTGTATAATGGCAAGGTCATCGGCTTGGCACATGGTAAACTCAATGCCGCCTCCACTCAGAGTCCGCAGGCCGGACCGCAAAAGTCAGAAAAAAAGCCATCAACAATTACGACCCGGCAGGCGGCTATACCCAAAGAAAACCGGAAGGCACTAAATATTTCTTTGAAGACTCAAGCCCTTTCAAGCCACAATCAGCATATAACAAAGAAACCTGTCTCTGCCAAGATATGCACGGCGCAATCAAACAGCACGATAGTAAAGAGAACCATGAGAATTTCTTCATCCTATAATTGCGGTTTGCCTCAAAGCATTCAGACCACCCCTCAGACACAGTACGAGTTGCTGGCAAGCGGTATGGTACTTTCTCCTGTATTGCCTCCATGGGATAAGGATACCCTAAGGGCAATGCTCGACAGGTCTGGAAATATGAATGATCAAGAAAAGGCATCAGCGAAACGACAGACATCCGGGAAGAAAAGTGCCCCCTTGTTCCATAAGAAAAACCTGGCAAAAAAGACCCATCGCGACCATATTGCAAAAACCTCTGAGCCCGTATTCCTCAAGGCTCCGCTTGCCTACCGACGTGTATCATCAGGCTTCAGCTATTCGAGGGTAGACCCATTCACAAACATGGCACAGCCTCATCTCGGCATCGATTACTCCGCCCCGTCCGGAACACCGGTGTATTCCATCGGAGCAGGCGTGGTGCAATTCATCGGGTGGGATGGGGGCTACGGCAAGACCATCCGCATCGTACATGCCAATGGGTTCATTTCCCAATACGGCCATCTTTCCCGTTTTGCACAAAACATGATAATGGGAAAGAGGGTGAGAAAAGGAGAGGCCATAGGCTATGTGGGGATGACCGGGCTCGCGACCGGGCCCCATCTCGACTTCCGCATTACCCACAACGGGACATATATCAACCCGGTCAAACTCGAAGACAGCACACGGAAATTCTACACCAAGAAGGGCACAGGCAAATCGCGCTCCGTTTCAAGAGGATAATAGAGAACTATATGTTACGCGGCTTTTCATGAAGTTTCCAGAGGCCCCTACGCATGCTCCGGCCCTGAGCATCTGTATCATGCTGGCATTGCTTGCAGGGTGTCCGGGCCCATCATTCGGTGATACACTCGCAAATACACACCATGAAAGAACTGCTGCGGTTCACACGCTCATTGCTGTGGGGGACATCATGCTGTCCGGGAGTGCGACACCCCTTTTACAAGCAAAGGGATACGACTACCCGTTCAAGGATATTAACCTTGGAAAGATCATCACTTTCTCTGATGTTGCATTCGGCAATCTCGAATATCCCATCACGATGGGAGGCAACAGGTACAAGGATAAGGGGTACACCTTCAGGGGCATGCCTGAATCGCTCAGAGCCGTCAAGAGGGCGGGCTTCGACCTCCTCTCGCTTGCAAACAACCATATCATGGACTATGGAGAGAAAGGGCTGAAAGATACCATTCGTCAGTGTCGAATAAACAAGCTCGTCTATGCCGGGGCAGGAACCGACCGGACATCAGCTCTCAGGTTGGGCGTTCTCAAGAGGCATGGGGTGCGTTACGGCCTCCTGGCTTATTCCCTTACGTTTCCCGAGGAATTCTGGGCAACTTCCGAAAAGCCGGGGACCGCTCACCCCGACTGGGCACAGATGGGACAGGATATCAGGGCTGCAAGGCCTAATGTGGATATCCTTATCGTAAGCTTTCACTGGGGCGAAGAACTTAAAGCAGACCCCAAGAAATATCAGGTCGACTTTGCACACCATGCCATAAACTCAGGGGCGGATGTCGTGCTGGGCCACCACCCCCATGTCCCCCAGCCCATAGAGGTCTACAAGGGCAAGCCCATCTTCTATAGTCTCGGCAATTATGCCTTCGGGTCCATGAGCGTGGCCGCTGTCTTCAGCTTTGCAGCCAAGATCATTTTTCATGGTAATGAACCGGTCCGGGTGAACCTATATCCCCTGAATGTACACAACCAGGATGTCGGGTTTCAGCCCAGGCTCGCCGGAGGTCCATCTGCAAAGAAGATCATCACGCATCTCATGGAGATTTCTAAAAGTTTCGGAACGGTCATCCACTATCAAAACGGGATTGGCAAGATTATGATTGCATCCGAAAATCCTGCCCCATCTTTGACTGCATCAAAGGATGAGAACCTATCATCTGTTGACTCCGGCCCTCATAAACCTAAATGGTCTAGAGAAAACCTACCCTGAAGCGTTTTCCCGTATGAAGATATATGAAAACTGATGGTTTCGAGATAAGATCTTCGCACAAACCCCTGTCCGACTAAAGTGAAAAGGATGGCACGAAAGCTACACATAGGGCATCTTATTTCAAACACCACAGTTTGGCACAAGATCTTCATTTCCACATGCATCAGTAAAAAGCATGTTGGTACAGAAGCATAATAGTGCTCTTGACTAGTCTTTCAACACTATTTTTTGATAAAAGCATCGGATTTTCATTCATGTACCTGCCTCCTATCACAAGATTAATATAGAATTAGAGAAGATTGCCCATGATTTCTCCATCCTCGTTTATTCCTTCCTGAGCTGGTCCAAGTCAATGTGCATGCCTTTCTGGAAGAGGGAGTTGATGAGTGGGAAAGAGATATTTTCCGGGCCATAGAGGATGATCTGCGTACTCGGAATAGAGAGGTACATGATTGCCTTTTTCATGAGCAACGCACTCGAGAGCTCTCGTGAAATGGGGTGGCTGGGCCCGATCTCCAGTTCGACATCAGAGGGGTTTACCGATACGCCGAGTTTTCTAGCATTCATCTTGAATTCGGTGCGTTGCGGCTGTCTGAACTGGTAAAGGCTGATAAGGAACTTAATCAGCCTACTCATGGGTGTCGCTATCTTACGGCATTTCAGCCTGCAGATGAGATCATCCTTTTCTTTGAGTTCGCAGCTCATCCACTCGGCGGTATCAGTAAAATTAATGGAAGCGAGGAACTTGGGGAAGCCCGAGAAATCGATCCCCCACCGCAGTGCCTCTTCTGTCGTGACAGGAAGATGAAAGATATACGGGTAGAAGTTGAACTGAAGCAGCTGCCGTGTAAGATTGTACCCGGGAAGTGGGAGGATGTGTGGATTGTTCAGCACAATCGAGAAGGCAAACTCGTTGTACGGCCCCACATCGGTGTCATGGTATTCGAAGCAAGCGAGTGCCAGTGCTCCGACACCGGGTAACATCTGAGCAGGGGTGAGCCTTGGGTCAGGAAGTAGCTTCTTCAAAGCGAAGTATTTGGCCGGGAAAATCGCCAGGCTTGCTCTGGCATCGCGGTAAAAAATGGGAAGCTTTACCTTCTTCCCGGCTGCCCAGACATCGACCTGATCTACCCCGGCAAAGAAATCAGCATACGGTGACATGGATACCCTCCTCATGAAAGTAAAACGATATGTTAATATTATAAAATAACTTGAAACGAATACAAGAATGAAATAATGAATATCCGTTATTAATGGATAAAACCATGCTTTCCCGGTTTAGGAATGAGAATCGTTTCCTCAATTCCGTGCATTGCATGTCTTTTGGAAAGAGGAGGCTGCATGAGACTTTCTGCATATATCAAAGAAGGGGAACTGGAGTTTATCGATCTTGGAGAGTCCTTTGCGAAAAAAACCGTATTGCCCATGCTCGGGGGGGATACGGCTGACGGCAATCAGGAACGTGTTCCTTCCATACTAGATAAGGCCTTTGAAATAGGCCTTGCCTCATCCCCAGACAGAAGCATGCCCGGATATGAGTATGGGGTATGGGGTTCGTCCGTTCGGGATTCAGGCCTGCGTCTTTCAGCACTCCTCCTGTCCGCCATCGCCGAGGTGTGCGGCGGTATTGCCATGAACCTCCACTGCCAGGGAGTCGCCTCTAATGTTATTACCTCATCGGGAAAGAGCCTTACCGGTATTCGGAAGAGGGTAGCCCTGGCGATCCAGGAGGGATTTGGTCCTCCCGGTTACGGGACTCTCATTGATCCGGGAAGCGATTCACCGCAGCGGATCTCTACCCAGGCTTATCCCACAGCCTCAGGGTATGTGATCAGGGGAAACAAATCTTTTGTCTACAGTATGCAGGGAACCCAGGCTTTCGTTGTACTCTGCGGGATGGTGGAAGAAAGGGGCGATGGCTGGGGATGCTTCATTATTCCTGCTGAAGCACGGGGCCTCATGATACAGCCCATCCTTGAACGGACAGGATTACGCGCCTGTGAGCTCCAGCACCTTGAGTTCAATGATGTGGAGGTACAGGATTCGGCCCGCCTTGACGAAGGCAATGCATCAGATTTGGTAAGGCATGCCATGGGCATGCACTGGCTCGGACTTTCAGCCATTTCAGCTGGAATCGGAAGAGGGGCTGCAAAGTCTGCAAGGGATTACGCTTCCAAGCGTTATCAGGGGTGCACAATGATTGAGAATCATCCTGCGGTCCGGAAGCTCATCGCCCTGTCGGATGTAAGAGTTGAAACAGCTTACGCCCTCATGCTCCAGACAGCGAGACTCTATCCGGAAGACAATGATTTTTTGAGGCAGTGCGCCATTACCAAGCACATGGTCACGGATCTGAGCTTTGCTGCCGTTACGGACAGCCTCCAGGTGTTCGGGGGATATGGATACATGGAGGACTACGGTATGGAGAAGCGTCTGCGGGATGTTGCGGTCCTGAAGGCAGCATACGGGTCGAGAAATTATCTTGAGCTCTTTATCTATGAGGCAAGAGTGGAGTCGCAAATATGAAAATGACTGATGCTGGGTTTGCGCATAGGGTGGAAGCGCTCCGGGTAAAAAATGCCGCTAAGAACCTTGATTTTTTAGGGAGATTGTTCATTGATGGCAGAGAGATGACAGTATGGGATCACGATACCGGACTCCTTCCCTTCGGTGCACGTTTCTGGAGGAAAAAGGCTCGCACATTTGCCAGGAAATATATACGACCGGATGCCCTGGTGGCGGATATGTCACCTCATGATTACGATGCAAAGCACATGATAAAGCAGTCTGCCGTGCATGGATTCCAGACCATCATGCTGGCAATTCCAATGGGTACTGCCTTCCCCGGTACCTATTTTCTCAGATCGGCATCGCTACAGCTTGCCGTCATAGCAGAGGAATTTGCTTCAGAATCCGGCGGAATAGCCCTACTGCTCCTCGCACACCACCTCGGGTGCGCACCCCTTGTTCTGAGTGGCCATATGCCGACCTTTTTCCGCCACGTCCTTCCCATGTACGCAAAGAACATGCTGGGGAAGCCCGAAGTCATGGCCTTTGCCATTACAGAGCCGGGAGCCGGATCGGATGTCGAGGAAACCGAAGGAGGTGCAGGCGCCCAACTGGTGACAACGGCTCGTGAGATATCGGAAGGTTTCGTGATCAACGGCAGGAAGTGTTTCATCTCCGATGGTGCCATTGCTGACAAGGTCACCCTCTTCGCAAAGCTGGAAGGAGAGGGTCTAGAATCCTGGACCTGCTTCCTCATAGAAAAGGGGATGAAGGGGTATTCCATAGGCCGATGTGAGCGCAAAATGGGCCAGCGGGCAGCCGATGCTGCGGAGCTCATTCTTGAAGATGTCCTTGTGCCAAAGCGTAATGTGGTCGGTAGGCTCAGGAGCGGTTGGGCGAACAACAGGAATGTCCTGAATTACTCTAGGCCTGTGGTCGGGGCCATGGCCCTCGGCCATGCCCGGGGGGCCTTCGAAAGGGCACTTGCTTTCTGTCGGATGACTAAGCTCGGATCAAGGAGGCTTATCGATTACCAGGATGTCCAGATAGAGTTTGCAGACATGATGATCAAACTCTGGTCAGCGAGGGCTCTCATCTGGCACAGCTGCGGCCAGTTTAGGTGCTACCAGTCTGCATCTGCTGCAGCAAAGGTCGCAGCCTCCGACATTGCCTTCGATGTCTGCACAAGGGCTATGGAGATCATGGGAGACCACGGGTATATCCATGGACATGGTGTCGAGAGCCTCTGGCGTGATTCCCGGCTCACCCAGATCTATGAGGGGACAAACCAAATCAACCGCCTCGCCCTCATAGAACATCAATGGGAGGCCGAGTTGTCCAGGGAATCATCGTAATGGTGTGTCCGTGAGGAGCCGTAGCCGATAATTCATGAGTTGGAGAGGTCAAGCAATTTGGGATACATTCCAAGAAATTAATGAATTATAGATCTCTTCGATAAATCGCTGGCCCCAATCTCAGACTATGAACCGTTGATAACTGCGATATCATCACGGTTTTATAATACCTTAAAACCGAAGATCTTGGGTTGAAACATACGAAACCTATCACTTCATACCAGAACGTTGCCCTTGGGTCGAGTAGACCAGGGAGATTACTCTCCCCGGCCCCTCCACAGATCCGGACATGCGGATTTTCCGCATCCGGCTCCTCAGGACACAGATTCGCTAAGGACGCAACTCCAATCCCCACCCATTAGCCGAGGAGTAAAGACCTCTGGCCATTTCCGCTATCTTCTGAAGTCTCGTTGAGACGGTTGTGGGACTCCATGTTCCCGCCATCTTTTCCTCCAAAAAGCTCTGTATCCGGGTATCCCCTTCCCTCCAGAGGGTCGCCTGGGGTGACTTCCCCTCCTTCTCAGGTACTATGATATACTCCGACTCCTCCCTGTCCGTCACCGACACCTTGGTTGCCCTTGGCACCAGTTACCTGCACTGAATGCTTCCGTTCGCTCCTCGGGTTGGTGCATCCATACCACCCCTCGGCCTGGTCCTTTGTTCACCCGGTGTACACATCCCGGGATTATGAAACAGGAGACAGGGAGGCCTCCCAGGTTCCTGGGGAACCCCTTTCGTGTACGTGCCGTGCTCTCCGACCCCGGTGGATCTCCATGCCCTCGCCTGTTCCGGTCATGTCGATTCTGTCTTCCGTCAACGTGATAACGTCGGCTTCCACGTGAAGTATATTTTCGAGGCTCAATCACACGGCCCAATCACTCGCTGTCTACGCTTAGCAGCACGGGTCGCCCCTGTGTCACCCAAGACTCGCTACCGGCCCGCTGGCTAGGCTTTAGCCGGGCTGGACTTCCACCTGCTGGGTTCCTTACTTGAATTTCAAGAAGTCTTCTCACCTCCTCTCCCTTCAAGCCAAGCTTCCCTGGCGCACCACGAAATCTATACTTATTATTCTAATATTGTAGTGTACTAATTTGTTTAATATAAAATGGAGCATGAAGAGCATATCCATCATTTTACTAATCTATGGATGAGAATCACGTTTTCATCTATATGGATATTGGAGTTGATCTGCAACATTGTAGGATGCCTGTTTGCGGATGAGGGCATGCATCCATCTATAATCTCACTTCCTTCGCATGGGGGGTACCATGACTGCTAGGCTACGGAGTTTTGTTCAGGGTATATTGATCTTGATACTTTTCGTGCTCTTTTGTTTTACCACAGCTTGCACCCATGTAGATAAGCCGTCTGAGATCATCAACAAAAGCAGCACATATATCGACTGGGGGAAAAATCCTCCCCCTGCCAGCGATCGGGCAAGACACACTATCATTGGCAAACAACCCTTCGAATGGTGGTACTTCGATGGCCACTTGGATACAGGCGAGACCTTTGTCGGGGTTTTCCTCGATCCGAGTTTTACAACCGGAAAGCCTGGTGTCGCCTTTTCGCTCTACAGTCCTGATTGGCAAAAAGAGACCATCCTTAAGACAATAAGTAGCGGGCAGATGATAACATCCACTGATGATGTGGATATCAGCTGTCCCTTTGGGTTTGTTAAAAGGATCGATGACAAGAACTATCATGTGCAATGGAACATGGACGGCTTAACAGCCGACTTTATGCTCACTACTCTGGCACCAGGCTGGAGACCCTCGGGAGGAGATGGGGTCAACGAGGACAACCTCGACTTTTTCTGGACAGTTCACCAGGCCAGAAACTCCATAGAGGGCACAATAACCAAAGACGGTAAGACCAGGCATGTAACGGGTATTGGATATGCCGACCATAACTGGGGAAAGAAGCCGCTAAATGAAATCACCCGAAAATGGGTATGGGGAAGGATTTTAGCTGGAGAATATACTATCATATATGCAGATGTAGATTATCTCGATCCTTCCATCAAGTCGCTACCACTCTATATCGCCAAAGGCGATACCATGATCGTTGGCACAGGTAGCCCCACCATCAGGCAGTGGGACTTTGTCACCCACCCAGTACTAAAACGTCATTATCCAAGGCAAATATCCATAGATTTTTCCCAGAACAATATGGAGGCTCACATCCAAATAAAGCTCAAAGCCCTTGTGGAGGAAGTCGACCTCCTCACAGTCTCAGAGCTGAGCAATCCCGTCCAGTGGATTGCTCGTACATTCGTGGCACGACCCACGTACTTTCGGGTTATTGCAGACTATGATGGCATCATTACAGAAAATGGTAATACGACTCCCTTCAAGGGTGAGTGCCTATATGAGGTGATGGGTTTTGAGTGATACACTAACTTGAACCTTATACCCTCTCATTCATGCACATATGATTGTGCTAAGCGATGTACTAGGCAAATTAGGTAGAGGTTCACATTCCCATTTAGTAGAGATTTCTGCGGTGCGCCGGGAGACCGGCAAGGAGTAAAGGGTGGAAGTCCCTCACGGTAAAGGTGTAGCAACCCATACTGTCCCCGAGTCATGCGCGGTGTGTCGCGAGGCGCAACGTGAAGCGTTGACAGGGGTGCATGCAGGCCAGCCATTGAGCCGCGAAAGAGCTAGAGTCCAGGGCGCTGACGCTGTCGCAGTAGCGGAAGGCAACACGGACAGGTGCGATAGTGCGAGTACCTGGACGGCCCTGCGTGGTCTGAGAACCTGGCATGCACGTACGCTCCTTGAGCGGGAACCGGGAGATCTCCGGCTTGACCACAGAATTAGAGTGGCCCGCATCGGGAAGGTGAGGAGCCGTAGCCGATGATGCACGAGCTGGAGAAGTCAGACTCCTCCATAGTAGCGGAGAAGCCGGCGAACAAACTTAGGATAACCGAGTGCGGAGCCGGTGGAGCAAAGGGAGGGGACCAAGGGGAACTCGGGAGAGACCCGCATGCGCCGGACACAGAGCCGGGGAAGTGTGCCCCAGGGACTTGATCGAGTACGGCAGGCAGCGAGGAAAGGGAGGAAGGAGCGGTTCACCGCGTTACTCCACCATGTGGACGTCGAACTACTCAAGGCAGCCTACTACGATCTAAAGCGGAAAGCTGTACCGGGAATAGACGGTGTTACGTGGATGGACTACGAAAAGGACCTTGAAGCCAGTCTTGTGGATTTGCATGCCCGCGTGCACCATGGAAACTACCGTGCACGACCATCGCGGAGGAAGTACATACCGAAGCCTGATGGGCGACAACGCCCACTCGGGATAGCAGCGCTGGAAGACAAGATCGTTCAGCGTGCGGTGGTGGAGGTACTCAATGCGATCTACGAGGAAGACTTTCTGGGGTTCTCATACGGTTTCCGGCCTCGGCGCGGACAGCATGATGCGTTAGACGCGCTAGCGGTCGGGATCACCCGTACGAAAGTGAACTGGATACAGGATGCCGATATTGCAGGATTCTTCGACTCGGTGAGCCATGAATGGTTGATCCGGTTCCTAGAACACCGAATCGGCGATCCACGTATGATTCGCCTGATAAGCAAATGGCTGAAGGCCGGGGTGATGGAAGATGGCGTAGTAACGCCCACGGAGGCAGGTACGCCTCAAGGTGCAGTAATATCGCCCTTGCTGGCAAACATCTACCTCCACTATGTCTTCGATCTCTGGGCAGAACGGTGGCGTCACCGGACTGCTCATGGGAACGTCATTTTCGTGCGCTATGCCGACGATATTGTCGCCGGATTTGAGCACGAGGCAGATGCCAGGCGCTTTCTTGCGGATCTGAAGCAACGGATGGAGCAATTTGCATTATCTCTGCACCCGGATAAGACCCGCCTGATTGAGTTCGGCTGCTTTGCGGCAAACAACCGTGCAAAGCGAGGACTTGGTAAGCCGGAGACATTCAACTTTCTTGGATTCACTCACATCTGTGGACGTGCCTATCGAAACGGTAAATTTCTTCTTATCCGCATGACCCGTCGAGACCGGATGCGTTCTAAGCTGAGAGAGATCAAAGAGGAGCTGCGGAGACGTATGCACCTTTCCATTCCAGAGCAGGGGAAGTGGCTGTGCCAAGTGGTGAGGGGTTATCTCGCTTACCATGCAATACCAACCAACTCGAAGAGGATAGTATCTTTCTGGCACCATGTAATAGAACTGTGGCGGCGCACGCTATGTTACCGCAGTCAACGTGCTTACCTTACATGGGATAAACTCTCTCGGTTGGCTTCTTATTGGTTACCACCCCCGCGCATTCTTCATCCCTGGCCGAATGCTCGTTTTGCCGTCAAACACCCAAGGTGGGAGCCCGGTGCGTAAATTGCGCACGCCGGGATCTGTGCGGGGGGTGCACCGTAAGGAGCATTCCTACCGCGATATTTCATCACGGTTTTGAGATGCCTGAAAACTGAACATCTTGTTTCCAGATCGATGATATTCAGGCTACAGGCTCAAAGCGCCGATCCTGGCACGTGGTCTGGGTCGAGTAGCCCAGGGGGAATTTCACCCCCAGGGCCGGGTAGAAGGGGCTACCAATTGGCGCCCCAACCCCCACAGAACGTAGCATGCAGATTTCCCGCACTACGCTCTTCAGAATTTGATTCACAGCACAGCGAGTGCTTTCATCCTCATATAAGGAACAGAAAGCTTAGGCCGCTGTAACGGAAACACCTGTTTAAGGGAATTGAATCTTTCCCAGGTAATATAGCTCTTTTGGCTCCGGCTACTAAGCATCTTATGCCAGTATCTTTCGGCGAAACGATGAATCTTGAACAACGATTTAAAGTTCCCTCCTACTCCATAGTAGGCATAGTGGCCTCGTCAACACTTGGTTGATTTTCTCAACTTGTTCTCTCAAGGAATAGTGCCTGATTTCCCGCATCAGTGACTGAATGCTTTGAACACTCCGCCGGAATCGAGACTTTTCTATCTTGCGCCCCACCATAAAGTTTCCCTTACGGTTGCGGGTACAGAAATGGGTAAATCCCAGGAAGTAAATCGTCTCCAGTCTCTTTCCCTTTTCCTTCGCCATGCGAAGGGCAAAGCGCCCAAACTCCACCAAACGGGTCTTCTTAGGTTCTAATTCCAAGGAAAACTTTCCAAGTCTCTCCACCAACGCATCCTGGAACCGAATCGCATCCGACCGAAGCTGAAAGCATACTACAAAATCATCTATATACCTTACCAAATACGCCTCTCCCTTCAGTTTGGGCTTTATCACCTTTTCAAACCAAAGGTCCAAGACGTAATGGAGGTATATATTGCTCAGTAATACGCTAATGGAACCCCCTTGGGGAGTCCCCGTCTTCGACCGAATGCAACTCGCCCTCTTCCAGGACGCCCGCCTTTAACCATCGCTTAATCAAGCTGATTATCCTCGGGTCTCCGACTCGATGTTCAACAAACCGTAGTAACCATCCATGGTCTAAACTACCGAAGAAGTTCTTCAGGTCCGCCTCCAGTACCCAACTGACCTTCTTGCCCGCAATGATTTCATTGAGTGTGGATAGGGCATGATGGGCACTCGAGTTTCGGTCGGCCTCCAAAAGAGCAAGGCAGAAAGTCCTGTTCATAAATACTTGACAGGACCACCGAAACACTCCTCTGCAAGGCTCGATCCGCCACACAAGGAACACCTAAAGGCCGCTTGGAGGTCTTCCCCGGCTTGGGGATCCAAACCCGCCTTACCGGTGGTGCCTTGTAGGCTTTACGGTGAATCGATGTAAGCATCTCTTCAATCCATACCTCGAATGTCTTCTTCGCCTCCTCCACGCTAATACCATCCACTCCCGGTGCCGATTGTTTGGGAATGTTATTCAAACTCTCCCAGATCAACTCTCGGGTGACATGATGGCATAAAGACGTGAACTTGAGTTTTGTTTCCCTCCGAGCTTTCGCTGCTATCCCTTCTAATCCCGTTCCCATGACTGAGTTTCCCCTTACTTTGGATTAAGGCTCGTATCCTCCCTTTGAATGGAGCTCATGTTTCCTTAGAAGAGTTCAAATCCTGCTGGCCGCTTCCCCCTGTAACAGGCTCTCCCTGTCTCCGAGTACTATCAGCCAGTCCGACTTCCGACAAACCATCGGGCCATCCTCGCTTTGTGGGCTTGTCTGACCCTACAGGCTCCGCCTGAGCTTGCCGGATCTCCCTTGTTCACATGGAATCCTTTGGTAACATGCCGTAGGTACGTACCCCGGAAGCAATCTCATATTCTCGCCACTTAACGAATATGACATTTCCGTCTTCCCCATAGAGAGATAAGGTCGACTGCTTCACAACACGTTCGATTTCGGGGCTAATTGTCCTCTTCATCTTTCGATTCCGGCCTATCACCTCCCTGTCTACGCTTCGCAGTGTTTGTTACCGCACACCGCGCAAGACTCGGTGCTTGACTGCTGGCTAAGCTTTGTCAAGGCGGTCATCGCAGACCACAGTCTTCCATGCGCCTCAAGGCGCAACCCTCACAGATCCGGACGTGCGGATTTCCCGCATCCGGCTCCTCTAGAATTCAGATTCGCTACGGGCTGGTGTAGATGCTGTGCACTACGACGGCTGGTGGCAAAGGAAATCGTGACAGAAGAAGATCAGGGAAGAATCTCCGAGACCGACTGCGCTGGGAGCGGCGAAGGAGCCACTTGAACCAGATTTGCTTAGCCCGGTCCAGAAAGCGTTGCAGCGCACGTCCGTTGCCAGTAATACCATAATATGCGTAGTGTCCACGGATTTTGGGGACAAGCATACTGTGTTGCCAAGCAACATCAGCATACCTGTATACCTTGCACCACTCGGCAATTTTCCTCAGCGATCTGCAGAGCCTATCCTTGGCCGTCTTACGTTTCACCACCCAGTTGCCCTGCCGTGACTTCCCCCAGAAATGGGTAAATCCCAGCATGTCAAACGACCTTGGTCTACGGCCCTGTCCCTCCTTCTGATTACCCGGCTTAGATGGCGGCCTTCTGAAATTCACCACACGGGTCTTCTCAGGGTGCACTTCAAGACCGTATCTCGTAAACCGTCTTTCCAGTGCTGTTCGTACTCTGCTAGCATCACTCTCGGAAGAACATGCAATCAGACTGTCATCTGCAAACCGGATAAGAAAGGCCTTACCCTTCAATCGAGGCTTCACCACCTCTTCGAACCATACATCCAAGACCTCGTGAAGGAAGATGTTCGAAAGAATTGGCGAGATGACCCCGCCTTGAGGACTGCCCGTCTCCGGGTGTTCTATCTGACCATTCTCCAGGACGCCTGCCTTCAGCCACTTGTCAATCGCTCGGCGCAGCACCCCATCCCGTACCCTCTTGTCCAGAAACTCACGCAAATACTGATGATCAATCCTATCGAAGTAGCTCCTGATGTCCACCTCAATGACCCATCCACCTCTCATCCCCATCAGACCTTTCCATAGTGCATCCAAGGCCTGATGCGGGGACCGCCCCGGGCGAAACCCATATGAACAGTCCAGAAAGTCCTGCTCGTAAATCGCTTCCAGCAACATCGCTACCGCCCGTTGCAGCACCTTGTCCTCAAAGGTCGGTATCCCTATCGGCCGCGTTCTCTTGCCATCTCCTTTCGGAATATATACTCTCCGTACAGGGGGTGCCTTGTATGTTCCAGACTTGAATCGGTTCAATAAAGATTCAAGATTCTCGTCCAGGTTCTCTGCATATTGCTCTGCTGTCTGTTCATCTACACCCGTAGCTCCGTCTTTCCGCGTCCGACGATATGCTTCCTTCAAGAATTCGACGTTGATGTGGTGGGCAAGGGTGGTGATCACCATATCGGTGCCTCCCTGGCCATTTCCGCTATCTTCTGAAGTCTCGTTGAGATGGTTGTGGGACTCGATGTTCCCACCATCTTTCCCTCCAAAAGCTCTGTATCCAGGTATCCCCTTCCCTCCAGAGGGTCGCCTAGGGTGACTTCCCCTCCTTCTCAGGTACTATGAGATACTCCGACTCCTCCCTGCCCATCACCAGCACCTTGGTTGCCTGGGCACCAGCTACCTGCACTGAATGCTTCCGTTCGCTCCTCGGGTTGGTGCATCCATACCACCCCTCGGCCTGGTCCTTTGTTCACCCGGTGAACACATTCCGGGATTATGAAACAGGAAACAGGGAGGCCTCCCAGGTTCCTGGGAAACCCCTTTCGTGTACGTGCCGTGCTCTCCGACCCCGGTGGATCTTCATGCCCTCGCCTGTTTCGGTCATGTCGATTCTGCCTTCCGTCAACGTGATAACGTCGGCTTCCACGTTAACCATATTTTCGAGGCTCAATCACACGGCCCACTCACTCGCTGTCTACGCTTAGCAGCACGGGTCGCCCCTGTGCCACCCAAGACTCGCTACCGGTCCGCCGGCTAGGCTTTAACCGGGCAGGACTTCCACCTGCTGGGTCCCTTCCTTGAATTTCAAGAAGTCTTCTCACCTCCTTTCCCTTCAAGCCAAGCTTACCTGGCGCA
>CAWKAM010000018.1:0-55807 GCA_963847605.1 uncultured delta proteobacterium | reverse complement strand
ATCAATAAGTTAATGGTGGAGGCGGGGGGAATCGAACCCCCGTCCGAAGACCTTCAACCAAAGGCATCTACATGCTTAGTCTGTGTATTAAAGTCTCGGACTCGTTCTGCCCACAGACAGGCTTCCCGGTCCCAACCCCTCTTTGTTACCCTTACAGCCCAGGGGTCTGACTGAAAGGTTTGCCCATCATAATTTGACATCCAAACATGACCCGATAGGCGGGGTCATGCCGGACGGGCTACTCGTTAGGCAGCCATTGCGTAGTTGTAATCGTCGGCACTTTACGTGTCTCTGCCTGTTTAACGAGTCAGCAGAACTCGGCATGCTCCTCGGGCATCAACTGCCCCCGTCGAACCCATTACGCCCCCATGGGTTACTCATATTCAATAGTATCTCTGCTTGAATTTGTCAAATCAGCTCAGCTAAAGGCATCCTCGATGAGTTCGCACAGGATATGGCCTATAAGGATATGCGCCTCCTGCACCCTCGGGGTGTTGGTTGATGGAATGCAAAGAGCACAGTCTACCATGTCTTTGATCTTGCCGCCCTCGCCTATGAGCCCGATAGTTGCGATACCCATAGTGCGGGCAGTATCTATGGCCCTGATCACATCTTTTGAATTGCCGCTTGTGGATATACCCACAAAGAGGTCCCTTGCCCTGCCGAGGGCCATGAGCTGTTTGGCAAATATCTCATCAAAGGCATAGTCATTTCCAATGGAAGTGATTACCGATGTATCGGTGGTAAGTGCGAGTCCTGCAAGGGGCTTACGTTCTTTTTTAAACCTGTTTACCAGCTCTGCTGCAAGATGCTGCGCATCAGCCGCCGAACCTCCGTTGCCTGCAAACATGGCCTTGCCGCCCGCCTCGATACATTCGATCATCATGCGGGCAGCCTGTGCAATCTTTGGGCCGAGCGGCTTAAGCCGCCTATGGAGTTCCTGGCTCTCGAGAAAAATAGAATAGATCTTATCTTCCATGGTTAATCCTCAGGCTTTCGTCATTATTTGTATCATATATGTGAGAAAGGCCCTTGCCACAAGGATCAAAATCCCATGCAAGCAATTAGGGGTACCTCTTAAATATTTAATACTCCGAAATGAGGAGGATACTTTCTCTTCTGTAATTTACGCATAATCGGGGGTCCCTTGATTTGAACGGTTATAGAGAGAAAGAGTTATAGGCTGTATGTTACCTTGAAAAGTGAGTGCTGCTATACCCTGAAGTGGCCGTCTCTTTGTGAGTAGTCCAAAAGAAATTCCCTGCGATGTGCTTTAAAGAAACTCACGAATTCTTTATTGTATTCATCCAAACTTCCAAAGCTCCTGAACATCTCATCGAGTTCACACTCACTGACCATTCTGTCTATGTCGGGATCAAATTGCAGTTCTTCATTGGTGATGATTGAAATTTCAATACCTTGGAACGGATTAAGCGTTATCCGCCTCCAGTATTTCCTGAGCACATGTAACATCCATGTAAACATGTTTTAATACCTGCCAAATATATATTCTGATAAGTGACTTATCGGCCTTGAGGACTAAACCTTGAGCGTACCCTCTCCGTAAAGAATCAAGGCCCCTGTGCCGATAGGGCAATTGACATGAAAGGCTCTATAAAAGACCTCTTGCAGATACCAGGTGTGCAAGGCTATATTATAGGACAAGGGAAAGGTATGCAGATCAAGCTGCCTGGAAAACACAAATTTTCAGGGGCGAAAGACAGACTTATGATCCTCTATAAGGACCTCATAAGTGACAACGACCGCCCCGGCAATACCGTAGAAATTCTCTTGGATGATGTGCTTCTTACGGTCTTTCTCTCGGGCAGCACCATGCTGATGGTTCTATCGAGCCTGAGGGTTAACCAGGCTTTGCTTAGGATGACCGGCAAGCTAATTATTGCGAATATGAGCAAGGAGTAGCAGTATGAAGCAGGATATCAGCGGCGATCTTCAGAACACCAGGTGCCCGGAGATCATCAAGATCCTCTCATTGGGCAAACGGACAGGGAGGCTCTACCTCACCAACGGATCCGAAGCCGGTAATATCTATTTCACAGACGGCGAGGTCATCCATGCCCAGTGCGGCTCCTTGAACGGCATTAAGGCCATCCAGGAGATTGCGGTCTGGAACTCCGGCGAATATCACTTCTTCGTTGATGAACCTGCAGACATGCAGACCATAATCATGGGCATAGATGAGGTCCTCACGGAGACTACAAACCATCTGCGCCAGATGGACAAGATCACCTCCCTCATAACGTCCTCATCTGCCGTTTATGCGCTGGAGACGGAAATCAGGGATAAGGAGATCCAGCTCAAGTCCATTCAGTGGAGGGTGTTGAGTACGATAGACGGTAAAAAATCCATTGCAGACATAGCACAGAGCATAAACATCGGGGTCTCTGACACCATGAAGATACTTTACACCTTGCTCAGGATGGGGTTGCTCCGTGATGCAGTCCAGCAAGATGCCAATGCCCAACGTCGTTCGGTCGATCTTCCCAAGACCGACTTCATCAATTCCCTCAAACAAGCCCTCACTCAGGCCATGGGCCCCATAGCACCCCATATCATTGTAGAAACGGCCGACGAGCTGAAGGCGGATCTCCTCTCCGACAGCACCGATCAGAAGGCATTCCTCATTGAGACGCTGTCCAGCAAAATACCTAATGAGAGAATGTCGTTGAAATTCTTAGATGCCATGACTGACTGGCTCAAAGCGGAGGTTTGATCTCCCATGAAGATAAAGGTATTTTTAATTGTATGCATCGGCGCCGCAGTAATGTTGACCGTGTCATCCATCCTTGTTTACACCCAGTTGCATGCCGTAAAGGGTGTAAATATGACCCCATTGGCCGACTCTCTCTATAAAGAGGATTCCAAGGTGCTGACATGGATACTGTCCACGATTCCCCTTGAGAAGATTGAAACCTTGAAGCTGCCCGCATCTTGGGCTGAGATCTCTGTGGTGAACAACGGCGATCTCAAGCTCACCACCTCCACTAATCCGGCCCATAAAGGAATCGCCCTGTACAACCATCCACAGCTTCTGGATCAGGGTTCAGGCATAGTAAATGCGATAAAATCGAAGAACCCGTCAACCTTGAGCCTCAAAGATTATATGGTAGTAATACAACCCCTCCATGCCGAACAGTCAATTATCGCCCTGAAGCCGAAGTCATGGGAAAACGGCCTGCTCTCGGAGTATGAAAGTCGTCTCAAGGAAACGACTTCAGGCTTCTATACGATGCTCGGCATCTTCTTAATAATCGGAGTCTGCATAACAGTCTTCATAGCCTTTATAATCACCAGGATCGTCGTAGCACCGACTGACAATGCCCTCGATTCATTCGAGGCCTTGAGCCTGGGAGACTTCGACCATGGAATCAAGGACGTAAAAGGCAAGGAGATGGAGGCGTTCACAGAGTCGTATCTCCGGCTGAAAACATCTTTGGAAATGGCTCTCGAAAGGATATCGAGGAGATAGCATGCCCAAGCAGGTGCTCATCGTAGACGACGAAGAAACACTGACCTGGTCACTTGCCAAATCGCTCTCACATGACCGTGAGACCTACGAGGTGACTACCGTCAATGACGGCGAGACCGCGCTTGCTACCTTTGAAGATCAAACATTCGACGTTGTGGTGCTCGACATCAGGCTTCCCGGCATAAGCGGTCTTGATGTGCTGGTGAAGATCAAGGAAAAGAAGCCTGCAACAAAGGTCATCATCATGACTGCCTATGGGTCTATTGATGTTAAGGAAAAGGCAAGGGCACGAGGGTCCTTGTTCTACATCGAGAAGCCCTTTGAGATCGAGCAGATGAGAGGGCTCATCCTTAAGGCCCTCAAAGAAGACGCTGCACGAGGGTTTGCAGGCAGCATCACCGGCCTGCAGCTCCCCGACCTTATCCAGATGAACTGCCTGAGCCAGATGACAACTGCCTTATTCGTGAATAAAGACGAGCGCAAAGGCTGCATCTATTTCGAAGACGGCCAGATCACCCATGCAGAGGTCGGTGCCATCGACGGTGAGGAAGCACTCTTCACTATCCTGTCCTGGTCCACAGGGAGCTTTAAGTTCATGGGCGGCATGAAGGCCCCCAGAAACACTATCGCAACAAACTGGGAATACCTCCTCATCGAGGGTATGCGCCGTGCCGACGAGATGAGTCTCGCCTTGGAACGCGGAGAAATAGAGGACAGCGACTTCGCACCAGTGGATGAATCTACGCGTGCGCTCGTGAAAAATCTCTCCTCTTTGAATGAATGCACCGGCATCGCCGTAGTAAAATCCGCTCAGGAAATCCTCTACCAGAGCGGCAACATATCAAAAGAGGTTAATTTATCTTTTGTAGCGAAGTTCTATATGAATCTCCCCGAGGCACTGGGTGACCTCAGCCCCAACAGACCAAAGAAGGTGACCTTTGTTGATCAGGGCAGGCTCGTATTGCTGTTTCCCTTCAAGATCTTCGCCCTGATCCTGCTCATCAACAGGTCCGTAATCTCGCAGGAGACCTCATCGGCCATAGAAAGGCTGATCGCACGGTATGAGGTTTAAGGTCTCAAGTCCTTCCAGGTCTGAATTACAATTCTTCGCTATGATCTCCTGGATGTGCAGGCATGTCTGGTGATGCATCAATATACGTTCACGTCTCAGATCGTCCGTACCGTATCTGTCCATGAGATCCAAAAATCTCCGAGAGAGAGAGACGACCCTGTCATGCATCACCCGCTTATCAGCGTAGTTGACAACCATGGCTTCGTCCAGATCATATGAGTCAAGCCTGACATGCTGGGCCACCACCTCACCTACACGGTGGAAGCCCTTGGCACACAAGAGTTCTTTGGCCGTGAGCGCATGATCTTTGATGGTCCCGATGCATTCCATCTTGCATATGTCATGGAGCAGCGATGCCCTATCTACAAGGTAAAGGTCTATTTCATGGCCGGATGTATTAAGCCGGCTTCCGATGACAAGGGCCACACGTCTCACCATGAGAGAATGACGAAGTACATGAACCGGCATACGACATGCTTCGATGATTCTCCATGCTTCATCATATGAGGGAATCACTTTGAAGTTGCCCCCGTTGTAGGAGTGTTTGCATTAAAGACATCACCTATACCGAGGAGTTTCACATTCAATGACCATGTGGTCTTCCTGGGCATCAGATTTTGGCTTAGCTCAACACGCCTTTCGACTACAATGCCCCAGCACTGCGAGTTATAACTCAAGGCCTGTGTCTGGTCATCAATCTGATGGTTAACAGAGTCGTACTTCACATCATACCCGGCAGTAAGACCCTGAACCAGGTTTGCATGAATTCCTGAGGTGATGAGCTCTTCAGCCGGATTATTATATTCTTCACCAAAGGAGAACGTATCACCCAGCGTATCAGTGAACACGATTGCCGATGAGTGCTCTGAAGTAGCAAAGGGTCTGCCCGGCTCCTTGCTCAATGTATCGATATGGGATGCGGTCAGCCATGGGAAGGGATGGAGGTTTATTCTGACATCGATCTCGTTCCATTGCTTCTCGATATGGCTGTAATAGCTCTCCACGGTCACATCCGCCAAGGACAGGCCGTCCTTGTTTCTGATGTAGTTGGACAAGCTTAAGACTGTGTTGAATGTTTTAGCCAAGTCATCACCTGTCAGGAGCTGGGGGAATGTATCATCAGGGTTATTCGCATTATAATTGCCCCCCAAACGCGACAGGTATACCAGAGAGATCTGGGGTACAACCTGATGATATAAGCCGCTGCCGAACCTTGAGCTGTAGAATGTGGTAGATAGTGAAGCCCCCCTCTCCTCCCAGTTCTCGGCATATGTTGAATCGCTGAAAAGGTCTTTTCTCTCGGAGAATACCGTATCGCGATAGGTTTCCTTCATATACGGCCTGAAGGTAAAATAGGGGAATACATAGATAGGCCATGATACTTCAATCTGGCCGTTGTCCTTGCGGGCCTCTATCGAATCCTGTGTGTAGAGGCTTACGGATGTGAACTCTGCCGAGGTCTGCAACGGAGTATCTGGTATGGCCCGTTCCCTCATCCTTGCCGTCAATCTGGGCAGCTCCTGGAGGGTTTTGCCGTTGTCATCCTGGGTCAAATCCTGTTTCCATTGACCCGATAGGGCAAGGGAAATTCCTTGATAAGAATTCACCCACTGGACACGGGAAATAAGTACATCCAGTTTCGAATCATCAAGCTGATTAATCTCATTGGCCGATGTCCCTGGATTTATGAATTTAGAGTCATAAAATGTCCCGATATCCCTGAAGTAGTCTACATTGCTTGCCAGATTAATATCCCAGTTCAAATACTTCCCACTCTGTTCTGACTTGAAGAACCACCTGTCATCCGGTATCGTGTTAAGGACACCCCCATCACTTTTTTCTCCTCCCAGCCTGTCATGAAGGGTCTCCAGATACATGATACCGTTCTGATCATAGTCGAGACTGTACCTCAATTCGTTTTTCATGAGCAGGCCGCGCGTAGAGAGCCATGTCGGGGTAATGGTGGCATCAAGTGACCTGCCAAGTACGATATATACAGGGACGCCGAAGCGATAGCCGTAATCGGAACCATGGCCCATCTCAGAGAAAAGTAGGCCGGAGTGGCGGTCAAGCTCGGCAGGGAATAACAGGTATGGGCTCTTGAACAAGGTCCATTCATGGACCTTGAACCGTGCATCCTTCGCATCTCCATATCCCCCCACGGGTATATCGAGCTCATCCGCATAAATGGACCAGTCAGGCGGGCTCCCAAGACAATTTGTATACTCAACGGATCGTCCGGTAATGTAATCGTCGCTATAGCGGGTAATGGACTCTCCGGAGATCTTAACAGCCGGCTTATAACCGAGTATTGACCCGTTTTGAACATGTAGGTCTTTTCTCTTGGTATTATAAGACAGGGCTTCTGAATTGACCTCGCCCTTGGCCTCTTTCAGATTGCAATTACCCGTGGCCCAGATGTCCTCACTTACGGTATCATAGACAACATAATCGGCCTTTAAAGTGAGATCATCGCCTGTAACCACCACGTTCCCATAGGCCTCGATGCGTGGACCGGTCTTGAACATCTCATCAGCCTCTACGTTAAGCATCTTGGCATAAGCGAGCCTGTAAAGGGAAAACAAGATTAGGGCAATCAGGAAGACCAGCCTCTGCATACGAGATATTCCCTCACCTCTCCCACTGTATAGAATGAGCCCGTTACCACGATGGCGCACCCAGTCTGTAGCGCCTCAAAAAAGGCCTGCATGATGCTTCTGCACACGGTGATGCCGCCAAGGGCCTCCACACGCCTCAACTCGGGCTCTCCCCACGATCTCGGCGATTGCACCGGGGCTATGAAGAGGTGTGAGCATACTCCTTTCAGGGTTGTGGCAATCTTCAGGTAGTCCTTGTCTGCAAGGATACCCACTACTGCTACCCCATCAAAGCCGCAATTCTTCAGGTGCTCCACAAGAACTAGCATAGATGATGGATTGTGCGCCACATCCATGATAATACGCCTGCCTACCTTCTCAATCCTGCCCGGGAGGAAAGATGTCATGAGTGCATGGTTGAGTCCGGCATCATCAGGATATGCACCGAGGATATGTGCAGCCTTCAATGCCAGCGCCGCATTCATCCCTTGTGGCGCCCCGGCCTGTACCACAGGGAGGATGGCCGGATCTTGTACCTCATGCAGAACCGCCCCGATAGAGCGTGCATGTTCCCTGATCAATTCGAGGGCTTCACCTGTGGATGATGTAAGAAGAGGCCTTCCCGGCCTGGCAATCTGAACCTTTTCCCGGACGATGGCGGTAATGGTATCACCAAGATAGTCCGTGTGGTCGATGGATATCTCAGTGATAAGTGATACGGCCGGGTTCAGGGCATTGGATGCATCATACCTCCCGCCAAGCCCGACCTCAAAGATGCCCACATCAACCTTGCGCCGCTCGAACAACACTGCAGCAAGTATCACACACCACTCGAAATAGGTAAGCCCTAGCTCACTTAGCTTTGGCTCCAATCCTTCGCGCAACCTTTTCAGCTCCAATGTGTTCGTCTCGATACTATTGATTCTGAACCGTTCCGTAAACCTGCTTACATGGGGAGACATGGTAGTACCGATGCTGCGGCCTGTGCTCATGAGGATTCGTTCGAGATAGGCGCAGGTGGATCCTTTTCCGTTCGTCCCTGCTACAAGTACGTGGGGATAGAATTGTTCAGGGTGATCGAGAATATCAAGGGCCCTTCTTACCCTTTCAAGTCCCAATGACCACTTGTGCTGGTCCAGTCCTAAGAGAACCATTTCAGGAAGAAGGCAATGACTTCGCGCATCCGGTGCCTGTGTACGATCATGTCGATGAACCCGTTCGCCATCAACCTGAGAGCATCCTGGAAGTCAGGAGGCAAGGTGCAGTTCATGGTAGCTTCTATGACTCGCGGCCCTGCAAAACCTATCCGAGCGCCCGGCTCTGCAAGCATTATATCCGCAAGCCCTGCAAAGCTTGCACTTACACCACCGGTTGTAGGGTCGGTGAAGATGGTGATCATGGGAACATCCTGGGTCGACGTCCTGGCATTGACCGTGCGAAGCATCTGAAGAAGCCCCCAGATACCCTCCTGTACACGTACGCCGCCCGAGGCGCAAAAAACAACCAGGGGAATCTGTTTGCGCTGGGCGTTATGCATCATATCCACAACGGCCTGACCGACAATCACACCCATGGACCCGCCTTTGAAGGAAAAATCCATTACCCCGAGGACACAAGGCTGACCGAGAATCGTAGCCCTTCCGTATTTAAGCGCATCATCGGAAGCAGGGGTGATCTCTTCTGCACGTACAGGAGCGGTCTCAATCTCCACAAATGACCCCTCATCGCACACAAGCGCGATCCTGTCCTTTGCGTTCATGCGGAAATGATGGTCGCAGTGCGGGCAGACCCACTTATTCTCCACGAGTTTGGATGTGATGATGATCTCGGAGCAGGAGGGGCATTCGGACCATCTCCCGTCCTTTTTGGCTATATCTAAGACTTCGGTCAAATGGTGATTACCTCCCCCCCTCGGATATACTCAAAACTTTTGGGCAGCTCTGCTACGACCTCTTCCATATGCTTGGGCTTGATATGGTAGATGATCATCCGGGTGGAGGGGGAAAGGGCCCCGTTGAGTCCTTTCACGATCAGTTCGGGAGTCAGGTGTTGGGTGATTGAAGCGATTTTGCCCATTGAGCTTGGGAAGGATGCCTCGATAAAGCATGCCTTCAGGTCGGAGCCGAGAGATCTGATGAGATCGAAGAGCCCCTGATGGAATCCGGTATCCCCGGTGAACAGGGCATACCTTCCGTCTTCACCGATCACATAGCCGAGTGAGCCTTCGATATGGTTCTCTGCAAAGGTCTTTACACGGATGCCGTCAAGGTCGAACCAGTCCTCAGGAACATGCTCAAGGCTTAAGAACGAGCTGTCGACATCGAGCTCTGCTATATCAGGCCAGATAAGCCCGTTAAAGATATGGGTCTGTAAGGCCTCAATGGTGGTCCGGCTGCCCATGACTCGAATTCCATGGGTATGTGACGAGAAGAGGGCGTCTACCAAGAATGGAAGCTCCTTGATGTGATCGATGTGCGGGTGTGTGATCAGTACGTTCCTGATCCCCACCAGCTTGCTCTCGGGGAGCACTGATACGACAGATCCTGCATCGATCAGGATCTTGCCGTTGATCAGGATGCTGGTTGTATTGAAACCCTGCATCATTGATCCGCTGCAGCCGAGTATTTCGATCTTCATCTACTCTGGTACCCTTACCTCAAACAATGTGCATTTTCCACACCATTGTTCGAACTGATTTCCTCTCTCTTCGGTTTTTATGATCTGCAACTGAAATTGATTACATTTAATTGGGACTTTTCGATAGCCTCAGAGACGAGGGCTTTCTATCTTTGCATTGATGAGAGAATCGGTTGTGGGCAATAACCCTCTATTCAACTGTCGCCCTTAGTGAACTTCTTGGCTATGGTGCTTACCTGTTGTGAAAAGGTCCTGTGGCACACGAGGATGGAATCAGGGCCTTCCACCACAACCAGGTCATTCACGCCGATGAGAACGATGTGCTTGTCCGTAGACCATATCACATTACTCTCGGCGTTGATGAGCTCCGCTGAACCTCGAACGGTATTCCCCTTTGCATCTGTGGCGAAGAGATTACCCATCGCATCCCAGCTGCCCACATCACTCCAGCCGAAGTCTACCGGAATCACGGCCACCCGATTTGCCTTCTCCATAATACCATAGTCTATTGAGACCATGGGGGCTGCCTGATAGAAACGCTCGATGCAGTCAGGATCGATATCAAGACAAGACTTGAGTTTCATAAGCTCATCGTAGAGATCAACCATATGACGCGAGAACATGTCGAGAATGGTGTCCACCCGCCAGAGGAACATGCCCGCATTCCACAGGTAACCGCTCTTGAGATACTGCTCGGCAAGGATACGGGCAGGTTTTTCATGAAAAGACTTTACCCTCTTGAGGGTAAGGCCACCCTGGCTGAGGAGAACCACCTCGGGTGCTATATATCCGTAACCGGTCTCCGGCCTTTCTGGAACAACACCCAGGGTAATAAGGAGATCAGCGTGCGACTCTAGTGCCTTGGTCCCGAAGAGTATGGCTTCTTTCAGTTTCGCAGGTTCACGGATGAGGTGATCTGATGGGAATACTGTCATTATGGCATCAGGGTCCTTCTTCGAGATGACCACCGCCGCATACCCGATGCACGGGGCGGTATTGCGCCCAACCGGTTCGGCAAGGATGTTGGCCCGCGGTATCTCGGGCAGCTCTTCCGCAACCTTCAAAGCCAGGTTCTTTGAGGTGACCACATAGATATTTTCAGGAGGCGCCATATCCACGGATCGTTCAAACGTGGCCCTCAGCAAGCTCTTGTCACCCTCGAACGGGATAAGCTGCTTCGGCATTTCAGCAGATGATACCGGCCACAGCCGCTCCCCCTTGCCCCCTGCCATGATCACGACCTGTAGAGCCATAGTGTCCCTCCTCTATCCACTATCGGAATCCGTATATTCGTAACTGTAGAATTGGATTGTTATACTCCAAAAAGTCTTCAGAATGTAGTGACGAGTTGATCATAGGTGACCGTAATGAAAACTAACCGTTGGAGCGGCTTCGCGACATAGGGTAAGGTATGGGATTTACGATGGGATGATCTGTGGGTACTCAAGTCGCGCCTGAAGGCGCTCCTACAAAATGTTTAAAGATACCGGAGGGGATCTATTCAATTCTCAATTTCCCTTGCTTGCATCAGGCAGGCTTAAGGATATATAACCCATACATTCGCAACCATATCCGGAGGAATAATATGTTTCCAGAAAACAGACCCCGCAGGCTGAGACGCACGGACACTATCAGGCGCATGGTAAGGGAGACACGTGTCCATGTGGACAACCTCGTCTACCCGCTTTTTATAAAGGAGGGTTCCTCCCTGAAAGAGCCCATCGATACCATGCCGGGCCAGTTCCGGTATTCACCCGACATGCTGCCCAAGCTGGCCAAACAGATTGCTGCACAGAAGATACCGGCGATCCTTCTCTTCGGCATACCCAAGAAAAAAGACGCCACGGGGACCTCGGCCCATCAAAAAGACGGGGTGGTCCAGCAGGCTCTGCGCCGCATCAAGGATGCAGCACCTGAGCTCATGGTCATCACGGATGTGTGCCTGTGCGAGTATACCGACCATGGGCATTGCGGCATCCTTGATGACAAGGGACAGGTGAGCAACGATGATACCCTGGAGGTCCTGTCCACCGTTGCCCTTTCCCATGCCAAGGCAGGCGCCGACATCATCGCACCATCCGACATGATGGACGGCCGTGTCGGCATCATCCGTGAGTCCTTGGATGAGAACGGGTTCGAACATATTCCCATCCTGAGCTATGCAGTAAAATATGCTTCCACATTCTACGGCCCCTTCCGTGAGGCGGCAGTATCCGCTCCCTCTTTCGGCGACAGGAAGGGCTACCAGATGGACCCCGCCAATGTCCGGGAGGCCATGCGCGAGGCTGCATACGATATCGAGGAGGGCGCGGACATGATCATGGTAAAGCCTGCCCTACCCTACCTGGATGTCATCCGCCTCATTGCGGATGAATTCGACTCCCCCTTGGCCGCATACCAGGTCTCCGGCGAATATGCCATGATCAAGGCCGCCTGCGAGAGGGGCTGGCTCAGTGAAGATGCGTGCATCCTTGAGTCTGTCACTGCAATCAGGCGTGCAGGTGCGGACATTATCATCTCCTATTTCGCACCGAGACTCGCCGAGCTGCTTGCATGAAGCTGCCGCATATCCTTGCCTGGGAGCTTACCAAGGCATGCAACCTGAGCTGCATCCACTGCAGGGCCTCCGCCACGGACAAACCATGCTCGGATGAGCTCACTACAGATGAAGGGTTTGCCTTATTAAAAGACCTTTCCAAGGCGGTACCCGGCTCGTCATCCTCTCGGGCGGCGAGGCATTGGTCCGCGAGGATGTGTTCGCGATCGCAGCATACGGGACATCGCTGGGGCTGCGCATGACGCTTGCCACCAACGGTTCTCTCGTGACGCCCGAGGTGGCAGGGAAGATAAAGGAATCCGGCATAGTCCGAGTCTCCGTAAGCCTTGACGGCGTCACGAACGATATCCATGACACCTTCCGGGGGTTGCCAAGAGCCTTTGACATGGCGCTTGAGGGCATGAGGATACTCGTCGCCGAAGGAGTACCCGTCCAGGTGAATACCACAGTTGCAGCAATGAACATCTCGCAGATGAAACTCTTCCCTGACTTTCTTGAGGGCCTGGGGGTAGTTGCATGGCATGTCTTCTTCCTGGTGCCCACAGGCAGGGGAGAGAACGTGGAACCGGCCAAGATAATGCAGTACCGGGACATGCTGGAAGATTTCCATACAGCTTCAAGGATATCTCAAATCGAATGCAAGGCCACCTGCGCCCCGCAGTACTATAGGATGCTCGCCGAGAAGGATGGATCAAGCCCGACCAAAGGCTGCCTGGCAGGCACCGGGTTCGGCTTCGTCTCATCTACTGGCACAGTCCAGCCCTGCGGTTTCCTCCAGGTCGACTGCGGGAATATCAGGAAAGAATCAATCAACGTAATCTGGGACCAATCCCCTCTGCTCAGGCAGTTGAGGGATGAGGGGCGGCTCAAGGGGAAGTGCGGCGTGTGCAAATTCGTTGCAGTCTGCGGGGGCTGCCGTGCCAGGGCATATGAGGTACACGGTGATGCCATGGAGGTTGACTCCATCTGCTGGTATCCGAAGTAACAATGTAGGGTGGGTAGTAATGGAAACTATTCATGGATAGAATTGACAAAAAGATCCTCAGTATCATCAACAAATCAATCCCCATTTCCGAACGGCCGTTCCTGGCCGTGGCCGAGGCTATGGGCATGTCCGAAGAAGAGGTGCTCGACCGCTATCAGGAAACTAAAAGGCAGCGGCCTCATCAGGCGGATCGGGGCGACCATCAGTCCACGCGCCATCGGCTGGAACTCCACGTTATGTGCCACTGATGTCCCGATGGACCGCATTGAAGAATTTGCCGAGTTCGTAGGCGGATATGGTGAGGTGACTCACAACTACCTGAGAGAAGGACACCCTAACTGCTGGTTTACACTCATTGCGCCAAGCTCGGATCGTATCGAGCGAAATCATCTCCGAGATAGAGCATGCCCTTAATATCAAGATCCTTAACCTGCCTGCCCGGAAGGTCTTCAAGATCAAGGTGGCTTTGGAAATTGAGTAACGCTTTCCTTATTTAAACACCCTTGAGATAATGCTCTCTTTGGGTTTACCCTGGTATTTCTTCTCCTCATCCTCATACCCGACGCAGGTGAAGTATATGGCCCGGTCAAAGAACCACACCACGCGGTTGTTGAACTCAAGCGCCTGCATGAGCTGGAAAGAGGAATCGAAGAAGTTCGCCTCCTGTACATAGAGCCACAAATGCCGTTTGATGAGCTGGAGTGCCATGACAACATCGCTTAGGGGAATGCCCTCATGAAACCTCTGTATTCCAAGTTTCAGGTAATGGTCCTTGATTTCACCCCTTACCCTGTCCCCCACGAGCCAAGAATCGAGCCTGCTGTAAACATCATATACACGGTCGTAGACACTGTCTTTATTCAGCTTACGATAGCCCTTGGTCTCCTCTCTGCTGAGCAGGTCCTTACAGAGACGGTTGGTCAATGTGTCGGCGTTATCCTTAATCATTTCAATTAATTTTTCCGATATCATATGGCCTCCCTCATGGGTGTAATTGTCCTGACGCTTCCTTAAAAAGAACAAAACATTTCCAGCTCCGGCGAGATCCTCCCGTCTGGGACAGCGACTACTTCTTCTTAAAAAACTTGCTCAGCAGACTTTCAGAGCTGGACTTCACATATTTGACCAATTCCTCCTCATATCCGACGCTCGCGGCAAGGATGGCGCGGTCAAAGAAAAGTACGATGCGGTTGTTCATCTCAAGGCTTTTCATGAGCTCATAGGATGATTCGAAAGAAGTGTTTTTCCAGAAGATACAGCCAGAGATGCCGTTTGATGAGCATAAGAAACATGACCACTTCATGCAGCGGGATACCGTCTTGAAAACGTTTCTTCCCCATGTCACTGAAGCGCTTGTGGATCTCCTCTTTGGGACGGGCCCTGTCCAGCCAGTAACTTAAATTGCTGTATACATCGTATACCCGCTCATACATAATCTCTTCAGAATACTTTTTATGGTACTCTGTCTCTCCTCTGGTCAGGAGATCCTTGACAACCCTTTTGGACAACTGCTCGGCATCGGTTTTCAAAACTTCCATAATTTTCAAATAAAGCATGACTCCTCCATTCTCATGTATACCGGGCGTATGATTCGACCAGACCCGTCTTTTTCTTCTTATAATACATTGATCCCATGCAAAAGAGCAACGGTGAAAACCTCAAGGAGGATCGGAACCCCCTCCCTGGGAAAGATCGTTTATCATCATTATGCTACTTATGGTACGGTTCGCCCCGAATGATGGTGAAGGCACGGTAGACCTGTTCCAGAAGCATTACCCTGATAAGTTGATGGTTGAATACCATGCAGGACAGCGACAATGACATGTCCGCATTTTCCAGAACGGTCTTGGGGAGCCCTTCCGGACCCCCAACATAGAAAAAGAGATTCTTGGTGCCGGAGAGCTGATAGCGCTCAAGGAGCTTGGCAAATCCCTCTGAGGTCAGTGTACTGCCTTCGGGAATCAAAACGATATGCCTGCCTTCCCTGGTCTGCGGTTGGAGATCCTTGGATTCGATTATCTCGGTTGGTGCATACTTCTGGATTCTTTTAAAGTATTCTTCCACTGACTCCTTTATGGGTCCCTGATTGGTCTTGCCGGAAAAACAGAAGACGATCTTCACTTAAAGCACCCTTTTGGCCTCATACCACATGCTTTCCATATCATAGTAGCGCCTGATATCATCCTGGAATATGTGTATGACGACATCTACATAATCCAGAAGCACCCAGCGCCCTTGTCCTACTCCCTCCCTGCCGTAGGGCTTCCCGAAAGTTGCTATTACGTGTTCCGCCATGGCCTTGATCTGCCGGTCGGACATTCCCGTGCAGATGATGATATAATCGGTGAAGGAGCATACCCCGCGCACATCCAACACCACTGTGTCAGTGGCCTTTTTGTCTTCCAAGGCCGAAACATACTCTTTCCACTGCGGTTTCATTCTAGGTGTAGATTCTTTCATTTCTGATATAGTCATGCACCTCCTCAAGAACGAGATATTTTATGGATCTTCCCTGCTTGTTTAGGTTACGGATCTGTGAAGATGATACCGCATAGGCAGTGACTTCTACAAATATAATTTCGTTACCGGAATCGTTGATAAACCCCTTCGGGGTTGCCTGGAAGCGTACTGCACTTTCCCCAAGCACATCGGCAAGAGGATATTTTAAGGCATCCGGCCTGGACATGACGACGAAGTGTGCGACATCGAAGAGTCTTTCAGCCTGATACCAGCTTGATATCTCATTGAAGGCGTCCTGGCCGAGGATGAAGTATGGTGTGCAGCCGTATGTTTCACGGATATGTTCGATGGTCTTGATCGAATACGAACTCCCGAGGCTGTCCACCTCGAAGGATGACACCTCGAAATGGGGATTGGACTTGACCGCCAGCCTCACGATCTCGAGACGCCGGGCCCCCTCCACATTGTCGGAGATTTCTTTATGCGGCGGGAGATAGGAAGGCACGAAGATGATCTTGTCCAAGAGAAGTGATTCCCGAACCTCTTCGGCAACGCGAAGGTGCCCTATGTGAATAGGGTTGAAGGTGCCGCCGAATAGTCCCAGCCTCATTGCCTGATCTGGCCGTCCCCGAAGCAGACGAACTTCCGGATGGTGAGGTCTTCAATCCCCATGGGCCCGTATGCATGAATCTTGGAGGTGCTGATGCCCACCTCCGCCCCCAGGCCGAACTCGCCGCCGTCGGAAAACCGGGTGCTGGCATTTATCAGGACCGTGGAAGAGTCCACCTGATTGATGAACTCCATGGCCCTTGTGTAATTCTCCGTTATGATGGCCTCGGTATGGTTCGATCCGTACTTCTCGATGTGGTCGATGGCCTCGTGGATGTCTTCCACGATCTTTACGGCCAGGATCAGGTCGAGGAATTCCGCATACCAGTCTTCCTCGGTGGCGACCTTCATGTCGGGAAGGAATGCCCTGCATCTCGGGCATCCCCTGAGCTCCACGCCGTTCTGCTTGTATATCCGGGCCATCTTGGGCAAAAAGATCCCTGCAACGGGTGCATCGATGAGCAGGGTCTCCATTGCGTTGCATACTCCCGGCCGCTGGACCTTAGCATTGAGGCAGATGCTGTAAGCCTTTTCAAGGTCGGCCTGCCTGTCTACAAAGATATGGCACACACCCTTGTAATGTTTGAGCACCGGGATGAGCGAATTCTCCGCCACGGTCCTGATGAGGCCCTCACCGCCCCTGGGTATGACAAGGTCGATATAGTCCTCAAGCTTGAGCATATCCAGTATCGCCTGCCGGTCGGTAACCGGTATGAAACCGATCACATCGGGATCGATGCCTGATTGTATTAAAGATTCCTTCAGGATTTTAACAATGGCGGCATTCGAGTTGAAGGCCTCTGATCCTCCCCGCAGAATGACTGCATTACTTGATTTCAGGCACAGACCTGCAGTATCGGCCGTTACATTGGGCCTTGATTCGTAAATGATGGCAACTACACCGATTGGTATGCGCATCCTGCCGACAACCAGACCGTTCGGCCGTCTGACCATACCGGTGATCTGCCCCACCGGGTCGGCTTTGATCGGCGATCTCTTCAAGGGCCTTGGCCATGCCTTCGATGACCTTGTCGCTCAAGGTCAGCCGATCGATCATTGCACTGCTCAGGCCGGTCTTAAAGGCTTCATCGAGGTCCTTTGCATTCTCCTTCTTGAGAAACTCGGCCGTGCCTCTCAAAGAGGCTGCCATGTGTCTGAGGGCTTCAGCCTTCTTTGCACTGGACAGCCCCATAAGGGACCTGGAAGCCCTCTTCGCATTGGCGGCTATATCCTTAATCTCCTGGCTGGACACTACAGGATCTCCTTTCTCAGAATCATGTTATTGCGATGAACCACCTCTTCATCACAATCATAGGCAAGGATAGCGGAAAGATCTTTGGTGCTGGCACCCTTGATCTTCACGATCTCTTCTGAAGAGAAATTACTCAGCCCGATGGCTACCATTTCTTTGCCTTTCTGCACGATCTCGACAGGATCTCCTGCATGGAAGCTCCCTTCGACATCCACTACACCGACAGGCAGCAGGCTCTTGCCTTTGTTCAGAACCATAGCGGCAGCTCCGTCGTCTATGAAGACCTTGCCTTTAGGACGGGACACAAAACCGAGCCAGTGATCCTTCTGGGTGAGCATGGCCTTTTTCTTCGGATGGACAAAGGTGCCGATGTCCTTACCGTCGAGTATCTGGCTGATGACTTGGGGTATGTAGGCAGATGCAATAATTGTGGGAATCCCCAGCAAAGACGCCCGGTAGGAGGCCTGAAGCTTTGACTTGATGCCTCCCCTGCCCATGGGATTGGCATCGTCGCTCAGCGCCTTCAGATCTTTGGTTTTGAGCTCAGGGATGTCATGGATGATGTTCGCATCGCTATGGAACTTGGGGTCTTTGGAGTAGAGGCCTTCAATGTCCGTGAGGATGATCATGATATGGGGCTCCACAAGTGGGACGATCATGGCCGCAAGCATGTCATTATCGGTGAACTGGATCTCATCTACGGATACCGTATCGTTCTCATTAATAATGGGGATGGCTCCGAGTTCGAAGAGGGATGAGAAGGTATTGCGGATATTGAGATATCTGCGGCGATTATCCAGATCTTCCCTGGTGATGAGGATCTGGGCCGCGGTGTAGCCGTACCTTCTGAAGGCATCCGTATAGGCACGCATGAGGCTCCCCTGGCCTATGGCCGCCAGCGCCTGTTTTTTTGAAAGGGCGGTCTTCTTGTCCGGGATTCTCATGATGGCCGTGCCCTCGGCAATGGCACCCGAAGAAACTATGGCGAACTCTTTGCCTTTGTCCATCAAGAGCCCTACGTCGTCGCAGATTCTCTCTATTACCCTGTTGTTAAGCCCGTGTCCCGTATTGAGCACCTGTGAACCGATCTTGATAAGGACTCGTTTACACTTCCTGAGACCCGCCCTCGTGCCTGACTTCATATAATTCCTTCACGATAGTATCTAGTATATTATCTACACCGCCGCCCGTCAGGGCGGAGGCCATGAAAAAAGGATACCCCTTGCCTTTTACAAAGGCAACTGCTTCTTTGGCACGTTTCTCGGCATCGGTAAGGTCGCACTTGTTGAAAACCACAATCTGTTTTCTCTGGATTAGATCAGTCGAGTATGAACCCAGCTCGTGGATGAGCACCTTGAACTGATTCAAGGCATCCCGCTCGCTGTCAGGGGAAAGATCAATCAGGTAGAGTATAATTCTGGTGCGCTCGATATGCCGCAGGAACCGCAATCCAAGGCCTGTTCCCGTGTGTGCACCCTCGATGATGCCCGGTATGTCGGCTACGACGAAGTCGGAACCCTTCCACCTCACCATGCCGAGATTCGGGACCAGGGTGGTAAAGGGATATTCCGCAATCTTTGGACGCGCGCTTGATATGCGCGAGATAAAGGTCGATTTTCCTGCATTGGGGAATCCTACAAGGCCGACATCGGCCAGCAGCTTCAGTATAAGCCTGAAAGACCTCTCTTCGCCCGGCTGGCCGGGCTCACATATCTTAGGCGCCTGGCGTGTGGATGTGGCAAACCGGGCGTTCCCTCTTCCTCCCTTTCCTCCGCGGGCCACGATCACCCTCTGGTCAGGCTCCACAAGATCGGCCGCCAGGTCACCTGTCTCCACATCTTTTATTTGTGTTCCCACTGGTACAGGGATGATAAGGTCCTCTCCGGATCTCCCGGTGCAGTTCTTGCCCCTGCCGTGCTGACCTCTTTTGGACTTGTAATGGGGATGGTACCGTTGATCGAGGAGGGTATGATAATGAGTACTCGCAACGATGATTACATCGCCGCCTTTTCCGCCGTCGCCCCCGTCAGGCCCCCCCTTTGGGATATACTTCTCTCTCCTGAAGGAACAACAACCATTACCGCCGTCGCCTGCCTTTACGAATATCCTGGACTCGTCGATGAAGTCCATAGGCTTACGCGGCTATTGATACGACCTTCACCTTCTTATTATTGCTCAAGCAGCGTCTCAAACTGTACTACTCCATCCTTCAGTGCGAACAAGGTATAATCTCTCCCGCACCCGACGTTTTCACCAGGATGGATACTGGTCCCACGCTGGCGTACAAGGATGCTCCCGGCCTTGACGCGCTGACCTGCGAACCGCTTGACGCCCAAACGCTTCCCTGCAGAGTCCCTGCCGTTGCGTGATGTTCCGCCGGATTTCTTATGTGCCATGGCCTGTAACGCCTCCTAGTCTTTAGAGATCTTTGTGATACGCACTTCGGTAAGATACTGCCTGTGGCCTATAGTCCTGCGGTATCTCTTCCTGCGTTTCATCTTGAACACGAGGATCTTCTTGTCCCTGAGTTGTCTGACGACCGAAGCACTGACCTGGGCGCCCTTGACCGTAGGGGAGCCGATCGCATACTCGTCACCGCCGAGGAGCAATATATCGGCGAAGGTGACCGTGTCGCCCTTTTCTGCTTCCAGCTTCTCTACGCGAAGGATGTCACCCTCTTCTACCTTGTACTGCTTCCCGCCTGTCCTTATAACCGCATACATGATGCACCTCGAAAACATGGTTGTTCAAAGAATGAAGAGCTATTAATGAAAGTGCTCGGTGTTGTCAAGGAATTTCCCAGGCGAATTGTTAAATTCACCTAAAGTAAAACGACCAAGCTCTCATGCCATAATTTTAAAAAAGGACAAAAAAATGCCAGAAGATTCAGGTGTGGGGACGATTGCGGAATGGTGTGTCCCTTCTTCTGGCATCAAAAAGGAGGTTTCAGTTAAGAACTTTGTTTTCGAGCATTGACCTTTCTCTGCTTTTTATATTTTTTGATTCAATATATTGCCAGATATATGCCACCGGGGAATGTATCTTCAAGGCGTTGATTACAGACTCTATTATTGAGTTCGATTCGCGTCCTTTGGTGGCTGTACCCAAACAAACTTCATTTTTTACGGTCGCCGGACCATAGCCTATGGTTTTCATTACCTACTTATCTTTAGCCTGACCTTAAACTTGTTTACCTTGTCCTGTTCCTGGTTGACCATATCCGTGACCTGGCCAAGGCCGAAGACCTTACCGCCGCTGCCATGTGGATTCAACTGAGGATTATCCCGGCATTCCGGACAGAAAGACCTTATGGCAACTTCCTCTTGAGCAGTGCGCCATATCTCAATGCTTCGGCATTTCTTGCACAATGGCCTCAGGCAGCCATCGCACTCAGTGATGGATTGTCTCTCGTTGCATATGCCGCAGAATTTTAAATTTACATTTTGCTTTCTCATGCGAGTGCCCTGTGTTTTATTCAGGTAATTGCGAATGCCATGCCACCTTTAATGCCAGCATTATGCCATATAATATTAATATATTATGTGCCGCCCCCCAATACACATGGGTATTAAGTTCAATGAGGTCTTGTGCATTTGCACCATAGTTTGGTGTTCGGGCCATAATTGACAAGGGATGCCGAATCCTTTATTCAATGAACATCTTTTTGCAGCGAGGGTTTAAGCTTCTATGGATTTCTTTTTCAAACCTAATGGTATTGCCGTAATCGGTGCCAGCGACAATAAGTCCAAAGGTGGTTTTCATCTCATCAACAATACCCTTCAAAGCTATAAGGGCCAGGTCTATCCGGTCAATCCGCGGTATGAAACCCTCATGGGCAGGCAGTGCTACCCTGATGTCTCATCCATCCCCGCAGACTTTGATCTTGCCATATACTTCATCCCTGCCCCTTCTCTCCCCCATACCATTGAGGAATGTGCAAAGAAGAAGGTGAAAGGCATCATCATAGAGTCGGCAGGTTTTGCAGAGGTCGGCCCGGAGGGCAAGAAACTACAGAAGGAGTGTGTTGCCCTCGCAAAAAGACATGGCATCAGGCTCTGGGGACCAAACTGCATGGGCTTGCTGGATGCCCACAATGGCCATGTTTTCTCTTTCATGTATACGGATGCCTGGAAGACATTAATGAAACCCGGTGATGTATCCATGACTGTTCAGAGCGGCATGCTCTCCGCTGGCTTCCTCATGATGATCCTGGAGCGTGGCGGGCTGGATATAAGCAAGATGTGCTCCATCGGCAATAAATGCGATGTTAATGAGACAGAGCTTTTGGAATATTTTATCAATGATCCCACCACCAATGTTATCGGACACTATGCAGAATCCATTGCCGACCCGAGGAAGTTTTTTGAACTGGCTTTAGGCACAAATAAACCCATCGTGCTGCTCAAGGGCGGCCGCAGCCCTGGAGGTGCAAAGGCGGCCATGAGCCACACGGCCAGTATGGCTCTCGACCACACGATCTTGCGCTCAGCCATGAAGCAGGCCGGCGTCATAGAGGTCACGGATATAACCGAGCTCATGGACTTCCTCAGGGGGTTCTCCAAGACCAAGAGATGTCATTTATATGAAGATGCAGGGACTGCTGTGGTTACCTTTTCCGGGGGTGGCGGCATCGTCACATCCGATCTGCTGTATGAGTCGGGCCTGAACCTGGCCGAGTTGAGCCCTGAGACCCTGACTGCATTGAAGGCGGTCTACCCCCCGTGGATGGACCCGGGAAACCCTACAGACATCTGGCCGGCTATCGAGCATAGCGGCTTACAAAAGGTTTACAGCGCTGTTTCCGAATCCATCATGCATGATGACCGTGTGGACTCGGTCATCATCCACATCTTTGCCAGTATGCCCGAGGCCTCTATGTTTGAAAACCTCGGCAGGCTGAAAGATGAGCTCGGGAAGCCTATAGTGGCATGGCTTGCCGGTGTAGGAGACAGGGTAAAGACGCTCAGGGCAGGCCTTGAGGATCTGGGTATTCCGGTCTTTGACGAGATGGGCCGCTGCGTCTCATTCCTGGCAGCTGCAAAACAGCACTTCCGCAAACGCGGCAGATGAAAACAGGCACTGGCAGTAGGCTCTATGCGTATCTTCTGTCCAAAGATCTTCAGTTTTCAGGCATCGTAAAACCGATAAGAAATCGAAGAAATCAATGATATTAGAAAATCAAGCCCTATGATAAGATACCGTTTAAGGAGGGCATATGTCCTCGAACAGGGTGCCGCTTGATGAGATCCTATCTCCCGATGAATGCCGGATTATTGATACCTACTCATCTGAGAATCAAGGTGAGGATGTCTTACCCGGCATAGCTGAATTCATCAGGATGAACTTTTCAGTGAAGATCGATGTCGACCCTGATATCATTGAGGCCTACAAGACCGACAGTTCCAACCTACCCGGGAATGCTTCAGCCCTTGCAAGGCCGTCGAACGAACGCGAATGCGCTATTATCCTTCGCATGTGCCGGTCATGCCGAATACCCGTCACTCTATCCGCCGGCCGCTCGAACCTCACAGGAAGCGCCACCCCAACCGAGGGGATGCTTGTCTCCCTCTCGGAGATGAAAATACCTGGAGTACGGGTTGATCCCATTACGAAAACAGCGCTAAGCCCTGTGGGCATTATTTTCGAAGACATGAGGATGTCAGTGCTTGAACAAAGTGAAGGGAAACTCTTCTTTCCCGTCGACCCGACGAGCCGTTTTGATGCCATGGTCGGTGGTGCCATTGCCTGCAATGCCTCCGGGTTCACGCCGGGAGAGACCGGTGCCATGCGTTCCTGGGTTCGATCTCTTCGGTTCCTCCTAATGAACGGCATGGGCATTACTGCCGGGCGCGGTCAATATGTCGCCGAGGACGGGATGTTTCTCTTCACTCATGGATCAGACGAGATCGCTGTTCCCGTTCCCAGGTACTCGAGGCCATCGATAAAAAATGCGAGTGGTCCGTATTCCAACCCGCACGGCAGTGTCGATCTTGTCGACCTGATAATCGGCAGCGAAGGGATATTTGCGCTGGTGACCGGATGCACCCTGGCATTGTCCGATCATCCGCGTGAATATCTCGATCTGTTCCTTTCACTGCCCGATGAGTCTGATGCCCTTGATCTTCTCTTTTATCTCTCCGGAAGCCTGCCGGACCGGTTTTCATCACTCAGCGCTTTTGAATATTTCGGGCCGAATTGCAGGAGATATATGGACCACGAGCACCGGCTTTTCAGGACCGACCATGCTGTTGGTGTCTATATACAGGTCCCCTTGCGGGATGAGCCGCTGGAGCAATCAGCTCAGGAATGGCTTGAGATCCTCCAGGATGCACCGTGCCGGATCCGGGAGGATGCCATCATGATTCTCCTGACGGATCGTGACAGGACGATCTTCTTCGAGGCACGCCACTCCTTGCCGGCACGTTCGCTTGAGGTAGTAACGAGGCGCGGCACCCATACCATCATGACCGATACGGTTGTCCCTCCGATACGGTTTGCCGAGTTCCTTGAATATACCCATGCCCTCATCCGTTCGGAAGGGTTCGATTACCTCGTGTTCGGCCACCTGGGCGACTGTCATCTCCATTTCATGATCCTCCCGGAAAAAGACCAGCTACGCCGGGGGGTGGACGTGTACGACAGGATCATCGAAAAGTCCTCAGCCCTGGGCGGTGTCTACTCGGGAGAGCACGGCACGGGCAAGAGAAAACGAGGCGATTTTCTGAAATGTTATGGGGCCCAGGCCGCAGAACAGGTCCTGGCCACGAAACGTGCATTCGACCCCCTGCTCCTCCTCAACCGTGGCAATGTTATAGCATATTCTTAAGGCATACTACCTCCATGAAAGATCCTCACGTCAAATGCCGGTTCATGCGCCTTGACTGCGAACTTTTTGCCTTTATATGAAAAGCAGTACGGTACAAGGCAGTTGGAATCATGGCGTGATGGCGGGGAAAAGGTAGCTATTCTCAACTCAACATAAAGGAGGCAAGTATGGCTGCAAAGAAGATCTTGATGCTCGTTGGTGACTATGTGGAAGACTATGAGGTCATGGTGCCTTTCCAGGCACTGCAGATGGTCGGGCACACGGTACACGCAGTATGCAGCGGCAAGAAATCCGGCGAACAGGTACGTACGGCAGTGCATGACTTTGTCGGTGATCAGACCTACAGTGAAAAACCGGGTCACAATTTCACGCTGAATGCAAACTTTGATGAAGTGAAGGCGGAAAATTATGATGCGCTGGTAATCCCTGGCGGGAGAGCACCCGAGTACATCAGGTTGAATCAAGATGTTTTGAAAATCGTTCAGCATTTTGCAAAAGCCAAGAAACCTATTGCATCGATCTGTCATGGGGCCCAATTGCTTGCGGCAGCCGGTGTGCTTGAGGGCAGGAGCTGCTCTGCATATCCGGCAGTGGGGCCTGATGTAAAGCAATCCGGTGGTAAGTACGTCGATATCCCCATGGACAAGGCCCATGTTGACGGGAATCTGGTAACCGCACCTGCGTGGCCTGCACATCCTGACTGGCTTGCCAAATTTCTCAAGGTTTTGGGAACTGAGATCGTTCTCTAATCCAACGGTTTTAAGAATTTTCTTGCGAAACTGACAGGGCCACCATGCAGTACATGACTTCTGTGAGGGACGCTGGCAGCGTTTGCACGAACATAATTGAGCATTGCAATTCTTCCTTGACTGAACTGATCTCAGCGATTAGCCTTAATTATCAACAAATTCTATTGGAGGTAGCGATGAAAAAGCTCTTTATGCGAATCATAGTTCTCGGCATTCTGGCCGGTATTGGATACCTTGTTTGTAAGAAGTTTTGCAATAAGGGCACTTGTGGTTGCAGTAATAAAAAAGAGGCTTAACCATGGCTATGAAGGTCGAGATTAAAGATAACAAGCTTTTCATTGAAATTGACCTGGAAAAACCAACACCATCATCATCCGGTAAAACCTTGGTAGTCGCCAGCACGCGAGGAAACGTGGTTACCACTGCTCAAGTAGACGGTAAACCTGTTACTATCGGGTTGAACGCCTATATCAAACGCTGAACACGAAGACATGGTGCCTATTGGAGCCCTTATTACTTCTGCAGTATCACAAGATAGAGGTAGTTTGACTGCTTCTTCATAGTGAGTAACAAGGGTCAATGATATAGTATTTTCTCTCATGAGTGGAGGTTCTTATAGTGGCTAAAGGCTCACAGAAATGTATTCAGATCTGCTGCACTACCAAAACAAGCTACTTCAATAAAGAAATTCACAGGCAAACAGGTCTTCCTTTGGACATAGAGTGGCTGTCTCCCTTAGCCAATGAATACTATACCGAGTATAGGGATGGTGCTTTTCTCAATAAGCTCGGTCTGCATACAAATACCCCATTGAAAACTTTCTGGCCAAAACGAGGACCTTCTTGGGATGCCTTAGGCAAAGCAGATGATATACCCATACTGGTAGAAGCAAAGGTACATATAGCCGAGGCCATAAGCGCACCAACGAGGGCAAGCATCAATTCTCTCAAGACCATTCGAGCCTCTCTCAACACGGTAAAGAGTGATCTCAAGGTCAATCCGGAGATCCCGTGGCACCTGTCGTTCTATCAATATTCCAACCGGATAGCACATCTTTATTATCTGAGAGTATTGAATAAGATCGATGCGCACTTGCTCTTTGTGAACTTTATCAATGATTCAGAGATGAATGGTCCCATGTGTGCAGAGACATGGGAAGCTTGTTATCAAATACTGGAAGCCGCATTAGGGCTTAAGCCAAGGCATGCTTTGTCCAAATATATTCATCACGTAATAATTGATACGAAGATGCTGGTGTGAGCTATAAGATATCTGTTAGCTTGGATTATTCAGAAGCCTTTTGGGGATGATTCTCTTTCGAGGTTTCTGGTTGAGTGACTAGAAATAGGGATGTTGAGTTATTACAGGAATCAACGGTATGAGAAAATCGTCTCTACCCCAACTTTTTCCAGCTTTATGATTAAGGTGCTGACACAGCTATTACTCCTCGAAGATACCGCGGCATTATCTTCAGGAGATACGTTTTATAATCTTAATAAGAACGGAAGTACTATGAGAAGTATCCCAGTAAAGATAAACAGATACATGTTTTGAACAAAATATGGAAAAGTACAAAGGGCAATTCCTGAAAGCAGTGCGATACCTTTCCTCTGCTTCTTGCCATACACAATATATCCCATACCGAATGATCCGAACAAGACTCCTAATAGGAGTGAGGTGGAAATATCCATAAGTGCCCCTTAATCCCTTAGGTCAACCAATAATAGTTCGGCATGTAAGCTCCTAAACGTTATAATACTAGCCATAGCAGACAGCCCATCTCCAAATACATTGAGAGCTACCTAAACTGACGCCCCTTTTCATAGATCGGATCTTGTTTTCCAACCACATATAAAACTGCAATCCCCGGTTTAACCACAGGGGCGTTACGCGGCATGACCGCTGCGCCCTCAGGGCTGAACCAGCTCAAATAGATTTTGGCTGTGACATTGATGGTTGATGTATTGCCTTGATTGACATCGGTAAAATCCGACAGTTCGCTGCCTTTACCTTCATCACTTGGAATAAGACATTCCCGGAGTTACAACCATGAACCCGTTTCTTTTAAGATTGCTTGCCGGTTCTGAGACAGACGGTGTTGCCGGCGTACCTCCTTTGCCATGCAGCAACACCACGCCCACTTTATCCTCTGCAGCATAGGCATTCAGGAATACGGTGCTAAGCAAAAAAACTGTTGTCCAAAAGGGCCAAAACTTTTTATTGTACATGATAATCGCCTCTACCATCAAAGTATCTGTTGGGCAAAGTTTGAAAGATGGTCGGATACAGATAAGTTGGCTGCTTCTTCTCCTGGAATCACTCATGCTTATTCATCCTGGATAACGTTCGTCTGGCCTGAGACAATAGATTATATTTCGAGATCTCTGGTCGTGTGCCAGAAGATGGGATTGGTGAGTTATCGAAGAAATCTTCAATCAAGGTCAATAGTAATAAATGGTATGCAATTTATGGTTTTCCATGCCCATCTTTTGTGATGATTATCAAAAATAATCTACATGCTTTGGAATAACCATTGGACTTAGTACATAATCTCCGTTTTTTGATCAAGTTTTATAGATTAAATACCGCACAAATGGTTTTCCATGGACAGCGGTTTCTGCAGAAGTCAAGCGGTGCTTTCTGATTGATGAGCTCCCTGAGCTCCCCGGCGGTCTTCATATCGCCATATGTCAATCCAAGGTCGTTAATGATCCGTGTATCCCACCGCCTGACCTTGTCCTCATCGCCGAAGGGGCTGATGCACCTGCCATCCCCCAGGTTGGGGCAGGGGTCACAGAGATCGTCAACACCCTCGGTCACCTCGATGATCGAGTTTTCGTGTGAAAGCAAGATGTCCCTGACATGTCGGCACAGGATATCGAAATCCTCTCCGCGGCCAGGGGGTTCGATGCTGATGAATCTCACGCAAAGGATGTGATGTGGTCTAAGCCTCATGCTATGAACATCATCATTCATATCTTCACCACCTCTGTTTCTTTTATACCATGGGCTACCCTCTTGAGATACGGGAAGGATAGGCAAACAGATAAAGGAGGGTAAAAAAAGGATTACATTATCAGACTACACTCAATAACCATATCTTGCCTGAACTAGCTGAGAGTAGATTTCATTTCAAGATCATCAGTTCTTCAGGTATTTTAAAACTGATAAGTTATCGAAGAAATCTTTACTATGGGCAAAGCGACGATTTTCGCACGAGATCTTCAGGTATGGTCCACCTTGTGCTTTGAATTGCTCGCTAGCATCGTTCTATAGAATATGGACAAAATATTTAGCTTTTAAGTCGAATTTTATTTAACTATAAATAGGGCGATATTTACGAGCTTCTTTTTAAAGATAACATTGGGATACTCCGTTTGAAGCCCTTTGATCTTTTCATCGATTATTTCTTGAACCTTCTTATTAGATTCTTTCTCAACATTATCGAGATAGCTCTTATTTGCAAAGGAAAATTCTTCTTCTTTTGCCTCTTTAATCTTTTGATTGCTTTCAGAAAAAACTATTTCTTTTAAATCCGATCTATATTTAAGATTCAGATCAAATACAAGGATTTCCAAATCCTTCTGAAGGATCTTATTTTTCTCCTGCCCCGGCACAGGCACTTGGTACTCGACATAAAAATTACACTGGATACCAGTTTCACCCTTATATTCTGAGTGCATTATTGTCCGTTTCGTGCACTTTCCTCCATACGTGTAGCCAGAGCACAAGTCTATGATTGAATCGGTAAGAGGATGTCCAATAGCCATAAATTCCAAGCTCGGATCAGCAACCGCCTTTTCTCTGTCAAAAGATGCTCGTTGATATTTATGGCCTTTATATGTTTTTACTATATCAGGACAAATAAATTCATAGTTTCCTTCTTCATCTATCGATACTTTCCTGCCTTCTGACCTAACAAAATCCAACACAAACTTCTCAACTTCCTCTAAACTGATGTTCCCTTTTGTCTTAAAATATTTCTCAAGGTTAAATTTCTCTAGACCTTGAGTAAAGTCTCCAAGTTTCTCATATACTTCTTTTGCCCGTTCAATGGCTTCATCAATTTTATCTTTTGTAATGATGTCAACCTCTTTTCCTTTTCTTAAGACTTCCTTATAAAGATCATCAAAGTTTAATTCTTCAGCAACAATTCCTAGAATATTTTCCCTGAAGGCTTCTCTCTCGTCCTCCTTTCCTATTGTTTGGGTTATTTCATATAACTTTTCGTCTAGTCTTTGGTATATCCTATCTTCAATTGTATCAGCTGCAAAAAGATTGTACACTTGAACTGTATCATCCTGTTTATAGCGATGAATACGCCCGATTCGCTGCTCAACTTTCATTGGATTCCAAGGCATATCGTAATTGATCATGATATGACAATGTTGTAAATTGATACCCTCTCCGCCAGCCTGCGTGGAAACCAGGAAATGGGCTGTTTTTTTGAAATCTTTCGAGGCTTTGATTTTGTCTTGAATATCCCCTCCTCTTATAAATACAACGTCATTTTCACCGTAAACAGCTCTCAATTTTTTAACAATGTAGTCCTGAGTATTTAAGTACTCAGTAAATATAATGAATTTTTCTTTAGGTTCCTTATTTTTGATTGTTTTAATATTATCCAATAGCTTTATTAGCTTTGTGTCGTCTATGACTGGAACAGATGACAATAAATTTCTAAGCAAATCAATTTCATCTGGTGCTGCTGCAAACTTTAATGGGTCGATCTTTTCTTCAGCCACATATTTATCAAAAGCTATTTTCGCTGCTGCAAATATTTTTTCGTCCCCATAAGCATTGTCGTATTGGTATCTTGTACATGAGATAATTTCATTTTTAATTTTTTCAACGTTATGTGGGTCATCGGATTTTTCAATCTCCATAAATAACAATCGGATGAATCGTTCTTCAAGTGCCTTCTTAACTGCATATATACTGCTTGCTGCTATTTTCTGAAAAGTAGCCATAACAAAGCCTAGTGCACGATACCGTTTATCAGAGTCTTCTTGCTCAGCAATCTTATAGCCACCTCTCAAATAATGAGTTAGAAGAATAAAGAAGTGGTGTTCTTCTTCGGATGGTTCATACCTGAGAGCGCTAACAATCCTTTTTACAAAAAGTGGATTACCTTCTTCATCAGTTATGTCTATCTTTCTTTGCCTTATCATTATCTCATTCAAATTTTGACGGTTTTTCATAAGATCGTGTTCATTTAGGAATAGGTTTTTATCGAGCAAACTTATCAGATTAAAAAATTTATTCGTGTCACCTTGGTGTGGCGTTGCTGTCAGAAAAAATAACGATGGAGTCTTATCTGTCAATTTTTCAGCAACTCTATATCTATCTGATTTATCTGCCTTGTCACCATAATCTCTACGAGTTAAATGATGTGCCTCATCAAACACCATCACGTCCCAATCGCTTGTAGAAATAAAATTGTCTAAACGGTCTTCAACTTTGATTGTGTCAATCGACACAATCAACAAATTCATTTTATTCCAAAAATCTCTAATGGATGCTTCAAGACCACTCTGATAAATGGTGAAATCAAGTCCGAATTTTACCATATCTTCCTGCCATTGATAAACCAACCCAGCAGGCGTGATAATTAATACCCTTGTGGCTTCTCCACGACTGAGAATCTCTTTTATGATTATGCCAGCCTCAAATGTTTTACCTAAACCAACCTCATCAGCTAACAAAAACCTTCTTGTCTGACTAGTAATCACCTTATGAGCTGCCATTATTTGATGAGGTAATATTTCTATTATTGAATTGGATAGAATGCCACGTATGTTTTCTATAGGTAGATATATTGCCTTAGTCCTCAAGTTAAATTTTATTGGATCATCAAAATTCCCATTTTTAGCCAAATCAAATGGCTCCATTGCCAAATGCACATCTTTAACATGAGCAGTTTCCGCTATACCACGTTCCTTAAAAAATATATCAACCTGGTTACCTTCTACTGCCACAATCACACCAATGCCAAAATCAATCTTATTACCAATATATACCCTATCACCTATTTTAAAATTTGCATTGCCCATAGGATCCTCCGGAGTGTCAATCAAGTCATTAATCGACTTAGCACCTCTCCAATATTCATCATATAAATGTTCTAATTTTATGATTTCAGGATCGTTTAAATCTGTCTCAAAGAGAGTGTTAATCTCTACATTATGAAGTAATCCTGCCCCTGTTAGATTTGAAGAACCAACTACTGCCTTTATCTTATCTGTGCCTTTAAAAAAATATATCTTTGCGTGAAATAATTTATTTTCATCACTAAATATTCTTACTTCTGTGTTTGGTAAACGCGACAGCCTTGAAAGCAATTCTCTTTTGACTTTTTCATCCGGGTGAAAATTTCTGTCTAGTAATATTTGTACTGATTTGAAATCTTTGTATTTCTTCAAATATTTTTCGAGCATGCTAAACCCTGCATAATTAAGAAATGCAGAAGCTATCGAGATCTCAATAGAGTCATGCATGATTTCTTCTAGAGCGGCAGGTAATTCACCTTCCCCTAAAAAATCAACCTTCATCTTTCTCCTCGATTATACATAACCATGCTCTCTACGCCATGCAGCACGATATTTTTCAAAAAGGGCGGTTTCAATACTTCCCTGCCAGGGCAACAGAAAAGGACGGGTCGGCGGCTTTTCTATGTTCATTGCAGTGACTCTCATTATGTTGTTGGAATTTATTACGACTTTGAGGCAGAGATGAGGTTTAACTAAATCAGAAAAATGCTTCTCATCCTTGGTACTTAGAAGGTCATGTAAAGCAAAAATTGGCTTATCTGGTTCATTAGGGTCAACAGCAATTAGCTGAACCGTATCATGATATGATTTATTAATGACAAATTCTAAAGGGAGCACTGCATAAATCGGAGCGACAATTTCATTTTTATTCCCGACAATAAGATGTATCTCGTATGGCAACATATACTGAACTGAATCGGTAATCAATGACTTTGGCAAAGATGTTCCTAATGCAACGACGACGATGGGCAGATCATCGCTATATATTTTGTTCAGCTCATCATTCTTAATATGTTCAACGACAGGCCCATAAATACTGATATTATCATCTTTTTCTATTAAATCTTTTAAATAAGGAATTTTTGAGCCTCCTCCACTCAAGTAAATACCATTCAGTTTAAGCTTTTTGTTTGTTATGCTATAAGGTTTATAATTATCAAATATCACTTTTATTTCTTTTCGTATCACTTCGATAATCTTTAGTAATGTGGGTTTAATGATTTGTTGAAAACTATCTCTCGTCAATTTATTTCCAAAAATACTTACCTCTCTTGATAAAGTTAATAGCTCCTTAGCTCGACGCACCTCTCTTAAATTTTGTTGAGATACTGGATCATTGGGACGCAGATATTTTAGTAAAGCAAAATCTATATCGTCTCCAGCGATCTGACAGCCAGATGGTTTGAAGAAAAAAAGGGATGGTTTTTCCTTTGTACTGGTTTTTTCAAACGCCACAATATCAGTTGTTCCACCACCAACATCACAAATCACATAAACGCCATCTTCTTTATCTGACGTTCTACTCTGGCATGCAAGAATTGCTGCTGTCGGCTCATTTATGATGTCGATAGTTTTCTTATTTGAAAATATATTTAAGATAATTTCAAATATAGTGCTACGTGGGAGATGTCCAAATATGGCAGGGACCGATATCCCAATCGTATCGACATCACTGTTGGGGGTTTTGATATTGGTTAAGGAAAGCTTTATAATTTCTTTTAAATAATAAGTTACCAAATCGTTCAGAGCATATGTTTTATTGAATATGGAAAATTTTTTACCGCCGATGCAATGGGTAAAATTGGCAATGTTCAAGCAGCTAACCGATTTTTGGCCTTCCTGCCTGTCGCAAGATAAACATCTCTTCAACGACCTTAATAGGACAACATCATTAGCATCTTTTTCTGCAAGCTTTTCAGCTTCGTAACCAAATGAGAAATCATTTTGTTTTGTTACAGCAATAACAGAAGGTACAAATAAACGCTCATAACCCAGGTGATTCCCGCCATTACTAATATCTATTAACTGTGGTATTGGAGAGGGGACATTTTGGTTTATGTATGAAACAAGTGTTGTTGTTGTACCGTAATCAATTCCAAGTTTAATCATATAGGACACCTTATGTTCATCTAGTCACGAACAATAATTCCTAATATCTTCAGAATTCCTTCAATATCTTGCTTGATTATTGTTAGCTTGTTTAATAATTCACTTTCAATCGTCGACTTGTTCTTTAAGGCGGATCCGGTCTTAATTTTATCATTAATCATTTCTAATTCATCTAAATGAGGAATAATTCTCTTTAAGTATTCTTCATAGCGTTGTGAAGTTCTATTGATAGCATCAATCCGCTGTGATTCATGTTCATTAACCATTCGATTAATTTGACCGATAAAATCTTCTTTTATTTTATAAGTTAAGCTTTTAGATTCCTCTTGAGTCTTAAAATAAATGTCCCGCATTTCTTCAAGAAACAGTGATGAATATTTCGAACAAATTATCGAAAGTCGCTTTGTGATACTTTGTGAACAGTTGTCTTTTAGAAAATATTCTCTCAGCCCAATATGAATGATGCTACGTGAAATGTTTTGGTCATTTAATAGATAATTGATTTTTTCAGAATTAACTTTAAACCAATCGTCATTTTTATCTGTTAATATTAAATCAGAAAAAACTCCCAGCATATTGGTGTTAAATATAATTTTTTGGAAACATATAATGAGTTTTTCCTGCGAAATAGATATTTCTTTTAGGATTGAGCTAAATAATTGTTTGGTCAGTTTTTCGTCTGGGAATGCTTTAATAATATTCTCTAAAATTATAAAGTCATCTTCAATGATTCCAGTTATAATATCTCGTGCGAGATTTATACAATCGTCCTTTAATCCTTGATTTATTAATAGTGAAAGTGCGTTAAGTCTTTTATCTGATTTAATTAATTTCATTCTCACGATGTTATTCAATTCTTGATTATCATAAGATATTTTAACTTCTCCAGATATTTGCGTGTTCGTCATTATTCTAATAATTTCTAATCTCAAATCACTATTTATTGATATTTTTGAATTAGATAAAATATCATTTACATGAGATAAAAGAGATTGATTTTGATTATTATTAAGATAGCCAGATGATTCTGTTGATATACTTCTTAATGCAGCCAGAAATACATTTGGCCGTTCCGATAATGATTTCACAGTTAGTAAAATCTGCTTATAAACAATATCTGCATTTTCATTTCCAAGTAATTTTAGAAACTCAGATATAAATGGAATATCTTCATTTTTATGAATAGTTCTAATCTTATTAAAATAACCATAAATCAAATTTGTCATGTTATGTTTCAGCACAAATCTGGTGAATATTTCCCTAACTGTTATATCAATATCTCTTACGAGTAAAATATCTAATATTAACTTTGAGATGGCTTGATTACCAAACACTTTTTGAGAATCAATCAGACCACTGATAATTTCTTGTTCTTTTTCTAATGAGAGATTATTAAGGGCATCTATATGGATCTCTGTTAAAGGTTGCTCTGTTTCGGTTCTTCCCATTAACCTCTTTAATTCTTTATTCTTTTTTAGATTTGCTGCTATGACCTTTCTCATTTTATTATCAATACTAATATATATAAGAATCTGATCATTGATATTTCTAATAGGTAGAGCAGATAAAAACTTATAAACTAAAGCCAAATGCGAGTAAGGTAATGCAGATTTAGTTAAAGCTTTGAATGACAATTCATATGCAATAGCATCAAATGGCTTTAATGTGACTCCCTTTTTAGCCAATTGAATGGCATTATAAGTTGCGATATGTATTATTTCTTCATCTGAGGATGTTATTATTATACCTACAATGTAATCTTGAATAATTTGAAGGGTATCCCGATCCTTATCAATATCACAAACATCAATAAGCTTCTCAGCAACACGCAACTTTTTGGCAATAATGTTTTCAGTAACAAATTGATTATAAATATTTTGAAATGTTGAAATTGGCTGTTCTCTTAAAGAAATGAATGGTTTCAAAGATGTGTCAAACCAAGGATCATTCGATAATTTTTTATTTAATTTTTGCCACCATTTCGACCAGTCACTTTTTTTAATAAGCCCGAAATCTTTGCGCCAACCACGGACAGATTGGCTACCAATCACAAGTAAAGTTTTAATTCTTGATATATCGATCGTTCTCTTATTTCCTATCTCCACATCCATTATAAGAAGTTTTATAAGTTCAGTAGATCCCTGCTGTATAAGATCTTCAATATATTCTTTATTCTCGTACAATTTTACATAGAAACCATCTGGATTGAGTTTCTTTAAAGAAATAGCTTGTTCAATAGGAAAGGTAACATCTTTACTTCCTTTCCTAAAATTTACAATTATAGATTCATTAACATCAATGATTTTTCCAATTCCGTTTTCCCAATGCTCTATATAATCTCCAACAATTACCTGACTCATTCCATACCCCCAAATGATACTAATAATATTGCTTCATAATATAAAATCAGACAATTGGCCGTTATTATAATGCTGGCCAGCTATTAGAATGCTATTTAATAACTATTATTTATTATAATAGCATATTATTCTTATGTAATCCAGTTGCACAAAATAGGAGGATGGAATCATAAATCTTGTGCCAAACGCACTGTTAGTATTGAGATAACTCTCCATATGGATAACATCAGCAGATCTTCAGTTTTCAGGTCTTTTGAAAATGCTCATCTATCGCATGAAAAATCCAATATCGTCAGGGACAAGAGTGCCTGGTTTGGTCATTGCTATGATTTGCTTGAATGTCCTGTTACAAACTTGAGATTGGGTATCCATAGGCCGAGAGGTAAGGCATAACCTTACTGCGGTTTGAAGTTCAGATTTTCAATCTGCTGCAATACCCATTCACCTGCTATGAATTCGTAATGAAGCCTTAGTTTGCCTGAATAGGTTGAGACTGTATCCACATGAACAACTACCTGTGCTTTATCGCCATTAATCTTCGTATCAAGAATATCGATGTTGCTGATATTTGTTCCGTCGAATATTATCCCCATAGGAACTGTTACAAAAGCGCTGTAAGACTGATCCCCAGAGGATTCGGATGATGATTTCCCACCGGTTCCGGAGCGATTACTTGAATTGGTTTTGACTTTTACGACAGAATCAGGACCAACACTTTTCCCTATAAGGTCCTGTTCAATTTTTTCCAGGGTGAAGACAGGGCTTTTCTTATGAGCATAAGACTCTGCTTTCGAACATATGCTATTGATTTGGCTCGCAGATAAACCCTCGTCCTTCATCGCCTTGGTGATGGCTTCGGAGCATTGATCGGCCATTGCATCGGTAATGATTAATGCAATGAAGAAAACTGAGATCGATATAACCAGATGGATCGATCTTTTCATATTGCTCCTCCTCGTGTTACGGCGACAACGATTTGTCCGGTAGAGGCAACGCATATAAGCATGAACCGGCAAAAAGTTGCAAGCCGAGGCATTTATAAGTCTAGGAGGATCGATTTAACCTCCTTCCTTACTATAACCCAAGCCGGGGCATTCAAAAAGTCCTTGTATTGTACCAAAGGACACGCTTCGAAAAAGTGTGATTTGGTGCGGAGGTTTCAACAGACTCTGCCAAAATCAAAGATTGATCCCGATTGAAAAATTTCTTAGGGATAATCTTCATCAGGCCATGCGCATCCATGCTTTGCCACTACCTGATGGCCGGGAAATTGCCTTCCAGACCCCGCGCGGGTGCTATGTAGTGGCACCCGATGGAGGAACGATTCCTCAGAGCAGCCTCTGCCACCATAATGGCTGACTGGGTGCCCTGGAACAGGCTGATGATGTCCTTGGACACCGGGGTTTCTTTGTAAAATTCCTCAATCCTCAGGTACATGTGCCGCATATCCTCGATGGCACGCTTCAGCCGGGGTGGTGTTCGCACGATCCCTACATAGTTCCACATGGTGTTCTTTATGGACATCCAATCCTGGGCGATAAGCGCGGGGTCTTCATTTTCAATATTACCGGCAGGGATCCAGTCCCGTGCCGAGCCGAGGACCTTAGCGACTCACGGTCTTGCCCGCATTAATCCTCTCGGTGATGTCGATGGCGGCATAGTATCCCCATGTGAGGCCTTCCAGCAGCGAAGTTGAGGCAAGGCGGTTTGCGCCGTGGAGACCTGTACATGAAACCTCACCCACTGCATGGAGGCCCTTGAGCGAGGTGCGCCCCCTTATGTCGACATGTACGCCCCCGCAGAAGTAGTGCGCCGCGGGCACCACAGGTACCGGCTCTCTTGTTATGTCGATGCCGGCATCCTTGCATGTGGCATAGATGGTGGGGAATCGGCTAGGGATATCCTCTTCCACGAAATTTGCGACATCAAGCAGGACATGTTCCTCGGAATTGTGGATCATCTCTTCCCAGATGGCTCTTGCCACCTCATCCCTGGGTGCGAGATCCTTGAGATCGGGGTTATAGCGTTCCATAAAGATACTCGCCGCTCAGGTTCTTAAGCCTGGCCCCCTCACCCCGCACCGCCTCGGATATGAGGAATCTCCGTGCGCCGGGTATATAGAGCGTAGTGGGGTGGAACTGCATGAACTCCATGTTGATCATGCGGGCTCCGGCTCGCTGGGCCATGACCATACCGTCGCCCACTGTTCCTTTCTCGTTTGTGGTGTGCAGGTATATGTCCCCGAGCCCGCCCGTGGCGAGCACGGTGTCCTGGGCCAGGATGGGTATGACCTCTTTCTTCCGATTCAGGAACACGTATGCACCCAGACACCGGTTGTCGAGCTGATATGACGCCTGGATGTCCGTGGAGTGGTGATGGAGGGTAATGAGGTCAATGGCAGTAGCTTCGGTGATGATCTCTACGTTGGGGTGCTCTTTCACTGCCTTGATGAGGGCCTTCTCGATTACTGTGCCGGTGTTGTCTGCCGAGTACAGGATGCGATTGATGGAGTGAGCCCCCTCCCTGGTGAGATCGAAGTCCTCGTCCTGGGCGCTGGTGAGATGGGTAAAGTCCACCTTGAGCTCGTCGATGAGCATCTCCTTGACCACATCGGGCCCTCTTGCTGGCGAGGAACTCCACGGCCTCCACCGAGTTGATCTCCCTGCCCGCACGCATGATGTCGGCAACAAGCATTTCAGGCGAGTCGCCGTTGCCCCGGTACACAATGCCGCCCTGGGCGCGGTTGGTGTTGGTGGCATAGATGTCGGAACGCTTGGTGATCAGGCATACCTTGATACCCATATGAGCGGCCATGAGCGCGCACGTGGCTCCGGCAATACCTGTGCCTATAACGAGGCACTCTGTCTCTTTGCGTTCAGTACTCATTTTTTAAATCCTCAGCATGGCATCGAGTGCTTTTTGGGCATCCGCCACAACGGACCCGCTCAACTCAACCTTCCCTTCACCACTCGATACTTGCATTAACGTCTTTGCCAATTTCTGTAGTGTGATCTTGGCCATGTCATCGCAGTATACCTCTTTTAAGGGGATGACCTCAACACGGCCCAAATTCTTTTTTGCCGCTCTTAAGACCATGTTGGCCTCTGTACCTACAGCCAGACGCTCACCATCAGGCAGCAATGAGATGTAATCCAGCATCTGCGAGGTGGAGCCTGATGACGTGGCCGCCTTGACCGTTTCGGGGTTTGTCTCAGGGTGCACCATGATCTTGATACCGGGGTATTTATCGCGGATGCGCTCAACATCTGAAACGCTGAACTCCGGACAATGCACCGGACACCAGCCCTTCCAGAGAACTAACCGCGCCCGTTCGATATCTCCTCTCCCCAGACCTCCATCTTGCAAGGCAGGGTCCCAGAGGACTATCTCATCATCGCTCATGTCCAGGGCATGTGCAGTGTTCCTGCCCAGGTTCATATCGGGCATGAATAATACCTTTGCCCCCCTGTCGAAGGCCCATACAAAAACCTTCTTTGCATTGGCAGAGGTGCAGACGGCACCGTTATTCCTGCCGCAGAAGGCCTTCAGATCGGCAGTGGAGTTCACATAAGTGACAGGTATTACATGGCTGCTAATGCCGGTGATTGCATCCCAAGCTTTGTTCACGTCGTCGATCCTTGCCATATCCGCCAGGGGGCAACCTGCGCCGGCATCCGGGATAAAGACGGACTTTCCCGGTGCCAGGATGGCCGCAGTCTCGGCCATAAAGTAGACGCCGCAAAGTACAATGTACTCTGCAGCTTCGATCTGCGAGGCCTTCCGTGCAAGCTCCAGAGAATCACCTACATAATCCGCGAACTCGATGATTTCGTCTGACTGATAGTGGTGGCCCAGGATAACGAGCCTGGCACCGAGGTCTTGTTTAACCTTAAGTATTATATCGCGTGCCTCCCGGTCCGTCATTGCTCGCCCTCAACGATCATGGAGATATCAAGCGCATGAACCGAATGGGTTATCTCTCCCACTGAGATATAGTCGACGCCGGTCAACGCCACTGCCCTGACGGTATCCAGGGTTATTCCGCCTGATGCCTCAAGCGGGATGAGGCCATGCACCAGCTCAACAGCCTGTTTCATAGTGTCTATTGAGAAGTTGTCGAGCATGATCCGGTCGACCTTCAATGCGAGGAGGGTCTCCACATCGCCGATGTTTCTCGCCTCCACCTCGACGGATATGCCCGGGAAGGCGCTTCTGACCCTGCCCACCGCTTCTGCGATGGAGCCGGCTGCATCTATGTGGTTGTCCTTGATGAGCGCCATATCCCAAAGCCCCATGCGGTGGTTCTCCCCGCCGCCGAGCAGCACGGCCGTCTTGTCAAGAACACGCTGGCCGGGCGCTGTCTTGCGTGTGTCCAGGATGCGAGCCTTTGTCCCTTCAAGTTTTTTCACATACGCAGCAGTGCTTGTGGCAATTCCGGACATGCGCTGCAGGAAATTGAGTGCAACCCGTTCGGCCTTCAGGATGCCCCGGGCAGGGCCGGTAATGACGGCAATCTTTTGACCGGCAGTTACGGGCTGAGCGTCATGCACATCGAATATGCAGACAATGCCGGGGTCGCTCAGCATAAAGACCCTTTTAGCCACATGCACGCCTGCGATGATGCCGTCTGCTTTGGCCTTCATGAAGGCACGGAGCCTGCTCTCATCCGAAAAGACGGCTTCCGAGGTAATGTCGCTCCCATCCTCATCGAGGGCCAGCTGAATGATATCATCAATCAGTTCATTTGTATCCACTGCAAAACTCCTCTATCAGAGAATCCACTATCTGATAAGCCTTGTCCAGCTCTTCCTTATTTTTAAACGAGGAAGACAGGCTCATAAAAACGGCATCATAGGGCGAGGCAGGGGCATTCAGTATTGCATAGTCTATGCGGGCGATATCGTATTCCTCGCCTACAAAATAATACTTACCGAACCGGGGACGTGCGGTATCCCGAAAAGGCCAGGACACCTTCAAAGTGCAATAGCGCCTGATTATCTCCATGAGTGCAGGCCTTGACCGGACCTTCCTTACGTCCAGGGTTTCGCCGAGACGGTTCTGTATGATGGTAAAGAAGGTCTTCACAAAGTCGATATCCGTGATGGTACTGCCGTAGAGATACCAGTCATCAAGAGCAGCCAGGAGGATGCGCACCTCATGCGCATCGAGCTTCTGGTAGCTCGGGCAGAAGTGGCCGTCGCAGATATCTTGTCCGTAGAAGCTGATCACGCGCAGATCTTTCCCTTGGTTCATCAGCGGGTGGAGCATGCACCCTACCCGTCTGAAGCATTCATCCAGAAAACCCACGAACTCGCAGGTGTAGATGGTGGTATAGATCCGCTTGGAATTTTCCCGGTGCCGGATGATGGCCTGGTAATCTTCAATGGCCAGTGCTTTCTCCCTCACCCGGGAGAAGAGTCGTGTACGGTAGCCGAAGCGTTGTTCCAGTGAGTCTCTTGTGTTGTCCGTGTAATTATAGATCCCACAGCAGGCAGCGCATGACTTCATAGCATCAGGCTGGCACAGGTGGATATCAACCATGGGTCCGAACCTCTATTTCACCGTGATGATGACATCGATGCCGTCAACCCCGACAGTATAGCAAGCCTCTTCGTGGGTCACGGTATAGAGAACGGCACAGTCTTCGTCCGATACAAATGCTCCAAGAACGATGAGGTCATCCAGGATATGGTGCAGGGCCGTGAAGGTAATGTCGTCCTCGATGATGATGTTGTACAGCCTCTGCCGGTGCATGAACGGTATCTTTTCAATCATAGAAGCCTTTTATTATCACAATCTCTCAAGGCTATGAATACTGAATAAATCATATTTTACCATTTTCCGTCCCCTGTTTTAATGATAAATGATAACTGTTTTTATTTATGATTGTCGTAACAGGCACTCTACACTTGAATATGAGAGGTTAACTTATGACAGATACGAACATCAATCTTTACAAACGTCTTCGGGCCTTGGCTGACAACCTGTGGTGGACATGGCATCCGGAGGTTATCAGCATCTTCACCGACCTGGACCCCCATCTCTGGCGACAGGTCGAACACAACCCGGTTGCCTTTATGAAGCAGATAACGCCGGCACAGATTGAGGAGCGTGCCTCCGAGCTGGTGCTCCACAGCCGGATAAACTACGCGTTTAGACGGCTGAATGAGTATATAGATCTGCAGAAGACATGGGGCGCAATACACTGCGGCAATCTCAACAACCGGCCGGTCGTCTATTTCTCTGCCGAGTTCGGGCTGCATGAATCGCTGCAGATCTATTCCGGCGGGCTTGGCATCCTGGCTGGTGACCATCTGAAGAGCGCCTCTGACTTAGGAATTCCCTTGGTCGGGATCGGGCTCCTCTACCAGCAGGGCTATTTCAGCCAGCGTCTGAACAAGGACGGCTGGCAGGAAGAGAATTATGTCAATCTGGATGTCGGCAAGTTGCCGCTGCAAGAGGTTATGGATTTGAACGGACAGCCGTTGGTTGTACGGGTTGATACGAGGAGCACCCCGCTCCTTGCCCGTGTCTGGCAGATTCAAGTGGGCCGCATTCGCCTGATGCTGCTCGATTCAAACGTAGAGGGCAACTCCCAGGAAGATCGTGAATTGACGTGCCGGTTGTACGGTGGCGACAATAAATTACGTATCCGACAGGAACTGCTGCTGGGTATCGGTGGTGCGCGTATTTTACAAGGGCTGAATCTTTTTCCCGGAGTGCTTCACTTAAACGAAGGGCACAGTGCCTTTGCAATCCTCGAGGAGGTCCGCCGGATCATGGAGTACGACCAGATTCCATTCAAGCGCGCACACCGGCGGGTTTCACTCTATACCGTCTTCACTACGCATACCCCTGTTGCCGCCGGTCACGACCGGTTTTCACCGGATCTGATCGAAGAACATCTTGGCCTCTTCCGGGAAAGAATGGGGCTGTCCCATGAAGAGTTCATGGCCCTGGGGCGTGTCGATCCCAATGACAAGACAGAGACCTTCTGCATGACGGTCCTCGCCTTGAAGAGCTCTCGCCGGGCAAACGGCGTCTCGGCGATACATGGAACCGTGAGCCGCCTCATGTGGAACAGCCTCTGGCCCGAGAGACCCGAATCTGAGGTGCCCATCGGCCACATTACCAACGGCGTTCATGTGCTGTCGTGGCTGGCACCCCAGATGTATCAGCTGTTTCAGACTCGCCTCGGTCAGGATTGGGCCACACGGATGGTGCACCCGGATATCTGGGAAAACATCTCCGAGATCGACGACGGGGAATTGTGGGAGACGCACCAGAGCCTGAAGATGCGCCTCATCCGCTTCGTCAGGAGGCGCCTGCAGATTCAGGCAGAGCGTCTTGGGCAGCGTGATATGGCAAAACAGATCGAGCATATCCTGGACCCGGATGTACTGACCATCGGGTGTGCACGCAGGTTTGCCACGTACAAACGGGGAGATCTTATCCTATCGCAGATCGAGCGTCTGACCAAATTGATCAATGACGCCCGCCGCCCGATCCAGATCATCTTTGCCGGCAAGGCGCACCCCATGGACAACGAAGGAAAGCTGCTCCTGCAGAAGATAGCCCAGCTCAGCTACAGCAAGAACTTCAGGGACAGCATCGTATTCGTGGAGAACTATGACTACAACGTGGCGCGCCACCTTGTGCAGGGGGTGGATGTGTGGCTGAACACCCCGAGGAGGCCCTTGGAGGCATGCGGCACCAGCGGCCAGAAGGTGGTCTTGAACGGCGGGCTTAACCTTTCGGTGCTGGACGGCTGGTGGAACGAGGCCTACGACGGCCAAAACGGTTTTGCCATCGGCCACGGCGGCATGCACAACGACCTGGCCGTGCAGAATGCCAGGGACGCCGAGTATCTCTACGAAACCATCGAGAAGGAAGTTATCCCACTCTACTACCAGAGAGACGTCCACGGCATCCCCTCCCTGTGGGTCAAGCGGATGAAGCATGCCATGCAAAGCCTTGGATGGCGCTTCATCGCGGACCGCATGGTCAAGGATTATGCCGAGCGTTTCTACCTCCCTGCAGCCAGCGCCACTTCCACGGAGACAGGGATATTGGGGTGAGGTTTCTCTTAAAGATACCTTTAAAAAGAATCTTCTTGAAATCTCCGACTGGGGCAAGAGATCCACGAGTGTCCGTTCTGATTTTCTATGATTATCTTCGTGCTCTTCGTATCCTTCGTGGTGAGAACAATGGGCTGTGAAAAGGATACAACCTATAAAAGTACGCGACTCTAACTCGGCGCCTACAGGTGGATTACGCTGTCCACGAGTCACTATTCACTAGTCACTAATCACCCTCTTTTAATTCTCCAGCTACCCGCTTGTTGAAGGTGTTCATGGCTTTAGTCAAATCTCCCTTGAGGCACAGTTCAACTGCAGAGGCGGCCTTGTGGATCTGTTCCTGCACAATATCATGATCCTCTTTGAGAAACCGTCCGAGCACGTAGTCACTGGGGTCCACGCCTTCGGGCGGCCTGCCGATGCCGAAGCGGATGCGGATGAACTCTCCGGTGCAAAGAACACCTTTTATGGAATTGAGCCCCTTATGACCGCCGGTACCGCCGCCGGTCTTCACCCGCACCTGGCCCAGGGGGATGTCCATGTCGTCATGGATCACGATGATATCTTCAGAATCGATGTCAAGGGCTTCCATGGGGGCGCCGCTTACATTCATGAAGGTCTGGGGTTTGGCGAGCATGGCTTCAGTGCCTGCTACTTTGCCAATGCCGTAGATGACATCGGCTTTTTTCTTCTTCATGGGGATGCCCCACTTCCGGGCAAGGAGGTCCACCACCATGAAGCCCACGTTGTGTCGGGTGAGTTCATAGCTCCTGCCAGGGTTGCCGAGACCGTATATCACTTTCATCTGTTGTATCAAAATTCCCAGAGTATTATGGTTCTTTATCTCCTCTATTGAACCACATCCCCCAAAAAATATCATTGCCAATAAAACTTAATCAAAGGGGGGGACTTCTTTATTTTGCTTGGCATCCTGCACCGTCAAGCGCGCTTTGCCTATGAACATGTTAGATGTTATCATATGATCATGGCGCTGACAGCAGATATCATCAAAGGTTTGCCCAAGGCCACGGGTGTGTATATCCTCAGGGATGCATCAAGCAGGATCATCTACATAGGAAAGGCCAAGGATTTAAGGATCCGTCTGCGATCCTACCTCGGCCAGGACAACAGGCTCCAGACCGGCCGGATAGTGGACAAGACGGATAAAATCGATTACATCCTTACGCGCAACGAGGCAGAGGCCCTGCTCCTGGAGAACCAACTGATCAAAGCCCACAAGCCCCGCTACAACATCGACCTCAAGGACGACAAGACCTATGTCCGCATCAAGGTGACCACCAATAGCGAATGGCCCGGGATCTCCATCACGAGAAAGGTCGCCAGGGATTCAGCGCGCTACTTCGGCCCCTATTCTTCAGCCCGGTCTACGAGAAATACCCTGAGTGCCATCGGCAGGATATTCCCCATACGCAGATGCACGGATACCTTCTTCGCCAACAGGAGCCGGCCATGTATCTTTCACTCCATCGGACTGTGCATGGCGCCGTGCGTTTACAAGACGATCCATAAGGAATACGATCAGACCGTGCGGGACCTCATTGCATTCCTCGAAGGCAGGAACCGGGACCTTGAGAAGATGCTTCAGGAACGTATGATGATCGAGTCGGACAACCTCAATTTCGAAAGGGCTGCAAAGATCCGCGACCAGATCGAAGCTATCAGGTCCACCCTGACCCCCCAGGTGGTGATGGGCCACACCGGCGCCGACACCGATGTGTTTGCCTTCTTCCAGAGAAAAAACGTAATACAGATCGCCGTAGTGTGCATAATAAAGGGAAACTTGAGCGACAGCTTCAATTATACCTTTAAGGATGTGGGGGATGATGACATCATTGCCGGTGCGATCCTCCAGTTTTACCTGACACACCAGGAAATACCCGCCCGGATCTATACCGATACCCTGCCTGAATCAAAGACAATGCTCGAAAAGGTCCTTTCTCATATGCGGGGATCTCATGCTCGGATCTCCAAACCGACAAGGGGACGCCCGCTCCAGTGGATTGCAATCGCCCGGGACAACGCCCGAACCCATTCCCGGGGTTCGGACACCTCTGCCCTGGAAGATATTGCCAAGGCGTTCCACCTGGGCTCCATCCCCTACCGGATGGAGTGTTACGATATATCCAACCTCCAGGGGGGATCGGCCACGGGCTCGCGCGTGGTGTTCATGGACGGTGAACCGGACAAGACGCTCTATCGCCACTACCGCATCCGTACGATTGTCGGCCAGGATGACTTTGCCATGCTCAAGGAGGTCTTCGAGCGCAGGCTTACCCATGATGAGACCAGACCCGATCTCATCGTGATAGACGGCGGAAAAGGCCAGCTGGGCGTCTTCCTGAAGGTGCTTGAAGAGCTCGGTTCCCCCAAAATGCCGGTGGTGTCCATAGCCAAGGCCCGCGGCGGCAAGGTCGACCGGTTTTTCCTTCCAGGCAGAAAGGATGCGGTCCACATGCCCGAGCGAAGCGCGGGTTTGCGCACCCTCCAGCAGATCCGGGACGAGGCTCATCGTTTTGCCGTACAGTATCATCGCCGATTGCGCTCCAAACAGTCTGCATCGGTGTTTGAGGGCATCCCGGGTATCGGACCCAAGAAGGCCAAGGCCCTGCTCATACACACCTCCCGCCTGAGAGACCTCTCGCAGATCACCCCGGAAGACCTGGAGGGGATCAATGGCCTGAGCAGGAAGGATATCGAGAATATCGTATCATTTCTCACAGGCAACATGTAGGGCGGGTGGAGCCAAGCGAAACCCTTCATCATATTGATCTTCCCATTGCCAAAGTGCTGTTCTATAATCACCTACATGACGGAGAGTGAAAAGGACTCGCCTTTTATCTTTGAGGGCATATATGGGCCGCTGCTGAGGCCCATCATCAGGGGCCTCTTCTCCCCGATCAACATCCCGGAGCTCTACAAGGAATCAATCACTTCGCTTGCCTCTCAGGGCCATATCGTGTTCGCTCATGGCTCCAAGAGCGCCATGGATGCCCTGCTGCTCAACTTCAGGCTGAAGAGGGACGGCCTGCCCTCCCCTGATCTCATCTTCGGGAGCACCTACCCTTTGTTCCAGCCTTTCCTGAAGATCCTCAGACGCCTGCTGAGCAAGCTCGTGGGATCGACACCTTTCGATCATGGGTTCTACAAGGGCTTCATGGAGAACCGGCACAACGCATCCCTGCTCTTTCTGGGGAGCGAACCATCCAATAAAAGACCGGATCCTATCCTGGAACTCCTCAAGATCCAGCGGGAGACGGACATGCCCATTTTCCTCGTACCACAGCGCATTGTCTATCAGCGCTCCCCGCTCAAGCTTAAAGACACCTCCGACGAGGAACAGGTGCGGGTTACAGGTTTCAGAAAGTTCATCACCCTGTTCAGGGGCAGGGAACATGGTTTCGTAGAACATGGCGAGCCCATCAACCTGGCCGAGGAGCTCAAGCAGGCGCAGACCGGGCGTAAATTTTTTGAAGAGATTGCAACCGAACTCAGGAGCGAGCTGCTCCACCGGCTGGCAGTGCTGGGCAGCAATATCTCGGGTGCGCCCATCCGCGACAGGTCCTTTCTCATCAAGAAGACTATCCGCGATCCCATGCTCCAATCCTTCCTGAAGTCATTCTCTCTTGAATCAGGAAAATCCCTTAATGAACTCGAAGACTCCGTAGAACGCAACCTCGACCAGATCGCTGCAGACCTGTCACCTGCCGCCATTAACATTCTCGACAGGTCGCTTACCTGGGTCTTCAACAACATATTCGACGGTGTGGATATCGACCCCAAGGGTATCCAGTCAGTCAAGGATATGGCAAGAAAAGGTTCTCTGGTATACGTACCCTGCCACAAGAGCCATATCGACTACCTTATCTTATCCTACTGTCTTTATGAGAACTGGATGAGCGTTCCCGTCATTGCTGCAGGCATCAACCTTTCATTCTTTCCTCTTGGAACCTTGTTCAGGAAGGGCGGTGCATTCTTCATGAAACGCACCTTCAAAGACAACCCCCTCTATGCCCAGACCTTCGGTGCCTATGTAAGGACTTTGCTGGGCGAGCGCATACCCTTGGAGTTCTTCATAGAGGGTACCAGGAGCCGGTCCGGCAAGCTCATGCTCCCCAAGAAGGGGCTGCTATCCATGATCATCCAGGGCTGGGAATCCGGAGTAAGCAGGGACGTGATCTTCGTCCCGGTCTATGTGGGTTACGATACGGTGGTGGAGGAGAACTCGTACATAAGGGAAATGAAAGGCGCACCCAAGGAGAAAGAGGGCTTCTGGCAGTTACTGAAAGCAGGCTCTGTCCTGAAGAACCGTTACGGCAAGGTGTATATCCGTTTTGCCAAGCCCATTGCGCTCAACGAATACATGGAAGGCCGGTCGGCCTATTCAGAAATGGATACCGGGCAGAAAGAAGTCTTCTTCGACAATGTAGCGGATGACATCATCTCGGCCATCTATGGGCAGACCGTGGCCACTCCGTTTGCGCTCTTGTCGTGTGTACTTATGAGTTCGGACACATCAATGGAAGAGGAGTCCTTAAAAAAGGGCTTCCACGCCTTCCTGGAATACCTCAAACATCACGGTTGCAACCTCGCCTCCACCCTCATCAATGAAGACGATGCCTTCAGTGAAGCGCTGTCACTCATGAAAAGCAAAGGCCTCATCAACATTGACGAAGGCTCAGGAGAATCGGAATCGAACCTCATCACCGTGGAGAGTGAAGACCGTATCCACCTTGAATATTACAAGAATACCATCCTGAACTTCTTTGTCCCGGCATCGGTTGTTGCAATTATACTTCTCAAGAATTCCGATGGAATTGTCGAGAAGGCATTTCAGGAAAAGGTCAGGAACCTGGCCGCCCTCCTGGAAAACGAGTTTATTCTCAACAGACAGAGCGTGGAGAAGGCGCTGCAGTTCATGACCCAAACAGGGATTGTCAAGACTACTAAAGGGCACTATGCAGGAAGCACCGGGACCTCTGATATCCTCAAAATGTACGCCGGCCTTATTGAGAACTACCTGGAGTCATACCTCTGCGTGGCCAGGAACATCGAGAAGGTCAAGGGCGTAAGCAATAAGGACATCCTGAAAGTCATCAACCGCCATGCCACCAGGATGTTTAAAAAAGGGGAGATCAAGCGGTTCGAGTCCTTGTGCCTGCCGGTGTATAAAGGGGCATTGGATACATTCAGGACCAAAGGGCTCATCGATGATCAGAACAGCATCATAGATGAACGTCCTATTAAGGAGCTTATTCATGAGATCGAGGGATATCTGGAGGTTTAATCATTTTGGTTTTGTTGTTGTCATCATAATCCTTCTTTCCGGTTGTGCCCATTATCAAAGACCAGGTCAAGGATACGTGGAGACAGGCACGGCCTCCTGGTATGGAGAAGACTTCCATGGCAAGCCCACGTCTTCGGGCGAGCGTTACAACATGTATGGTATTTCTGCGGCCCATAAGACCATCCCGCTCGGGTGCAAGGTGAGGGTAACCAACCTTGATAACGGACAGCAGGTTATCTGCCTCATCAATGACCGGGGTCCGTTCGTCGGCGACAGGATCATCGATATGTCCTACGGGGCCGCCCAGCAGCTCGGCATGGTGGATAGCGGCCTTGCGCGGGTGAAGGTCGAAGTTTTGGAAATGCCAAGATACTATTCGGGCGGCAAATATACCTTACAGTTCGGTGCCTTTTCCGCCAAGGACAATGCATTGAAGCTGGCAAGCATGCTTGAGTCCAAGGGATACACCCCCAATGTCGAGGAGGCACAGGTTTATGGTAACACCGTGTATCGTGTCCGATTCGGTGCATTTACCTCCATCGATCTTGCCAAGTCGTATGAACAGAAATGTACCTCAGAAGGGCTCACCTGCTTTGTCGTGGGCCTGTGAGATGAAGTTGTTCAAAGATTGGATTGTAGAGATTGTTTTATAATAACCAAGATATGATCATACACTGGTAACTGCAGAATCTGATTTGGTTTGATACGAGAGATTATATCTTGAGATCTATTATTGATCTCCTGTAATTGCGAACGATGATTTATCGCAGAGATATTCATTACGTCAAGCATCAGCGGCAAAGATCAGGGAATTGCAGCGACAGACCCCTACTGTTTTTCACTCATCTGGTATGACTGCAGCTCGCGCTGGGCATAGATGTTGTTTTTGTTGATCTCATGGGCCTTCTGGAATGCCTCGATTGCTTTCCTTGACCCTTCCTTCTTGAGGACCCACCCATAGATTAGCCAGAGGGTGTCCGAGTTGGAAAAGCGATTCAGCCCTTCTCGAATAACTGACTTGATTTCCAGGAGGTTGCCGAACCCGGTTTTCTGCAGTCTCAGGAACAGGGTCTTCACATATGATTCTACAAAGAGCCTCTCGTCAGGCCTCATCATCACACACAGCTTGAAGTTGTCGACGGCGTTCCCATAGTCCCTGGCCTTCAACAGTTCGGTGGCCTTACTGAACATGATCTCAGCCGGGAGGCTCTGGGGTTCTTCAACCGGTTTACCCTCACGTAATTTGCTGATGATGGTGTAGGCCTTCTGGATCTCGGTAAAGATTTCGTTTGCTACCCATTTCACTTCGGAATCATCGGCATAGGCGTAGATATCGGGATGATTGGCCTTGACTACATTTATGTAGGCCCTCTTGAGGCCTCCATCGGATATAAGTATGTCCACCCCAAGGACCTGGAAAGGATCTTGGTCTTTCATGGTTTTAAGCTTAGTACGAAGTGTGTCAATGAGGGCTTTATACTTATTTTCCTCGAAGCTGATATCTCCAGTGCAATAGAGGCTTAGCAGTGCCCGAGAGGGCTCTTGACCCAGGAGAAGGATTTCAGCGACCGTATACTGGCGTATATCCGCCATGTCGATACTGGTATCTCCCGTAAGGGTATCAACCATGATCATGGGTGTGGCATCTGCAAAAGGGGAGAGTGATTTGATGACACATGAGAAAGGTGTATGCTCAATGACGGCCTTGCGGATGAGACGTGTCATGTCGGTCTTGCTCATATCGGGCTGTTTGTTGATGTCGTCCTTAGATACTTTCTGGATCGTCCCACTTTCCCATGAGAAGATATCCATAAATCGTTTCTCGGTCTGAAGCCTGAGTGCTTCATTGATCTCCATGGGCTGGAGTAGGAACATTTCCAGGAGGATGACACCTAGCTTCTTACGCTCTGAGCGAGAGATGTTGAGCGACCATGCTTTCTCCTCTTCTGAGATCAGCCCCATCCCAACAAGGATGTTCCCCAGTAGCTCATCGGTTCTGTTGGACTGGATCGCGCAGAGTATGCCATCTTTAACGATGAGGCCTTTCTTCCATTGCCCTGAGGATACGAAGATGATGCCTGTAAACTGGGATTTGATTACATCCATCATCACCAATGGAAAGGGGAACTCCTCAATTGTAAATGTTTTTTCCATGCTTTGTCGTTATCGGCAATTGGGATGTTGAACAAGAGGTAAATTTACATGGGTATATAAACTTATAGACATAATTATTGATCATTACTTGAAGTAATTTCTGGTTGACACAAACTGAAGATCACGTGCCATTGGCAATTATGTAGGTCTCAACCCAAGATCATTGGTTTTTAGAGATTTCAAAACCGAGATGAAATGTGTCAAATCCATATTCTGACATGATGTGACTGTTTGCGGAGATTACATCAGGAAACCTTCAATAATCAAATTATAGTAAAGTTTCTAGTCATATCAGGACGATAGATACTATAATATTATACGACTGAAAGGCACACATAGGGAGGCATAATGGAGCCAGTAAAAGTTGTTATACATTTAAAAAATGGTAAAATTGAAAAGGGTTATACCCATGATTTCAATCCAACTTCCTTGAATTTTCATCTCTATGAGAATATTAATGGGCCTTCGCATAATCAATCAATATTGTTGGAGATGAAAGAGATCAAAGCCGTGTTCTTTGTTAAGACTTTTGAGGGTAACGAGGAATATAATGAGAGAAAAGAATTTATTCCAGGTGATCGTGTTCAGGGCCGCCGGGTAGAGCTTATCTTTACTGATGGCGAAGTGCTCCGAGGATCTACCGTGGGCTATGATCCTCAACGTCTTGGTTTTTTTTTAATACCAGTAGACCCAGACAGTAATAATATAAGAATTTTTGTGATCTCCAATGCTGTGAAGAATTTTAGTTTCTTGTAACTTGTCGAATTATCGTATAAGCGCATTGAGCTTTACTCTTAATGTATAGATCTTGTGCCGAGGCCAATGGTTATTCCAGAGCATAGATTTCTTTTCATAATCATCACAAATGATGGGCATGAAAAATCATAGATTACATTTCATAATCTACAAAAAAAGAGGGTCATGCAATACCATAGATTACATACCATTTGATACGGTCTGAGTCAAGTCCCCGATTGTCTGTAAATTAGCTTCTCCGATATAGGCACTATGCTGCGAGAAGATCCTCCGTCTTCCTGACCGATACCTCATCTTCGAAGATGAGGTATCGGCGGCCCAGCCATTCCTCAGTCATTTCTATCGCCAACGCAGTTACCAGCCGCAGACAGGACTCCTGATTCGGGAAGATTCTGACGACCTTGGTCCTGCGCTTCAGTTCCTGATTGTACCTCTCCAGCATATTGGTAGATTTCATACCCCTGCGCTGCCATACAGGAAGCTGATAGACTGTAAGGATATCCTCCCCATGCTCCTCCAACATCTGCGCAACCCTGGGATGACTCTTCTCAAGTTCTTCAATGGTTTCGTCCATCCGTTTCCGTGCTGTATCGTACCCCTGGGCCATTGTTATCTCCCTGAGCATCTCTATGATCCTGGACCGGTCCTTCTTGCTCACCAGGGAGCAGATATTCCGTACAAAATGCACCTGGCAGCGCTGCCAGAGCGCCCCCTGAAAATGACGACCGATGGCCTTCACTAATCCAGCATGGTCATCAGAAACTACGTACCGTACACCTTTCAGGCCTCTGTCTTTCAGCTCCTTGAATACCTCTGACCAACTCGTCTCATTCTCGGAATCAGCTACCCACGTCCCCAGGATCTCCCGGTATCCATCCGAGCCAATACCTACAACCAGGAGAACCCCCTGACTTACTACCTGATGGTTGATCCGGATCTTCTCATATCGTGCATCTACAACCAGATAGGGATATTCCTTCTCCAGTTTCCTGAACCTCCAGGTATGTATCTCTTCATCCAGACCTTGCGCCAATCGGGATACCTGGGTCTTCGATATATCCAGACCACACAAAACTTCCGTAATGGCCTTCACCTTCCGGGTGGATACTCCATGTACATACATCTCAACCAGGGACATCATCAGCGCCTTCTCGCTTCGTTGATAGCGTTCAAACAGTTCCGTCTGAAACCGTCCCTCACGGTCCTTCGGCACCATAAGCTCCATACGTCCAAGTCGAGTCGTCAGGGTCCTTGGCTTGTATCCGTTGCGATAGCCAGCCCTTTCCTCTGTTCGCTCGTGAGGCTCCGCCTGCAGATGTGCTGTCAACTCTTCTCCCAGAACTCGCTGCACTACATTCTGCATCAACTTCAAAAGACCGTCTTCTCCTTCCCCGGTCGCCTCTTGCCAAATGCCCAACAACCCCTTAACATCAACAACACGAGCCATTCGTACCTCCTTATAAGCGTTAGTTTGGTCGCTACGCCTATTATCGGAGTTGCACTTGGCTCGTTTTACCTTTTTACAGAACTTACAGGACAGGACCTACGGTCTGGTATGAAGCTGTAAGTTTCGTATGTTTTAACACCAGATCTTCAGTTTTCAGAGATTTCAAAACCGTGATGAAATCGAAGTTGTCTCTGCTTTGTCTTGAGTGAAGTGTGCTTATAGCTATGTGTACTTCATCTGGCTCATCGACGAGTAAAGATTATGTTTATAAATTTATAATAATATCAATGCAGTGATTATGGCACAAGATCATCAGTTTTTCAGGTTTTTTGAAACCGATCATTTATTGCAGTAATCTTCAGTCTGTTTTAATCTTCCTGTTTGTTAATTCTATATAGCCTTTTTGTTACGACACCCGTCACGTTTACGGAAATAATGTTCCGCCCTGTCCAAGGGCGTCCAGATCAGTCACCTGGTATGGATTTGGTTCTCTTTTGAACGGAACAGGTTAGGAATCGCAGTGAGTTCGCATCCTGGATTTCTCATGAGTCCTCCGATGAGAAACGAAGCACCCAAAAACGCCAGAGCCCCCGTGCCTATAAATGTAAGGGTATCCACACCGACAGCCCGGATCAACACAAAGGTCCCAACTCCAAAAAGCACGCGTGATACTCGCCCGAGCAACAACGGTTCAAGCTTCATCCTGTTCTCCAACCCATCTAATTATGATCCCTTTTAATCATGTATCACATTTTATCACTGCTGTCCTAAATGACTAACCTATCCTTGACATAATCAGACCAAAACTTAACCTATAAGTAGATGTTCAATCTGATAATCTATTCCCGGATAGCCCTTAGAGAAAGGAGAAAATTATATCTGACCATCAGACTGGGTATGGCATTCAGGAGGCCAATCAGACTACCTTCAGATGATTGTCGGAATATATGCGACTCTGGGTGTATTCCTGATCATTGCATCCCGAAATCCGCTTGCTCATCTCAGCCTCATCTGGTTCACTGTCTGGTCAAGCATTGTGCATGGCGGGATCATGACAGTTTAGTCACTCGTTAATCCTCAGAATCATGGTCATCTCATGGGTGATGTACCCGCACTTTTTATAACAGCTATTGTGCTGGCAGCTTTAACACCCCGAGGTGAGAAAGCTAGAGTCCTACAAAGGGAGTCTGATAAATAAAATCTCAACCTAAAATCAATCTACGAAAAGAATAGATATCGTTAGTGCTAGTGTCACACCCAGAGCAGACCTGATCTTCTCATAGATCTTATTTCGAGATTATTGGTTTTCGGGCTTTTATAAAGCGTCCATCTATTGCAGTAGTCTCCATGCTAATAGAGAAAGTTATTTTCAAGAGAGTATAAGAAAAGGCAGGGTTTTTATTGGACCCTGCTATAATATCCCATCTATATAGTATGTACCTTTTGAGACTTCTTTATAATCCCTGAAAGCCCGATCAGCCCAGTACCTAAAAGAAGCATAGTTGTTTGTTCATGTAGGATAATTTGTGATTGAGCAGTGAATCCAATTAGTAGAAATAGTAGACAGAATAGACAGATTAGCAGACATACCCTCTTCCACATACAAACCCCCTAGTCGAACCCGATGCTAGATCTTATGGCTCTAATCTATCTTTGAGGTTCATAATGCCCATAACAACATCTCGGTCATTATGCTTAGGGTTCACCCTCTTCCAGGACATGCAGGTTCATTATTATCTTCCATGCTTCTCTTTCGCGTAAAAGGTCATCCCTTGGAAGTCCACCGTGACTACAGGTTCATCTCCGACAACCCAGCCGTCATGCCCCATTGGCAATAGAGAAACATCACCGGCCTTGCATTCAAATTCTGTTCCATCATCCATGACAACCTTCAATGTCCCGGAGATGTGGTACTGGAAGTGCGGTGCTTCGCAGCTCTTGGTGTTCACCAATGGCTTCACTGATGTTGACCACCTCCATCCCGGCTCGAATGTGGCACGTCCGATGGTGGACCCGCCAATATTTATCAATTCCACTTTTCCGAGTGGAAATGTTCGCACCTCATCAGGCTTGCCAAAACTTTTGATTTCAGCCTTTTTTAATGTCTGTCCCACTGTCCTTGCCGTTGATTTACCCGTTGACTTCTTTGTAAATTTTTCCATTGTCTTATCCATTTGATCTTCTCCTTTTTAAGGATGTGCTTTGAACTCCACTATAACTAAGCTCGTACTTGGTTTTGTCAAGGTGAGGGACAGAGACTGAAACCATAGCTTTCGTACTATGTGTCACGATATGGTATGAAGTGATAAGCTGT